>NZ_CP088017.1:1830177-2440236 GCF_021049285.1 Ruania halotolerans
TGACCATCCGGTTCATGACCTCCTGGCGGCTCTCGTAGACGAGTTGGGTGTACTCGGTCACCTCGCCACCGCCGATCGAGCGGAAGCTCGCAACGAAGTTCTGACCGGCATTGGCGGCGCGCACGGTCAAGCCCATCACCTCGCCCATCACGGCGTCGATGCGGTAGCCAGGGATCTCATTCGTGGTCACAACGATCATGTCCTCATCCTCGCATCGTTGCCCGGCCCGGAGGGAGGGGGAGACCCGCCCAGCGGCGGCAACCGGCGGCAACACCTCCGCGGGGCGGGTCGCCCGCCATAGGGTGATCGGGACGTTCATCGGCGAAAGGGACAACAACGTGTCGCAACAGGTCAGGGTCGGGATCATCGGTTACGGCGCCCAGGGATCGACCTATGCCCGGATGCTCGCCGAGGGCTCGATTGCGGGAGCCACCCTCGGGGCCGTCGCCGATCATGACCACGCCCGCCGCTCGCTCGTGGCCGAGGAGCACCCGGGAACCCCGTTGTTCGAGGAGTACCTGGACCTCCTTGGCAGTGGTGCCGTGGACGCCGTGGTCACCACAGTCCCGCACTACCTGCATCCCGAGGTGGCGATCGCCGCCCTGGAAGCTGGGCTGCACGTGCTGGTGGAGAAGCCTGCCGGCGTCTACACGGCACAGGTGCGAGAGCTGAACGAGTTCGCCGCCACCAAGCCGGACCTCACCTTCGCGATCATGTTCAACCAGCGCACCAACCCGCTGTACCGGAAGATCAAGGAGATCGTGGACGCGGGGGAGATCGGTGCGATCCGCCGCTCGAACTGGATCATCACCACGTGGTGGCGCCCGCAGGGCTACTACGAGCAGAGCGCGTGGCGTGCCACCTGGGGTGGCGAGGGCGGCGGCGTCCTGGTGAACCAGGCCCCGCACCAGCTGGATCTGTGGCAGTGGATCTGCGGTGTGCCGAAGTCCGTGGTGGCCAAGGCGGGCTTCGGGTTCCGTCGCGACATCGCCGTCGAAGACGAGGTGACCGCCCTGGTGGACTACGGTGACGGCGCCACCGGGGTGTTCATCACGGCGACCCACGACCTGGTCGGCACCGACCGCTTCGAGATCCTCGGCGACAAGGGCAAGATCGTCGTGGAGGGTTCCGCGACCGCCACCGTGACCCGACTGGTCAAGGACGAGCGGGAGATCAGCGATGGCGTGCCCGCCGAGGACGTGCGCAAGATGTTCCGGGGCGAACTCGGACTCGCGGAAATGCAGGAGACCGAGACCCTCTCGTTCGACTCCGCGTGGGGCTCCCAGCACGGTGAGGTGCTACGCAACTTCGCCGCGAATATCCGGGGGGAAGAACCACTCCTTGCGCCTGGCTCGGACGGGATGAACGGTGTGCGGTTGGCCAACGCCATCCACCTCTCCGCCTGGCTCGGCCGCGAGGTACCGCTCGACTTCGACGAGAGCCAGTACCTGGAGGAGTTGAACGCACGCATCCGCGCCGAGGGGAAGTTCCCCGAGCGGGCCGGATGAGCTGATCAGGACCGCGGCGGTCCCACCGAGCTGCGCACCACGAGACTCGGTTCCACCACGTCGATCCGGGGTGCCGCACCGCCGATGACGTCCTCGAGGAGTTGCAGCGCACGCTGCCCGATCAGCAGTCGTGGTTGATCGAGACTCGTCACTTGGGGCCGCACCAGTCGCGCCACATCGCTGTTGTCGTATCCGACCACGGACAGGTCCGCTGGCAGGTGGAGTCCGGCGTCGAGCGCCACCCCCACAACCTCCACGGCGCGCCGGTCTGTCGCGCAGTACACCGCCGTCGGCGCAGTCTCCGGCGCCGAGCGGACGAAATCGATGAGACGGGCGGCGTCCTCGAAGACGGCCGGGTTCAGCCCGTCGCGGATCATCAGTTCGAGGTAGGCCCGACGCCGTGCCTGCGCCGCCGCGCGCGGCGAGCCCGTCAGGTGCGCGATCCGTTCGTGCCCGTGCGCCCGCAGGTGCTCCAGGGCGAGGAATGTGCCGTGTTCGTCATCGTTGTACACAGCGGCGACGGCGGAGCCCACCTCGTTCGGCCGGCCCACCTGGACGAGAGGGTAACGAGCCGCTGCTCGCTCCAGCTCTGCTGAGTCCAGCAGTGCCGAGACCACCACGATGCCGTCGGTGCCGAGTGCAGCGAGGGAGTCGATCCGCTGGGCCAGGGTTGCCGGGTCGCGGCGCCCGTGGGCGATGAGGATCTCGATGCCGCGTTCGGCAGCTGCGTCCTCCAGCCCGGCCACCACATCGGTGTGGTGGTCACTGTGCAGATCGTTGAGTACCACGCCGACGAGCTGGCTCCGCCCTCGAGCGAGGGCCCGGGCCAGTCGATTGGAGTGATAGCCGAGATCGGTGGCGATGGTGCGGATCCGGTCCCGGGAACTGGCGCTGACCCCCGGGTCGCCGCGTAGCGCTAGCGAGACGAGTGACTTTGACACTCCCGCCTGCCGCGCCACGTCCATGATCGTGGGACGGGGCTGGGGGTCGGGCATGTTCTGGTTTGTATCACAGCCAACCGGACGTTCGTGTGCACACGCACCCATCCTGGAGCGTTCCAGAAGTGGCCTCTGGAACGCTCCAGAGTGTTCATCTGGGCGTCGCTTTCTGCACACCCGGTCGTCCTAACGTCGCTGTCGCGGGCCAGTGGCACGCACGACGACCCCAAGAGACCGGAGCATGATGTCCACCCACCACGCACCACGTGACCTCCTCGGCAGCACCACGCCGATGATGGAAACGGAAAGTCACACCACCGGCCGGCTCCTGTCACCCCGCGGCCTCTTGTTGGACTTCGGTGGCGTGGTGTTTCTGACCGCGAAACGTGCCGGCGGTGTGACTGACTGGGTTCGTTCCGTGCTGGCCCGGCTTGATCTCCTCGGGTTGGCGCCCGATGAGGACCAGGTGGCTGCCTCCTTCGTGAGCGGGCTGGCGGCGCTGAAGCATTGGAAGCACGCCGCCTCGCGTCGTCCGGAACCGAGGGAGCTCAGTCATCGGGAGATCGTCGCGGACTTCCTCGCCTCTGACCTTGAGGCGCCGCTACGGGCCGCACTGGCCGCCGATGCGGACGAGGTGCTCCGCCTGCAGACGTCCATGCTCAGCGATCACACCTTGCGTCCGGGAGTCCGCGAACTCCTCGACTCGGCCGACCGCCTCGGCATCGGCGTGGGAATCGTCTCCAATGCCCACTCCGGGGAGAGTCACCGTGCGCTGTTGCGCCGGCACGGACTGCAGGAACGGTTCGCCGTGCAGGTCTACTCCGACGAGGTGGGGATCCGTAAGCCGCATCCCGGCATCCTGGTTCTCGGTGCCGAGGCGCTCGGCATTCCGATCCAGCAATGCTGGTACGTCGGGGACACCCTCGATCGAGACGTCGTCGCCGGACGTCGCGCCGGTGCGGGCGCGGTCCTGGTCACCCGGAGCCAACACACCGACTCGCCGCCCTTCGCTGTGACCGCGGATGCAGACCTCGTGTGCGAGGATCCGCGCGGCGTGGTCGCTGCGCTGGATGCCACCGTCGCAGCAGAGACGGAGCACCGCCACGAGGTTCCAGCTGGACCCGGCCCGGCACCTGCCTCGGACCCGCGGTCCGAGCATGCGGGACCTCGCCCGGTCACCGCATCTCTGCGGCGCCGCGCTGCGGTGTTTCTCGATCACGGCGGCGTGATCTCCGGATCCAGCCGTGACGAGGTGGGCCGAGCGGCATTCGCCCAGCGGGTGGCCGATCGGCTCAGCAGTTCGGCCGAACCGGTCTCGGCTGAGCAGATCGCCACAGCCATTGAGCGCGCGCTGGGCGAGTACGCCGAGCTCAAGGCCCGGAACAGGCGCCTGCACGAGGCCTCCGGCGCGCCGAACGCCGAGGTCGACCCCCGCATGTTCTGGGATGACCTCGTGGGTGCCGGCCTGCCACCGCGGATGCGTGCCGTGCTGCGCGCAGAATGCGTGGGACTCGCCCAGGAGTGGGGCCGTGCCAAGTCTCGCCGCGTCCTGCGGCCCGGAATCCGCGAGCTCGCCCTGATGTGCCGCGACGAGGGCGTGCCCGTTGTGGTCGTCTCGAACACGGCCAGCGGCCGCGCTGTGCGCGCTGAGTGCCGCGGGCACGGACTCGATGACGTGATCGCTGCCTACATCTGCTCCGATGAGGTCGGCGTGCGTAAACCGGATCCCCGGATCCTGCAGGAGGCCATCACGCTCGCCCATGCCGACCCCGCGCAAAGCTGGTTCGTGGGCGACCGCCCCCAGAATGATGCGCTGGTCGCCCGGCGGTGCGGTATCGCCCACCGCGTGCTGGTTCTCGGCGGTACGGCCAACCGAACAGATGCAGAGGCGGCCCTCGATGCCGGGGACGCGACCGCCGTCGTGGCCGATACCGCAGACCTTCCTGACCTCTACCGGCGCACGCGGGCGGTCACGTTCGCGGGTGCCATCACCTGACCACCGCCGACACACCACCACTCCGGAGGACAACTATGACCAGCAACGACACTCTGCGCGAGGGGCTGCTCCGCACCCGCGTAGGCGAGCCCGGTGGGTTACGCACTCCGCAGAAGCTCATGATCTTCGTCCTATCGATGTCCCTGTTCGGGCTTTCCAACATCATCTTGGAGGTCATCCCGGACATCTCGATCGGACCGGTCGATATCTCCGTGTCCTATTTCGTGTTCGTTCCGCTCGTGATGGTCGCGCTGTTCAGTCCGTTCTGGGCTGCGATCGGTGCACCACTGGGGGAGATCGTCTTCACCGATCTGCTGATGGGGGACTTCTCTGGCCTCGCAGAGGTGGAGGGTTTCATCCAGATGGCCCTGGCGCTCTACATCGCGGGCTCGCTGATCCGTGATCCTCGCCGGGTCGGTCAGATCTGGATGGGGGCGATCACCGTGGTGGTGGTGGACAAGTTCCTGTCCGCGGCCGTGGACTTGGCCAAGGTGTGGGTGGGCGTCGAGGACGCCGAGTTCGTGGAGGGGCTCCCTCAGTCCATCCTGCTCTTGGAGGGAATCGGCTTCGGCGTGGACATCCTGATCAGCGGGATCCTCTTCGGTGCGATACCGGCGATGTATCTCATCCCGGCGCTCCACGGGAAGATCGAACCGTTGCTCGGGCTCCGCCCGCGGATGCCCGGCGAACGGGTCCCGGGAGCCGGTGGCACGTGGTTCATCGTGCTCGCCGTGCTCCTCTCCGTCGCCTCGTTCCTCTTCGCCTTCCTCGAAGCCTGGGACATGAGCGTGGGCAGCGTCGACGCCGAACTGCGTGAGACCTATGGCGATGGGATGCTCTGGATCAGTGTGGCGCTGCTCGTTGCACTGTTGATTGCCACGGTGCTGGTGGCGCGCTGGCGAGCCAGGCGCCGGGAGCACCAGGGCGCCGGGAGCGCCGAACGTGATGCCTGAGTTGCCCACTGAGCCCATTGTCGAGTTCGACCGTTTGAGCTTCCGGTATCCGGGTGCCGAGCAGGATGCGTTGCGCAATGTCACGGCGTCGATCCCCCGGGGAGACTTCGTGGCCGTCATCGGCGGGAACGGCGCCGCGAAGACCACCCTGTGCAAGGCGATCACCGGCCTCATCCCGCACTACTGGGACGGCGAGTTCGCCGGTGCGGTTCGGGTGGCGGGGCAGGACACCTGGGAGACCGACGCGTCGCAGCTGGCCAGCGTGGTGGGGTACGTCGCCCAGGACTTCCAGAACCAGCTGGTCCGGCCGACCGTCCGCGACGAGGTGGCTTTCGGGCCACTGAACTTCGGGCATGCGGACTACCGTGAACGCACCGATGAGGCGCTCGAGCTCCTCGGCCTGACGGAGATCGCCGATCGCTTCGTCTGGCAACTCTCCGGCGGTCAGGCTCACCTGACGGCCCTGGCGGCGGTGCTCGCGCTGCGCCCTCAGGTTCTCATCGTGGACGAGCCCGTGGCGGAGGTCGATCCGGCCAGGGCAGGTCTCGTGTACGAGAAGCTGCGTGTCTTGAATGCTGAACTGGGCATCACGGTGATCACGATCGAACACCATGTGGAGTTCGTCGCACGGTACGCCCGCAGCGTGCTGTTGATGGCTGAGGGTCGTCCGGTCTGGCACCTCCCCGTTGAGGAGGCCATGGCCCGATCCGATGAGCTGGCTCGGTACGACGTACCACCGTCCACGCTGGTGGCTGCGGTGCGCGCCGCGGGTGAGCAGAGCACGCCACGGACCGTGGCGGAGGCGGCTGACCTGCTGGCCGGGCGGAGTTGGGTTCGCTCGCCACCTCCTGATGCAGCATCGAGTGATCGCAGGAGTTCCGGTCTGGTTCCCGGCACACCGGTCGCCACGAGTTCTGTCCGGGAGCCGGTTGCCACGTTCGCCTCTGTCTCGCACGCCTATCGCGGTGTGGACGGCTCGCTGTTGCCTGTCCTGCGAGAGGTGGACCTGGAGTTGTACGAGGGTGAGCAGGTAGCGCTCGTCGGCGGGAACGGGGCCGGGAAATCGACCCTGCTGCGCATTCTCGCCGGCATCGTGATCCCGCGCGCCGGTCAGGTGCGGGTGCGCGGCACGGACACCGCAGCTGTCAGTGCCGCCGTGATGGCCCGGCAGGTGGCGTACCTGGCTCAGCACCCCGCCCAGATGTTCCTCACCGGGCAGATCCGCGATGACATCGCCCTGTTCCCGAGCACGCACGGGTACGACAACGTCGAGGCCGCCACCGAACGCATCCTCGGTCAGGTACGCCTTCGCGAGCATGCCGATAGAGACGGGCGCCTGCTCTCCGGCGGCCAGCAACGCCGAGCCACGATCGGGATCGGCCTCGGGATGAGGCCACACCTGCTGCTCCTGGACGAACCGACGGCGAGTCTGGACACCCGCAGTAGGGACGACGTCGTGATGATGCTGCGTGAGCTTGCCGCATCCGTCAGTTGCGCCGTGGTGGCCTCCCATGACATGGACTTCGTCGCGGCCTGGGCGGACCGGGTGATCGTGCTCGGCGAGGGACGCATCCTCGCCGATGTGAGTCCGGCTGAACTGTTCGCGGACGCGGCGCTGCTCACCGCCGCACATCTGGTGGCACCTCAGCTCGCACAACTCGGCACCGCGCTGGGCCTCTCCCCGCCACCGCTGACCCTGGCGCAGTGGAGTGAGTTGATGAGCGCCGGCACGCCGGAGGGCATGGCCGAGAGCGTGACGATGGGAGCTCTGCCATGAGGAAGACCCGAGATGTGTTGTCGGTGGAGTGGATCCGGTTGGAGCTGGTCCGGGCCGCCTACGCCACCCGCGGGGGAGTGCTCGCGGCGATGGACCCCCGCGCAGTGTTGGCCTGGTACGCACTGCTCGCGCTGGCACCGTGGTTCACCCACAACGTCACCGTCCTCACCGCTCTGTTCCTCCTCGGTCTGGCTGCCGTGCTGCTGGCACGCGTCGGACCGCTGCTCCTCGGCCTGTTCCTGTTCGGGATCGCGATGGAGACGATCTATCTCGCCGCTGCCGCCTGGCTGTTCGGGGGAGACCTGAGCACCGTTGTTGCGCTGGCTGTCCTCTCCCTGAAGTTGGGGACCGTCTCGGCAGCGAGCATGGCCGCGTTCGTCTCGCTTGACCCGGAGAAACTCTCAGATGGACTGCTGGCGTTGCGTGCCCCAGAGCTCGTGGCGTTCGGTGTGAGTTACGGATACCGGATGCTGCCGGTCCTGATCGACGAGTACGGCACCGTCCTCGAGTCGTCCCGGTTGCGCACGGCGCCGCCGGCGAAGCCGGGTTTCCTCGGATACCGGGTGCTCTGGCATCACGCCAGGCTGGTCGTGCTCGCCTTCTACCCGATGTTCCTGAACACGGCACTGGCCGTGCGTACCACGGTCGAGTCGCTGGAGACGCGAGGGTTCACCTTTGCCATGCGCGACGGCGGAGCGCGCCGGCTCCGTCTGGCGCACCTTCGGTTCGGCCCTCGTGATGGTGTCGTGCTCGCGCTGACGGTGGTGGGTGTGGCGGCGGCATTCGGAGCTGGCCAGGTATGGCCGGTGTACCGGATGTGATCGCTGGTCGGCATCTGCCAGGCCGTGACTGGACACCTTCCCCATGATGGTTACCGGGTAAGTGGTAGGTTACTCGGTAACCGATCGGAGGAGGGGCGATGTCCGTCAAGCAGGGACTGCTGGCGCTGCTGAGTGTGGAACCGATGGGCGTAGCGCGGCTCCGTAAGGAGTTCGAGACGCGTACAGGGGGCACGTGGCCGCTCAATATTGGCCAGGTATACACGACCATGCAGCGGCTGGAACGAGACGGGCTGGTCGAGCGAGTCGATGACCATCCGGATACCGTCGTCGACGACGCAGGCACCGCCGTCGAACGGTTTGCGCTGACCGGAGCGGGCCGGGAGGTGGCCGAGGGCTGGTGGCTCACCCCGGTCCGGCGCGGTGCTCCCGAACGGGACGAGCTGGTGATCAAGGTGGCGCTCGCGGTCACCACTCCCGGTGTACAGGTGCGGGACGTGGTGCAGCGCCAACGCACTGAGACGATGCGCTCACTGCGCGACCTCACCCGGCTCAAGGCCACCGCCGACGGCGGAGAGACCGAAGATCTCGCGTGGTCACTCGTCCTGGACAATCACGTGTTCGCCGCCGAGGCGGAGCTGCGTTGGCTCGATCACATCGAATCCAGGGCCGAACGAGCCTCGCGATTGCGGACCGGTGCGCCAGCGACGCAGGGCGACTCCGCGCAGGACCCGGCGGCTCCCAGCACCGCCGAGGGACATGCCCGATGAGCGCCGGTCCGGTGATCCTTCAGCTCGTTGATACTACGCGTGTGCACGGTGAAGGCGCTCGCGAGGTTCGGGCCCTGGACGGAGTGAACCTCACCGTACGGATGGGCGAACTCGTGGCCGTGATGGGCCCCTCAGGCTCGGGCAAGTCCACCTTGCTCAACCTGGCGGGCGGTCTCGACACCCCGACCAGTGGTGCGGTCCGGCTGGCCGGCGATTCGCTCTCGGACTTGGACGCGAAAGGCCGCGCAGGGCTGCGCCGCCGCCGGATCGGTTATGTGTTTCAAGACCTCAACCTCATTCCCGCGCTCACAGCGGCCGAGAACGTGTCTCTACCTCGGGAGCTGGACGGTGTGCGGGCGCGCAAGGCGCGGCGTGAAGCACTCGCCGCACTGGAGGAGGTGGACCTGCGGGACCTCGCGAACCGGTTCCCGGATGAGATGTCAGGCGGGCAGCAGCAACGGGTGGCGATCGCTCGCGCACTGGTCGGCCCACGCAGGCTCGTGCTCGCTGACGAACCCACCGGTGCATTGGACTCCGCCACGGGTGAGGCGGTGATGAAGGTGCTGCGAGCTCGGATGGACGCCGGCGCGGCTGGTCTGCTCGTCACCCACGAACCCCGCTTCGCTGCCTGGGCGGACCGGACTGTCTTCTTGCGCGACGGGGTGATCGTCGACGCCACCGAACCGGACGAGCCGGAGCACTTGTTGACTGCTGCCGGACCGAGGCGACGGGACGAACGATGAGCCGCTGGCTCACCCGCTGGCGAGCCGCCCTGCGGATCGCGCGTCGCGATGCGCTCCGGAACAAGGGCCGGACGGTGCTGGTAGTGCTGCTGATGATGTTGCCGGTCGCCGCGGGGACGTTTGCGATCGGTGTGCTGCGCATGTCATACCCCACACAGGAGACTCAGATCGAGTGGGCGATGGGGGAGTCGGCCCAGGCTCGCCTCTCGTTGCCCTGTGGTGAGCGGATTCCGACGGCGCAGGCGGCCGATGGTTCGTCGGGCATGTGCGATGAGGGTGGGGACCTCGGGCCGGTGACCGACGCCGAGTGGGCATCGGTACTGCCGGACGGTACTGACATCGTCGACGGCGCGCAGATTGGGACGAGTATCCGAACGGCAAGCGCCCTGATCGATTACACCGACTTGCTTGAAGTAGACGCCTACCAGGTGCCAGGACTGCTGGGGACCATCAGCGGTGAGGCCGTACCCACCGCGGGTGAGGCGGTGCTGGTCCGCGGCATCGCCGATCGCCTCGGCGTGGGCGTGGGGGACGAGGTGGAGATCGACCTTGACGGGGAGATGGCACCTCTGACGGTGATCGGCATTGGCGACAGCGCCACGACCACGGGTGCCGTGATCGGTCCGGGCACCATTCCCGACGGCGTAGCGGAGCCGATCTGGTTCGTCACTGGGGAGGCTCCGGTGACGTGGGCCGACGTGGTCGAGCTCAACACGATCGGGATCCTCGTGGAGAGCCGGGCGGTGATCCTTGACCCGCCACCGGATGATGAGGTCTATGGCGGTAGGTTCTCCCACCCAGGGTCCGACGCCACGATGATCGGCTACTTTCTCGCCGTCGGCGGGCTAGGACTGCTGGAGGTCGTGCTCCTGGTGGGGCCAGCCTTCGCGGTGGGTGCGAAGCGGAGTGCCCGCTCGCTGGCTTTGGTGGCCGCCGCTGGTGGACAACCGCGTGATCTGCGCAGGATCGTGCTCGCCGGTGGTGTGGTGGCCGGCCTATTGGCAGCCGTGGTGGGGGTGCTCGTCGGCGCGGCGGCTAGCCTCGTCGTGTACACGGTGATGCAGTCTTCGAGCAACCCGCCAGCCAACCTGGTGTTCCCGTTCGGAGAATGGGCAGCTGTCGCAGCAGTCGCACTCATCCTGGGCGTCGCGGCGGCCTGGTTTCCGGCACGCGCGGCGTCCCAGGCCGACGTCGTCACCGTGCTCGCCGGGCGCCGGAGCGAGCCGGCACAGCGACGGGCAGTGCCATGGGCAGGACTCGGAGTGGCCGTCATCGGGTTCGTGCTCGGGGTGGTCGCTGCGGCGTTGAGCCAACCCATCATGCTCGCCGCAGGTGCTCTGGCGGTCGAGATTGGCATCATCATGTCCGTCGGAGCCCTGGTGGCATTGGTCGGCCGGCTGGCTCCACGGTTTGGCGTCGCCGGCCGATTCGCGCTCCGGGACGCTAATCGGCACCGGAGCCGCACCACGCCCGCGGTGGCGGCCGTGGTGGCAGCAGTGGCCGCAATGACCGCTGGCCTGGTGTGGACGGTCAGTGAAGAAAGTGCCCAGGAGGGCATCTGGCAGCCGGTAGCAGCCGACGGGACAGGTCTGCTCAGCGTCGGGATCCCGCCAAACTCGGCAGTCGACCAGCGCACCCTTTACCAGGACGCTGCGTCGGTGGTCGAGGACGAGTTCCCAGCGGCGAGCGTCACGCCCGTCCGCGAGGTTGCCGTCACTGATGGTGGATTCTTCCCGTGGCCCTTCCCGCTCACCGACCCCGCGAAGGAGTGCCCGGACCCTGACCTCTGGTCGGCCGACGCCGACGACCCTCGGTGCCGATACGAACCGGGAGTGTCCTCGGGTTACAGCTGGGGCTTCCAGCTGATCGATGACGGCACCTTCGTGCGCACGCTGGGCCTCGACGGCGCCGCCGAGGCTGCCGACGCGTTGGCTGCCGGGCATGCCCTGACGAACGACCCTGATTCGATCTGGCCGGATGGGAATCTTCATCTCGCTGCGAGCGAGGGCCCGGAGAACGGTGAGGAATCGATGGTGCTCCCCGCGTACCTCGTGCCGTGGTCATCGAATCAGTACACGCTAGTGCTGCCGGTCGAGGCGGTGGGCGAGATTGCCGTGCCCGCGGAGGGCTCCAGCGAATCAGCCGGGGCATCTGCACTCGACGAAGGACTCATCGAGATCCGGACAGTTGGCGCTACCGTCACCGGAGTCAACTTCGAGCGGGCAGACGTCGACCGGCTGAACCGGCTGCTCGCCGACGTCGAGGCCAACACGCGGATCCAGGTCGAGGGTCAGATGACTCAGGAGGATTCTGACGTGATCACGTGGGTCCTGCTCGCCATCGCGGTCTTCGTCGCGCTGGCGGCGACTGGGCTGAGCGTCGGACTGGCCCTCGCTGACTCCCGCGCTGACTTGGCCACGCTCGCCGCGGTCGGTGCCAGCCCACGGATCCGCCGTCGCGTGACTGCCGCCCAGGCCGGAGTGATCGCGGTGATTGGGACCGCTACCGGACTTGTCACCGGGATTGCACTCAGCTTCGTGCTGGGCTGGTGGGCCGCTACGAGCTTCGGATATGGCGATGCGTGGCAGACGATCATTCCGTGGCAGCCGCTCGCCCTTGCGCTCGTCCTCATCCCAACCTTGGCGATTGGCGGCGGATGGCTGTTCACGCGATCGCGGCTCGCTGTAGTGCGCCGCATCGTTTCCTGACTGCCGCGGGTGCACCGGAGGAGGGCCGATGCACCCGCGGCGACCTCTGCTGGTCGAGCGTCCCGCGCGTTGCCCCAAACTGTCGGCCAACCCACATCGACGGCGACAGAACGGGGCAACGCACGCTGCGCCGTCGGGAATCGCTGGCGCTCAGGCCTTCGGGCCGTACGCGGCCGCGATGTCCTCCGACCCTGCCCAGCCCGAGTAGGTGGGCTGCTTCGGCCAACCCGCAGGGGAGTCCTGCCACTCTTCCTGACGCCCATAGGGGAGGAGATCGATGAGGGGGAACGTGTGGCTCAGCTGCTCGGTGCCGCGACCGTCGCTGTGCCAGGTGCGGAACACCTCGTCGCCGTCGCGGAAGAACACGTTCACCGCGAAACCCTCCCCGGGGCCGGCACCCATATCCGCACCGAACGGGCTGTCCGCGGTCGAGTACCACGTCATCCGGTTCCCCACCTTCTCGGCGTAGGCGAGTGCCTCCTCGATCGGGCCCTGGGTCACGATCACGAAGCGTGCATCGTAGTTGTCCAGGAATTCCAACCGGGTGAACTGGGAGGTGAATCCGGTGCAGCCCCCACACTGCCACTGCGCCCCCGGCTTCCACATGTGGTGATAGGTGATCAACTGTGTCTGACCGTCGAACACGTCGGCCAGGCGCACCGGGCCGTCCTTGCCGACCAGGGTGTACTCGGGGAGTTGCACCATGGGCAAGCGCCGCCGCTGGGCGGCGATCGCGTCGAGTTCCCGTGTGGCTGCCTTTTCCCGGGTACGTAACTCATCGAGTGCGGCCCGCCACTCCTGCTGGGACGTTACGGGCGGGCGGGCGTGCGGTGCTGGTCATGGGTGTTCCTCTCGTATGTGTACGCCGTGCACATCAGCTATGTTGACACTGTAGACATCCTGGAGGGTGCAGGCAAGAGATGGCACAGCAGCAGACCGGCAGCTACCACCATGGCAATCTGCGCGCCGCGCTGGTCGATGCTGGCCTGGCACTGGTTCGCATCGGCGGCCCTGACGCGCTCTCGTTGCGGGAGGTGACACGTGCCGTCGGCGTCACGCCCAGCGCGGCCTATCGCCACTTCGCCAACCGGCAGGGGCTCCTTGGGGCGGTCGCAGTGGCCGTGCAGGATCGGATGGCCGACGCCATGCTCGAGCGCTGGCCGGATGGCACCGGCGCCGAGGCCGCTCGCGCGCGACTGCGCGCCGTGGGCACCGGCTATATCGCCTTTGCCCAGTCCGAGCCAGGATGGTTCGCCGCCTTCTTCGCTCCGGAGGACGCCTCGCCCGACGGCGGAACTCACCTGACGGATCGCGCCCCGCCATTCGTCCTGCTCACCCAGGCGCTCGACTCCATGGTCGAGGCGGGCGCGCTGACCCCAGCATCCCGGCAGGGCGCCGAATGGCCGTGCTGGTCTGCTGTGCACGGCTTCGCCCACCTGGCCAGCACCGGACCGCTCCGGCACCTCAGCGGACCCGAGCAAGACGCACTCGCGCTGGCCACCGTGGAGACGATCATCGAGGGCATCTGCGCCCGTTCCTGAACCGAGCCCATCCGTGTGCCTGCCAGGGTGGCGCCGTTTCGGGTACCGTCACGCGCATGTGCTCCTGCCCGAACCGCCGCCAGGTGTTACTTGCCACGAGCAGCGGCGCCGCTGCCGTACTGGGACTTGCCGCCTGTTCGCAGTCCGCGCCGGACCCGGATGAGGTGAGCACGGGCACCGTGTTGATGCCCCTCGACGACGTCGCCGTGGGTGAGGCGAAAGCCGTCACCACGGACGATGGCGTGGAGATCATGGTGGTCCGCACCGCCGAGGAGCAGGTGCATGCGTTCAGCGCCATCTGCACGCATCAGGGATGCTCGGTGCGCCCGCAAGACGGCGAGTTGCACTGCCCGTGCCACGGCTCCCGGTTCGACCAGGCAACCGGTGAACCCACCGATGGCCCGGCGACCGAGCCGTTACCCGACGTGGCCGTCGCGATCGAGAACGGCAACGTCGTCACGGTCTGACCCGTGGGCTAGTCAGGAGCGAGGGACAACATCCGGTTCGTCCACTTCCTGCATGGGCGGATCGACTGTGCGGAGCTTGGCGTAGACCGCCCAGATCACAGCCACGATCGGGATCACCACCACGGCCCCCAGGATCCCGGCCACCAGCGTGCCGGAGGTGACCGCCAAGGCGATGGCTACCGGGTGCAGGGAGACCTGCTTTCCCATCACCAACGGCTGCAGCACGTGACCTTCGAACTGACCGATCAGCGCGATCGCGATCCCCACGATCACCGCATTCAGTGGTCCGTTGATGGCCAGCGCCACGATCATCGCGATCACCATCGCAGCGGGTGCGCCGACCAGCGGGATGAATGCACCGATGAACACCAGGACTGCCAGTGGCGCCGCGAGGGGGACGCCGGCGATGAGCAGCACGATCAGCGCGAGCACCCCGTCCACGAGAGCGATGATCACCGTGCCGCGGGCGTATCCGGAGAACGTGTACCAACCCACGCCGCCGGCAGTGAGCCATTGGGACCGCACGCGGGCCGGCAGCTGGTTGATGAACCACCGCCACATCTCATCGCCGCGGGCGAGGAAGAACACGGTGCAGAAGGTGGCCAAGGCCAGAATCGCGAACGTCTCGAACACCGAGCCGGCGCCCTGCGCAGCCCTGTCCAACAACTCGGACTGGTTCTCGCGGATCCACTGCAGGCCCGTCTCGGACCATTCACGCAACTGGTCCGCGGTGATGGAGATTCCGAATGGAAGGTCCTCCGCCAGGTTGAACAACTCGTTGATTCCCACGGTGAACTCGTCCGAGAGAGTCTCCCACTGCCCGGTGACGGAGCTGACCACATAGGTGACCATTCCGCCGATCACCAGCACCGCCCCGAGGATGGACAAGGCAGTGGCCGCGGCTCGCGGCATCACCTTGTCCATCCAGTTCACGAACGGGCGTAGAACCGAGGCGAACACCAGCGCGAGGAAGACGGCGATGAACACCAACTGGATCTCCGCCGTCGCCCACACCAGCAGAGCCACGACGGCCACCACCACGAGCAGGCGCCACGACCATCCGCCGGCCTTGACCATCCAGCGCGGTACGCCGTCCGTTGTCGTTTCCGAGCTCAGGTGGCGCTCGGGAAGGCGGTGCGGGTGCAGGCGTGCGCCACGCGCGGGGGAGCGGGCGAGCTTGGGCATGGTCAGCGACTTCACCGTGGCCCTGCGACGCGTGGTCATCTTCACACCGATAGTGTGCCGCAGCCACGGCCATTCTCGCGATGGGCGTGCCCTAGTGTCGGAGCAGGCCCGCCCAGAGGCGCACCTGGTAGAGGTCGTCTCGAGTGCGGGCCTGGCGCTCCGGCTCCTGCCAGGTTTCCCACTGCCACAGGATCGACTCGACGCATCGGGCGAGCGCCCACTCGCAGATCCGCTGTGCAGGCACACCCAGTGTCGCCTCGGCTAGGCGTACCCGAGCCGCCAGTTCGGCCGGTGGGTCGGGGTAGGCGAACGGTTGGTCGAGCTGGGAGAGCAGCGGCCACAGGTCGTATCCCGGATCTCCGGCCATCGGCTTGGGGTCGATCGCCAGCCAGTGCGCGCCGTGGCCGCGTGGAGCATCGAGCAGCACGTTGCCCGGGTTCAGATCGCCGTGCAGAAGGACGGTCGGAGCCGGCATCGCACCAACGGTCCCGAAGGCTCGGAGCAGTTCCAGGCCTTGGCCCATCGGTACGGCTGCGTCGGCGTACAGGTGCCTCCACCGGGCGGCCCGCTCGGCGGCGAGCTCCGCCCAGTAGGCACTCACGGCCGTCTGCGAGGGCAGATGCTCCGTCAACGGAGCCCGGTGCAAGTTCGCCAGCACCTCCAGCCCCGCCTGCAGTCGTACCTGCGGCGGAGAGGTCACCTGCGCCATCGGCGTGCCCGGATGGGCGCGACGCAGCAGCAGGGCCCAGTCCTGCGAATCGTGGTCAAGCAGTTCCACCGCAGCCAGGCCGTGCCACATCCGCAACGCTGCGGCCTCGTACTTTGCCTCGTCATGCGGGAAGGAGATCTTCAGCGCCACGGGGTACCGTCCGCGGTGGTGGCCGGCGCGGTCCAGGCGGCAGTACCACCGGCGAACGGTTCAGCCAGCCGTAACCGCCAGCGGGCGACGGCGCGGTGGACCAGTTCGGGCACGCGGGTGAGCCAGGCCGCGCCCGCCGGGGTCGACCCTGCACCGGTGGCCAGTGACGTGGGGATCGGTACTGTCGAACCGGCGCCATCGCTTGGCGCGGCGGCACGGGCACCTCGCATGCTCACGGCGTCAGACTATCCAGCCGGTAGCCTGCCTGGGTGCCTGATATCGAGTTGACGGCGGACTGTTCCTCTTGCGTCGGACTGTGCTGTGTGGCGCTGGGGTTCAGGGCCTCCGCTGACTTCGCGTTCGACAAAGCTCCCGGCGAGCCGTGCCGCAACCTCACACCGGAGCACGGTTGTGGCGTGCACGCCACGCTCCGGTCGCGAGGAATGCCCGGGTGCACGGTGTATGACTGCCAGGGAGCCGGGCAGCGCACGACCGCCGTGTTCGCCGAGGCGGCTGCCCGCGGGGAGATTCCCGCGGCGACCTGGCGGGACCCGTCGGTGGCACCGGCGATGTTCGCCACGTTTGCACGGATGCGCCGCCTGCATGACGCCCTCTGGCATCTGGATCATGCTGCTGGCCGTGAGGTGAGTGAGGACCTGCACGTCGAGGTGCAGCAGCACCGTGACCAGGCGAGCATCGTCGCTCATGCGCGACTGGAGGACCTGCCGAGCGAGGCCGATGTGGAGGAACTGTGGGAGCAGATCGGCCCGCTACTGGCTGCGGTCAGCGAACAGGTGCGTTCCGAGACGGTGGCCGAACCGGCCGATCTGCGCGGGCGTGACCTCGCTGGTGCGCGGATGCGGGGACGGGGGATGCGGGGGGCCAACTTGCGTGGGGCGATGCTGGTGGGGGCGGATCTGCGGGAGGCCGACCTACGGGCTGTGGACCTGGCCGGCGCCGATCTGCGCGGCGCGCGCCTGGACGGGGCAGATTTGACCGGTGCGCTGTTCTGCACTCAGTCCCAGCTCGATGCGGCCCGTGGCAACGGCGCTGCCCGCCTGCCTGCCGGGCTGCATCGTCCCGGTCATTGGGGGAACTCCGGGGGCGCGAAGCCCCGTGGTCAGGTTCAGGCGCCGCCTGCGTAGCCGTTCTGACGCCACGCCTCGAAGGTGGCAATGGCGGCCGAGTTGGACAGGTTCAGAGACCGTACGCCGGGGTGCATCGGGATCCGGACGCGCGCAGTGAGCCGATCGTCGGCGAGGACGTGCTCGGGCAGTCCGGCCGGTTCGGGGCCGAACAGGAGGGCATCGCCTGGGGTATAGGAGATGTCGGCGAATGACTGGTCGGCGCGTCCGGTGAACGCGAACACGCGGCCCGTGCCGTGGGCGAACAGGTACGTCAGGGTCGTCTCCAGGTCCGGGTGGACATGCACGCGGGCGAGATCGTGATAGTCGAGCCCCGCACGGCGCAGTTTGGCGTCGGAGAGGTCGAAACCTAGAGGTTCGACCAGGTGCAGGGTGGTACCGGTGGCCGCGGTCATGCGGATCGCATTCCCGGTGTTGGGCGGGATTCGCGGCTCGTAGAAGACGATATGGAACACCCGCTGACTTTACCCGCGCGTCGGCCACGTCCAAGACGGGCGGTCCAGCGTGCCCTGCCCGTCCACCTCAGTGGCTCCCCACTCCTTGACCAGGTGCACATGCGAAGCGGTGCCGAGGTGCTCGCGGAGCCGGTCGGAGTGGGTGACCACCACCACCTGCATCTCTTCGGCGGCGCGCTTCATCAGGTGGGCCAGTGGCTCGATGAGTTCTGGGTGCAGGCTCGTCTCCGGCTCGTTCAGCACCATCAGCTCGGGGGGCCGCGGGGTGAGCAGTGCGGCCGCAAGCATCAGGTAGCGGAGGGTGCCGTCGGAGAGTTCCGGTGCGGATAGCGGCCTGAGCAGGCCCGGCTGATGCAGCGCGAGCGCGAAGCGGCCGGATTCCGCGGTGATCGTGATCGTGCTTGCGAACGCGTGCTCAAGTGTGCTGGCCAGGACATCCGCCCGCCCGATCTCCTCGATCGTGGCCAGGGCCGCTGCAAGGTCCGAACCGTCCGCGGCGAGTACGGGAGTACGCGTTCCGACGACGGTGGCTCGTGCAGGTGCCCCGGCGTCGGTACGGAGATGGTCATAGAAGCGCCAGGTACGCATCGATTCCCGCAATTCGAGCAGCTCTGGGGCGCGTTGGGGGTCGGCGAGCGAGCTCACGCATGAGTCCGAAGGGGCCAGGCCATGGGTGAGTTCCACCCAGTCGCGTCCGTCGCGCACGGTGACCAGAGGACCTCGCCGGCGCACGAGTTGCGCGGCCGGGCGTGCGAGCGGCCCTGCCCAGATGGTCTCCAGCTTGATCTCCGGGTCGAGCGCGAACCGGGTGGGGACATCCGGCCGTGGCAGTCCGAGGTCGAGCGCGTATCCGAAGGTGTCCCCCGAGAAGCCCAGTTGCAGTCGTACCGGCCCTCGGCGGGTGGTGCCCTGCACGGTATGCGCTCCACGGCGCATCGCCGCGGAGAGGTGCTCAGGTCCGGCCCACCGGGTGGAGGCGAGCCCACCTTCGGCAGCAAGCGATGCGATGGCCGTTCCTGCTGCAGTCTCGGCGAGCAAGCGCAGCGCGCGGTAGAGACTTGACTTGCCGGTTCCATTGGCTCCGCTGATGACGGTGAGCCCGTCGAGGGGAATGACAATGTCCTGGAGCGACCGGTAGCCCTGCACGGCGAGGGTGGTAATCATCGTGGCTAGCGTAGGCGGGAGCGGTGACAGTTCGGCAGGATGGGGCAATGACGCCACGAGACGCTCAGGACGGCTCGGCCGGACGGAACGAATCCGCGGTCGAGCGGGCAGACCGCAACTGGGATGAACTCATGCAGGAGCTACGCGTGACCCAGACGGGCGCGCAGATCCTCACCGGCTTCCTCCTGACGTTGCCCTTTCAGCAGCGCTTTGGTGACCTGCGCTCCGATCAGGTCGCCGTCTACCTGATCCTTGTCGGGCTCGCACTAGCCACCACCGCATTCATGGTGGCTCCGGTCAGCATCCACCGGATGCTCTTCCAGAAGCGCCGCAAACCGCAGACCGTCCAATTGGGCAACCGGATGGCCAAGGTCGGACTGGCGTTGCTTGCGTTGACTGTCACCGGCATCGCCTGGTTCATCTTCGATGTGGTGGCAGGCCGTCCGGCGGCGATCGCGGCGGCGGCCGGAGCAGCGGCGGTCGCCGCGGTGTTCTGGTTGGCTCTGCCATGGTGGATGCGGCGCGGTGCACGCGGCCAGCAGGACTAGCGGTCGGACCGCCTCGACCCGCGACCGGCTGAATCTGCCGAGCTCGCCGCCTCTGGCGCGCTCGTCCCAGACGCTCGTGCCCCTGGTGGTGCCTGCCCGGGCAGGAGCGCGCGCAGGCCGCTGATCGGGTCGGCGTCCGTGGCGCGTTTGTCGTCACGGTAGGTCACCACCCGGGCAAACCGGAGCGCCACACCGCCGGGGTATCGGGTGGAGCGTTGAACGCCGTCGATGGCGATCTCAACGACTTGTTCGGGGTGTACCCGCACGACCGTCTCGGTGCGTTCGGTGGCCAGTTCGGTGAATCGTTCGGTCTGCCAGCTGAGCATGGCGTCAGTGAGGCCTTTGAACGTCTTGCCCACCATCACGAAGCCTCCGGGTGGGCCGTAGTGCCCGTCCGGATCGCGGGCGCCCAGGTGCAGGTTGGACAGCCATCCCGTGCGCCGTCCGTACCCCCATTCGGCGGCGAGGACCACCAGATCGACGGTGTGCACCGGTTTCACCTTCAACCAGGCGGAGCCGCGCCGGCCCGCTGCGTAGGTCGAATCGATGCCCTTGACAAGTACGCCCTCGTGCCCGGCTACGAGGGATTCCTCGAGCATGTGCTCAGCAGTGCTCGGATCGCCAGTCACGGTGCCCGGGACCATCAGGTCACCCGCGATCTGAGCGAGCACCTCGAGGCGGTCCCGCAGGGGAGAGTCAATGAGATCTCGTCCATCCACGTGCAGGACGTCGAAGAACCATGGGCGCAGCACAACGTCACCGGCGTCGCTGCCGAAGCGCGCCATCGACTCCTGAAAGGGTCGAGGTCGGCCGTCGTCGGTCAGCGCCAGGGTCTCGCCATCCAGGATCACGGCGTGCACGGGCAGGGCCCGCGCCGCTTCGACGACGTCGGGCACCCGCTCGGTGATCTCGGCCAGGCTGCGCGTATAGACGCGTATGTCCTCGCCCAGGCGGTGGACCTGGATCCGGGCTCCATCCAGTTTGGCCTGGACGGCGGCTGTTCCGACGGCGGCCAACGCTTCAGTGGGTGAGGGCGCGGTCCCGGCGAGCATGGGAAAGACAGGGGTTCCCACTTGTAGTCCGATCGCACTCAGGTCGGCGCCGGTCCGGGCGAGGCGCGCGGTTTCCCCGAGATCACCGGTGAGCATGGCGGCACGACGGACTTCTTCGGGAGGGAGCTCGCAGGCGCGAGCGATGGCGTCGGTGAGTACTCCCTCCAGGGCGCCGGTGCGCATATCGCCGAGGATCACCCGGATCAGGAAATCCTGTTCCTGCTCGGTCGCTCTGGAGAACAGGCTCTGGAGCAGTTCGCCACGCTGGTTGGCCGAGCCCGGTCCGGTGGTTGCCGCCAGCGCGCTGAATACCTGGTCGACCTCGGCGACGGTGAGGCTGGCCTGCCCGGCCGGCTCGCGGGGGACCGCTTCCAGGGTCCGCCAGCCCACACCGAGCCGCCCCTGGCGCACGCTGCCGAGCAGCATCCCGACGGCGGCGGGCACCTCAGCAGGGTCGAGTCGCCCGAGGAGTTCGGAGAGCGCGGTGATCTTCGCAGTGCGCGAGCGGGTCGCCGCGAGCGCTGTGGCCGTGGCGTCGAGGTCAGCGAACGGGGTCGAGCCTGCAGACATGGTGTCAGTGTGGCACCGAGCTGTGACGTCCACCGCGTGGACCGTGAACGTCAGGATGACGCGGTCCACTTGGCCGGTGGTGCCGCGTCAGTGCGGCCGGGCGCGCACCGTGACGAGTTCAAACGCGCGCAGGTCGAGTTCGAGCTGGTTCTGCGCGGCCTCACGATCGGTGTCGACTGCGCGCTCGAGCGAATCAACAGGGCGGATAGTTGCCGAATCCACCACGATCCGGGCCCGGGTGGGGCGCCCGAGCGCTTCGTAGACACGGATGATGAGATCACCGGATCCGTCCTCGGCGAGCTTGACCGTATGCAGCACCACGCCGGCTCCAAATGCTTGGGCGACCGGCGCCACATCGGCGCCACTGCCGGTGACGGCCCGCAGCGGCGTGTCGAGGTCGTAGGCCTCCTCCACGGCCCCGGAGACATCCGGGGTGAGCACCATGCGGGAGCGGAACGTGTGCACGCCCTGATCGCTCTCGGGATCGGGGTACAACGGACCGCGCAGCAGGGTCTGGCGCACCTGAGTGCGGTACTCCTCGCCGGGGATGCGCGTGATGTCGTGCCCGTAGGTGGAGTCGTTCACCACGGCAGCACCGACCACGCGATCGCTGACGTGCACCCACCGGTGCGCGACCACCTCGAACCGTGCTTCATCCCAGGAGGTGTTCTCGTGGGTCGGGCGCTCCACGTACCCGAACTGCGTCTCCGCAGCGCTGGCGCGGGCGTCGATGCGGAACGGATGGGCGAGCTTGAGCAGACGCTGGCACTCATGCCAGTCGACGGTGGTGACGATGTCGACCACGGGCCGGTCGGCGAGGACGGTCACCACCTGCTCGACCCGAGAAGAGCCGAAGGTGCGCGTGATGCGCACGGCAGGAGCGCCGTCGTCGGCCATCTGCACGCAGGCGGTGCCATCGGTGGGCACAGTCAGTTCCCGGTAGTGGGCATCGATATCCCACGCATCCCAGTCGGTGGGGATGTCCTGGTGCAGGTCCAGGGCGTTCCCCGGGGTGCCGGAGCTGAACAGGCCGCGGCCGGAGGCGTGGTCGAGCAACTCCACGAAGGTGCCGTCATCGGCCACGTGCAACTCCAGGTGGGCGCTACGTAGCACGTGCCGGTCAGCCTCCCGAGCCACTGACACGTCCTGGCTCACCGTCTCGACCGGCGCGGCAGCGAGTGGAGCGATCCCGGAACGTGGGAAGGGTGATCCGTTCACGGTGATGGTCTCACTGCCCACTCCGGCGAGCAGATCCAGCGAGCCGGTGATGATCCGCTCCAGGGCAGCGGCGTCCTGCGCGTGCATCCGCTCCGCGTCGGTGTGCACCCACGAGATCGAACTGCCGGGCAGGATGTCGTGGAACTGCAGCAGCAGGGTCCGCTCCCAGATCCGGGTCAGTTGTTCTTGTGGGTACGGCGCACCGGCACGGACGGTGGCCGTGGCCGCCCACAGTTCGGCCTCGCGCAGCAGTGCCTCGGCCCGACGGTTGCCCCGCTTGGTCCGTGCCTGCGAGGAGTAGGTGCCGCGGTGCAACTCCAGATACATCTCCCCGGTCCAGGTGGCCGGGCCGGTTTCGCCAGTCTCACTCGCCTCGGCCTGCGCTTGGGCGAAGAACTCCGACGGCGCACCGAACCGGACCCGGGGCAGGCCCTCTACATCGGCGGCGCGCCGGCCGGCCTCGAGCATCTCCCGGGTCGGCCCCCCGCCACCATCGCCGTATCCGAACGGCACGATACTGCCGGAGAAATCGTCGTGATCGGCGAAGTTGCGCTGAGCGTAGGAGAGTTCGAAGGGGGACAGGTCGGAGTTGTAGGTGTCCACCGGAGTGAAGTGGGTGAGGATGCGGGAGCCGTCGATGCCCTCCCAGGTGAAGGTGTGGTGCGGCATCCGGTTGGTGCGGTTCCAGGACATCTTCTGCCCGAAGAACCAGCGAGCGCCGGCCGAACGCGCGATCTGCGGGAACGCGCCGGTGTAGCCGAAACTGTCCGGTAGCCATACCTCGGGGCATTCGATGCCGAACTCGCGCATGAAGAAGCCCTGACCGGCCACGAACTGGCGCACCAGGGACTCCCCGCTGGGCATGTTCGTGTCGGACTCCACCCACATCCCGCCCACCGGAACGAATTGGCCGCGCGAGACGGCCTCGCGGATGCGCGTGAACAGGTCCGGGTAGTGCTCCTTCATCCACGCGAACTGCTGAGCGGAGGAGCAGGCGAACACGAAGTCCGGGTTGTCCTCCATCAGGGTGAGCACATTGGAGAAGGTGCGGGCGCACTTGCGGATCGTCTCGCGCAGCGGCCAGAGCCAGGCCGAGTCGATATGCGCGTGTCCCACGGCGGTCAGCGTCATGGCGCTCGCGTGTGCAGGCGCGCTCAGCACGCCGGTCAGCTCTCTGCGTGCCGCCGCGGCGGTGCCGGCAACCTCGGTGGGGTCGAGAACGGCGAGCATCCGCTCGATCGCGGCAAGGATCAGGTCCCGACGGCGCACATCGGTGCTCTCGTCGGTGGCGATCCCGCGCAGCAGGTCCACATCGTGGCCGAGGGCGACCACGTCGGCATCGGGGACCGCCAGGTGGGCGCCGCCGAAGCGGTAGATCTCCGCCTCGCCGGCGCTCTCCCAGCTGCCCAGGTGCGCGAGCGGGATCAGGTCCGTGCCGTGAGCGGTGTTCAGGGTGGGGTTCGCGGCCGCCTCCACCCAGTACTCGACTTTTCCGCCCGGCGTGACGTCCAGGGGGATGCGGTGATTCAAGGGGGAGAGGGCTCGAACCACCGTGCCCTCAGCGGTGTAGACGAGACCCTCGGCCTGGAACCCGGACTGCGCTGTGGTGAACCCCAAGTCGATCTCGAGCTCCGTGGCCGATGTGCTCTCGGCGTCCCAGTCGTCCGGCACCTGGCCCTGTACGTGCATCCACACCGTGTCCCACGCCCGCCCCCAGGAGGCGCCGGGAGCGAGCGGGCTCAGCGTGCCCTGAGTCCCTTCGGCGAAGGTCACGGGTTCGCCGCCGACAGCTCGCGCCGCGACCGAGAGGGGACTGCGGTGCCGGACCCGAGCAGGTCTGATCACTTCACGGACGACGCGGTCCAGCCGCCGGACGATCTGTGTGGTGGCATCCTGCTGGCGGGTCTCGGTCATGTGAGCTCTCGTCCCTTCGTGCCGCATCAATGCGGCGTCTCCGATCGATAGATTTAGTAAAGCATATTGAATAAATGACCACGTCAAATCGGGGCACGGCGGTCGGTGCGCACAGCGCCCCGGCGCTCGCCGCCGGGGCACGGCCGTGGCCGTGTCAGCGAGGCAGGAAGAGCTGGGTGGGCGCGTTGAACGTGCTCGACCACATGGCCAACGACGCGGCTCCCACGGCTCCCACGTGATCACCGATCGACGTGCCCCGGACCGTCACCGGGTGCAGGGCGCGCCCGATGAACATCCGGGTGACGACGTCCGGCACGATGCGCAGGAACGTAGGCGCGAACGGCTCCCACTGCGGCCCGCCGAAGACGATCGCATCCAAGTCGAGCAGATTGGCGAGTTGTCCTGCGATCCGGCCCAGCCCGCGGGCCGCGCGCTCGACGATCTCGGCCGCGTCCCGCTCGCCGGCATCGGCGAGACGGCACAGCTGTGTCAGTGCGGCGCCCAGTGCTCGGGCATCGCCGATGTCGACAGCCGGAAGCACGCCACGGACCGTGGCTTCCCCGACCAGATTGCGCGGAAGGATGGTGCTCTCGAGACAGCCGCGGCCACCGCAGAAGCAGATCGGTCCATTCGGGTCGGCATTCATGTGCCCGATGTTCCCGCTCGAGCCACGCATCACCTCGCCGTCGAGCACGAGGCCCGCCGCCACACCAGTTCCGATATAGACGAACGCCATATTCCTCGGCCCGTCCTCGGCGTTCCACATCTCCCCGACTGCAACTGCGGTGGAGTCCTTGTCGATGGTGACCGGGAGGTCGAGCCGCCGTTCCAGGTCGGTCTTCAGCGGGACCCGTTCCCAGCCAGCCAAGTAGGGGGCTCCGACCACGGCGCCGGTGCGGACGTCGATCGGGCCGGGTGTGCCGACCCCGAGCCCGGCCAGGCGGTCTGCCGGGATACCTGAATCAGCAACGAGCGAGCGGATCATCCCTTCGATCGCGTCCAGCACGGCCGTTGGATCGGGTACGGCCGGAGTCGGGATGCGCACAGTGCCGACCACCTCGCCGGCGAGGTTGAGCACCACAGCTGTCAGCCAGGCGGGATCGATATGCAGACCGAGGGCGAACAGTCCGCCGGGCTCCACCTCGAAGATCGTCCGAGGGGCTCCCGCACCGGCGTAGATCCGCCCGGATTCCTTGATCAAACCGGAATCGCTGAGGCGACGGCAGATGTTGGACATGGTCTGCGCCGTCAGGCCGGTGTGCTGAACGAGCTCGACCCTGCTAATCCCGCTCGATCGCCGAATCAGATCGAGCACCAGCATCTTGTTGTAGTCCGCCACCCGGGGCAGGTTCGTGCCGCGACGGCCCGGTGACGCCGGGGGCGTGGCGTCGTCAGGGGGCAGCGGTGTCTGACTCGGCATGCGCCGATGCTACGCAGGGGCAGCGGCGTTGACAAACTCAATTTGCTGGATTTAACTGTGCCCACTCGCATCAACGGAGAGGCAGTCACGTGAACACATCCAGGTACATCGCCGCCGCCGCGATCGGCGCGCTCGCTGCGACCCTCGCCGCGTGCAGCGGGGGAGGGTCGGCGCCGGACGACGGCGTGGTCCGACTCACCTTCCGGCAGTTCGACCCTGCCGATCAGATTCAGGGCCTCGTCGAGGCCGTCGACACCTGGAATTCCGACAACCCGGAGATCCAGGTGGAGCTGGAGACCGTCACGCCCAACAACCCGCAGCAGTTTGCCCGCGAGGCCAACTCAGGATCGGGTCCGGACCTGATCCACATCGCTTTGGCGGATGCTGCCTTCCTGGCCGACCCGAACATCCTGCTCCCGCTGGACGACCTGATGGCCGAACAGCCACTGGAGAATGCCGATGGCCTGCTGGCCACCGAGATGACCGTGCTCGACGGCACCACCTGGGCCATCCCGTGGACCGCTGACACGATGGCGCTGGTTTACCGCGAGGATGTGCTCGCCGACGCCGGATTCACCGAGACGCCGGCTGACTGGCCGGAGCTGCTCGAGATGGCCGGTGAGATCACCGAGGCCTCCGGTGGTGAGGTGAGTGGGTGGTGCTTCTCCGCCGGCGCTCCGCAGAACGCCGCGCAGTGGTTCCCGATCAACTACTACATGTGGAACAACGGGTTCCAGCTCATCGAATCCACCGATGGTGAATGGAGCGTCGGAGCCACCGAGGCCGAGTTGGCTCAGACGATCGACTACTTCAACTCCTTCTTCACCGAGGGAATCACGCCGACGTCCATGCAGGCGCTCACCGACTACGCCGACCCGGCCACGGCCGCCGGCCTGGACGAGGGAACGTGCGCGATGACGTTCATGCCACCGGCAGCGTTCCGCACGGTGCAAGCCCAGATCGATGCGCAGATCCAGACGGCGCCGATGCCCGGTGGCCTGGACGATGGATCGACCCACCTGGGCGGGCGCGCGCTGGGCATCAACCAGAACAGTGAGCACCCGGATGAAGCGTGGCAGGTGATGCAGTACCTGCTCAGCGCCGAGACGTTCGGTACCTACGACCAGTACCCGGCGTCGGCGTCGACGCTCACCGAACTTGACGTGGACCCCAGCGAGCAGGGTTTCGTGGACCAGCTCCCGCATTCGGTGCCTTTCGTGCGCTACATCGGTGCACCGATGACCATTGCTTCGCTGCAGGAGCTGGTGAACCAGCAGTTCTCCGCGGTCTACTCGGGTCAGGCGGACAGTGCCACGGCCGCTCGCTCGATCATCGAGACGATCGAGCGCGAGCTGCAGGGCTGATCCGACGATGACGACGCACCGGAAGTCCGTGCAGGCGTACCTGTTGAGCGCCCCGGCGCTCGTCATCATCGCGCTGCTGTTCCTCTTTCCCTCCATCTATAACGTCATCCTGGCGTTCCAAGAGCTCTCCCCGTTCCAGGCGCCGTCGGACGGTACATGGGTGGGGCTGGGGAACTTCCGCTACGTCTTCTCCAACCCCGAGTTCGGCTCCATCCTGACCAACACGGTCTTCTGGCTCACCGCCCTGACCGTGGTCTTACGGATCGTGTTCGGGCTCGCCCTCGCCACCACCCTGCACTCCCCGGTGCTGCAGCGGTGGAAAGTGCGGGGCGTAGCCCGAACACTGGTTCTCATTCCCTGGATGGTGCCGCCGGTGGTCGCCGTCGCCTCCTGGCGATGGCTCCTCGACGGAAACTCCGGGGTGCTCAACCAGACCCTCGTCGGACTCGGCGTGGTCGATTCCGGTATTCCGTTCCTGGCGCAGACCAGCACCGTGTGGTGGAGCGTGGTGGCCATCATCGTCTGGCGGGAACTCCCGTTCGTGGTGATGGTTCTCCTCGCCGGGTTGCAGTCGATCCCCACCGAGCAGTACGAGGCGGCGTCGCTGGACGGAGCGGGCAGGTCCCGGTCATTCCGCAGCGTCACGATCCCGAATCTTCGGCCGGTGTTGACCGTGGTGGTGTTGGTGACGGTGATCCAGACGTTCAATAACTTCGTTTACGTCTGGCTCACCACAGGGGGCGGCCCCGGAACGTTCACGGCCGTCCTGGCCACCGAGTTGTACTCCACGGCGTTCTTCGGCAACAGGCTGGGCGCCGGTGCGGCGATCGGCCTGGTGATGACGGTGATCATGGCGGTGTTCGCCGTCCTCTACATGCGCGCGACTCGATCGGAGAACCAGGCATGAGCGCCGTGACCCAGACCGAGGCGCCACCGGTGCAGCGCAAGCGCCGCGACAGCTCAGCGCGCCGGGCGAGCGATCTGCTGGTGCTCGTGCCGTTCGCCGTGGTGTTGCTGGCGATCATCTTCCCGGTGCTCTGGATGGTCTACAGCGCATTGCGCCCGGTGCAGGAGATCGCCGCTGGTGTCTCCTGGGGCAGCCTGCTGGACAACGCCAGCCTCGACTCGTTCTCCCGGCTCTTCGCAGCCACGAACTTCGAGCAGTACCTGGTGAACTCGATCGTGATGTGCCTGGTCGGCACGTTCGCCACCGTGGTGGTGGCGAGCCTCGCCGGCTTCGCGCTCTCCCGGTACGCCTTTCGCGGCCGTGGCGTGATGTTCCTGGTCTTGGTCGCTACCCAGCTCCTCCCGTTCGTGGTGCTGATCACGCCGGTGTACCTGTTCTTCTCCCAACTGGGTCTGCTGAACACATACCCGGGCATCGTGATCGTGTACGTCGCTATGACCCTCCCGCTCGCCGTACTGCTGATGACCGGGTTCTTCAACTCGGTGCCGCGCAGCCTGGACGAAGCCGCCCGGGTGGACGGTGCGTCGACTCTGACGGTGCTTACTCGAGTGATCGCTCCGCTCGCCTGGCCCGGAATCGTGACCGTGGCTGTGACGGCTTTCATTGCGATGTGGGAGGAGTTCTTGTTCGCGCAGGTCTTCCTCACCGACGACTCGCTGAAGACCGTGCAGGTGGGCCTGGCCGGCCTGTTCGGTGAGTACGGCACCGACTGGGGCGTGGTGATGGCCGCCTCGACGATTGCCGCCGCCCCCACCATCATCCTGTTCTCCTTCTTGCAACGACGCCTTGTGGCGGGTGTGGCCGCCGGAGCGATCAAAGGATGACGAACCTCAACCCACACCCACCAGGAGCGCTGTGATGACTTCACGTGAACGCCCGAACATCGTGATCCTCTATGCCGACGATCTCGGCTGGGGTGATCTCGGCTGCTTCGGTGCCGAGTTCGAGACACCGGCCCTGGACGCCCTGTGCGCCTCGGGAGTCAAGTTGTCCCAGTGGTATTCAAACTCCCCAGTATGCTCGCCGTCGCGGGCCTCCCTGCTGACCGGCAAGTACCCCGAGCATGCCGGTGTACCAGCGATCCTCGGCGGCACGCGGAACACGCCCGGTCTGCCCCAGCAGGAGACGCTCGCCAGCCAGTTGCGCCGTCGGGGGTATCGAACCGGCCTTTTCGGCAAGTGGCACCTGGGTGCCTCGGACGAGTACAGCCCGAGCCAGTATGGCTTCGAGGAGACCTTCGGGATCCGTGCCGGATGTGTGGACTACTACTCGCACATTTTCTACTGGGGCAATCACAACCCGATTCACGACCTGTGGGATGACGACGAGGAGGTCTGGCTGAACGGTGAGTACCTCACCACCGTGATCGGAGATCGAGCCGCGGACTTCATCGGCCGGCACGCGGACGAGCCCTTCTTCTGCTACGTGCCGTTCAATGCCCCGCATTACCCGATGCACGCCCCGGCCGAGTACATGGATCGGTTCTCGCATCTGCCCGAGGGGCGCCAGGAAATGGCGGCGATGGTGGTCGCGATGGATGACGCCGTCGCCACGATCATGGCTGCATTGGCCGAGCACGGCCTGACCGAGAACACCCTGGTGTTCTTCTCCTCCGACAACGGCCCCTCTGCGGAGAGCAGGAATTGGTTGGATGGCGAGGAGATCTCCTACGACGGGGGATCGGCCGGTGGACTGCGCGGGACGAAGGGGTCGGTCTTCGAAGGCGGTGTGCGCGAACCCAGCATCGTCTCCTGGCCCGTTCGCCTGCCTGCTGGAGCCGAGTACGACGCCATCGGGATGATGATGGACGTGTTGCCCACGGTGCTGCACGCCGTGGATGGCACCTCCGTGGACGAGGAGTCCATCGACGGCGTCTCCCTCCTGGAGGAACTGACGGCGGCCGCAGAGTCAGGTGCGGAAGGTTCCGATCGTGCGGTCTTCTGGACCTACGAGGGCCAGTGGGCGGTTCGGCGGGGCGACCTCAAGCTCGTCCGTGACGCCCGTGAGGGTATGGAGCCTCCGGCCGCGGTGGCGCAGGCACTGTATGACCTCGCCACGGACCCGGCCGAGACGACGGACGTCTCGGCCGAGCGCACCGACGAACTCGCAGGCCTCACCGAGGAGCTGAGTAGGTACCAAGCTCAGCACGATGAGTGGGTGCGGCCTACTGCACCAGCTCGTTGACCTCCTCGTTCACCTCAGTCAGCGTGCTCGGGTCCCGGGAGCCGATGTAGATCTCGTCCATGATCGGTGCCATCAGTGCCTGGATGGACCCGTACCCGTCCGTCACCGGGAAGTAGAGCGTGTGCCCGGCCTCGACGAGGTCGGTGAACGGGGAGACGTCGATCCCGCGCGCTTCGAAGGCCTCGATGGCCGCCTCGGTGCCGGCCGGTCGCGCCGGAAAGACCACCGCGGCCTCACCCACGATCACCTGACACTCCTCCGACCCCAGGAACGCCACCAGCTCCGCTGCCTCCTGCGGATGTTCCGTCTGTGCGCTGATCGAGTCCGCGAGACCGTTGTACATCGACACCGGGTGCCCGATCGGACCGGAAGGCAAGGAGGCGATCCCGAGGTCGATACCCTCCAGGTTGGCGTAGGTGTTCAGCATCCAGGACCCGGCCGGGGCGAGCGCTGCTTGCCCCGATCCGAGGGCCTGCTGCGGGTTGGGTTCGGTGCCGATCTCCTCGTAGGGGGCCATGAAACCCTTGTCGACCAGGCCGAACAGCCAGGCCAGCGACTCCTGAAGCCGGGGGTCGTCGTAGTAGTACTCATCACCCCAGATGTCGGCGTTGGTGAACTCCCAGCCGGTGGAGCCGGCCAGCCACGACCAGGCGGTCTGGCCCTCCGGACCGCCGGACCCGTTTGAGGCGAGCCCGTAGGTCACCACATTGTCGGGGTCGAAACCCTCCTCGTCCCCACGGACGCCGTCGGCGTCCACACTCAACCGGGCGATCACGTCCTCGAAGGTGCCACCGTCGTCAGGGTTCCAGTTCAGGTCGGTGAGATCGTCCGGGGTGAGTCCGGCATCCTCGATCATGGTGACGTCGTAGAAGAGCGCGACAGTGTCGAAGTCCTTCGGACTGCCGTACTGCCCGCCCTCGGTGCCCACCCACAGATCGGCCAGACCCTCCTGGAACTCGGCGTCGGCGATCCCGGCGGTCGGTTCGAGCGTATTGAGATCGAGCAGGAGGTCGCGCCGCACATACTCGGGGTAGCGAGTCAGATGATCGGTGAAGACGTCGGGACCGGCACCGGCAACGAAGCCGGCGGTGATCTTCTGCCAATAGTCGTCGAAGCCATACTGGCTGATCCGCACCTCGATTTCGGGGTGCTGCTGTTCGAATACGTCGACGCACTGCTGGTAGGCGGGCAGCTGGTTGGAGTCCCAGAGCCAGTAGTCCAGTGCCACGTCACGGCCCTGGGCCGCGGCGCTGCATCCGGCGGCTGCGGTCAGGGCCGCCACCACACCCAGCCCGAAGGCGGTTCGTGTTCTGCTCATGGTGCGCATCGTCATCACCTCACTTGATCCCACTGAAGCCGATGGAGTTCACGATGCGTTTCGCGAACGCCAGGAAAAGCACAAGCATCGGTAGGGCTGCCACCAATGTCGCTGCCATCAGTCCGGCCCAGTCTGGACCTGTCTGCGGCGACTGCTCATTGAAGTTCCCGAGCGCCACGGTCAGCACGCGCGACTCGTCCGTATAGCTGACCATCAAGGGCCAGAAGTAGTCGTTCCAGGCGGTGATGTAGGTCAGGATCGAGATCGTCGCGATCGGTCCCACCGAGAGTGGGATGATCAGCACGAAGAACACCCGCACCTTGCTGGCGCCGTCAATCAGCGCCGCCTCTTCCACCTCCACGGCCACATTCATGAAGAACTGCCGCAGGAAGAAGATGGCGAACGGTGTCATGAACAGGCTCGGCAGCATGATTCCGAGGAGGGTGTCGATAAGCCCCATCTCACGGATGAGCAGGAAGTTCGGGAGCAGGGTGAAGATCTGCGGCACCATCAGGGACAGTAAGAACACGCTGAACACGTGGTTGCGGCCAGCCCAGCGCAGCCGGGAGAACGCGTACGCCGCCATCGCAGAGAAGAACACCTGGCAGGCGGTGATCCCGGTGGCCACGGCGATCGAATTGAGCAGGTACCGCCAGAAGTCGATCGAGGCGCCGGAGCCGCCCTGGGCGATCGCCTCCTCGGTCGTCTGCAGCCCGAACACCCGCTCGAAACCACCCCAGCTAAATTCTGTGGGCAGCAACGACTGGGAGTTCGCGTACAGGGCGCCATTGCTGGACAGAGCCGTGCGAAGGATCCAGTAGAACGGAAAGAGCGTGACGATCAGGATGATCACCATCGCAGTCCAGGCAAGGATGCGCCCGAGGGTGGGACGCGGCCGGGGCGGGCGGTTTCGCGGCGCCTGTAAACGCGATGCCTGGGCCGCGGTGGGCGCCGGAGCGGTGTGGTGTGCCATATCGATTCCCCTTCGCCCTCAGTTCAGATCCGTCTGGCCGGCACGCGTGATCCGGTATTGCACGAACGTGACCAGCACCAACACCACGAGCAAAGCGACGCTCAGGGCCGAGGCGTATCCGAAGTCGAACTGACCGAAGGCGTTGTTGTAGATGTACAGCTGCAGCACGCGGCTGGCGTCCACCGGTCCTCCGTTCGTGGTGACAGCGACGGTGTCGAAAACCTGGAAGGACCCGATCACGGAGATGATCAACACCAGACCGAGGATCGGGCGCAGCAGCGGCACCGTGATGCTGAAGAAGGTGCGCACCTCCGAGGCGCCGTCCACCTTCGCCGCTTCGTAGACCGAATGCGGGATCGTCTGCAGCCCCGCGAAGATCAGCAGCGCGGTGTAGCCCATGTGCCGCCAGACGTTGACCAGGGCGATCGTCGGGATCACCCACGCTTCGCTGGTGAAGAACCCGACCCGGTCCAGTCCGAGCCACGCCAGCACTTGGTTACCGATCCCGAGCTGAAAGTCCAAGATCCAGAGGAACACCAACGCAGCCACCACGTTGGAGACGAGGTAGGGGGTGAGCACGAGAGAGCGCAGCAACGTGGATTGACTCAGCCGTTGCATGAGGACGGCGATGAGCAACGCCACCACGGTCTGTACGCCGATATTGATGACGACGTACAACAGCGTCACGCGTACCGCGTTCCAGAACACCGGATCGGACACCATGCGCGTGTAGTTGTCCAGCCCAATGAACTGCGCTGGAGTGAGGATGTCCCACGACGTGAAGCTCAGTGCGATCCCACGCACCAACGGCCAGAAGTAGAAGACCACCAACCCGATCGTGGCGGGCAGCAAGAAGATGAGCGCGAGGCGTCGATCGTCGCGCCGTCGTCGGCGAGGCGGGCTGGCCACGGGGGCGTTCGCCATGCTGCTGGCTCGGATGTCGGTCACGACGGTCCTCCTTGCGTCCTTGCAGGGGTTCGGGCGGCGGTCCGCTGGGTGCGGATGGTTCAGAGATCGGCCCGATCGGCCGGTGGATCCACGAGCAGCCACTGGCACGCCACCACGGCGGCACCGCGTGCCCACTCGTCGAAGTCGGAGGCGAACAGGTGCACGGCCGGTGCGCTCGCGTCGGGATCGAGGTACTCGGCCAGCGCCCGGTTCATGGCAGGCCGTCCATGGTCGAGCACGATCAGGCCATCCCCGGCGAGCACGAGCGCGGGGAGCCCGAGGGTGTTCACGAGACCAGCAAGAACTACGCCGAGCGCATGACCGGCATCGCTGAGCACGCGGCTCGCGGCCGGATCACCCGCAGCGGCCAGGTCACAGACTGCTGCGAGGTCCAGGTCAACGCGATCGTGCGCGTACGCCACGGCGCGCACGATCGGCGCTGATTCCAGGTAGACGGCGGCGCAGCCCCGGTGCCCCAGGCTGCAGGGTGGTCCGGAGTCGGTCACCCGGGTGTGCGCGATGCGTCCGACGCCGCCGCTCACGCCCGCTACAGTCTGCCCGCCGAGGACCAGGCCCATCCCGATCCCGACCCCGATCGTCACCACTGCGAAGTCATCGAGTTCGCGACCGGGACCGGACCAGTGCACCCCTGCCGTCAATGCCCGCACATCTCCGCTGATCACGGTCGGCAGCCCGGTCCGGGAGCGCACCAGTTCTGCGAGCGGAACGTCATGCCACCCCAGGTACAGATTGTTGCGGACCCGGTCGTCGAACCGGTCCATCGTGCCGGCCACGCCAATGCCGACGGACTGGACAGGATGCACTCCCGCCAGATCATTCACTAGGTGAACGATCAGCGTCGCGACGGCGTCGACCTCAGTTGTCGCGAGAGGCCGCCGAGCGCTGTCCAGAACGCGTCCGGCTGCATTCGTCCGAACAGCGAAGACATGGTCGCCGGTGATCTTGACGCCGAGGAACTGATGGTCGTCGATCGCCACCGAGACCGGGATCCCCGGGCGCCCTCGAGAGTCCCGCATAGGAGCAGCGTTCTCCGTAATCACGCCCCGCGTGAGGAGTGATCGGGTGGATTTGGTGAGACTGGCCGGGGAGAGTTCGAGGCGGCGGGCCAACTCGGCACGGGGGAGTGGCCCGCGGACCAGAAGCTCCCGCACGACAGCACGCTCGGTTCGGCTCAAGGAGCCGAGAGGTGTGCTCTGCATGCGTCGTCGCATGCTGAGATCATCACCTCAGTTTGTTTACTGTGTCAATAGGTCGGTTCGAGTGCGAGCAGCAAGCACACGCTCGACTCCATCGCGGATCTGTGCCACCCGCCGTTCGACCGGTACATCCAGTGGACGGCAAGCGATCTTGACACCTGACCACACCGAGGGGCCCGCCTCGGCCAAGGTCTCGACCACTCGGGCGTCGGTGAGCAGGGAGCCCTCTGCCCCGGTACCTGCTTCGGCACCGGGAGCGAACGGGAGGTGCGCGTCTGCCCAGGCGGGACCGTACTCCGTGGCGGTGTCCGCGGCTCCGGAGAAGACGATTCCGCGCAGCACGCCGGCCGCGCGTGCCATCCGGACGTGCTCGGCCACCCGGTCCGGATCGCCCAGCTCGATCGCCGAACGCCCCCAGTTCACGACCACGCCGGCGCCTGTGCCGGCGTCGGCGATTGCCTGCAACTCAGCGTCCAGGGAGAGAAAGCCCTTGGCGACGGGTCGAGTGTCGACCGGTCGACCGGGCCCGTGTTCATCACAGTGCTCGACCAGCAGGTCCGCGCTGTACCACTCCCACTGGGCAATCTCACGCAGCGATTCGGCCAGCGCAGTCGCACTACTTGCCGCAGCCGGGGTGGCCGGTGCGCTGTGCACTTCGATCCCGGTGACCACCTGTCGGCCGTGGGCGTCGTTGAGGCGCGCGACGTCCTCGCGGATGGCGGCCACATCGGCCACCGCCCGGGCGCGGCCCTCTTGATCATCCGACGCCAACCCGTACCGCGGGTTCTCGGCGAGCCGGTGCATCGTTCCGCCGATGTGGGTGATGGTCACGGTCCACTCCGAGGGGAGGTGGTTCGCGTACCAGTGCTGATCGTGGGCGTGCAGCGATGTGATCCACGGGATCTCGAGGCCGTGCACACCGGGCACAGCGGTGAGGTGGTCGAGGTACGCCTGCTCCAGCCGGGGATCCCACGCCTTCGTCGTGGGGGACGAGGCGTAGGCCCCGACGATCACCCCGGGATCGGGAGAGAGTGTGCTCATGTGACCAGCCGATCTGTGGTTGTCTCGGGACCAGCCACGATATCGACCGGGAACCAGCGTGCTCGCAGTTCCTCGCTAGGCTCGGGTTCGTGGACACGGTGCGATGGGGAATCATCGGTGTCGGAGACGTCACCGAGAGGAAGAGTGGACCGGGCTTTCAACAGGCGGACCGCTCGGAGCTGGTTGCCGTGATGCGGCGCGACGGAGCGAAGGCTGCCGACTACGCACGCCGTCACGGCGTGCCACGGTGGTACGACGACGCCGAGGCGCTGCTGCGTGATCCGGACGTCGACGCCGTCTACATCGCGACCCCGCCCGATTCGCACCGCGACTACGCGCTCCGGGCGCTGGCCGCTGGAAAGCCCGTGTACGTGGAAAAGCCGATGGCCCGCACCACTGCCGAATGCGAGGAGATGCTTGCTGCCGCCGCGCGCGCCGGCCTCCCGCTGTTCGTGGCCTACTACCGCCGTGCCATGCCTCGCTTCGCTCGGGTGAAGGAACTCCTCGACGGCGGTGCCATCGGCCGGGTGAACGCGTTCCGCGTGGAGAACTTCCGTACGGCGCCGGGTGCGGATGAGCAGGTGTCGTGGCGGCTGCGGCCGGAAGTCTCCGGCGGGGGCCTGTTCGTCGATCTCGCCTCGCACACGCTGGACGTGCTCGACTACCTCCTCGGCCCGGTGACGCGGGCACGCGGAGGGGCGCTGAATGTCTCCGGCCTCTCCCTTGCGGAGGACACGGTGACCGGAACATTCGAGGTGGGCTCCGCCGTCGTGGGTACCGGTCTGTGGTGCTATGCAGCGGGGGAGCAGCGCGACCTGGTGGAGATCATCGGTACGGCCGGATCGCTCGAGTTCTCAAGTTTCGGTCAGGAGCCGCTTCGGTTGCGGACGGCCACCGGGGTCGAGGAGATCGAGGCCCCGTATCCGCCCACGGTGCAGCAACCGCTGATCCAAGCGGTGGTCGATGAACTCACCGGTGTTGGCAGCTCACCGAGCACTGGCGCGAGCGCCGTCCGCACCGCAAAGGTCGTCGACGCACTTCTGGCGCAGTACCGGGCGGAGCACGGCATCACATTCGAGTGACCCGTCAGAGGAATTCGGTGAGCCGGTCCATCGTGCCGGCAAGTGCCTCCTCGGTGCCGTGCAGGATGTTGTAGACGATGTGGTCGAGCCCGATGTGCAGCAGGCACGCCAAGTGCCGGCCGGGATGATCCACGGGTGAGATCCCGACGGCGTCCCACCGGGCCTCGAGTTCCCTCACCAGGAGGGGTACGTCCAGGTTCGGGTGCCAGGGCGCCCAGAATTCGAACCAGGCGAGGTCGTAGAGGTGGTCGCCGAATCGTGAGCAACCCCAGTCGAAGATGCCGGTGATCCGATCGTCGGCCACGTGAACGTTGCGGTTGATCCAGTCGGCATGCAGAAGAGACACAGGGACGGTGACGGGCGTGATCCCCCGGAGGGCGTCCAGGCCGCGGTCGAAGAGGGCGAGCGCTTCGGGTCCGGCGTGGTCGGCTCGTTCACGCCAACCTGCCTGCCAGGGATAGTCACCCACCTGGAGCAGATGCTCGCGCCAGCTGGGCGCTGACTGGTCCGTCGCATCCGGTCGAGTGGCCCGGAGGCCTTCGAGAATGTCGGCCAACTGGGGAGCCAGCGCTGCCCAGGCCGTGGGGGAGGCGTGCTCCAGTGGTGTGCCGGGGACGAACTCGGAGATGGCGTAGGTGGTGCCTGTAAGTTCGCCGGCGTCGAGCCTGCCGTGTTCCAGAACTGCAGGTATCGGGAGCCGAGCATGGCCGAGCGTGGCGGCGTAGGCGTCGGCCGCGTAGTCCTCACTCGGGCCACCGAGCCGAAGCACAAGGTCGCGCCCGTCGCAGCGGGCGGCGAAGGCTGTTGACCATGCACCGCCCTGGAGGGGCCGGACCTGAGCAGGGGCGTAGCCGCGGGCGGTCAGCAGGTCGCGGGCGGAACCGGGGGAGAAGGACACGAGGGAAGTCTGCCAAGCCGGGACGCTGCTGTGGACCACGCGACTATCCCCACCTATTCGGATATCGCACCATCGTCCACACCCCCCTCCTCGTGCCGAGCGGACCACGGCGATGTCGAACGACGATGCCGACCATGACACGTTCAGCTCAGACGCGGACCGCAGTTCGCACGCAGACAGCCCGCCACCTCGGGCATGTCCTTCACGCCGCCCGTCGCGCGGCGGCGGTGGTGGCACTCGGCGCCGTGCTGGCCCTGGCCGCCGCGCACGGGCTCGCTATCGCGCCTCCCGCCACAGCGGAGAGCCCAGGCTGGCAGCGCAATGCCGGCGGGTCCACGCCCGGTGGCTCCTACTTCGGCAACTTCGTCAACGCCGCGGGGGATCGGGGCATCTGTGCCCTCGATGGCGCGAAGTTCGGTCCCGGGCACCCGGCCGGTGGCAGCGAGACCGCCACGGTGTACGGCGAGCCGTACCCGATCGAGGAGGTGCGGCCGCAACGCTACGACGGCAGCAGCGCTGAGCGGGTGCGGGGACGCGCCATCGACCACCTGGGGTACGTGATGAGCGTGTTCGCCGCGACCGATGATCGGCGCGAGTCCGTGGCTGCCGACCTGGCGACTATCCGCCTGACCGGTGCCGAACTCAGCTGGCAGGCCTACGAAGCCGACCGGATTGCTCCCGGCGCCAGCGCCCGAGCCGACCAGATGATCGCCGAGGCCGAGGAGAATGCTGGCCCATACTCCGCTGGCCGCCCCGACATCGCCCTCGATGCTGACGGCCGGTCGGGCACCGTCGAGACGATCGGTGTGCGCGACGGCGATGGCGACTGGCTCGCCGGATATACGTGGACCGCCACCATCACCGGCGATGCCACCTGGTCCAACGATGCGACCACGATCACCGGAACCACTCGGGCTGCGCCGATCGAGCGCTCGGTGCACGCCACCGGTCCAGGTGAGATCCGCGTGCGGCTGACGGTGCACGATCTGCCCGATGCGCTGCACCGGATGGACCCGGTGGATGGGGGCTCACTGGCGCAACGGATCTTCCCCGCCGGGCGCACGCAGGAGGTCACCGCGCGGGGCAGTGCGAGCAGGATGGTGTACGAATTTCAACCCACGGCGCGCACTGAGGTCGACCAACGGTATGTCGAGGCCGGGGATCCGCTCACCGACCACGTCACTGCTGCGGGGCCAGGCTGGGCCAGCGTGGATGGTGAGGGCGTCCCGGTCACGTTCGTCGGCACCCTGTACGGTCCCTACAGCACGCCACAGGACGAGCAACCGACAGTGCCGGACGGCCAGCCGGAGGTGGGCACGACGAGCCTGACCTTTACCGGCCCGGGCACGCAGACCGCTGAGGCCTTTGAGGCACCGACGGCAGGCTTCTACACTTGGGTGTGGACGATGGCCCAGGACCAGCAACCGGCCGAGTACCAGGACTATCTCGCTGGTGACTTCGCGGCACCATTCTTCGAGCAGGTGGAGACCACGTCTGCCCGGCACGCTCCTGAGGCCACGTCTGAGATCGCGGCAGCGGACCGGCTCGTTCTTCCCGGAGACCCGGTGGTGGACACCGTCACCATCGAGGGATTCCCGGACGATCACACCCAATACGACGGCGACGGCTCCGAGTGGGAGGCCGACGTCGCCCATGTCAGCCACCGCATGTACGGCCCGTTCGAGCAACCGCCGCACGCAGACGACCACCCGGTCACCTTGGCCGAGGCACCGGTCGCTGCCGAGCTACGCAGTCCCGCCGTCAACGGTGAGGTGGCGATCACGTACGAGGGCTCGAATGCGCCGTCAGACGCCGGACACTACGTGATCGTGACCAGCTTCGAGGGAGACTCCCGGGTGGCGCCGTGGCAGAGCTCGCCCTACGACACGGCGGAAATGTTCCAGGTGGCGCGGACTCCATCGGTGGTGACGCAGGCACAACCCGAGGCGATCCTCGGCACGAGTATTCGTGACACAGCGGAGGTGACCGATCCGGACGGGGTGATCGGGGCCGATGACGGGTGGCGCTGGTCGGTGGAGTTCTCTGCCTACTTCGCCGGTGAGCTCGCGCCATTGACGGTCGACCAGAACGGGAGACCGGTAGCGGAGGTGCCTGAGGCCATCGAGGCCGTGTGCATGGGCGAGGCGATCGGCGCCTCGCAGGTACCGATCACCGACGCGGGGTCGGTGGATTCGGATCCGGTCACCGTGGATCGCGCCGGGAATGTGTTCTGGGTTGAACGGCTGGTGAGAGAGCATGAGGACCTTGGCCGTGAGATTCTCGCCACCGGGGTGTGCGGACTTCCACACGAGACGACCGCTGTGGCGGTGGTACCGGAAGTGCCTGCACCAGAGATGCCAGGCCCAGAGCGGCAGCCGGAGTTGGCTGAGACGGGTTCGACGCTGTCAGCTCCCGGCTCGCAATGGCCTTCCGTGCTGTCCGGGACGCTGATCGTGCTCGGCACGGTCGGGGTGATCATTGGGCGTTGTCAGAGTGGCCGAAACGCCAGGTGCGAGCGGGCACTGTATCGGGCGTGACAGTTGCCCTCACCCATCGCTACCTTCCCGCGTTCCCCCGGGTCTAGGGCTTGACCCGTTCCCGTGGCGCCATGGTTCTCGCCAGGGAGGCGACGGGCTGGTTTCGCGCGGCGCGTGCCAGATCGGCGTCGATAAGTGCGCGTTGCTCCAATACGTCGATCGCGTGGTGGAGGTCGGCGAGGATCTCCAGGCGGGCGTGGTGGTCGAGTGCTTCCACCGCTCGGTTCAGTCGCCGGAGATTCAATTGCTCAGTGGCGGCGGAGTCGGACGTTGGAACGTAGAAGCGGAGCGCGGCGATGCCATAGGCCACGTCTGCGAGTAGGCCGACGATGCCCACCGCACCGATGGCCACGCCGTGCCCTATCGCCAGGAGTGCGAGAACTGTGGCGATTGACGAGGGGAGCAGATGCAGGAGCGCAAGCAGTCGGGCGCCATTGACAGCGCGGCCATCCGGGCTGCGTGCATCGCGGCTCATGCCGAACAGGGACCAAGCAGCCGCGAATCCCGCGAAGGCGCCTGCTACTGCGACCGGCGCTGTGGCCTCCGTCTCACCCAGCCACGCGGTCATCATCACAGCGGCGGAGACCGGTAGCGTGAGTGAGGCGATGTGCGCTGGGACCATGAGGCAGCCGAGCGCCTTCGGCACCCCTCGCGAGAGCTGCGTCCAGGCAGCCGGTGGTGCGAAGAAGGCGAGAGCGTGGGTGAGGTCAGGGTGGCGGGCCACGGCGCGCGCCTCGAGGTGCCACCAATCGAGAGCGGACCATTCCTCCGCCTGGTGTGCGTACTCAACCGCGGAGTGACTCACGGCGCCCATGGTGGCATAGGTCGAGTCCTCAGTCTTCCGACGACCTCGATAGTCAGAACACGTGGTGTCCGAGGGGGGACTTGAACCCCCACGCCCTATACGGGCACTAGCACCTCAAGCTAGCGCGTCTGCCATTTCCGCCACCCGGACAAGGGTGAGGCGAACACTCCCGCAGGAGCGTTCGCGACGGCGATAAACATACCATGCGCGCCACGGCGGTTCGTCACCGGAGCACCGTGTTCATGGCCACCTGAGGCCGTTCCAGGGGTAGTGGATGCCCAGCACGTGCGGGGTCCGAGCCACCCGGCCCGGACCCCGCACCGCTTCAGAGCTTCCCGCGTTCCCGATGAGACGTCAGCAGCGGCCCTGCATGATGCAACGCAACTGGCCCTTCATCTTCGGTGGCACATCGCGCAGCTGCTCCTCGAACTCACCCGGCGGGTTCCCGTCACCGTCCCGGTCGATGGTGAACACGGCCGAATCGACGCTCTCCACGTGGTCCGGGTTCTCCGGGTCGCCCAACGCGTTCACCGCCGTCACCTCGATGATGTAGTCGCCGTCAGGCACGTCCCATTCGTTGTTGTGGCGTCCCGCTCGGTACACCGAGGCGAGTACGCCATCCCATGTATAGGGAGTGAACGCCTCGGCCCCGCCGGAGCGGCCAACAAACTCGGTATCAACGAACGTCGCCGTCGGACCGATGGCCGACCCGCGCTCGCCGTCCACTGCCGCATACACGGTCAGATCGACTGATTGCGCCGGGTGTTCCAGGTGAACGAGGAACGTCGGTACGTCACCGTCGGCCATCGAGTACGTGGCCCCGTCGGGCATCAGATCCCACGTGCCGTTCATCGTGCAATCCACTCCGATGAGCCGATCACACGAGGTGAGCTGCCCGAGTACTGGCATCCCGTAGCCGATGTCGGTGAGCAGCGGCAGCGCCTGGTAATCGCCGGCGAACCCCACGTAGGGGACCCGCACGGGCTCGCCCTCCTGAGGCGCAAGCGTCAGGTACCCGCCGTACTGGGCCAACTCCAGGTCCTCCGGCGGGGCGATCGTCACGTCGAAGGAGACGGTACTACCGGCCGGCACGGTGACACTCTCCGGTGCCTCGACCGTGCTGACGCCATACAAGAACGTCGGGTTGTTCGGATCACCGTTCGTGGCGATCGCATCCTCGGCCGTCACCGTGTACGTGACATCGGCGTCGCTGTCGTTGTGCACCGTCAACGTCTCTGAGACCGGGCCGCCCTCACTCTCACCGAGCTCAATCGCACCGGGAGAAACCCGGGTGGAGGCAAGGATCGCGTCGTCGATGTCCAGCATGCCCGCGCCCTGCCGGAACACCGGCTCCAATAGACCGATGCTGGGATCGAGCGACCAGAGGGCAGGATCGGCCGTGTTCTGCAGGAGCTCACGGATCTGACCAGGTTCGAGATCGTCCCGCGCCTCGAGCAAGAGCGCGACGCCTCCGGCCACGTGCGGCGCCGCCATCGAGGTCCCGGACTTCGAGCCGTAGCCGCCCTGCTCGAGCGGGATGGTCGACCAGATCTGGCCACCGGGAGCGCCGAGATCGGGCTTGAGTTGCAGGTCCGCGGCCAAACCATAGGAGCTGAAGTCGGAGATCAGTCCCGCCGTCGGATTCGGTACCGAGGCAGTCTCATCGGTCCACACCAGATCCGTTGCCGTCCCGTCGGCCAGTGCCTCCACTAGAGACGTTCCGTCCGCCAGTGAGATCGAGACCACGGGGATGGTGATCGGGGTCGCGCCTTCCACCGTGGGTGTGACCAGCCCGGGAGCATTGTTATAGAGCACCATGCCGGCGGCTCCGGAGTCCTGGACGTTCACGGCCTTGATGTGGAACGAGCAGTCTCCGCGCTGGATCACCACGAGTTGCCCGCTGTAGTCACCACCGAGCGGCCCGCAGGCCAGCGGATCGTCGTCGGGCAGAGCGAGTTCGCCGCCGCCGCTCTCGGGCACCTCGGCCGAACCTGATGCCTGGACGAACGGGTACTGCGCATCGTCCGGGCTCGTGCGGAACACTGTGGTGGTGAAATCGACGTTGTCGTAGGAGGCAACTCCGATCACCTCCTCACCCACACCGGGAGCACCAGCGGCCCAGGTGCCGAGGTCGCCGTTGTTGCCGATCGAAGCAACCACCGCCACACCGGCATCCACCAGGGCGTTGCTGGCCACCGCCGTCGGGTATTCGGGCCATGAGGCGAATGCGGCGCCGATCGACATGTTCACCACGTCCATGCCGTCCGCTAGCGCGCGTTCCATCGCCGCGATCATGATGTCGGTCGTGGTGGAACCGTCGCAGCCGAACACTCGATAGGCACCGAAGGTCACCCCCGGTGCGACGCCGCGGACGCCGTCACCGGCGGGGTCGCCGTCGGCTCCGACAATGCCTGCCACATGCGTGCCATGGCTCTGGCAGTCGTCCGGATCATCGTCCGGCTGCGGCTCAGGCTGGTAGTCGGGGCTGCTGTCGTCGGCGTTGTAGGAATCCCCGACGAAGTCGTAACCGACCGGGACGCGTTCGGTCGGGAACTCGGTGCCCTCACCGGTGCCGCCCAGGTCCGGGTGGTCATAGTCGACACCCGTATCGATGATCCCCACACGGATGCCGCTGCCGTCGTACCCCAGCTCGCTCTGCACCACATCTGCGCCGGACATCGTGATCGCCGTGGCCAACTCGGGCTTCTCGTCCGACGTCGGCGTCGGAGGAACCTCGAAACTGAGCACGGGATAGACCGCGCGAACTCCGTCGGCCTCGGCCAGCAGGGCGGCGTCACCGTCGGACATGTCGACGGAGAGCCCTGTCCACAGCGCAGAGAACTCCTCCCGGACCCGGGCGTCCACGCCCAGTGCATCTGCTTCGGCCAGAACCTCCCGGGCATGCCGCGAGTTCACCGAGGCGTTGCCTCCGCGACTTGTGGGCTGGCCGGTGGTCTCCACGAACCATGCGCCGGTCGGTGAGGACTCGGCCTGCAATCCGGTTGACTCAGCGACCGCCCCGTGATCGGAGGCAGAACCGAGAGTGGTGAGGTCGTCGGCAGTGGCCGCTGCGATCGGAATGGTGGCCGTCAGTGCGAGGGCGGCGACGCTACCGAGCGCGATGGCCGATCGCCTCCTCCGGACGGTGGACCGGAAAGATCGACGCATGAAGGATCTCCTCATTCGTGATGGCGGGCTGTCCGTGTGTCGGGACATCGTCCGAAGATAGCCGGAACCGGCCCGGTATGTGAACCGTGTCACAGAAACCGGGGGCGCTGATCGTGCGATGGCGTCATCACCGGAGCGCACGTGGCGCCTGAAGAAAAGAAAGCGGCCCCGACGCGTCAGGCGCAATCGGGGCCGCCGCGCGACCGACCGTTCAGAGGGGGGCCGTTCGGCGGTCGCGGCTGACCGGAACTTCTACGCCTCCGAGGGGGACGGGGACTGATTCCGGCTTATCAAAGAGTGTACGACATGAGGGCTGCGATGTGTACCGGTTGGGGCCGACGTGGCGACGCCGTGGATCGGGTATGAATGAGGGATGGCCGCTACCCCGATCGCCGCTGAGAACCCCTTCGCGGCACCATCGTCCTTGCCGTACGGACTCCCCGATTTCGCCTCGGTCCAGATCGAGCACTTCCGCCCAGCACTCGAGGCCGGGCTCGCCGAGCAGCGAGCCGAGTGGGAGGCCATCGCCAGCACGGCAGAACCGCCCACGGAGGCGAATACGCTCGACGCACTGGAGTCCTCCGGAGCCCTCCTTGATCGAGTTCAGGCCGTGTTCTTCACACTGGTCAGCTCGGCCGCCACCGATGAGATCCGGGCGATCGAGGAGGAGTTCGCGCCGCGTCTGGCCGAACACTCCGACGCCCTGTGGCTCGACGAGCGGATCTACGCCCGGATCACGCGGGTGGCCGAGCAACTCGACGCATCCGCATCGGAGGAGACCCGCTGGGTGCTCGAGCGGTACCGTCTGCTCTTCGAACGTGCCGGGATCAGGCTCGATGAATCGGACACTGCACGCCTGCGTGAGCTGAACAGCCGGATCAGTTCCCTGGAGACGCAATTCTCCCAGCGCGTGGTTGCAGGGCTCGAAGCTGCGGCCGTGCACGTGCCTGACGCCGCCGGCTTGACCGGGCTCTCGGCCGGTGCCGTCTCCTCGCTGCGGCAGGCCGCGCAGGACCGCGCGCAGGACGGCTACCTGATCACGCTCGGCCTCCCCACCCCGCAACCGATCGTGGGGCAAACCACCAATCGTGACCTCCGCAAGCGGGTCCATACGGCATCGATCAGCCGCGGAACCGGCGTGGATCCGGATTCGGATACCCGCCCCATCGTGCTCGACCTCGCCCGCCTGCGTGCCGAACGGGCCCGGCTCCTCGGTTATGCCCACCACGCCGAGTACGTCGCACAAGGGGCGACTGCCAAGTCCACGGACGCCGTCAACGGGATGCTCGCACGGCTGGCACCGGCAGCCGTGCGCAATGCGCGCCACGAGGCCGCGGAGCTGGCTGCGGCGCTGCACAAGGACGAGCCGAGTGCGGAGTTCGCCCCCTGGGATTGGGCCTTGTACGCCGACCGCGTGCGCGAGCAGCGTTACTCCTTCGACGAGGATGATCTGCGCCCCTACCTGGAGCTCGACCGGGTACTGGCCGACGGGGTCTTCTTTGCCGCTCGGACGTTGTACGGGATCACGCTCACCGAACGCCCCGACCTGACCGGCTACGCGGACGGCGTACGGGTATGGGAGGTGCGGGAGGCAGACGGCTCCGGCCTGGGTCTGTTCGTGGGCGACTACTACGCCCGTGAAGGTAAGCGCGGCGGAGCCTGGATGCACCATCTCGTTGACGGCGCTGGGCTGCTGCGTACCCAACCGGTGGTGGTGAACAACCTCAACATCAACCGCCCTGCTCCTGGCGAACCGACACTGCTCACCTGGGACGAGGTGATCACCGCGTTCCATGAATTCGGGCACGCCCTGCACGGACTCTTCACCGCCGTCCGGTACCCCTCCGTATCCGGCACATCCGTACCGCGAGACTTCGTGGAGTACCCCTCACAGGTCAACGAGATGTGGGCGTGGCACCCCCAGGTGCTGGCCCGGTTCGCCCGGCACCACAGGAGCGGCGAGGCGCTCCCGACGGCGACACTCGACCAGCTGCGTGCCTCCCAGTCCTACGGCGTCGGCTTCGACACCACCGAGTATCTGGCCGCTGCGATCCTCGACCAGGCGTGGCACCAGCTGACCCCTGAGCAGGTACCCACCGACCCAGCAGAGGTGGAGACGTTCGAGGCGGCTGCGTTGGAACAGGCAGGTGTGGCGCTGGCCCTGGTGCCGCCGCGGTACCGGAGCACCTATTTCAACCACACCTTCGGCGGCGGATACGACGCCGGCTATTACTCCTACATCTGGAGCCAGGTGCTCGATGCCGACACTGTGGACTGGTTCCGCGAGGACGCGGCCCACGGGGAGGACGGCGGGCTCAACCGGTCCGCTGGCGATCGCTTCCGTGAGGCGTTGCTCTCCCGCGGACACGCACAGGACCCGCTCGCCTCCTACCGCGACCTGCGTGGTCGTGACGCAGTGATCGACCCGTTGTTGCGACGCAAAGGACTGAACGCATGAACACTCCCCGCCCAGCCGACGCCGCGCCCACCGCAGCCGAACGCGATGCCGTGGCCATCTGCCGGGCCTTGATCCGAATTGACTCCTCGAATTACGGGGACGGCTCGGGTCCAGGCGAACGTGCGGCAGCCGAGTACGTGATGGGTCTACTCACCGAGGTGGGGTACGAGCCGGAGTACTTCGAGTCCGCGGACCGGCGGGCGAACGTGGTGCTGCGTATCCCCGGTACTGACCCCACCCGCCCGGCACTCGTGGTGCACGGGCACCTCGACGTGGTCCCTGCGCAGGCGCGCGACTGGAAGATGGACCCGTTTGGCGGGGACGAGATGGACGGCATGATCTGGGGCCGCGGCGCCGTGGACATGAAAGACATGGACGCGATGATTCTCGCCGTGGTCCGGGACATGAAGCGTTCTGGGTGGCAGTCGCCCCGTGATCTCATCATCGCGTTCTTCGCCGACGAGGAGCACGGCGGCACCTACGGCGCACGGTACGCCGTGGAGAACCGGCCCGAGCTGTTCGCCGGGGCCACCGAAGCCATCAGCGAAGTCGGTGGGTACTCGGTCGAGCTCGGCGGGAAACGCGCCTACCTGCTGCAGACGGCGGAGAAGGGCATTGCCTGGCTGCGGATGATCGCCGAGGGGACAGCGGGGCACGGATCTCAGATCAACACCGACAACGCCGTGACCCGGCTCGCCGGGGCGGTCGCGAGAATCGGGGCACACCCCTGGCCCAGGCAGCTCTCACCCACGGTGCGAGCCCTCCTGGACGGTGTCTCCGAGCTCACCGGAACCCCCTTCGATCCCGACGATCCCGGCTCGATCGACACCCTCGTGAACGCCCTCGGTTCCACCAGCAAGTTCGTTGGTGCCACCCTCTCCACCTACTCCAACCCCACCCAGCTCGACGCCGGCTACAAGGCGAACGTGGTCCCCGGCAGCGCTGAGGCCGTGATCGACGTGCGATTCCTGCCCGGCCAGGAGGAGCAGACCATGCGCACCCTGCACGAGCTCGCGGGGGAGGGGATCCGATTCGAGGATGTGCAACGCTCCATCGCCCTCGAGGTGCCCTTCAGCGGCGATCTGGTGGAGCGCATGGTGGCTGCATTGGATGCGGAGGACCCCGGCGCGATCGTGTTGCCCTACATGCTCTCCGGCGGCACCGACAACAAACACCTCGCCGATCTGGGAATCACCGGATACGGGTTCGCACCGCTCCAGTTACCCGCGGAGATGGACTTCGCCGGCATGTTCCACGGCGTGGACGAGCGAGTCCCGGTGGCCGCCGTGGAGTTCGGGGTGCGCGTGCTGGACCGGTTCCTGCGCACCTGCTGAGGCGCACCCACTCCCAGGAGGACCGCTAGAGCGTGCTGCGCACCCGGATGATCTTGCGGCGCAACCACACCTTGCGCGCCCCACCCAGGTAGATGCGGTGCCGGGCCAGTTCCCACCTGCCGTACTCCGCCTCGTCGGTGAGTAGCTGGCGCACGTCCGAGCGGCTTGCACTCGGGGGGATCGTGACCACACGGAACTCATAGTGCGCCGCCGACCGGGTATGAAGCGTCACCGATGCCATAGCGCCACGATAGTGCGCTGCTCGGTGCGGCTGCGCCGAGCGCGCCCGGAGCGTCGTGGGCGGTGGCCACTGGAGCGCAGTGCCTCCGGGCGAAAATGGCTCTGCTCGGGCCCCGGATGAGGTGCTACCGTCAGGCCATGGCCAAGGATCTGCGCGCGGCGCTCGACAGGGTTCTCACCGCGTTCGAAGCGCACCTCGATGTGGTGGAAACCACCCAGGACGAGGACGACCCTGCGGTGCTGCACGCAGCCGCAACACTGGCGGATGCGTTCGAGGCGTACGACGAGCTTCTCTATGACGAGTACGGCGTGGACACCCCGTTCATCGTCTATGACGGCGATGAGGACGATCTCGAGGACGACGACCTCGATGAGGACGAAGCCGGCGACGTCGACGACGATGATGCCTACGACGATGACCTCGATGTCGACGACGGTGCTGGGCGCAGCTGACCTGCTGCGCTGAAGGAGCTGTCAGCGGCGCTCGGGGTAGCCGAGCGTCAGTTCGGTCACCTCATCGAGCACGGTCCGGATCTCCTCGGGCAGGTGCAGGTCACCCGCGGCGAGCGTGCCGCGCAACTGTGCCGGGGTGCGAGCCCCGACGACGGCGCTGGACACCCCGGGAGCGTCGCGTACCCAGGCCAGGGCTACTTCGATCGGCGCCCGACCGAGTCCATCTGCCGCCGTCGCCACGGCCTCGACCACTCCACGAGCCCGGTCGGTCAGGTACGGCTCCACGAAGCCGCGCAGATGCGGCGAGGCAGCCCGGGAATCGGCCGGGACTGAGCGCCGGTACTTCCCGCTGAGCACACCGCGGCCCAATGGTGACCAGGCCAACAGCCCCACACCGAGTTCGGCAGCTGCAGGTAGCAGTTCACGCTCCACCCCGCGCTGGAGCAGCGAGTACTCCATCTCGACGCTCGTCAGCGGCACCTTCTCCGCCTCCAGCAGCGTGGCCGCGCGGGCCGTCTGCCACGCCGGGTGATTCGACAGTCCGACGTATCGAGTGCGTCCAGTGCGTACGGCGTAGGTCAGTGCCGAGACCGTCTCGGTCAGCGGGGTGCCCGGGTCCGGCGCCTGCACCAGCCACAGATCCAGGTGATCGGTACCGAGCCGGGACAAGGTCGCGTCCAGTCCGTCCAGCAGCGCCCCGCGGGAGGCGTCGACGCGCCCGTCCCGCACACCGGCCTTCGAGCAGAGCAGCAGTTCGTCGCGGTCAGCGACCGAGGCGAGCATCGCGCCGATGACCTCCTCGGCCACACCGCCGGAGTAGGTCGCGGCCGTGTCCAGCAGGGTGCCACCTTCCTCGAGGAAGACCTTGAGCTGTTCAGCGGCCTCATGCTCGTCCGTGTCCCGCCCCCACGTCATCGTGCCCAGTGCCACCGATGACACGCGCAGCCCACTGGTGCCGACCCGCCGTGTCTCCATGCCAGCGAGGGTACCTGGCACAGGGGCGTTCGGCGGTTATCGTTGATCCTCGTGACATGGTGGGAAGCCCTCGTCCTCGGGCTCTTTCAAGGACTGACCGAATTTCTTCCGATCTCCTCAAGCGCGCATCTGCGGATCGTCGGGGACCTGATGGGGCAGGATCCGGGTGCCGCATTCACCGCGATCACGCAGATCGGCACCGAGGCGGCGGTGATCCTCTACTTCCGGCGCGACATCGCCCGGATCATCAGCCGGTGGGCTCAGTCATTGCCGATCGGGCCGTGGAAGCGGCAGGTGCCCACCAACGACCCGGACGCTCGGATGGGCTGGTTCGTGATCTGCGGTTCCATCCCGATCGTGGTTCTCGGACTGATCTTTCAGGACGCCATCGAGCACGCGTTGCGCAATCTCTACCTCACTGCCTTGGTGCTCGCCCTGTTCGCGCTCATCCTCGGATTCGCGGATCTGAGGGGTCGCAAGGAGCGAGTCCTGACCGAGCTCACCTGGAAACACGCGTGGCTGTTCGGGTTCGCGCAAGCACTGGCGTTGGTGCCCGGGGTATCGCGCTCCGGTGGCACCATCACCGCCGGCCTGTTGATGGGGTATACGCGTGAGGCCGCAGCGCGCTACTCGTTCCTCCTCGCCATTCCTGCCGTGCTCGGCTCCGGCTTCTACCAGGTTGCGAAGAGTGGCGGCACCGGGGGAGAAGCGGGCTTCGCACTCACCCTGCTGGCCACCATCGTGGCTTTCGGAGTCGGATACGTGGTGATCATCGCCTTCCTGAAGATCGTCTCCACCTACTCCTACCTCCCTTTCGTGTACTACCGGATCGTGCTCGCCGCTCTCGTGGTGGCTCTGTTGCTCGGCGGGGTGCTCGAGCCGTTGCCCAGCAACTGAGGCGCAATGACACTGGCGAGGAACGCCACTGCGAAGTGGTTACGCTAAGTTCGTGCAATCTTGGACTTCTCCCGCGATCCCCACCCTCCCTGGCCGAGGCCACGCCCTCCGATTGCACGACACGGCCACCCAGCGCACCGTCGATCCGGCCGCCGACGGCGTCGGCCGCCTGTACGTGTGCGGGATCACCCCGTACGACTCCACTCACCTGGGCCATGCCTTCACCTATGTGGCCTTCGACACGTTGCTCCGGGTGTGGCGCGATGCCGGAGTTGAGGCTTCGTACGTGCAGAACGTCACCGACGTCGACGATCCCCTGCTGGAGCGGGCCGAGGCGATCGGGGTGCCGTGGCGCGATCTCGCCGCTGATCAGGTGGCTCTGTTCCGATCCGACATGACGACGCTCCGCGTACTCCCGCCGACCCACTATGTCGGCGTGGTCGAGGCCATGGACCTCGTGGTCGACGCTGTGGAACGGCTCATCGCAGCCGGTGCCGCCTACTGGGTCGATCGCGACGTGTACGCGGATATCACGGCCGATCCACAGTTCGGATCGGTGGGCCACCTGGACGACGCCACGATGGCAGCGTTGTTCGCCGAGCGTGGTGGCGATCCGCAACGGTCCGGGAAGCGACACCCACTCGACCCGTTGCTCTGGCGCGGCGAGCGAGCCGGTGAACCCGCGTGGGATGGGCGCACCCTCGGTTCGGGGCGACCGGGATGGCACATCGAATGCGGTGCGATCGCCGCCGAGTACCTCGGACTGCCGATATCCGTGCAGGGCGGTGGCGAGGACCTGATCTTCCCGCACCATGAGATGGGCACCAGCCACCTGCGTTACCTGGGTTCGGGCTCTGACGGCGCCGAGTCCACCGAGGAGCCGATCCGTGCGTTCGTGCACACCGGGCTGGTGGGTTACGACGGCCACAAGATGAGCAAGTCGCGGGGCAACCTCATCTTTGTCTCCCGCCTCACTGCCGACGGCGTCGACCCCGCCGCCATCCGCCTCACCCTGCTCTCCCGCCACTACCGCTCCACGTGGGAGTTCACCGATCACCACCTCGATGAGGGCACGGCGCGCCTCCAGCGCTGGCGGGCTGCCGTGGCCGGCCGCGACAGTGCCGACGCGGTCCGAACCGACGCCGATGAGGTGCACCTGGAGCGGCTCCGCGCGGCGCTGGCACAGGATCTGGACACGCCGAGGGCCCTCGAGATCGTGGACGCGTGGGCCGCTGACGACGCAACCGAGCTGCTCGCCGATGCGGTGGACGCCCTGCTCGGTGTGGACCTGCGCTCAGCCTGAGGGGCCGAGGCTGTCACCAGTGAACTGTCACGACCGAGCTGTCACCACTGAGCTGTCCCGACCGAGCTGTCCCGACCGTACCGTGACTGCTGAGCCGCCCGACACCCTCAGTGCCCAGGGTCGCGTCGGCGCAGATACTTCTCGAACTCCCGTGCGATCGCCTCCCCGGAGGCCTCCGGAAGCTCGGCAGTGTCCTTGGCTTCCTCAAGCTGACGCACGTACTCGGCCACCTCGGGATCGTCGGAGGCGAGTTCGTCCACACCGTCCTGCCACGCCTTCGCGTCCTCGGCCAGCTCACCCACCGGGGTTGGCTCACCGAGTAGCTCCTCGAGTGCGTTCAGGAGGGCGAGCGTGGCCTTGGGCGAGGGGGGCTGCGCCACGTAGTGCGGAACGGCGGCCCACACATTCAATGCGTGCAGACGGCGTTCAGTGGCCATATGCGTGAGCACTCCGGTGATCCCCGTCGGACCCTCGTACTCGCTCGCCTCCACCTCCAGCAGGGCCTGAACCTTGGGGTCATCTGAGCTGGTCTGCACCGGGATCGGGCGAGTGTGTGGCACGTCCGCCAGAAGTGCACCCATGCACACGATGGTGCTCACGCCCAGTTCTTCAGCGATGTCGAGCACCTGGCGGCAGAACTCCCGCCACCGCATCGACGGTTCCACCCCTTGGACCAGCACGATCCGCCGACCCAGCTGCGGTGACACAGTCACCGAGACTGTGGTGCTCGGCCAGGTGAGGGTGCGCGCCCCGTCGTCGTCCCGGCCCACCATCGGCCGGTTCACCTGGAAGTCGTGGAAGTCGTCGATGTCGAGGCTGTGCACCTCACGGACGTCCCACGCCTCGGCGATCTGCGCGAGTGCAGTGCTGGCGGCCGAGCCGGCGTCGTTCCAGCCTTCGAATGCGGCGATCAGCATGGCCGGTGGGACGTCGGGAGCGTGATCGGCCGTCGGCTGCTCGTCCGGCTCGCGATGGCGTGGCTGACTGGTCACCGCAATAGCCTACGGCGTGCACGCGCGCGACCGGTCAGCTGGTGCCGGCTACGAGACGCTCCGACCCCGCGCGACACCACGCATACACTGAGGCGGTGCCCACCATCACCACTGAGACCGAGTTGGCCGCCGTCCTCTGGGACATGGACGGCACCCTCGTCGACACTGAGCCCTACTGGATTGCCGCCGAAATGGCGATGTCAGCTGAACAAGGCGGCTCGTGGGACGAAAGCCTTGCCGAAGACCTCGTCGGGCTGCCGCTGCAGGTATCGGCGGCCGAATTGCAGCGTCGTGCCGGATTGCGCGGAACCGTGGAGGAGATCGTCGAGGAGATGATCGCCCGCGTGATCAGCGCCATCGCCACCGAGGGGCTGCCATGGCGGCCCGGAGCACGTGAGCTGCTCGATGCCCTGGGCCATGCGGGCGTGCCGTGCGCCCTGGTCACGATGTCCTGGCGGCGCCTGACCAATGTGGTGCTCACCGGCCTCGATCCGAATCCGTTCCAGGTCATCATCACCGGCGACGAGGTCACCCACGGTAAACCGCACCCGGAACCCTACCTACGGGCTGCTGCCGCACTCGGGGTGGATCCGGCTGCGTGCGTGGCCATCGAGGACTCCTTGCCGGGCCTGACCTCCGCCGAGGCATCCGGTGCGGCCGTGCTGGGCGTGCAGGCGAAGATCCCCATCCCGCCAGCCCCCGGCCGTAGCCGGCTTGCCACTCTGGAGGGGGTCACCGTGGCGCACCTGCGTCAGATCGCCGGTGGGGCCGTCGAGGACCGCCTGCTGCATGCCTGAACCCGCCCAGTCCTCCACTCCGCGGCGCCCCGCCCGGCAGCGATCGACCACCCGCGGGTGGCGAATCGGCACATTCGGCGGCGCCCCGGTGATCGTGACCGCCGGCTGGCTGTTGATCGCAGCGGTCCTCGTGGCGCTGGTCGGACCTCAGTTGCAGACCCGCACTGGCGCCGGACCGATCGCCTACCTCTGGGCGCTCACCGTGCCGGCACTGCTGTTCGTCTCGGTGCTCGCCCATGAACTCGCGCACGGTTTTGCCGCGCGGTGGCGCAACGTCCCCGTCCGCGAGTATGTGGTGACCCTGTGGGGCGGGCACACCTCCTTCAGCACCGGACTGCGTACCCCCACGGATTCGGCGATCGTCGCTGTGGCGGGTCCGCTCGCGAACCTGGCACTTGCCGCCCTGGGCTGGTTCCTGGGCGATGGCCTGGGCGGACTTCCTGGCCTGGCCGTGGCCGCATTCACCTATACGAACGCCTTCGTGGGCGTGTTCAACCTGTTGCCGGCCCTGCCGTTGGACGGCGGCAAGCTCCTCGAAGCGGCGGTCTGGGCGATCCGGTCCGACCGGATCAGCGGCACCCTGGTGGCGGCCCGCGCCGGGCAGGTGCTCGCCGTGGTGGTGCTGGTGGCAAGTATGGGGTGGCCCTTGCTGCAGGGAGGGCGGCCCAGCGTGGTCACCGTCATCTGGGCAGCGCTGGTGGCAGGGGTGCTCTGGTCCGGGGCGCAGGCGTCCCTGCGTCATGCCACGGCCCAGCGGCGCGCCCGTGATGTGGACCTGGAGCGACTGGCCACTGGCGCGCACGTGCTGCCCACCGCCGGCACGGTGGCGGATGCCGATCGCGTCCTGACGGCCACGCCCTCGGTGGGGATCGTGCTGGTGGATGAGAAAGGCCGGCCCGTGGCGCTGGTGGACCGTCGCGCTCTCGGCGAGGTCCCGCAGCAGGGGCGGGAGCGGGTACCGCTGAGTGCTGTGGCGCACGCCGTTCCTCCGGCTGCACTGGTCACGCAGACCCGTGGGCCGGATGCCGTGGCTCAGGTGGCCCGTGCTGCCCAGGCCGGGGCCGCCGTCGTGATCCTCGTGGGCCTGGCCGGAGGTGGGCAGCGGACGGGCACGGCCCAGGTGCTGGGTTTGGTGCCGGTGGCCCAGGTGGTGCACCTGCTCGGGGGCCAGCGCGCGTAGACTGCCCGCCCGTGACTACCGACCGCCAGCCCACCGGTGCCGACATCCGCCGTGGCCCGTTCCGGCCAGGGGACAAAGTACAACTGACCGACCCCAAGGGTCGGCTCACCACGATCACGCTCGCCGATGGCGGGGTGTATCACACCCACCGCGGGTCCTTCCCGCACGATGACCTCATCGGAGCACCGGAAGGCACAGTCGTCTCCACGACGGCGGGCATCGACTACCTCGCGCTGCGCCCGCTACTGGGTGACTTCGTCCTCTCCATGCCACGCGGCGCCGCCGTGATCTACCCCAAGGACGCTGCCCAGATCGTCACCCAGGCGGATGTCTACCCCGGCGCCCGCGTGGTAGAGGCCGGGGTCGGTTCCGGCGCTCTTTCGCTCTCCCTGCTGCGTGCGGTCGGAGACGGCGGATCCTTGCTCTCGGTGGAACGACGCGAGGACTTCGCCGAGATCGCCCGCGGCAACATCGAGGACTTCTTCGGCGGGGAGCACCCCGCCTGGACCCTGCAGATCGGGGACCTCGCTGATGTCCTGCCCACTGCGACCGAACCGGGCTCCGTGGACAGGATCATCCTCGACATGCTCGCCCCGTGGGAGAACCTCGATGCGGCCGCCGAGGCACTCGCCCCAGGTGGAGTGTTGCTCGCCTACGTGGCCACGGCCACCCAGCTCTCCCGGTTCGCGGAGGATACGAAGAAGGACGGCCGGTTCACCGAGCCGGTCGCCTGGGAGTCGATGGTGCGCGGTTGGCACCTCGAAGGGCTCGCCGTACGGCCGGAGCACCGGATGATCGGACACACCGGATTCCTCATCACCACCCGTCGGATGGCCCCGGGCACCGCGGCCCCCGAGCGCCGGCGCCGGCCCGCGCCCGGTGCCTACGCCGAGGAGGGTGTACCTGTGGAGGCGGACCAGCTCGCGGCGGACCTCGGCGAGCGGGACGTCTCGGCGAAGAAACTGCGCAAACTGCGCCGATCCTTCGACGCCCGGCGCCGCGCACGTGAGGAAGGCAGCGATGGCGGCGAGCAGGACGCCAGCCCCGATCAGCAGGCGGACCCACCGTCCTCGAAGCCGGGCGCTGACCTAGAGTAGGAGAATCGCCAGCGAGAGGGAGTCACGATGGTCGACGACGGCACCGCTACTGTTCGCGAACGGGAGCTGGCCGAACAGGCCTCCTCGCTCGCCGCGAAGAACGAGCGGCTCGTCACCGCGTTGACCACGGCACGTTCGCAGCTGGTGGAAATGCGCTCCCAGCTCGAGGAGATGACCAAGCCGCCCGGGAACTACGCGGTCTTCCTGGCTGCCCACGCCGACCGCACTGTCGATGTGATCTCCTCCGGGCGCAAACTCCGCGTCGGTGTCGCACCGAGTGTCCCGGCCGAGTCGCTGCGGCCCGGCCAGGAGGTGCAGCTGAACGAGGCGATGACCGTGGTGGCGGCAGGCGGCTATGAGCCGGTGGGGGAGCTGGTCACCGTCAAGGAGGTTCTCGACGGCGAACGCGCCCTGGTCCTGGGCCGCGCCGAGGAAGAGCGTGTGATTCGCCTGGCCGGGCCGCTGGTCGAGTCCGGGGTACGGGTGGGGGACGCGCTCACCGTGGACACCCGCACGCACTTCGCCTTTGAGCAGATCCCGCGCTCGGAGGTCGAGGACCTCATGCTTGAAGAGGTGCCGGACGTTGCCTACACCGATATCGGCGGTATGGCGCGGCAGATCGAGCAGATCAAGGATGCCGTCGAGTTGCCGTTCCTGCACCCGGACCTGTTCGTCGAGCACGGTCTCAAGCCCCCCAAAGGGCTGTTGCTGTACGGCCCGCCCGGTTGTGGGAAGACCCTCATCGCGAAGGCCGTCGCCACCTCATTGGCGAAAACCGCAGCACTCGATGCGCAGGGTCACCCCGAGGGCGCCGCTCCGCCGCGCAGCTACTTCCTGAACATCAAGGGCCCCGAGCTGTTGAACAAATTCGTGGGGGAGACCGAGCGACACATCCGGCTGATCTTCTCCCGTGCCCGCGAGAAGGCCTCACAGGGTGTCCCCGTGGTCGTGTTCTTCGACGAGATGGAGTCACTGTTCCGCACCCGCGGTACCGGGGTCTCCTCCGATGTGGAGACCACGATCGTGCCGCAGTTGCTTGCCGAGATCGACGGCGTGGAACGGCTGGAGAACGTGATCGTGATCGGTGCCTCGAACCGGGAGGACATGATCGACCCCGCGATCCTGCGCCCCGGCCGGCTGGACGTGAAGATCAAGATCGAGCGCCCGGATGCCGAGTCGGCGCGGGACATCTTCACCAAGTACCTCACCGCCGACCTGCCGATCCACCCGGATGACCTCGCCGAGCACGGCGGAGACCCCGAAGCCGCGGTGACGGCGATGATCGAGCGGGTGGTGGGGCGGATGTACGCCGAGGAACCGGAGAACGAGTTCCTCGAGGTCACCTACGCCAGTGGCGACAAGGAGACGCTCTACTTCAAGGACTTCAATTCAGGGGCGATGGTGGCCAACATCGTGGACCGCGCGAAGAAGCAGGCCATCAAGGACCTGCTCGCCACCGGGGTGCGTGGCATCCGGGTGGAGCACGTGCTCAACGGCGTGGTCGATGAGTTTCAGGAGAATGAAGACCTGCCGAACACCACCAATCCGGACGACTGGGCCCGGGTGTCGGGAAAGAAGGGGGAGCGGATCGTGTTCATCCGCACGATCGTGCAACACAAGGGCGCCCCGCAGGCCAGCCGGACCATCGAGAACCTCAACCCGACCGGCCAATACCTGTAGGGCCGAACGCGCATAGGCTGGCTCGGTGAGCGTTCGACGGGTGATGGGCATCGAGACCGAGTACGGCCTCCTCGGCGTGGGCAATCCCGGCGCCAATCCGATGCTCATGTCCGCTCAGCTCGTGACGGCGTACGCGAATGAGGGGATGCCGGTTGCAGCCCGCGCCAGGTGGGATTACCAAGATGAGGATCCGCTCTGTGACGCACGCGGGTTCCGGCGCGATCGCGCCGACGCCGACCCCAGTCTGCTCACCGACGATCCACTGCATCCGGCGCCTGAGGGCCAGACGCCCATCTCCCTGAGACGGCGGCCCGCGACTGCGCCGGAGACGGCCACGGTGGCCAATGTGATCCTCCCGAATGGGGCGAGGTACTACGTTGACCACGCCCACCCGGAATACTCCAGTCCGGAGGTCACCACACCACGCGATGCCGTGCTCTGGGACCGGGCCGGAGAGCAGGTGCTCCTGCGCTCCAGTCGTTTGCTCGCCCAGATCGCGGGGATGCCCGAGGTGGCGCTGTACAAGAACAACACCGACGGCAAGGGCGCCAGCTACGGCACCCACGAGAACTACCTCCTCGACCGTGCCGTTCCGTTCGAGGACATCGTCACTGCACTCACACCGTTCCTGGTCACTCGGCAGGTGTTCTGCGGCGCCGGCCGGCTCGGCCGCGGCCAGCGCGGCCAGTCGCCCGGCTACCAGATCTCCCAACGCGCCGACTTCATCGAGGCCGAGGTCGGTCTGGAGACGACGCTACGCCGCCCGATCATCAACACCCGTGACGAACCGCACGCCCAGGCGAGCCGCTACCGGCGCCTGCACGTGATCGTGGGCGACGCGAACGTCCTCGAGGTGTCCACCTATCTCAAGGTCGGCACCACGGCGCTGCTGCTGTGGCTCCTGGAACACGGGTCGGTTCCGCTGGAGTTGGCCGCCCTGCGCCTCGCCGACCCGGTCGGCGCGGCGCACGAGGTCAGCCATGATCTGGACCTCACCCGCGAACTCGAACTGGAGGACGGGCGGGCGATGACCGCCTTGGAGATCCAGCGGGCTTACTGCCAGGTGCTCACCACCGCCGTCCGCGCCCATGCCGAGCGCACCGGCATCGCACCCGATCAGCAGACCACGGACGTGCTGAGCCGGTGGGCTGACCTGTTGCACCGGCTCGGTTCGGACCCCAGCAGCTGCGCCCGCGAGGTGGAATGGCTCGCCAAGCTCCGCGTGCTGGAGGCGATGCGCCGGCGGGACGGCCTCGGCTGGGACTCCCCGCGGCTGGCGGCCACAGATCTGCAATGGTCCGACCTGCGCCCCGAACGCAGCATCTACGCCACCCTGCTCAACGCCGGAGCCATCGACCGGATCGTCGCCGAAGAGGACGTGGAACACGCGGTGCAGCACCCGCCGCAGGACACCCGCGCGTACTTCCGCGGAGAGGCGATCCGGCGCTACCCGGACGCAGTGGCCGCCGCCAGCTGGGACGCGATCACCTTCGACATCGAGGACTCGCCCGCACTGCAGCGGGTGCCGATGAGCGACCCGCTCCGAGGCACCCGAGAGCACCTGGGCACGCTCTTGGAGAACAGCCCGGACGCCGCCTCCCTCCTGGCCGCGTTGACCACCCCTGATCGCCGCCCCGGCACGTAGGATCGACGGGACACCACAGTCGCAAGGAGAACCCATGTCGCCACGACAGTTCGACCAGCGCACTCCCGAGCCGCGCCCGGACGACGAACCGTCCGGTCCGCCCACGGCCGCTGCCGCTCAGGCCCGGGACACCGAGGTCGACTCGCTCCTGGACGAGATCGACGATGTGCTGGAGACCAATGCCGAGTCCTTTGTGCGCGGATTCGTGCAGAAGGGCGGGCAATGACGGCCGGCCGTGCTGAGCAGCAGTACCCCGACCGGCTCCCGGCAGCGTTCACCCGGCCCGGCAGCGCCTCCTTCGTCGAGTTCCTGGGCTCCTACGCCCCGGAGTTGCTCCCCGGAGGCACCGCTGCCCCGGACGCCACCGTGACCTCCCCGCACGCCACCACGATCGTGGCGCTGACCTACGACGGCGGGATGGTGATGGCGGGGGACCGGCGCGCAACGATGGGATCGACCATCGCGCACCGGCAGATGGAGAAGGTGTTCGCTGCGGATGAGTACTCCGCGGTCGGTATTGCCGGAACGGCCGGTCCGGCCGTGGACCTGGTGCGGTTGTTCCAGTTGGAGTTGGAGCACTACGAGAAGATCGAGGGCACGCTGCTCTCCTTGGAGGGCAAGGCGAACAGGCTCGGATCGATGGTCCGCGGCAACCTCGCGATGGCATTACGCGGACTGGTGGCCCTGCCCTTGTTCGGCGGTTATGACCCGCGCACCGACGCCGGACGGATCTTCTCCTACGATGTGGCCGGCGGCCGGTACGAGGAGACCGAGCACCACAGCATCGGATCCGGCTCGGTGTACGCCAAGGGGTCGTTGAAGAAGCTGTGGCGCCCCGGGCTGAGCCCCGCAGAAGGCGTGCAATGCGTGCTGCACGCCCTCATGGACGCCGCGGATGACGATTCGGCCACGGGCGGGCCGGATGTGAAGCGCGGGATCTATCCGATCGTGGCACGAGTGGGCGCGGCCGGGTACGAACGGGTGCCGGATCACGAGCTGGCCGAGGCTGTGGCCCAGGTGGCCGCACTCCCGGAGAGGAACCGTCAGGCATGACGCAGCCGTTCTACGTCTCACCCGAGCAATTGATGAAGGATCGGGCGGACTTCGCGCGCAAGGGGATCGCCCGCGGTCGTTCGGTGATCGTCCTCGGATATGAGGACGGCATTGCCTTCGTCACCGAGAACCCCTCGCGAGCCCTGCACAAGATCAGTGAGATCTATGACCGGATCGGCTTCGCAGCCGTTGGTAAGTACAACGAGTTCGAGAACCTCCGGGTGGCCGGAGTGCGTTATGCGGACCTGCGCGGCTACTCCTACGACCGGGTGGACGTGAGCGCACGTGGGCTCGCGAACGCCTACGCGCAGACCCTCGGTGCGGTGTTCACCACCGAGTCCAAGCCGCTCGAGGTGGAGATCGCCGTGGCCGAGGTGGGCCTGACCCAGGCCGACGATCAGATCTACCGACTCGGCTATGACGGATCGGTCGCCGACGAACCGGGTCACGTCGTCATGGGCGGGGCAGCTGACCGACTCGGCGCGCACGTCGGCGACCACTGGCGACCCGGCCTCAGCCTTGCCCAGGGACTGGCGCTCGCCGTCGGCACCCTCGGCACGGACGAGTCCGGCACCCGCAGGCGGATCCCGGCGGAGCATCTCGAGGCTGCCGTGCTCGACCGCACCCGCACCCGCCGGACCTTCCGGCGCCTTGACCCGACGTGGCTGGCCGCACTACTGGACGAGGGAGCACGAGCGGGTACCGACCCGGCGGTCTCGACGGATGCACCGGGACCGGACGACGAATGATCCGGCGCATCTTCGGGTTGGAGACCGAGTTCGGCATCACCTGCGCGGCACCGGAAGGCCGGGGGCTCTCCGCCGAGGAGGTGGCACGCTACCTGTTCCGCAAAGTGGTCGCCTGGGGCAGGTCCTCGAACGTCTTCCTCGGCAACGGGGCCCGCCTGTACCTTGACGTCGGCTCCCACCCCGAGTACGCGACCGCCGAGTGCGACGATCTCGCCCAACTGGTCGCTCACGACAAGGCGGGAGAGCGCATCCTGGAAGGTCTGGTCGCTGACGCCCAGGAACGTCTGGATGCCGACGGGGTGCCGGGACGGGTCCACCTGTTCAAGAACAATCTGGACTCGGCCGGGAACTCCTACGGCTGCCACGAGAACTACCTGATCCGCCGTCGCGGCGATTTCGCGCGCCTCGCAGAGGTACTCGTTCCGTTCTTGATCACCCGTCAGGTGCTCACCGGCGCCGGGCACGTTCAGGTCACCTCCCGCGGGCCGATGTATTGCTTCTCCCAGCGCGCCGATCACCTCTGGGAGGCCACCAGTTCGGCGACCACCCGATCCCGCCCGATCATCAACACCCGCGACGAGCCTCATGCAGATGCCGAACTCTACCGGCGCCTGCACGTGATTTCCGGGGACTCCTCGATGTCGGAGACCACCACCTTGCTCAAGGTGGGGATGACGGACCTGCTGCTGCGGATGCTTGAGGCGGGGCATCAGTTCCCCGATCTGAGCCTGGAGAATCCGGTACGGGCGCTGCGGGAGATCTCGCACGACATCACCGCCACTGCACCGGTGACCTTGTCCACCGGTGCCCGGTACACGGCCGTGGACGTGCAGCAGGTCTACCTCGATCGAGCGCGAGAGTTCGTCTCATCCGCGGACGAGAAGGGACCGTACGATGAGCAGGTCCTTGAGCTCTGGGGCCGCGGGCTGAAGGCGTTGCGCAGCGGTGAGACCGCCCTCGTGGACCGTGACCTCGACTGGGCGATCAAGAAGCGACTCCTGGACCGCTACACCGAATCCCATGGCGTGACGCTCTCCGATCCGCGCGTCCTGCGCCTCGATCTTGCGTATCACGACATCTCTGCCCGGGATGGGCTCTTTGCCAAGCTCACCGCACGCGACATGGTCAGCCGGGTGGTGACCGATACGCAGATCGGCGAGGCGGCGGCGAACCCGCCGGCAACGACCCGCGCCAGGCTACGGGGGGCATTCGTCCAGGCGGCCACCTCGCGGCGGCGCGATTACACCGTGGACTGGGTGCACCTGAAGCTGAACGACAGCGCTGGGCATACGGTGCTGTGCAAGGACCCGTTCCGCGCCGAGGACGAGCGGGTGGACCGGTTGATTGCCTCGATGGAGAGTCCTGCGGGCGGGGTCACCGGGCTCGGAGCGTAGGATCGGCAGCCGTGTCTGCCACTTCGCCTCCCGCTGCCCCGACCTGCGTGCGTTCGGTGCGCCACGACGGACGCCACCCGTTCGGGTCGCTGGCCGGCCGTCTGCTCGGCGTGCTGACGGTCCTGCTGGTGGTGGCCGGCTGTACCGAACCGGATCCCGAACCTCCGCCGGCGGCTATCGACCACATCCAGGTGGTCGGGGAGTTCGGTGCGCGCCCCCAGGTGATCTTCGAGACACCGCTGGAGATCGCCGAGACCGACACCACGACGGTCATCGAAGGAACCGGGCCCACACTCGCTGATGGCGATCTGGCCCTGGTGTCCTATCTCGCAGTGGACGCGACCACCGGGGAGGTGGTGGGCGATATCTACGGATCGCAGCCCCAGACCATGCAAGTGAACGAGGCGTCTGCCGGGCCGCTGTATGAGGAGTTGGCGGGGGCAGCCGAGGGCAGTCGCCTCCTGCGCGTGGAACTGGGCACTGCCGCCGATCCCGATCCCGTGGTGATCGTCTACGACGTGCTGCACACACGGGCCTGGGGTGAACCGGTGGACCCACCCGAGGACGCACCGTCGGTGAGCCTGGACGAGGACGGTGCGCCGAGCGTCGAAATCCCCGACGGCGACGCCCCCACCGAGCTGCGCATCGTCACCCTGAAGCGGGGCGAGGGCGCGCAGGTCCAGGCCGAGTACGCCGTCACCGTGCGGTACACGGCCGTCTCGTGGGACACCGGAGAGGTCGTGGACGGCACCTGGTCGGAGGGCCAAGGGCCCACGACGATCGCCTTCACCGGCCTGATCGAGGGGTGGCAGGACGGTTTGGTGGACGCGACCGTGGGCTCGCAGGTGATGTTGATCGTCCCGCCTGAGCAGGCGTTCGGGGACGATACCCTCGTCTACGTGATCGATGTACTCGCTGTCTCTCCGATGGACGGTACCGAAGGGGAGTCCGAGTGAGCGTCGCCGTGCGGGTGATCCCGTGCCTGGACGTGGACGCGGGCAGGGTTGTCAAGGGTGTGAACTTCGAGAACCTGCGTGACGCCGGCGATCCGGTGGAGCTGGCCCGTCGGTATGACGCCGCGGGAGCCGACGAGGTCACGTTCCTGGATGTGAGTGCCTCCACACAGGACCGTGCCACCACGAAGGAGATCGTCTCCCGTACCGCCGAGGAGGTCTTCGTCCCGCTCACTGTTGGCGGTGGTGTGCGAAGCGCCGAGGACGTGGACGCCCTGCTGCGCGCCGGGGCGGACAAGGTCGGGGTGAACACCGCGGCCATCGCCCGCCCGGAGCTGATCGGTGAGATCGCCTACCGGTTCGGTTCGCAGGTGCTCGTGCTCTCCGTCGATGCCCGCCGCACGCGTGAGGGCGTGCAGACGCCTTCCGGCTTCGAGGTCACCACCCACGGCGGCCGCCGCGGTACGGGGCTGGATGCCTTGGAGTGGGTGCGTCGCGCCGAGGAGCTGGGTGTGGGGGAGGTGCTGCTGAACTCGATCGACGCGGACGGCACCACGGCCGGATTCGACCTCGAGATGATCGCCCGGGTCCGGGCGCAGGTGCGCGTACCGCTGATCGCCAGCGGAGGCGCCGGAACCCCGGAGCACTTCGCCGAAGCTGCTCGCGCAGGCGCGGATGCGCTGCTCGCGGCGAGCGTGTTCCACTTCGGCACCCTCGGCGTCGGGCAGGTCAAGGACGCGCTCCGCGCGGCCGGCTTTCCAGTGCGCTGAGGGGCGGGCCGAACGCCTGGTCCGTCAGAGAGTCACTCTCCTGCAGAGGTGCCGGCCCAGTCCCGCAACCTGGCGACGGCGTCCGGTGCGCCGAGAAGAGTGACCTCAGCCTGGGTGCGGCGTCCGAACGCATACAGCGCCTGCTCGATCGGGTCGCCCACCACGGCGACGCTGTCTGAGTCCCGGCGCACGCGCACCCTTGGGCCGCCAGGCACCACCAGGATCACCCCGACAGGGGCGCTGCGGTAGGTCAGCCGGGCCATGACCCTCGCGCGCTGCCAGACTGCCTCAACCAGCGTGGGCTCCAGTTCCCGGGGCGCGGCATTCTCTGCTGCGCGACGGACATCCTCATGGTGAACCACGTATTCCAGAAGGTTGGTTGCGTCATCGACGCGGGCAGAGATGCGGCGCAATCCCGACACCCCGGAGAGGCCACGTGCAGGAGCCGCGAAGTCGGTCAGCAGACGGTCGTAGGCGAGCAGATCGGCGCACCGGTCGCCGAGGTTTGCGATCGCGCGTTCAGCACCTCGGATCAACTCCCAGGGCCGGTGCCCGCGCAGGTACAGGTGCGCGGCGAGATGCCGGGTGCGCCACCCGTCGCACAGGGTGGGCGCGTCGGGTCCTGCCGCCCGCATCGTCTCGACCATGTCCTGTTGTTCCTGCCGGGCCCACATACCCGACAGCCTCGCACACAGCGCCCGGCACCGGCGCGTCGACTGCTTCCGTGCCTGTACCGCTGGTGACCTGATCGCTGAAGTGGTCGCAGACATGGCAGGATCGAGGGGTGCCCGATGCTAGCCAGACTCTGGACCCGGCCGTCGCCGAGCGGCTCACCCGTACCGACCAGGGCCTCGTGTGCGTCGTCGTGCAGGACGACGATTCCGACGAGGTCCTGATGGTGGCGTGGATGAACGATGAAGCGCTGCGGCGCACCCTGACCGAGGGCCGGGCCACCTACTGGTCGCGCTCCCGGCAGGAGTACTGGCGCAAGGGGGACACCTCGGGGCACGTGCAGTATGTGCGCTCGATGGAGATCGACTGCGACGGCGATGCCCTGCTGTTGCGGGTGGAACAGATCGGACCGGCGTGCCACACCGGCGAGCGGAGTTGTTTCCGCGCCGGAGGACGGCTGCCGATGGGGGCGGGTGGCCATGAGTGAACTGTCCGCACCACCGCCGTGGGGAGCGACCTGGCCGGCACTGCCGGAGTTCCGCGAACTGGCCGCCGACCGCCGGGTGGTTCCCGTGGTGCGCCGATTCCTCGCCGATGACGTCACCCCGGTGGGGCTGTACCGCCAGCTCTCCTCGGGGCGGCCCGGAACGTTCGTGCTGGAGTCGGCCACCGACGGCGCCTGGTCGCGCTGGTCCTTCATCGGAGTCTCGGCCCGTGCCATCCTCACCGAACGGGACGGGCAGGCGCAGTGGACTGGGGATGTGCCCGTCTCGGTGCCCACTGACGGTGATGTGCTGGACGTCCTGAGGGGCACCTTGGCCGCGCTGCACACGCCGAGACTTGCGCACCTGCCGCCGTTGACGGGCGGATTGGTGGGATCACTGGGCTGGGACGTGGTGCACCACTGGGAGCCGACGCTGCCGCAGGTACCGCCGGATGAGCTGAATGTTCCCGAGGTGGCGTTGTGCCTCGTGGGTGACCTGGCTGCGATCGACCACCACACCGGGGATGTGTGGCTGATCGCGAACGCGATCAATGCCGATGACACCGACGCTCGAGTCGATGAGGCGCACGCCGACGCGGTGCGCCGGTTGGACGCCATGCAGGCGCGGTTGGGGGCACCGACGGCGTCCCACGCGCTGCAGAGCGTCGCAGCAGCCGAGCCGGAGCTGCGCTTTCGGACCACCCGCGAGGACTACGCGGCCGGTGTGCAGGCAGCGAAGGAAGCGATCCGGGACGGCGAGGTGTTCCAAGTGGTGCTGTCCCAGCGCCTTGACCTGGACTCCCCGGCCGACCCACTGGACGTCTACCGGGTGTTGCGCACCATCAATCCCAGTCCGTACATGTACTTCCTGCACCTGGCCGATGCCGAGGGCGGAGAGTTCCATGTGGTGGGCTCGAGTCCCGAGACGCTGGTGAAGGTGACCGGACGGGAGGCGCAGAGCTTCCCGATTGCCGGATCCCGCCCTCGTGGCGGTACGCCCGCCGAGGACCGTCGCAACGCCGAGGAGCTTCTCGAAGACCCGAAGGAGCGTGCGGAACACCTGATGCTGGTGGACCTGGCCCGCAACGATCTGGGCCGGGTGTGTGAGGCCGGATCGGTGGCCGTCGTGGAGTTCATGGAGATCAAGCGGTTCAGCCACATCATGCACATGAGTTCCACCGTGGTGGGCACCGTCCGTCCGGACGCCTCGGCAGTGGACGTCCTCACCGCCACCTTCCCGGCCGGAACGCTCTCCGGTGCGCCGAAGCCGCGCGCGATCGCCCTGATCGATGAGCTGGAACCTGCGCGGCGCGGGATCTACGGCGGTACGGTGGGGTACTTCGACCTGGACGGGGACCTCGACATGGCGATCGCGATCCGGACAGCGCTGATCAAGGACGGCCGGGCGAGTGTGCAGGCGGGTGGAGGACTCGTGGCGGACTCGGACCCGGAAACTGAGTACTGGGAGACGCGGAACAAGGCTGCTGCCGCTGTGCGGGCCGTGCAGATGGCGGCAGGTGTGGCCGGCCTGAACCCATGAGCACGCCGTCAGAGTCCAGGGGAGGCACGGGCGGGCCGGCGTCTCACGCGCGCACGGGCCTGAGCCGCCGGACGGCGGTGCTCATCCTCCTCGTCTGTGGCGCGTTGCTCCTCGGCGCCAGTGTGCTGGAGTGGGCTCACGCACCAGTACGTACCACGATTGGTTCCGGTGGTACCGCTACTGTGACCGGCGCCGATGGTGCCCCGGTGGTGCCCAGCGTCGCACTGCTGATCGCGGCAGCGGGGCTTGCGATCGGTCTCGCCGGACGGATCACCCGCGTGGTGGCCGCCGTGGCCGCTGCAATCGGAGGCATCCTTGCCGTGGTGGCATCGGTGGCCTTCCTCCGCGATCCCATGACGCCGGTGGCCTCAGCGGCAGCTGAGCTGACGGGGGTGCGCGAACTCGGTGGTGCAGTGACCGTCACGGCCGTGCCGTGGATTGCGCTGGCACTCGGCGTGGTGGTCGCGGTGCTCGGCGTGCTGCTACCGGCACGTATGGGCCGGTGGGCGGCCGCGGCCCAACGGTACGAGCGGGCGGCTTCCGGCGATGACGCTCGTTCGTCCCACGCACCGGATGGTCCGGCCACCCGGATGGCGTACTGGGACGCATTGAGTCGCGGTGAGGACCCCACCGACCGGTAGGCTGAGCCCAGACCTGACCGCCTGGAGGAAGGCCCGTCCATGACCACCACGTCCCGCGCCGGTGCTGCTGAATCGGCATCGGCCGATTCCGTGGCCGGCGGCCATTATGCGCCGCAGAACCTGCCCGTGGCTGCGCCGCCGACGAATCACGGTCGTACCGTCGCTGCCTGGGTGCTCTTCTGGGGTGGCGTACTCGCTGCCGTTGTCGCTGGGATCGGCTTCATCCTCCCCTCGGTGCCGGTGATCGCTGCCGGCGCCGGGGTGTTCGTGGTGGGTGCCGCGGTGAGCATCGCGCTGCGGGCTGCCGGGTTCGGGCAGCCACGCAAGGCCTCGACGCGCACCTGATCATCGTGGCCGGGCAGCCAGTGCACGCAGAGCCGGCGAGACGCGGCATGCAACCACGGGACAAGGTGGCGCCGGCGCTCCTCGGCGCGGCGATGGTTGCCGGAACGGCCGTGGTGGTCCTGATCCATCCGCAGGCAGACGGACCGGTGGTGTGCCCGTTCCTGTTGCTCACCGGATTCCTCTGCCCGGGATGCGGTGGTCTGCGCACCACCTACGCCTTGGCTACTGCGGACCCGGTGGCGGCCTGGGATGCCAACCCGATGCTCGCCGTCGGTCTCCCTGTGGTGGCCGTGCTGTGGCTGGTGTGGGCCGTGCGATCATGGCGTGGCTTGCCGAAGACTCCGCTGCCGCGCTGGCTTCCCTGGCTGGGCGCAGGGGTCCTGGCGTTCTGGGTGCTCCGCAACATCCCTGCTTTAGAAGCGTTCCTGGGGCCGTGAGCGGTCTCTTCCATCGAGAGGTGACGACATGAGTTATCCACCCCCTGGTCAAGGAAACGGCCCGTACGGCCAGAATGACCCCTATGGTGGCGCGTCGGGGCAGCCCGGCCCGTACGGCCAGAACGAGCCCCATGCCCAGAACGAGCCCTACGGTCAGCCTGGTTCGTATGGTCAGCCGAGCCCCTACGGCCAGCAGCCTGGACCTCCCGCACCCTCGGGCGATCAATGGTCCGGAGCGTACGGTCAGGGCCAACAGCCTGGTCCCTACGATGCGGCGCCGGGCCAGTATCAGGCCCCCGGTGCGTACGGCGGGTACGGGTATCCGCCGGTAGGCGGCCAGAGCAATGCCCTCGGCGGGTGGTCGCTCGGTCTCGGAATCGCCGGCGTGGTTCTCGCCTGCATCTGGGTCGGATGGTTGATGGCGATCGCCGCCTTGATCACCGGGTTCATGGGCCGAAAGGCGGTCGCTGAGGGGCGCGCCACCAACGGCGGAATGGCGACGGCGGGCATCATTCTCGGGTTCGTCGGAATCGCGGCCACGATCCTCCTCGTTGTTCTCGTCGTCATGGGTGTCATGTACGGCGAAGGACTGGACTCCTTCTAGTTCCCGTTGCTCGGGGACCCGGATGCCCCGGCCCGGGTCCACCGGGGCGCTTCCGCCCCGGGCCGTGCGGTGGTCTGTGCGCCGACTCTCGGCGGTGAGACTGGTGTTCTGGGGCCCCCGGTGAGCGCCTACCATGGGAGCACACCGAGGGAGAGGCGGATCGTGACCGTTCTGGAAGACATCGTCAGCGGGGTCCGAGAGGACCTGGCGGCCCGTGAAGTCGCAGTCCCGCTCGACGTGGTGAAGCGGCAGGCGGAGGCTCGGCCGTCGGCGAAGAACGCCGTCGACGCGCTGCGCCAGGACGATGCCGTGACCGTGATCGCCGAGGTGAAGCGTTCGAGCCCGTCGAAGGGTGCCCTCGCCGAGATCGCCGACCCCGCTGGGCTGGCCGCCGACTACGAGTCCGGCGGGGCAAGCGCGATCAGTGTGCTGACCGAACGGCGCCGCTTCGGCGGTTCCCTCGAGGATCTTGCCGGCGTTCGTGCCCGGGTGGATGTGCCGGTACTGCGCAAGGACTTCATTGTCACCCCCTATCAGGTGTGGGAGGCGCGAGCACACGGCGCGGACATGGTGTTGCTGATCGTGGCGGCGCTGGAGCAGACGGTTCTGACCTCGTTGGTGGACCGGGTGCACTCGCTAGGGATGACGGCGCTCGTTGAAGTGCACTCCGAAGAGGAAGTCGCTCGCGCGGTTGACGCCGGAGCGCGGGTGGTGGGCGTGAATGCACGCGACCTGCACACCCTCGAGGTGCACCGCGGGGTCTTTGCCCGCGTAGCCCCACACGTTCCGTCCGGCATCGTCACCGTGGCCGAGTCCGGAGTCCGCGGCCCGCATGACGTGCTCGACTACGCCCGGGCAGGCGCTGATGCGGTGCTGGTGGGCGAAGCACTGGTGACCCAGGGAAATCCGCGCGCCGCGGTGGCTGACATGGTGGCTGCGGGCGCGCACCCGGCACTTCGGGCGGTGCGTGCCCGATGAGCGCGAGGAGCCCCCGCGAAGGGGCGCCGAGGGACGAGGTGCACCGTAGCGAGGCACCGGAGGGCTCAGACCAGAGGGACCCGATGAGCGCGAGGAGCCCCCGCGAAGGGGCGCCGAGGGACGAGGTGCACCGTAGCGAGGCACCGGAGGGCTCAGACCAGAGGGACCCGATGAGCGCGAGGAGCCCCCTCGACATCCCCTCCGAGACCGCTTCGACCGATCCTGCGCGCGCCCTGCGCGAGGCCACGGGTCCGTACTTCGGTGACTTCGGTGGACGGTTCGTCCCGGAGGCACTGATCGCTGCACTCGACGATCTCGGTGCCGCGTGGGAGAAAGCCAAGCAGGATCCCGAGTTCACCCACCGACTGGCTCTCCTGCACCGCGAGTACACGGGCCGTCCCAGCCCGGTCACCGAGGTGCCGCGATTCGCCGCCCACGCGGGTGGCGTGCGCGTGTTCCTCAAGCGCGAGGACCTCAATCACACCGGCTCGCACAAGATCAACAACGTCCTTGGCCAGGCCCTGTTGACGCAATTGGTGGGCAAGACCCGTGTGATCGCGGAGACCGGTGCCGGTCAGCATGGTGTGGCCACGGCCACGGCTGCGGCCTTGTTCGGACTCGAGTGCACGATCTACATGGGCGAGGAGGACACCCGCCGGCAGGCGTTGAATGTGGCACGGATGCGACTCCTCGGCGCCACGGTGGTTCCCGTCACAACCGGTTCACGAACCCTCAAGGACGCGATCAACGAAGCGTTCCGCGATTGGGTCGCGAACGTGGAGACCACCAACTACGTGTTCGGCACTGTGGCCGGACCGCATCCCTTCCCCACCCTGGTGCGAGATCTCCAGAAGATCATCGGCGAGGAAGCGCGCGATCAGATGCTGGATCGCATCGGCCGGCTGCCTGATGCTGCCGTGGCGTGCGTGGGCGGCGGCTCCAATGCGATGGGCCTGTTCCACGCCTTCCTTGATGATCCTGTGCGCCTGATCGGCTGCGAGGCTGCTGGTGACGGTGTGGAGAGCGGCCGGCACGCGGCGACGATCACGGCCGGGGATCCGGGGGTCCTGCACGGAGCCCGCTCCTATCTGCTCCAGGACGAAGACGGCCAGACCATCGAGTCCCACTCCATCTCCGCTGGCTTGGACTATCCGGGTGTGGGGCCCGAGCATTCGTGGCTCGCCAGCATCGGCCGCGCTGAGTATCGGCCCGTGACCGATGCGGAGGCGATGGATGCCTTCGAGCTCCTATGCCGGACCGAGGGGATCATTCCGGCGATCGAAAGTGCGCATGCGCTGGCCGGTGCTCTCCGATTGGGCAATGAGCTCGCCGACGGAGCCGCTGACGGCAAGGATCCGGGTGACCATGTTCTGCTGGTGTCGTTGTCCGGTCGAGGGGACAAGGATGTCGCCACGGCGGCCACCTGGTTCGGCCTGGTCGATGAGGCGCAGGTGAAGGAGGACTCTCCATGACCGACGTGATGGGTTCGAGGACGGCGGCGGTGATTGACGCCGCGCGTCGCGAGGGTCGTGCGGCACTTGTGGTGTACTTGCCGGTCGGCTATCCGGATGTGGACGGCTCCATCGCCGCGGCCCGTGCCGCCGTAGAGGCCGGGGCAGACATCGTCGAACTCGGGCTGCCCTATTCCGATCCCGGGATGGATGGACCGGTGATCCAGGAGGCCGTTCAGGCCGCGCTGGATGGCGGCACCCGCACGGCCGACGTGTTGCGGGCCGTGCGGGAGGTCTCCGCCACGGGCGCACCGACTCTGGTGATGACCTACTTCAACCCTGTGCACCGCTACGGCGTGGACGCTTTCGCCGATGCGCTGGCCGAGGCCGGGGGAGCGGGGTTGATCACTCCGGACCTGATTCCGGACGAAGCCGCTGCATGGATTGCGGCCGCCGACCGTACTGGGCTCGACAAGGTGTTCCTTGTGGCGCCGAGTTCGACGACCGAGCGTTTGCACATGACGGCGGCGGCGTCCCGCGGCTTCGTCTACGCCGCCTCCACCATGGGTGTGACCGGTGCTCGTGCCGCCGTGGGGGAGCGGGCCGAAGAACTGGTCCGGGCCACCCGCGCCGCCGGAGCCGAACGTGTGTGCGTGGGCCTGGGCGTTTCCACAGCTGCTCAGGCACAGCAGGTGGCCGGCTATGCCGATGGGGTGATCGTGGGATCGGCGCTGGTACGGACGTTGCAACGCCCAGATGGGGACCGCGAGGCCGCATTGGCGGACCTGCGCGAGCTCACCGCGGATCTGGCGGCCGGTGTGCGCGCCGGTGCCCGGTCCGAGCTCGTTGAGGACGTGCGATGAGCACCGGGGTGGCCACCGCAGTGGCCGGGGTGGCCCGCGATGCCACGGTGGCTGCGGCAGGTATACCGAGTCCGGCTCAGGGCACGTGGTATCTGGGTCCGCTGCCGATCCGCGCCTACGCGTTGGCGATCCTTGCCGGAATCTTCGTGGCTGCGTGGATCTCGGTGCGCCGCTACCGAGCCCGGGGTGGACCGGAGGGTGCCATCCTCGATGCGATCTTCCTTGCTGTGCCCCTGGGCATCATCGGAGCGCGGATCTACCACGTGTTCTCCTCGCCGGCTGCGTACTTCGGTCCTGACGGGAATCCGTGGAACGCGTTCGCGATCTGGAACGGTGGGTTGGGCATTTGGGGTGCGATCCCAGCCGGTGCACTGGGTGCGTGGATTGCGCTGCGCCGCAACGGCCTGCGACTGTCCACGGTGGCGGACGCGATGGCCCCTGGCATTCTCGTGGCGCAGGCAATCGGGCGGCTGGGGAACTACTTCAACCAGGAGCTCTTCGGGGCTCCGACCACGCTTCCCTGGGGCCTGCAGATCGATGCCTCGACGCTGGCGGCACAGGGGATGGACTATCCGGCCGGCACGTTGTTCCATCCCACCTTCGGATATGAGCTGGTCTGGAACCTGGTGATGGCGGCCCTGCTTGTCTGGGTGGACCGGAAGTTCCGGCTCGGTCATGGCCGAGTGTTCTGGCTTTACGTGTTCGTGTACACACTCGGGCGTGTCTGGATCGAGATGTTGCGGATCGATGAGGCGGAGATGGTGCTCGGCCTCCGCCTGAACGTGTGGACGTCGATCCTGGTCGGGGTGGTGGCACTGGTGATCTTCGTGGTCCTCTCGCGCCGGTACCCCGAACGGGAGTCTTCGCCGTGGCTGCCCGGACGTGAGCCCGCTGATGAGTCAGGTGCGGACGCCGGAGATGATGACGACGTGCCGGCCGAGAATACGGGCGCCGCGGCCGAAAGTGCGGCCGAACATGGAGGGGCCACGGCCGGGAGCGACGATGCGGGCGACGCACCGCCACCCTCCGCGATCGGTTCGCCAGGTGAGACTGGGTCGCCGGATGTGGGCAAGGACGACGGCCCGCGCTAGCGGGTGCGATATCGTCCCCGTTGCACCGGCACTGGGAACTCGCCGTCCACTGCCAGCCGGGCGCGCACGCTCATGCTTGGGCCCAGGCACGGTAAAGTTTAGGTAGAAGGTGGGTCGACGGCGTCCCAGCAGAACGTAATCGATGCTGCAGGATTCCCCCTGAATCTCCTGCGGTGGTGAGGATGGTCGGATGAACAGGACCCCGCAGGGTGTGAGCCCTTATCGGCGTTTCAGCGCAGCACCTGCCAAGCATGGTCTGTACGACCCCGCTCAGGACCGCGATGCGTGTGGTGTCGCCTTTGTCGCGACCATGCGAGGCACGCCAGGGCGCGACATCGTCGATGCCGCGCTGAAGGCGCTGGCGAACCTCGACCACCGTGGAGCGGTCGGCGCTGAGGAGAACTCCGGAGATGGGGCAGGCATCCTGACCCAGGTCCCGGACGCGTTCGTGCGCGATGTGGTCGATGCTGAACTCCCCGCTGCAGGGCACTACGCCATCGGTCTGGGCTTCCTGCCCCGAGGTGCGGCCGAAGAAGCCGAGGCGGAGCGCATCGTGGGCGAGATCGCCGTCGAGGAAGGGTTGGAGGTACTCGCCTGGCGTGATGTGCCGGTCACGCCCGGGCTCGTCGGGCAGATGGCACGCGATTGCATGCCGACGTTCCGCCAGCTCGTGGTGGCGGCGCCGGATCGTGAGTTGGCCGGCGAGTTGTTGGACCGGCGCGCCTACCGGTTGCGCAAGCGGGCTGAGCATAGCGCTGGCGTGTACTTCGCGTCGCTGTCCAGCCGCACCCTGGTGTACAAGGGCATGTTGACCACCGGTCAGCTCGAGCCGTTCTTCCCGGACCTGTCCGACCCTCGATTCGCCAGTGAGATCGGGTTGGTGCACTCCCGGTTCTCCACGAACACCTTTCCCTCCTGGCCGCTGGCTCACCCGTTCCGGATGGTCGCTCACAACGGGGAGATCAACACCGTGCGGGGCAACCGGAACTGGATGGCCGCGCGGGAGGGGACCCTGGCCTCCGAGACGCTCGGGGATATGACGCCGCTGCTGCCGATCTGCGATGAGGAACAGAGCGACTCGGCCAGCTTCGATGAGGTACTCGAGCTGCTGCACCTGGGTGGTCGCTCGCTCCCGCATGCCGTGCTCATGATGATCCCGGAGGCGTGGGAAAACCACGCGTCCATGGATGCGAAGCGGCGCGCCTTCTACGAATACAACTCCACGATCATGGAGCCGTGGGACGGTCCCGCGGCCATGTGCTTCACCGATGGTCGCTACATCGGTGCGGTTCTCGACCGCAACGGTCTTCGGCCGGGACGCTACTGGATCACTGAGGATGGTCTCGTGGTGCTGGCCAGTGAGGCCGGTGTGCTCGATATCGAACCGGCCAAGGTGGCGCGTAAGGGTCGGCTCTCGCCGGGCAAGATGTTCCTCGTCGACACCGGATCCGGTCGCGTGGTCGAAGATGCCCAGATCAAGGGCGAGCTCTCTGACGCGTACCCGTACTCGCAGTGGCTTGAGGACAACCTCGTGCGCCTGGAGGACCTGCCTGACCGGGAGCACGTGGCGCATTCACGTAACTCGGTGCTGCGCCGTCAGCAGACCTTCGGCTACACCGAGGAGGAACTGCGGATTCTGCTCCGCCCGATTGCGGCCACTGGCGCCGAGGCGCTGGGTTCGATGGGGACCGACACTCCCATCGCCGTGCTCTCCTCGCGCCCGCGCATGTTGTTCGACTACTTCATCCAGATGTTCGCCCAGGTGACGAATCCGCCACTGGACGCGATCCGGGAGGAGCTCGTCACCTCGCTCGGTGGTGCGATCGGCCCAGAGCCCAACCTGCTCCTGGACACACCCGATCACGCGCGCAAGCTCATCGTGCCGTTCCCCACGATCGACAACGACGAGCTCGCGAAGATCAAGCACATCCAGCGCACCCGTGGGCCGGGCAAGGACTTCCAGGCGGTCACGATCAGCGGTCTGTACCGCGTGGCCGGCGGCGCCGAGGCGCTCGAGGCGCGGTTGGAGGAGATCTTCGCCGAGGTGGACTCAGCGATTGAGCACGGTGCCAGCTTCATCGTGCTCTCCGACCGGGAGTCCACCTCGGAGTGGGCACCGATCCCGTCGCTGCTGTTGACGGCCGCCGTGCACCACCACACCATCCGGCAGCAGACCCGTACCCGGATCTCGTTGCTGGTGGAGGCCGGGGACGTGCGTGAGGTGCACCATGTGGCCTTGTTGATCGGGTACGGCGCCGCTGCGGTGAACCCGTATCTGGCGATGGAGAGCGTGGAGGAGCTGGTCCGCTCCGGTGTTGTCGAGGGCGTCACCCCCGAGCAGGCCGTGAAGAACCTCATCAAGGGCCTTGGCAAGGGTGTGCTGAAGGTGATGAGCAAGATGGGCATCTCCACGGTGCACTCCTACCGTGGTGCGCAGGTCTTCCAAGCCATCGGCCTATCCCAGAAGCTCGTGGACAAGTACTTCACCGCCACGGCCACCCCGCTCGGCGGCGTGGACCTGGACGTGATCGCGCGGGAGGTTGCTGCTCGGCACGCCACGGCGTACCCGCGCAGCGGGATCTCCCCGGCGCACCGTCGCCTCGACGTGGGTGGGGAGTACCAGTGGCGTCGTGAGGGTGACCCGCACCTCTTCGACCCGGAGACGGTCTTCCGGCTGCAGCACTCCACCCGCAACCGGCGTTACGACGTCTTCCGCGACTACACCTCCCGCGTGGACGAGCAGTCCAAGCGCCTGATGACGTTGCGTGGCCTCTTCGAGTTCAAGGAGGGGGCGCGCCCCCCGGTTCCGATCGACGAGGTGGAGCCGATCAGCGAGATCGTCAAGCGGTTCTCCACCGGTGCGATGAGCTACGGCTCGATCTCCGTGGAGGCCCACGAGACCCTCGCCATCGCGATGAACCAGCTCGGTGCGAAGTCGAACACCGGTGAGGGCGGCGAGGATGAGGACCGCCTGTACGACCCGCGCCGTCGCAGCGCGATCAAGCAGGTGGCGTCCGGCCGCTTCGGCGTCACGTCGGACTACCTGGTCAACGCCGATGACATCCAGATCAAGATGGCCCAGGGTGCCAAGCCCGGTGAAGGCGGCCAGCTGCCCGGCAGCAAGGTCTACCCCTGGGTGGCGAAGACGCGGCACGCGACGCCGGGAGTCGGACTCATCTCGCCGCCACCGCACCACGACATCTACTCCATCGAAGACATCGCGCAGCTCATCCACGACCTGAAGAACGCCAATCCGCAGGCACGGGTTCACGTGAAGCTGGTCTCCGAGGTGGGTGTGGGGACTGTGGCGACGGGGGTGTCCAAGGCGCACGCCGACGTCGTGCTCATCTCCGGGCACGACGGCGGGACCGGGGCGAGCCCGCTCACCTCGCTCAAGCACGCAGGTGGTCCCTGGGAGATCGGCCTCGCCGAGACTCAGCAGACCCTGGTCGCCAACAACCTGCGCGATCGGATCGTGGTGCAGACGGACGGTCAGCTCAAGACTGGCCGGGACGTGGTGGTTGCGGCGCTCCTCGGCGCCGAGGAGTACGGCTTCGCCACGGCGCCGCTGGTCGTTTCCGGCTGCGTGATGATGCGGGTCTGCCACATGGACACCTGCCCGGTCGGTGTGGCCACACAGAACCCCGAGCTCCGGGCCCGGTTCTCCGGGAAAGCTGAGTTCGTGGTGACCTTCTTCGAGTACATCGCCCAGGAGGTGCGTGAGTACCTCGCTGAGCTTGGATTCCGGTCCCTCGACGAGGCGATCGGCGCCGTCGATGCGCTGGACACCAAGGCAGCCGTGGACCATTGGAAAGCATCCGGTCTGGACCTCTCACCGATACTGGTCCAGCCTGTCCTGCCGGGGGGTTCGGCAGCCCATCAGGTCAAGGGACAGGATCACGGGCTCGAACGCGCCCTCGACAATGTGCTGATCGCACGAGCCGAGCCGGCCATCGAGCGTGGCGAGCCGGTCCAGATCACTGAGAATGTGCGTAACGTCAACCGGACGGTCGGCACCATGCTCGGCAACGCCGTCACCAAGCGGTACGGCGCCAAGGGACTACCTGACGGCACTATCGACGTCACACTGCACGGATCCGCCGGGCAGTCACTCGGCGCATTCCTCACCCCCGGCGTGACCATCCGCCTGTTCGGCGACGCGAACGACTATGTCGGAAAGGGTCTCTCGGGAGGGCGGGTGATCGTTCGCCCCAGCGAGGACGCCACCTTCGAGGCGGCCTCGAATGTGATCGCCGGCAACGTGATCGCCTACGGCGCCACCACCGGCGAGATCTTCCTGCGAGGTGTGGTCGGCGAACGGTTCTGTGTACGCAACTCCGGTGCCACGGCTGTGGTTGAAGGCGTGGGTGACCACGGCTGCGAGTACATGACGGGCGGCACCGTGCTGGTGCTCGGTCCGACCGGTCGAAACTTCGGTGCCGGGATGTCCGGCGGCACCGCATACGTACTCGATCTGGACCCGGACCTGATGAACGGTCCGGCGCTGGCTGTCGCAGACCTGTCCCTGTCCGAACTGGACGAGGAGGACCTGAACATCGTGATGGACCTCCTTGCCCGGCACCACGAGCACACTGACTCTCTGGTTGCGGCGACTCTGCTGGCCGATCGCGAGGAGGTGCGCCGCCGCGTCACGCGCGTGCTACCGCCGGCCTACGCTCGTGTGAACGCTGTGCTGGCCGAAGCCCGCGCCGACGGCGTGGATGTGGCCGAACCTGACGTATGGACTCGAGTGATGGAGGCGACCCGTGGCTGATCCCAAGGGATTCCTGAAGGTCCGGGAGCGGGAACTGCCGACGAGGCGTCCCGTGCCTGTGCGGATCATGGACTGGAACGAGGTTTACGAAAAGCGTGAGGGTGATGCCGCAGCCCTGAAGCGTCAAGCCGGTCGTTGCATGGACTGTGGTATCCCGTTCTGCCACAACGGCTGCCCGCTCGGAAACCTGATTCCCGAATGGAACGATCTCACTCGTACCGGTCGGTGGGATGAGGCGATCGAGCGCCTGCACGCCACGAACAACTTCCCGGATTTCACCGGGCGGCTGTGCCCGGCGCCGTGCGAGACGTCCTGCGTGCTGGGGATCAACCAGCCGGCCGTCACGATCAAGAACATCGAGCTCTCGATCATCGATGAGGCGTTCGAGCGCGGTCTGGTGACTCCGCAGGTACCCGATCGGCTCACCGGCCATACGGTGGCCGTGATCGGATCCGGGCCAGCCGGCCTGGCAGCCGCCCAGCAGCTCACCCGGGCAGGACACACGGTGGCGGTGTACGAGCGGGATGACAGGATCGGCGGCCTGCTGCGCTACGGCATTCCCGAGTTCAAGATGGAGAAGCGTCACCTGGACGCCCGTCTGGAGCAGATGGAGGCCGAGGGGACCCGGTTCCGCCCCGGCGTGGATATCGGTGGCGAGGGCCAGCTCACCGGTACCGACCTGCTCGAGCGGTACGACGCCGTCGTGCTCGCCATGGGAGCCACGGTGCGCCGTGATCTCCCCGTACCGGGCCGCGAACTCGCTGGGATCCACCAGGCGATGGAGTATCTGCCGCAGGGCAACCGCGCAGCACTCGGCGAGGAAGTACCCGGGCAGATCACCGCGGAGGGTAAGGACGTCGTGGTGATCGGCGGCGGGGACACCGGGGCGGACTGCTTGGGGACCGCACTTCGTCAAGGTGCGAAGAACGTGATCCAGCTGGAGATCATGCCCCGGCCCACGGAGGATCGCCCGGCCGCACAGCCATGGCCCACCTACCCGATGATCTACCGGGTCTCCTCGGCGCACGAGGAGGGTGGCGAGCGGGTGTACGCCACGTCCACCGTGGAGTTCATCGGTGACGAGAACGGCGCCGTCAAGGAACTGCGGGTGGTCGAGGTCGACATGTCTTCCGGACGGCCGGAGCCAGTGGAGGGCACCGAACGGGTCATTCCGGCCCAGTTGGTGCTGCTCGCGATGGGCTTCACCAGCGTGCAGACCGAGGGCCTCGTGGACCAACTCGGGCTTGATGTGGACCAGCGCGGACGTGTGGAGCGCAACGGCGACTTCCGGACGTCCCACGATCAGGTCTTCGTGGCCGGTGATGCGGGCCGCGGACAGTCGCTGATCGTGTGGGCGATCGCGGAGGGGCGATCCGCGGCTGCGGCTGTGGACACCTATCTGCGTGGCCAGACCGAGCTACCCGCTCCGATCGAGCCGACCACGATGCAGGTCACCGTCTAGCGACGCTGCACCACGAGCATGAACACGGCCATCCGGTGAATGGATGGGGAAATCAGGACGAACGCCCGGTGCGCGGGCGAGCGCCCGCGTAGCCGGACGCCCCGTGCGACCGGTCGGAAGGCATAAGGTTGACGTATGCGTAGAGCCAAGATTGTGTGCACGTTGGGACCGGCGACGGAGTCCCCTGAGATGGTCCAGGCGCTCGTCGACGCCGGGATGGACGTGGCGCGGATCAACCGCAGCCACGGAGATGCGGATGCCCACGCCGCCGTCATCAAGCGAGTGCGGGAGGCGGCGGAGGCCTCCGGCCGCGCTGTGGCCGTGCTCGTCGATCTGCAGGGGCCGAAGATCAGGCTGGGCCGGTTCACCGACGGTAAGCACTATCTGGCCGAGGGGGACACATTCACGATCACCACCGAAGACGTCCCAGGCACGAAGGAACTCGTCTCGACGACGTTCAAGGGCCTTCCCGGTGACGTCAACCCGGGCGACGCGATCCTGATCGATGACGGTCGTGTCACCGTGCGGGTGACCTCCGTGGACGGACCGCGGGTCGTCACCCGGGTCGAAGTCCCCGGACCGGTCTCCAACAACAAGGGACTGAACCTGCCCGGGGTGGCCGTCAATGTGCCGGCGCTCTCGGAGAAGGACGCCGACGATCTGCGATGGGCACTCAAGCAGGATGCGGATTTCATCGCACTCTCCTTCGTGCGCTCGGCCGCGGACTATGACGACGTCGCCGCCATCATGTCCGAGGAGGGACGCACCGTCCCGGTGATCGCAAAGATCGAGAAGCCGCAGGCGGTGGAGAACCTGCCGGAGATCGTGGACGCCTTCGACGGCATCATGGTGGCGCGCGGCGACCTCGGCGTGGAGCTACCGCTCGAGCAGGTCCCCATGGTGCAGAAGCGCGCCACTGAGCTCGGCCTGCGCAACGCCAAGCCCGTGATCGTGGCCACCCAGGTGCTGGAGTCGATGATCAGCTCGCCCCGGCCCACCCGGGCGGAGGCGTCCGACTGCGCCAACGCCGTGCTGGACGGAGCCGACGCCGTGATGCTCTCCGGCGAGACCAGCGTGGGGGAGTTCCCGATCGACTGCGTCCGGACCATGGCGCGGATCATCGAAAACACCGAGGAACATGGTCTTGACCGCATCGCCAAGCTGCGCGCGACTCCACACACGCGTGGCGGCGTGATCACCAAGGCTGCTGCGCAGATCGGTGAGACCCTCGGCGTCAAGTACCTGGCGTGCTTCACTCAGTCCGGTGACTCGGCTCGGCGGATGTCGCGCCTGCGCTCGGCGATCCCGCTGCTCGCCTTCACCCCCGTGCCGGTGGTGCGCAATCAACTGGCGCTGAGCTGGGGCGTGCAGACGTTCACAGTGCCGCAGGTGCAGCACACAGACGACATGATCAACCAGGTTGACGTGGTGCTCAAGGATGCCGACCAGGTGCACGAGGGTGACAACCTCGTTGTCGTGGCGGGTATGCCTCCGGGCGTCTCCGGCAGCACGAACTCCATCCGTGTGCACACCGTGGGTGAGGAGTTGGGCGGCTGAGTTCGCCCTGACCACACCATGACGACGGCGATCGCCCGGACCACCGGAGCGGTCGCCGTCGTGCTGGTACTGGCGGGCATCGTGAGCGGATGCATCGACGCGGCGCCCGCAGATCAGAATCCTGCCACCACGGGAGCCGAACGGGGCAGTGAGCAGAGCCCCCCGCGTGCCGGGGACGGTGCGTCGAAACCCACGATGCCTCCGCAGCTCGCCGAGTGCGGTGAAGGCGACGACAAGTCCCGCACACCGGAGTTGGCGGCGGCGACCTGGAGCACTCCGGCGGGCTTCGCGCAGGCATCGGGATACTCCCAGATCGCGCCCATTGCCCCCACGCACACGGACTGGTACCTGGTGCCTGAGGAGCCCGGTGACGGGGTGGAGGTGATCGCCGTCGTGCACTACGAGGACGTACCCGCGCGCCTGAGCGATGAGTGCGGTGTGGTTGATCGCCAGGCTGTGAACCATCTGCTCGAGCAGTGGCGTGCGGATGCCGGTGTCACCGTCTCCGACGTCGTCTGGACCAGGGTGGCCGGGGCGGACGCGGTACAGCAGACCGAACAGTATCCGGGCCGCGATTTCACCGTGCGCACGACCGTGTTCGTGGGGACAGGAGAGCTGCTGACCGTCTCCTGCCAATGGACCTCCCGCCGTGAACTGATGGTGACAGGATGTGAGGAGTTCCTCGCTTCGGTGCGCCTGGAGGGGTGATCCGGGCAGTTGTCCCCACGTCTGCACGCGAACTCTGCCGGGTGGGCGGGGTATCTTGCCTCCAGCAAGGTGGTCGACGAGACGGGAGCGCGTGCGTGCGCAGGTCCAGGATGCGAATCGGTGCGGGGCTGTTCGGCGCCGCGTTGCTGACCGGGTGCGGCTTCGTGGAAGGCACTCCCATCGGCGGGGAAGGAGCCGACGAAGCGTCGAGCGAATCCGAGTCGTCGGGGCCGGGATCTTCGGGCGCGCCCGGAAGCGATGCGACCATTCCGCCTCAGCTGCTGGAATGTGGATCACGATCCGGCGATGCGGAGAGATCCGAGGAGAAGGGCGGTGGCGACGGTGGTGACGAAGAATCCCTCGTGCTCACCGACACCGATCTGACCACCGTGCGGTGGTCGACACCGGCAGGTTTCGCCGAGGCCGTCGGCTACTTCGAGGACAACCCCGTGGAGCAGCTCGACACGCTCTGGGTCGCTGAGCCGACCGACGGTTCGGTGCCGTCCCGGAACGTTCTGAACGTGGCTGTCTACGTCGGGCTGAACTGGGGGCAGCAGGCGGAGCAGTGCGATGAAGTTCCACTGTCTGCCGTTCAGGAGCGCCTCGCCGGGTACATGGAGCAGATCGACGCCGAACTCCTCGGCGAGGCGGAGATGACGGAGGTGGCGGGCCTGCCAGCCATCACCCAGCGCGTGCGGCTCGCCAGCTACGACTACCTCGGGTACTGGCTCTTCTCTCAGGAACATCTGGTGCACGTGTACTGCCAATGGACCGACGCACAGCACCAGGAGCTCATCGAACAGGGCTGTGCGGATCTGGTCCCGACGGTGCAGGTCGGCTGACGTGCACCGGACAACGAGCGCCGTGGCCGCGGGCGCCATGGCCGTGGCACTGCTCACGGGGTGTCAGCTGATGCCAGGCACCTCGGGCCCTGACTCGACCGGCCCGGAGAACACGTCCGCGTCCGACACAGGCGCCGGAGGCTCGGGTGACGGTCCGCACACCATTCCGCCGCAGTTGCTCGAGTGCGGGGAATCCTCCGACCCCGAGGTGCAGCTGACAGATGCGCTCGTGGCCTCCGACGGCCAGTGGTCGGTGCCAGCCGGATACCAGCCGGCCGAAGGCTACTACGACGACCTCGCCTACGAAGAGCAGTCGTTCCTGGAAACGCTCGTCCCGGAGAGCCCCGGCTACCACACCCTGGACCTGCTCGGTGTGATCGGGTACGTGGGTTTGGACTGGGGCCAGTATGCGCGCGAGTGCAACCGGGTACCGGTGGAGGCGATGCTGGAGCGGGTCGCGGAGTACGAACGGGCACTGGGAGCCGAGGCTATCGATGATGCCGAACTGACCGAGGTGGCCGGGCTGCCCGCCGTGACCCAGGCGATGGAGATACCGAGGTACACCTTCCGGGGCTACTGGTTGTTCTCGCAGACTGAACTGCTGTTCATCGGCTGCCAGTGGACCAGCGATCACGCACGTGAGGAGATCGAGATGGGTTGTGCCGAGATCGTGGGAAGCGTCCAGGTGGGATGATGACGATCACAGGACGACGAATCGGTGCCGCAGCGGTGGTGGCTGCCGTTCTCGCGCTGACCAGTGCGTGCCAGCTCGCGGGCGACCGGGATCTCACCGGTGAACCGACTCCGGCACCCTCTGGTGATGCACAAGGCGGCGACGCGGCCGGTGGCGACGGCCCCAGAACGATCCCCCCGCAGTTGCAGGAGTGTGGCGAAGGCGCGCCATCGGAGGGTGAGCTGCAACTGGCCGACCTGGACCTGAGAACCGCAGAGTGGTCGACCCCCACGGGGTTCACTGAGGCCAGCGGCTACCACGAGGACAACCCGGTCGAAGAGCTGCACTCGGCGTGGTATGCCGAGCCGACAGACCCCGCGATCCCACGACTGAACGTGATCCAGGTGGTGATCTACACCGGGCTCGACTGGGATGACCTGGCCGACTCGTGCGGGCGGGTGCCCCTGGAGGCGGTGGAAGAACAACTGGGACGCTACCGCGAGCAGATCGATGCCGAGCCCTTGAGTGAGTCCGAGATGACCGAGGTGGCGGGCCAGCCGGCGATCACCCAGCAGATCGGGCTGGAGCGCTACTCCTACGTGGGCTACTGGCTGTTCTCCCAAGACCAGTTGCTCCACGCCTATTGCCAATGGACCGATGAGAGTGCCCGCGAGGTGATCGAACCCGCGTGTACACCGCTGGTGGAGAGCATCACGGTCGGCTGATCGACGCCGGTTGTCCATGGCAGAGTAGAGGCACTGCGGGCGAACGAGGAGGTGCGCGGTGGGAAAGCCGATGGTCGTGGGTGTGGACATCGATGACGTCCTCTACGACTGGTCGGGCCGCGCGCACGCACTCTGTGTGGCCGCCGGGATCGCCGGTGACCGCACCAGGATCACCACATGGACCCCGTACGAGGAATACGGCTGCCCGGCCGACTCGTGGCACGCCGTCATCCATCGGGGGGTGCACGAGGGGACCCTCTACTCTGCCGATCCGCTCCCTGGCGCGGTCGCGGCGCTCCGCGCCCTCGTCGAGGCGGGACATCACGTGCAACTGATCACCGCTCGCGGCTGTGGCGAACTCGCCGACCTGGTGCAGGAGCAGACCCGCGCCTGGGTGGCCAGGCATGACCTGGCACATCATGGCCTGACGTTCTCGATGGACAAGACCGTGCTCCGCACGGACATCTTCGTCGACGACAACGCCGACAACGTGGCGCACGTGTGCGCCGCAGGAACCCGTGGCTACCTGATGAACCGGCCCTGGAACGCCCACGTCGAGCACCGCGATCGCGTTCACCACATGGAAGAGTTCGTGACGGCAGTCCTCTCCGAAGGGCAGAGATGACTACCCACGGCGTACATTCCGAGGTGGGCCGGCTGCGCAAGGTGCTCGTCTGCGCTCCGGGTCTCGCGCATGAGCGCCTCACCCCCTCCACCTCCGATGCGCTGCTCTTCGACGACGTGCTCTGGGTACGTGCCGCGCAACAGGACCACGCCGATTTCGTCGCCCAGCTCACTGACCGGGGTGTCCAGGTCGTGGAGCTACTCGACCTCCTCACCGAGAGCATGGCGCTGCCGCAGGCGCGGCACTGGCTGCTGGAACGCATGATCGAGCCGAATACGGTGGGTCTCGGCCTGGTCGCGGACACACTCGCCTACCTGGACACGTTGCCGGCCAGCCAGGTGGCCGAGTACCTCATTGGCGGACTCGCCACCTCGGACCTGCCGGGTGAGTTCCGGCCCGCGTACCTGGCTCTGGCCGCAGGCGGGGGCACACCGCAAGCGGAGTACCTCATCCCGCCGTTGCCGAACATGCTCTACACCCGTGACACCACGAGTTGGCTGTACGGCGGGCTCACCCTGAACCCGTTGTACTGGCCGGCCCGCCGGGGCGAGACCCTCCTGATGAAGGCCATCTACACGTTTCACCCGGACTTTCGTGCCGACCGCATCTGGTGGGGTGATCCCGAACACGATTGGCGCCAGGCGACTCTGGAGGGCGGGGACGTGATGCCCGTCGGTGATGGTGTTGTCCTGCTCGGGATGGGGGAGCGCACCTCACGTCAGGCCATCACCCAACTCGCCTCGGTGCTCTTCGATGCCGGGGCCGCACGGCAGGTGGTGGTGGCGGGAATGCCGAAACTACGGGCCGCGATGCACCTCGACACGGTGTTTACCTTCGCCGATCGCGACGTGGTGACGTTGTACCCGGCCATCATGGACGGTGTGCGGGCCTTCAGCCTGTACCCCTCGGACACTGCACCGGGCCTCGAGGTCCGCGATGAGGGAGTGGGCACCTTCGTCGATGTGGTGGCCCGGGCCATGGGTCTGGATGCGTTGCGGGTGATCGAGACCGGTGGGGACGCCTACGCCTCGGAACGCCAGCAGTGGGACAGCGGGAACAACGCCGTGGCCGTCGAACCGGGGGTGGTGTTCACCTACGACCGGAACACGGTGACGAACGCCCTCCTGCGTGGCGCGGGCATCGAGGTGATCGAGATCCGCGGCGGTGAACTCGGCCGCGGCCGTGGGGGCGGGCACTGTATGACCTGCCCGATCGCCCGTGACGCACTGCAGTGGTGAGTCCGTTGTGCCAACGAGCCCGCAGGTCGCGCTAGGATGGCCGATCGCGCCCCGTTGGCGGAATAGGCAGACGCGGTCGGCTCAAACCCGGCTGCCCTCACGGGCGTCCCGGTTCGAGTCCGGGACGGGGCACCACCTTGACGATGCGCACGTTAGGATCGCTTCTGTGACGGATGAGACCACCGGCGGGACGCCGGAGAAGAACAGCGCTGACTTGCTCGACCTCGATCTGCCGGAGAGCGCGCCCGAGGAGGCACCGAAGCCTGTTGCGGCCCGGCGTGCCGTGGTGGCCGAGGACGAGGCGCTCATCCGGCTCGACGTGGTGGAAACGCTGGCCGAGGCAGGCTACGAGGTGGTCGGCGAGGCAGGCGACGGCGAGACAGCCGTGGCGCTTGCCACTGAACTCAAGCCCGACATCGTGGTGATGGACGTCAAAATGCCGGTGCTCGACGGCATCTCTGCAGCCGAGAGGATCACCAAGGCGCGGATCGCTCCGGTGGTTCTGCTCACTGCGTTCTCCCAGACCGAGCTCGTCGAGCGGGCACGTGACGCCGGAGCCATGGCCTACGTGGTCAAGCCGTTCACCCCGGGCGACCTGCTTCCGGCCCTTGAGATCGCCCTGTCCAGGCACCAGGAAATCTCCGCGCTCGAGTCCGAAGTTGCCGACCTGACCGATCGGTTCGAGACCCGCAAGCGGGTGGACCGCGCCAAGGGTCTGCTGATGACCAAGATGGGCTTGAGTGAGCCCGAGGCGTTCCGATGGATCCAGAAGACATCCATGGACCGCCGCCTGACCATGCGCGAAGTCGCCGATGCGGTGATTGATCAGGTGGGCGCCGCATAGCAGCACGGTGTGCGAAGGGCTCCCGGGCACGCGCGATGCGGCGTAGCCTGTGCCACGGTATCCGTCCAAGGAGGAGGTGCGAATCCGGTGAAGTTGATCACCGCTCACGCCCGGCTCGCCGAATCCAGTGATCTGGCCGCCGTCCTGACATTGCTGCAGCTTGCGCGAGCCGATTCTCCGCTGGGTCCGCAGTTCGTCGCCCCGGAGACGGCGGGGCTGGAGGCGCACCTGCGCGCCTGGTTCGAGATGCCGGAGAGCAGACTGGTGGTGGCCGAGGCCGATACGGAACTGATCGGCCTGGCGCTGCTGCAGTGCATCTCTCCGGGATTGTTATGTGATGTGCCGTACGTGCAGGTGGAGGCGCTCTACGTGCACTCTGCCCACCGTCGCCGAGGCGCCGGGCGGGTGCTGATGCAGCACAGCGCCATCGAGGCCGCCCGCCATGGGGCCGAGCGCATCGTGACCGTCCCGCTCACGGGTGCGCGCAGTGAGCAGCGGTTCTTCTCCGGCCTCGGTTTCTCTGCGGCAGGCGCCCGCCGGGTGGCCGAGACCGCCTCGGTACTGCGGCGGTTGGAAATGGCGCCGGCCACCACGAGGGAGCGGCGCCCTCGTGCGCTGGACGAGCTGATCGCGCGGCGCCGCCGTAGTCGCGGGTTGCCTGAGACGCCCGCACGCGGGGTAGATCTAACCGCGCTGGCAGAGCGTTCTCAGGCTGAGTCGAGGATCACACAGGTCAACCGGGCCGTGCAGACCCGGCGCCCAGATTCTTCATCGACCACCGCGATCTCATAGCTCGCTGTGGAGCGGCCCAGGTGCACAGCCTCGGCCGTCCCACGCACCCATCCTGCACGGACGGCGCGGTGATGGGTCGCATTGAGATCCAGTCCGACGGCGGCGCGCGCCGGCCCCGCGTGCAGCGTGGCCGCAATGGAAGCCAGCGTCTCTGCGAGTGCGGCTGAGGCGCCGCCATGCAGGAGACCTGCGGGCTGGGTATTACCGACCACCGGCATCCGGCCCACCGCGCGCGCAGGAGTGGTCTCCAGCAGTTCGATGCCGAGCTTCTCGATGAGGGTCCCGTGCGGGTTCCAGCCTGGGTGATCATCCGGCGGCGGCTGAATCGGATCGGCAGTGTCGGTCATGCGCTCTAGGCTGTCAGGTGTGAGTGACACTGCGCGACCCCGGCTCCTGCTCATCGACGGGCATTCGATGGCCTACCGTGCCTTCTTCGCCCTCCCGGCTGAGAACTTCTCGACCACTACCGGGCAGACGACGAACGCCGTCTACGGCTTCACCTCGATGCTGATCAACCTGCTGAGGGACGAGGCACCCACGCATGTGGCCGTTGCTTTCGATGTCTCCAGCCAGACCTTCCGCAAGGAGACGTATGCGGACTACAAGGGCACCCGGGATGAGACGCCCCAAGAGTTCCGTGGGCAAATCCCACTGATCGAGGAGGTGCTCGCGGCACTCGGGATCACCACGCTCGGCCGCGAGGGTTTCGAGGCCGATGACATCATCGCCACGCTGTCCACCCAGGCAGTTGCCGCCGGCTATGAGGTGCTCATCTGCTCCGGGGACCGGGACACCTACCAGCTGGTCAACGAGACGGTCACCGTGCTCTACCCGCGCAAGGGTGTCTCCGACCTCGTCCGGATGACTCCGATCGCCGTCCAGGAGAAGTACGGCGTCTCACCTGCTCAGTACAGCGACCTTGCCGCGCTGGTTGGCGAGACCAGCGACAACCTCCCGGGTATCCCCGGTGTCGGACCGAAGACAGCCGCGAAGTGGATCCTTGCGTACGACGGACTCGAAGGCATCGTCGCGAATGCGCCATCGATCCCCGGCAAGGCCGGGCAGGGCCTACGCGACCACCTCGACCAGGTGCTGCTGAACCGCCAGTTGAACCAGCTCCTGCTGGATATGGATCTTCCGGTCGGTGTGGACGACCTCCCGCGGCGCCCGTTCGAGCGTGAGCAGGTGCACCAGGTCTTCGACGCGCTCGAGTTCCGTGTGCTGCGGGACCGACTGTTCGAGATGGAGCCGCAGGACGCCGAGTCCGCGACGGCCGAGTCCTTCGACCTGGACATCACCGCTATGACGCCAGGCACGTTGACAGACTGGCTGGGCACACACGCCACCGGCCGCGTGGGTGTGGATGTCCGGGGCAGTGTGGCCTCCGGGAGCGGGGACGCCTGGGGCATGGCCATCGCGGCCGAGGGGGGAGCTGTGCTCACCGTGGACCTCACCGAAATCAGCCCCGACGACGAGAGCGCCCTGGCCACCTGGCTCGCCGACGAGCAGCGGGAGAAGGTGTTGCACGACGCCAAGGCCGGCTGGCACTGCCTGGACGGGCGTGGCCTGACACTTGCCGGGGTCACCTTCGACACCGCCACCGCGGCCTATCTGTGCCACCCCGACCAGCGGTCCTACGCCCTGGCCGACCTCACGGTCCGGTTCCTCGGCCGCGAGCTGCGCAATGAGGACGGTGATGGTGCCCAGCAGATGCTCGTTCTCGACGGGCCGGACGAGGCGGAGTTGAGCGCCGTTCGCGCCGCTGCCGTGATCGACCTCGCCGGAGTACTCACCGATCAGTTGACCGAGCGGGACTCACAGGCCCTGCTGACCGATCTCGAACTTCCGGTGGCCGGGGTACTCGCACAGATGGAGAAGGCGGGGATCGCGGCTGACTCGGAGTACCTCCAGGGTCTGGAGCGTGAGTTCGATCAGCACGTCCGGGACGCTGCCGCTCAGGCATACAAGGTGATCGGGCGCGAGGTGAATCTCAGCTCACCGAAGCAGCTTCAGGAAGTGCTCTTCACCGATCTGGAGATGCCCAAGACCCGTAAGACCAAGACGGGTTACACCACTGACGCCGATGCTCTCGCCGATCTGTACACCAAGACCGAGCATCCGTTCCTGGAGCATCTGCTCACCCACCGGGACCAGATTCGGCTGCGGCAGACCGTGGAAGGACTGCTGCGGACAGTGGCCCCGGATGGCCGCATCCACACCACGTACTCGCAGACGATCGCAGCCACCGGGCGCCTCTCCTCGGCAGAACCGAATCTGCAGAACATCCCGATCCGGACCGAGGAGGGGCACCGGATCCGGGCCGCGTTCGTGGTGGGCGAGGGATACGAATCGCTGCTCACCGCTGACTACTCCCAGATCGAAATGCGGATCATGGCTCACCTCTCCGGCGATGAGGGCCTGATCGAGGCGTTCCGTTCCGGGGAGGACCTGCACTCCTTCGTCGGCTCACGAGTCTTCGGGGTGGACCCTGCGGACGTCACCGCACCGATGCGGTCGAAGATCAAGGCGATGTCCTACGGCCTCGCATACGGCCTCAGCGCGTTCGGACTGTCCAAGCAGCTCAAGATTGAGACCGGCGAGGCGCGCGGGCTGATGGAGGAGTATTTCGAACGATTCGGCGGAGTGCGCGACTACCTCGCCTCAGTGGTGGACGATGCTCGGGTGAACGGGTACACCCAGACGATTCTTGGACGTCGTCGATACCTGCCCGATCTGACGAGTGACAACCGTCAGCGCCGAGAGATGGCCGAACGGATGGCACTCAACGCACCGATCCAGGGCAGCGCTGCGGACCTGATCAAGGTCGCGATGATCGGCGTGCAGGCGGCTTTCGCCGAGCGCGGGCTCGGTTCGCGGTTGCTGCTTCAGGTGCACGATGAACTGGTCGTGGAGGTTGCACCGGGGGAGGCCGAGGCAGCTGAGGCCGTCCTACGGGAGCAGATGGGCGCGGCCGCCGAGCTGGCCGTCCCGCTTGAGGTGAGCGTGGGCACTGGGGCGAACTGGCGCGACGCCGGGCATTGAGGCGCCTATCTGGGCCTATCCGGACCTGCAGAGCCGGCCCCACCTGGCAGGGTTCAGGCCCGCCTGGTGACCAGGATCAGCGTTCCCGGCAGGATCGCTCCCCGCAGTGGCCCCCATCCGCCCCAGATGTTGCGGTTCTGCTCCGGCCACTCCGGTTCCACCAGATCGATGACCTCGAACCCCGCGGCGACCACCTCGCGGACATGGTCGCCCACTGTCCGGTGGAACTCCGCGTAGACGCACTGGCCGGCCTCGTCGAACTCGGTGTAGGGCGCGCGGTCGAAGTACGAACGTACGGCCGTCAGCCCGGTGGGGGTCGGGTCGTCCGGGAACGCCCACCGCAGCGGGTGCGTCACCGAGGCAACCCAGCGTCCGCCCGGTCGCAGCACCCGTGCCGCTTCCTGGTGGACGCGGCCGGCATCCGGAACGAACGGAATGGCGCCAAATGCGGTGAACACCACGTCGAACGATGCATCTGCGAAGGGGAGGTCGCGAGCGTCCGCCGTCACGAACGGCACCGGTACACCGGTGGCGTCATCGAGCCTCGCTGCAGCGTCGGCCATCCCCGGAGCCACGTCCGTTGCCACGGCGTCCACGCCGCGAGCGCGGAGCCAACGCGAGCACTGGGCTGCGCCGGCACCGATCTCAAGGACTCGGACATCGCGCAATGACTCGAGTGAACCAAGGAGCGCCGCATCGGATTCACGCAACCCCTCCGGGCACCAGCAGAAGTCAGCAGATCCCAGAAACCCGCCATGTTCGTCGAGGTACTCCGAGGCAGTCTGGCTCCACCATCGCGCGTTGGCCGCGGCCGCCATCTGTGCCGTGGGCGGGTCAATCTGTTCGTATCCGGCCCGGGCCGGTCGATCGCTGGGGAGCGGCTCGTCAGTGGAGTCCATCGGGCCATCATGCCCGCGCGAAGCCTCCCGGCGTGGAGTGCTGCCCCGTCCACGTCGGTCACGCCACCGGCCCTTTGCCAGGTCATTGGCTGACGGGGTAGGATTGACGCGGTTATTCGTGCGTTCCTGCGCCCAGCTCGGGTGCGGTGCAGAGTCCGGGGAGCATCTCTCACTGGATCGCCTGCCGCCCATGAAGGTCGTGGGTTCTCATGTGTGCCGTGCGAGATGCATCCCGCAGTCCCTGTTCCCACTATCCCTGTCCACAACGGAGTCCAACACTCAATGACTATCACTAGCCCGGCCACGACGAGCGCACCGCAGGTCGCGATCAACGACATCGGCTCGGAAGAGGAATTCCTCGCAGCCGTCGATGCGACCATCAAGTACTTCAATGACGGTGACATCGTCGAGGGCACGGTCGTCAAGGTCGACCGAGACGAGGTTCTCCTCGATATCGGCTACAAGACCGAAGGCGTCATTCTTTCCCGCGAACTCTCCATCAAGCACGACGTCGACCCGGACGACGTTGTTGCCGTGGGAGACGCCGTCGAGGCCCTCGTTCTCCAGAAGGAGGACAAAGAGGGTCGTCTCCTGCTGTCCAAGAAGCGCGCGCAGTACGAGCGTGCCTGGGGCACTATCGAGAAGATCAAGGAAGAGGACGGCGTCGTGACCGGCACCGTCATCGAGGTCGTCAAGGGCGGCCTCATCCTCGATATCGGCCTGCGGGGCTTCCTGCCGGCCTCTCTGGTGGAGATGCGCCGGGTCCGCGACCTCCAGCCGTACATTGGCCAGGAGATCGAGGCCAAGATCATCGAGCTCGACAAGAACCGCAACAACGTGGTGCTCTCTCGCCGTGCCTGGCTGGAGCAGACCCAGTCCGAGGTCCGTTCGACCTTCCTGCAGACCCTGCAGAAGGGCCAGGTTCGCCCCGGCGTGGTCTCGTCGATCGTCAACTTCGGTGCGTTCGTCGACCTCGGCGGTGTGGATGGTCTGGTGCACGTCTCCGAGTTGTCCTGGAAGCACATCGACCACCCGAACGAAATCGTGGAGGTCGGCCAGGAGGTCACCGTCGAGGTGCTCGATGTGGACTTCGACCGCGAACGGGTCTCCCTCTCGCTGAAGGCCACTCAGGAGGACCCGTGGCAGGCCTTCGCCCGCACCCACGCCATCGGGCAGGTCGTGCCGGGTAAGGTCACCAAGTTGGTGCCCTTCGGTGCGTTCGTGCGCGTCGAGGACGGCATTGAGGGTCTGGTGCACATCTCCGAGTTGGCTCAGCGCCACGTCGAGGTGCCCGAGCAGGTCGCGAAGGTCGACGACGAGGTGTTCGTCAAGGTCATCGACATCGACCTCGAGCGTCGCCGGATCTCGCTCTCGCTCAAGCAGGCCAACGACGGTGTGGACACCGCCGGCGAGGACTTCGACCCGTCCTTGTACGGGATGGCTGCCGAGTACGACGACGAGGGCAACTACAAGTACCCCGAGGGTTTCGACCCGGAGACCAACGAGTGGCTTGACGGCTACGAGACCCAGCGCGAGGCCTGGGAAGAGCAGTACGCCAAGGCGCACGCTCGCTGGGAGGCGCACAAGGCTCAGGTGCTTCGGGCCATCGAGGCCGACGCCGAGTCGGCCAGTGCTCCCGCTCCTGCTGGTGCCAGCACCAGTGCCAGTGCAGAGCCGGCCGCTGAGTCCTCCTACACCTCGGCCCCGGTCGAGGGCGGTGGCACTCTCGCCTCGGACGAGGCACTTGCTGCGCTTCGTGAGAAGCTCACCGGCAACTGATCCACCGGTCGTTCGACCCGGCCCGTCACCTCTGCTCGAGGTGGCGGGCCGGTCTCGTTCCGGCCGATCGTCCCACGCAAGGTCATAGAATGGCGTCGTGGCTGATGCTCCCGCCCCTGTGCTGCTGACCGGCTTCGAACCCTTCGACGGCGCCGCCGCCAACCCCTCGATCGATGCCGTCCGCCTGGTCGCCGAGCAGTGGGACCGTACCGAACCTCTGGTGACGGCGGAGCTCCCGGTCTCCTATCAGCGCGCCACTGAGCACCTCGAGCGCCTCATCACAGACCACGAGCCCGCCCTCGTCGTGGCGGTCGGCCTGGCGGGAGGTCGCCAGGAGATCAGCCTGGAGCGTCTGGCCGTGAACCTGCAGGATGCGCGCATCGCAGACAATGACGGCCACCGGCCCGCTGACGCGCCTGTGATCGCCGGCGGTCCGGCAGCTCGCTGGACCTCGCTCCCGGTCAAGCGTGCACACCTCGCGTTGACCGAGGCGAAGATACCTGCGGGGCTCTCGATGACGGCCGGCACGTTCGTCTGCAACGCCCTCTTCTATCGACTGAACGCATGGGCCGAGGAGGCGGGCGAGAGGCGGGCAGGCTTCGTGCACGTACCCTCGGCCGAGATCATGGATGTGGCAGTGGTGGCTCGAGCGCTGCGACTCGTGCTCGAGACCGCCCTCGACCCGGCTCCCGATGTGCCGGTACCCGCCGGAAGTGCTTCGTGACCTGCACCTTGAGTATCGGACTCACGGGCGGTATCGGTGCCGGTAAGTCCAGTGTGGCGCGCTTGCTCGCGGAGCGTGGCGCGGTAGTGGTGGATGCCGACGTGCTCGCACGCGAGGTCGTCGCACCCGGGACGCCGGGGCTGGCGGAGGTGGTGGACGCCTTCGGCGTGCACATACTCGGCGCGGACGGTGCTGTGGATCGCCCTGCGTTGGGGCGCGTGGTGTTCGCTGACCCTGATGCTCGCGCGCGGCTCAATGCCATCGTGCACCCGCGGGTACGGGAGGCCGCCGCCAGCCGGGCGGCTGCCGCAGCACCAGGATCGGTGGTGGTGCACGACATCCCCCTGCTCGTGGAGAACGACCTCGGACCGGATCATCATCTGGTGCTCGTCGTCGGAGCGTCGCAGCAGGTGCGGCTTGAGCGGTTGGAACGCGACCGTGGAATGGGGCCCGATGATGCGCGGGCTCGCATGGCGGCTCAGGCGGAGGATTCCGAGCGCCGGCGGGTGGCGGACATGTGGGTCGACAACACCGGCACTGTGGAGGCGACCGCGGCGCAGGTGGAGCGCCTGTGGTCGCAGCGGATCATGCCGTACGCGGAGAACCTGCTCGCCGGTCGGCGCGCCGAACGAGGGGCTCTCGTGTTGGCCACCGGTCCTGGCGAACCACGGCCCTGGGCGGTGCAGGCCGAGACGGTACTCGAGCGACTTCGCCGCGTCGGTGGTGCCGCGATACAGACCGCCCACCACGTGGGCTCCACTGCAGTGCCGGGTCTGGTGGCCAAGGACGTCCTCGATCTGCAGATCGGGGTGGCCGACCTCGAGGTGGCCGACGAACTCGCCAGTGTGCTCGCTGTGGCAGGTTTCCCGGGGCTACCTGGTGCGTGGAGCGACAGCCCGAAAGCGGATGATCGGGGCGAGACCGGATCTCGCGAGTCGGAACCCGGGGCCAGATGGGAGAAGCGTTTCCATGCCAACGCTGACCCGTGCCGGGCGGTGAACGTGCATGTGCGTGTTGCCGGAGGGCCGGGATGGCGCTTCGCGCTGATGTTCCGGGATTGGTTGCGCGCCGATTCCTCCGCGCGCCAGGAGTACGCGCGTGTCAAAGAGGAGCTGGCACAGCAATGGGAGACTACGGCCGGCTACGCCGAGGCGAAGGAGCCCTGGTTCGACCGTGCCTGGCCGCGGATGCGGGAATGGGCGAGCGCTACAGGCTGGACCCCACCGCCGTCATCGAGGTGAGCTGACGGCGCGGGCGAGTCGCTGATGATCGCCGGATCCGCCGCGGCCGGCGTCATTGCGGCGCAGCGATGAGGCGCGCGATCGTGATGTGGGTGCGAAAACTCTGACTCATCGCGCTCGTGGAATGGAAGTTGAGCACCACATGGGCCCGCTGCTGCGGGTAGAAGAACATGTGCGTGGCAGAGGCACCGATGCCTCCTGCCGGTTCGGGGAGGCCGCGCAGGAACGGCGGCATGAACCCGCCGAACCGAATCGTGGCGAGTCCGGCGCCGTAGTGTATTCCCGGGCGGAGCCGGTTGCGTGGCCGTCGGAGGTGGTCGAGGTGTTCGATGGCAATGAGTCGACCCGCATGGAGCGCCTCCTGAAACCGCACGAGGTCCGCAGGGGTCGTGACGATCCCGCCGTCGGCCCGGCCGACGCTCAGACAGAGCGAACGACTGAGCTCCTGACCAGAAATCCATATCGGCGCGATCTCCAGGTCGGTGAGATCCTCGGGCATCGTGGCATCGCCGTGAGGAGTCGAGGTGTCGTTCATCGCGCAGGCGTCGAAGACGTGCTCGCGTAGCGCCTGCTCGAATCGTGATCCGGTGATTTCCTCGACGATCCGACCGAGCAGCGTGTACCCGGTGTCCGAGTAGCGGAAGCGCTCCCCAGGATGAGCGACCGGTGGGAGACCTCGAGTTGAGGCGAGGATCTCGGGCAATGTCCATCGTCGATCGAGATCGGCGGTGAATCTCCGGGCCGAACTGGCGGCGGCGTGCCTACGTGAGGTGACGAAGTAGTCCGGCAGGCCGCTGGTGTGCGTGAGCAGATGCTCGACGGTCACGTCCGCGGCAATGTCGACACCAGGAGCGGCAGGCAGCCCGTCGATATCGGCGAGCGGAAGTACGGCCCCCACCGGGGTGTCGAAAGTGAGCCGACCCTGTTCGATGAGAACGGTCACGAGTGTCGCCGTCAGCACCTTGCTGACGCTGGCCGCATAGAAGCGCTGGGTGAGCTCACCGTGCTCGAACTCCCAGTCCGGGGTGCGGATCAGCACCTGCGGGGCCGGCATCGGGTCGCGGCGAGAGGTGAGGCGTTCGAGGCTGGTGCGGAGCCGGTCCAGGCCAGGGGGAGTTGCCATTCTTCTTCTCCTCGTGAGGGGTCTCATAGAGATGTCTAGTAGCTATGTCTACGAGAGTCAAGAGGTGCTACCGTGAGCTCATGGCTCACGTGATTCTCGGCCTGCTGCTGATCGGCCCGCAGAGTCTCTACGGTTTGGTCAAAGCCTTCGAGGCTGGCCCCTCGCTGTTCTACAGCGCCAGTTCAGGCAGCATCAAGCGTGCATTGGATGGCCTGCTTGCCGACGGTCTGATCGAGGTGGTCAGCAGTGATCCCGGTGCGCGTGGCAAGAAGGTCTACGGCGTCACTGACGCCGGAGCCGCCGCGTTCCGCCATTGGATGACGAGTGAGATCGTCGGTCCCGATCTTGAAACCGCCATCCTGCCCCGGCAGTTCTTCCTCGGCCTCATCGCCCCGTCAGAGCGCGCCGAGGTCCTCCGCCTGATCGTCGCCCGGATCGAGACTGATCTCGCTCGACTGGAGTCTCTCGATCAGCATCTCGACACACTCGAGGTGCCGGACGGATACCAGGACATCGCCGCGCACCAACGTGCAACGCTCAGTTACGGTCTCGACTCCCATCGGTTCGCCGCTGACTGGTTCCGCGCGCGATTGGGGTAGGCGCCGTCGTCGCCGGGCACCGTCCCGTGGTGCATTCGTGTGCCCTCGCGCAACGCCGCTGATCCGTCACTCGCATCGACCACACTCGTGCTGCTCGCCGATGATGGCTCTCCGGGTGAGTGTGGTGCAGCCCGGGTGGCGGCCATGATTGCCGGGACCATGGCGAGGAGCGCGAGCACTGCGAGGCCGGCACCCACCCACAGCGGTGCTCGGAGGCCGAAGGAGTCGATACCCAGACCGCCGATCCAGGAACCGATCACGACGCCGAGGGTGATGAATGAGGAGTGTGCCGTGTTGACGAGGGGGCCTGCATTGCCCGCCTGCTGCACCCGGGTGACCATCGCCGGATTCAGAGTGATTCCGACGAGGCCGATTCCGATCATCGCGATGATCGCGGCCGCGGGAGATTCGGCGAAGATTGCGAAGCCGACGAGGAACACGACGTTGAGAAGCAGTCCGCCAACGATCACCGAGATCGTGTGCGAGAGCGCAAGGCGTCCCACGGCCACGTTGCCGGCGACAGTCGCGACCCCGTACCCAAGCAGCAGCAACGGGATGATCTGCTCGGAGAAGCCCGTGACGTTGGTCAGGATCGGCGTGAAGTAGGAGAACGCGGCGAAGGTTGCCCCGATGATCAGTGTCGATGTTGCCATGATGAACCACAGGCGGGCGTTCCGGAAGACGATGAGCTCGGCACTGAGGCCGCCGGTGTGCTCCGACGGGGCAACCCGCGGTAGTGCGAGCGTGGTCGCGATGGTGATAGCCACGGTCAGGATGCCGATTGCGATGAAGGCGGATCGCCACCCGAATTGGTCGCCGATGAGCGTTGAGAGCGGTAGGCCGAGCGCCGTGCCTAACATCAGGCCCTGCAGCGCGAGGCTTGTTGCCCGTCCGCGCAGCTCCGGCGTGGTGATCTGGGCGACTGTGGACAGTGCGACGCCGAAGAATGCTCCAGCGGTCGCTCCTGTGATGAGTCGTGCGATGAGGATCGTGCCGTAGTTGGCCGCCGCCGCTGCGAGGGCGTTGCCGAGGAAGAAGACGATGAACAGCACGAGCAGCGCATCGTTGGTACGCAGGCGCAGCACAGCGAGAGTCAGTGCCGGGCCGCCGAGCGCCATGGCGAGGGCGAAGGCGGTAATGAGGTATCCGATCTGCGGGATGCTGGCGCCGAGATCCCTCGACATCTGCGGCATGAGGCCGCCGACGATGAGTTCGCTGCAGACCATCGCAAAGATGCCGAGGGTCATCAGGTAGACGGGTCGGGGCATGAGTTGAACCATCCTGAAGTGGGCCGAGGTCACGTTATGAACAGATTAGTACAGAATCAGGCAATCTGAATCGATCAGTCCATAATGAGGATGTGCCCGTGCGGACGGGACGCCCGCATCCTTAGGCAGCGAGCGTGAGCACGGCGGTCGTGGCGAGGGTGTCCAGGACCTTCCGGTCGGCGCCGGACTGCGCCGAGATGCGCATTCCGGAGATGAGAGTTGTCACATACCAGGCCACGTCGTCTGGGTCCCGGTCCTCGACGATCGAACCGTCACGCTGCCCACTCAGCACCGCGGCGCTCAATGCGGAGAGCCGCCTGCGCAGGTCGTCTTCGATGAGCTGGGCGACTTCAGGGTTTCGATTGGCGAGCGTGGTGATGGTGTTGACCGTGAAGCAGCCTGAGGTATCGCCGGCCGCCAGTTTGGTGCCCTCGTCCTCGGCAATGGCGCTCAGCAGTGAGCTGATCCGCTCGAGTCCGCTCTTGCCTGGCACATGGAGATGTGCATCCTGCCTGGCACTGGTCGTCGTCACGTAGTGCATCAACGCTCGGCGGAACAACACCTCCTTCGACTGAAAAGTGTTGTAGAGACTGCTCCGGTTGAGACCTGTTGCTCGGCACAGATCCTCGGTGGATGTGCCGTCGAATCCCTGTGCCCAGAACGTGCGGCAGGCAGACTCCACTGCTCGTTCCTCATCGAACTGCCGTGGCCGTCCCATCCGCTCATGCTAATGGTCTCTGGATGCATCAGGCCACGATGGCCGGCGCCTTCTCCACGCGCGAATTCGGGTCCTGCGTGGTCGCGTTGTGAGGCGCCTCCTGGGGAGTCAGGTGGCTGGCTTGGCCATGACGATTCGAGGGTGCTGACCGGCAACGGCCACATGATGATTCGCGATGATGCGCCACCGTGCGTCACCCATCACGGTCTGTGCCTGCCCGGGGGTGAGGATAGCGACGAGCATCCCTGTCGGGCGCAGCATCCGGCACCAGTGTCGGACGTGCGCGTCGAAGTCCGCCATCGGCAGCCGCAGACCCCAGGGCGGATTCGTGATGATCCGGTCGAAGCAGTCACCGGTTCGGTAGACGTGGCGGGCGTCGCCAACCTGCCAGCTGACGCTCGTTTGCGCTGGCGTGTTCGCTCGGGCAGCCTCCACGGCGCCCGGGTCGTGGTCGAGACCGGTGTATGCCGCCGTTGGGCATCCGTGGCGGGCTTCGAGCACGATCGTGCCGGCACCGCAGAATGGGTCGAGTACACGATGTCCGGGTCCGATCCGTGCCAGTCGAGCGAGAGCCGCGGCCACTGGTGGATGCAGGCTGCCGGTCACGGTATGGCCCCGCCAGTCGCGTCGATGCAGGGGTGCGTCGAAGGGGCGAACCGCCACCCGCGCCCGGGTGCCGTCGAAGACCACCCGCCAGTCGGTTCGTTCGGATGGTGGGCGCGTGCCATCCCGCCGCGAGTAGTACACGGCGCCCGTGCGCTCGGCGATCACCGCCCCGGTGAGGTCTTCGATGTCGAATCGGCTGTACGTGCGCTGACCGACGAATGATGCGCTCACCGACAGCGCCTCGCTGGCGCCATGTGCCACAGGGATGGTGAGAGCGTGCCGGAGCGCTCGGGTCAGCGGCTGCAGGCCCGCTCTGGTTCGGCCGGGATCGGGCACGTCGGCACCGATGACGAAGAGGTCGTCTGCTAGCCGAGGTGGATCCGTGACGATTCTGGCCGAATGTGGGCGGATGATGAGTTGGCGCGGTGCTGTGTCGATCATGTGGTGGCCGGCGTCGATCAACTCGGCAGCGGTGGAGCGTTCGAGGCCGGTGACGGTGCGCACCAGCACGCTCACAGGCAGGCCGGCGGCGACTGCGTGCGTGATCGACTCTGCCGCGCCAGGGCGCACAGAGGGCATGGGGTGTTCTCCCGGTAGCGGTCGGGAGGGACCATGCGGTCCGCTCCCGCATCGCTAGCCGCGGGCGAAGCCTCGAACTGGCTAGCGGATCGCTAGCTCAGGTGGAAGAACGTGACCATGAGATCAATGCTTGCACAGTGGCACGCGTCAACGACACCGAATAATGGGTTCACCCGCGGTGCCGACGACCGGCCGGTCAATCCGGCGTGGTGGAGTGATCGATGGGAACGGCCGGCCCGCTGCCGGCGGACCGGCCGTTCGCCTGTCGTGTCAGGAGGAAAGGGTCGCCGTCAGGGTGATGGGGGTTGCCTTGAGCGCGCCCGAGACCGGGCAGCCTTCCTTGGCGGCGTTGGCGATCCGCTGGAAGTCGTCTTCGCTGATCCCGGGCACAGTGGCAGAGACGGTGAGCGCGATGCCGGTGATCCCGGTGCCGGGTACGAAGGTGACCTCCGCCGAGGTGTTCACCGTCTCGGGCGGGGTGTCGTTGCTCGCCAATTCGTTCGAGAATGCCATCGAGTAGCAGGAGGCATGTGCTGCGGCGAGTAGTTCTTCCGGGGTCGTCGTGCCGGCACCGGGTTCGGTGCGGGCCTTCCAGGACACATCGAATGTGCCCAGGCCCGAGGTGTCGAAGGTGGTGCGGCCGGAGCCGCTGAACAGGTCTCCGGTCCAGACGGTGTTGGCGCTACTGGTGACGGACATGGATCCTCCCGAGGGTTGATGGTCCTGAGGTCCCCATCCTGCCTCCTCCGGCGGTCCGGTCGCAGCATCGCCCCTTCCCGACGGCGGCCGGCGAGCAGGTGGAGTGCCTCTCCTAGGCGTGGAGGTGCGTTGTAAGAAAGGCAATGACCTCGTCTACCTCGGCCGGTGCGATGCCATGACCCACCGGATAGACGCGGGAGGTGAGCCGCGTGTGGGCGGTGAGGAACGCCGTCGTGCGTTCGATCGCTGCCGGCGGAATCAACGGATCGGCACTCCCGCGGCCGTAGAACACGGGCGGACGGATCTGCGCGAGCGCCTCATCGCCACCCACCAGCCCGGGGACCGTGAACCCGGAGAGGACCACGCCACAGGCGAACAGCTCCGGGTGGTGGCGAAGCAGGTGGGTGACCATCGCCCCACCTTGGGAGAAGCCGAGCAGGCCAACAGGCCCGTGCGTGCGGGCCAGTGCCTGGGTGCGTTCCAGCCAGCGCATCACCCCAGCGGTGGCCGCGGCCGCGAGGGCCGGATCGGGGGAGCCGGCGCGCGTGACATCCTCGATCGGGAACCACGCGAAGCCGGGCCCGGCAGGCAGGGGCGCGCGCAGGCTGGCGACCACCGGGCCGCTGACGCCAGGGTCGCTCGAGGTGATGGTGCGAAGCAACCCGGTCAGGTCACGCTCGTCGGCGCCGTAACCGTGCATCAGGACCAGCAACGGGCGGTGGGCGAGTGCAGTGGGCAGTTCGCCCCGCGGGACCGACCACAGCACCGCCTCCTCGTCCACCGCGAGTAGAGCCGGGTTCGAGGCTCGCGCGTTCGAGTGCACAGGTTCCACGAGAAGGAGAATGTCACACCGCGCGCGTACCGTAAGAACTATGCGTCCCGTCACCGATCTTCAGCGCACCGTCGCCCCGCTCGAGGTGGTCTCCGAGTACCAGCCCGCGGGGGACCAGCCCGCCGCCATCGCTCAGCTGACCGAACGTCTGAATGCAGGGGAGAAGGACGTGGTGCTCCTCGGTGCCACCGGTACCGGGAAGTCAGCCACGACGGCCTGGCTGATCGAGCAGGTGCAGCGCCCCACGCTGGTGATGGCGCCGAACAAGACGCTCGCCGCACAGTTGGCCACCGAGTTCCGCGAGCTGCTGCCCAATAATGCCGTCGAGTACTTCGTCTCGTACTACGACTACTACCAGCCTGAGGCCTACGTACCGCAGTCGGATACCTACATCGAGAAGGACTCCTCGATCAATGACGAAGTGGAACGCCTCCGGCACTCCGCCACGAACAACCTGCTGACCCGGCGGGATGTGGTGGTGGTGGCCTCCGTCTCCTGCATCTATGGCTTGGGTACCCCCCAGGAGTACGTGGACCGGATGGTGCAGTTGCGTGTGGGGGACCAGGTGGAGCGGGACGATCTGCTCCGCCAGTTCGTGACCATGCAATACACCCGCAACGACATGGCGTTCACCCGCGGCACGTTCCGGGTGCGTGGGGACACGATTGAGATCATCCCGGTGTACGAAGAGCTGGCCGTGCGGATCGAGATGTTCGGCGATGAGATCGAATCGTTGGCGGCGCTCAACCCGCTGACCGGGCAGGTGGTGCGCTCGGAGCAGGAGATCTACCTGTTCCCGGCCACGCACTATGTGGCCGGACCGGAGCGGATGGAGCGCGCGATCACCTACATCGAGAGTGAGCTTGAGGAGCGGCTCGCTGCGCTGGAGTCACAGAACAAGCTGCTCGAGGCACAGCGTCTGCGCATGCGCACGACGTACGACATCGAGATGATGCGGCAGATCGGCTCGTGCTCGGGGATCGAGAACTACTCGCGGCACATCGACGGGCGTGCGGCCGGCTCGGCCCCGAACACGCTACTGGACTATTTTCCTGAGGATTTCCTCCTCGTGATCGACGAGTCGCACGTGACCGTGCCTCAGATCGGAGCGATGTACGAGGGCGATATGTCCCGCAAGCGCACGCTGGTCGATCACGGCTTCCGCCTGCCGAGTGCGATGGACAACCGTCCGTTGCGCTGGGAGGAGTTCCTCGAGCGCATCGGTCAGACCGTCTACCTCTCGGCCACGCCGGGTGACTATGAGTTGAGCCAGTCCGACGGCGTCGTGGAGCAGATCATTCGCCCCACCGGTCTCGTGGACCCGGAAGTGGTGGTGAAGCCCACCCAGGGCCAGATCGACGATCTGCTCGCCGAGATCAACGAACGGACCGCGAGAGACGAGCGTGTCCTGGTGACCACGCTGACGAAGAAGATGTCCGAGGACCTGACCGACTACCTCCTCGAACGCGGGGTGCAGGTGCGCTACCTGCACTCCGAGGTCGATACCCTGCGCCGGGTCGAGTTGCTGCGCGAGTTGCGGATGGGAACTTTCGACGTGCTGGTCGGGATCAACCTCCTCCGGGAAGGGCTGGACCTGCCCGAGGTGTCCTTGGTGAGCATCCTTGATGCCGACAAGGAAGGGTTCCTGCGTTCGGGCACCTCGCTGATCCAGACCATCGGTCGCGCCGCGCGGAACGTCTCCGGGCAGGTGCACATGTATGCAGACCGGGTGACGGCGTCCATGGCACACGCCATCGACGAGACCAATCGGCGCCGGGAGAAGCAGCTCGCCTACAACGCCGAGATGGGGATCGACCCGACGCCGCTGCGCAAGCGGATCGGTGACATCACCGACATGCTCACCCGAGAGGACCTCGACACTAAGGAGCTCCTCGAGGGCGGCTATCGGCAGGCCAAGGGAGGCAAGAAGGCACCGGTGCCCTCAGGACGGCACAGCCTCGCCGGCGCCGCTGCGAGTGACCTCGCGGACCTGATCCAACAGCTCAACGATCAGATGCATGCGGCAGCCGAGGAGCTCCAGTTCGAACTGGCCGCGCGCTTGCGCGACGAGATCTCCGACCTGAAGAAGGAGCTCCGGCAGATGACCTCGGCCACGGCCTGACGCGGCCGGTCCGAGTGGCCGTCATCAGGAGCGTTGGGCCGCGACCGTCTCGCTCAGGCGCGCGAACGTGGCGGGCGAGACGGCCACGCCGCCACGTCGAAGCGCCAGCGTCGCGGCTCCGACCAGGCCATCGGATGTGAGGAGTGGCTCCTGGCCGGGCAGTGCCTCGGCAACGATTGCCGCGACCGTGGGCTGCTGGGCGAGGACGCTGCCGCCAAAGACCAGCGGCCCCGGGATCTCCGGTACCACCATGGCCGAGAGTGCCGCGTGCAGGTCCTTCGCGGCCGCGCGGATGATGGCGATGGCGCACGGGTCACCGTCGGCAGCGGCCGTGAACGCGAGCGGGGCGAGCCGTGCCAGCTCCACGGGGCGCCAGGTGTAGAGCAGATCGACCGCGTGCTGGACCGCACCGGGTCGGCCCTCCACCTCGGCGGGAGCATCCGGGTCGAGGTCGAGGGCGGCCAGGAGCGCGGGGGTGAGGGCAGTAGGTTCGGCCCTCCCATCCAGCGCAGCGAGTCCTGCCCGCACCACCTGCTGCCCGATCCAGAAACCCGAACCGGCGTCACCGAGTAGCCAACCGAGGCCGTCCGTGACAGCCTCCAGCTCGAACCCGCGCACTCGAACCGCCACCGCGCCCGTACCGGCCACCACGGCGTAGCCGTCCGGTTCCGCGGTGGCGGAGAGAAATGCGGCAAGCAGGTCCGGTTCCAAGGTGAGGGAGACGGGGATTCCCGCCGCATGCAGAGGATCGTTGAGCCAATCCGCGCGCCGCGCCACCCGGCTGCCCGCCATCGCCGCGATGCCGCCGACCAGGTTGCTCGGATCCAACCGCGCATGCTCGAGTGCGCGGCGGGTGGCCAGTAGCACCTGAGCTGCGGCGTGATCGGGGCCCGCGCTGATGGGATTGCCACTGCCTGCACGTCCCACACCCGCACATGTGCCGTCGGCGAGCACCACGGCTGCGCGCGTGGAGGTGCCTCCCGCGTCGATCCCCAGATAACAGTTGGTCACGATTCCTCCGATTGGCTTGACGTGCGCATCGACTGAGAATACCTTTCACGTACTTCATCAACGAAGCGAGAGGGATTTTCACGTGCGGAACGCTCCGACCGAGGTCGAACGGACTCTCCGGGTAGCTGAGCGTATCCATGCCAACCGGCCGTTGATGTCAGCCGCGATGGACAAGATCGCGACGGTCCTGCTCGACGATCCCACGGCGCCACTCGAACTCTCAATTACGGAGCTGGCTGAGCGCGCGGGCACCTCACCGGCCACGGTCACCCGGTTCTGCCGGCAGCTCGGCTATCCGGGATATGTGCAGTTCCGGGTGGGTGTGGCCACCGACTCGGGCAGGGGAGACTCTTCGGGATCGGAGACCTGGCGAGCAGAGATGGGCCGAGCACTCGATCCGGACGATTCGCCGGACGATGTGCTGCGCGCTCTGCTCAATGCGCACGTACGGTCATTGCGTGCGACGGCGGACGTGCTCGACCTCAATGTGGCCGCGGGAGTTGCGAAGCGCATCAGCGGCGCGAGGCACCTCGATATCTACGGCACCGGCGGCAGTTTCTCCATGGCGGACGAGATGCGCACGCGGCTCTACCGCATCGGAGTGAACGCCCACGCGTGGGGAGACGTGCACGCCGGACTCGCCAGTGCCTCGATCCTGGACGACCAGGCGATTGCGATCGGCATCTCCAACAGTGGCCGCACCCGGGAGACCACCGACATGCTCGAACGGGCGAAGTCAGCCGGCGCGCACACGGTGGCCATCACGAGCTTCGGGAACTCGCCATTGGCGCAACTGGCCGACGATTGCCTGCTCGCGTCGGTACCGGAGCAGTACCTCCACCCCGCCGACCTGTCGGCGAAGCACTCACAGCTCTTCGTCCTCGATGTGCTGTACCTGCTCGTTGCACAGCTGGACTACACCGCGACAGTCGCGCGGATCGCCGCCTCGGCCGATGCCGTAGCCAGCCATCGACGTTCAGACTGACCACGACCCGCTCTTGCGTTTCTACCGTTCGCACCCCCGCACTCCCGAAAGGACACCGATGATTTCCGCCGCAGCCGACTTCCACCAGGAGGTCTCCCGCCGGCTCGACACCCTCGCCGAGCGGGCCGCCGACGGCACACTCGACCCAGCCGTGGACCTCCTGGTGGAGGCGCTCGACGCCGGTGGGGTGATTCAGGCGTTCGGCACCGGGCACTCCGAGGCATTCGCGATGGAGATCGCCGGCCGTGCCGGCGGTCTGATCCCCACCACGCGGATCGCACTGCGCGATGTGGTGCTTTACGGCGACCGGCCGGTGACCGACCTCGAAGGCGCCACGATGGAGCGCGACCCCGACGTGGTCGAGGAACTGCTAAGTGCGGCCCCGCTGCATGAGCACGATGTGTTCGTGATCGCCTCGAACTCCGGCGTGAACGGGTCCATCGTGGGGCTCGCACTGGCCGCCAAGGAACGCGGGCACAAGATCATCGCGGTCACCAGCATGGAGCACACCATGGCGGTGCAGCCCAAGCACCCCAGCGGCAAGCGCCTGATCGACGTGGCGGACGTGGTGATCGACAACCTCGCGCCGTTCGGCGACGCCACCCTCACCCTCGGTGAGCAGTACGGCGCCGGTGCAGTCTCCTCCATGACGGCAGCGTTCATCGCACAAGCTCTCACCCTCGGCGTCACCGAGCGGATGCTCGCAGCAGGCGCTGTACCTCCCCTGTACATCTCGGCTAACCGCCCAGGAGGTGATGACCACAACCATGCACTCGAGGATCGCTACCGCGGTCGGATCCGCCGAGGCGGCTGACCGTCAGGTCCTGGGCTCGTGCCCCAGGACTCCCTCATCCATTATCCCAACCCCCGAACCCCATCGAAACGAAAGGTCAAGGACGACATGAACAACACCCTCACCCAAGCACCGAACCGGAGGTCCGTCCTGCGCGGCGCCCTCTACACCGCGGCGAGCGTTCCGCTCGGCGTCACCCTCGCTTCCTGCGCCACCGGCGGTGGTGGCGGTGAAGAGACTGATGGCGGCGAAGAGCCCGGCGGCGAGGTGAACGCCGAGAACCCGTTCGGTATGGCCGAGAACACCACCGTTGACGCCGTGATCTTCGACGGCGGCTACGGCGTCGACTACGTCGAGTTCGCGGCTGACATCCTCGCCGAGAACCACGAGGGCTCCTCCGTGGAGGTCTCTCCCTCCACGCAGATCGCCACCGAACTGCAGCCGCGGTTCGTGGGCGGGAACCCGCCCGACCTGGTGGACAACTCCGGCGCAGGGTCGATCGGCTTCAACACGATCCTGGACCAGCTTGAGGACCTCACGGACGTGGTCGATGCGCCGAACCTGGAAGGCACCACCATCCGGGACACCCTGTTCGAGGGAGTCCTGGCGCCGAGCACCTACGAGGACAAGTTGGCAGCGATCAACTACGTGCTGACCGTCTACGGCGTGTGGTACTCCTCCAGCCTGTTCGAGGAGAATGGCTGGACGCCGCCCACGACGTGGGAAGAGGCCAAGGAACTCGGCGCTGCCGCGCAGGAACAGGGCCTGTACCTGTTCTGCTGGGGCACCGAGGCCGCGACGTACTACCAGACCCTCGCCGTCGAGTCCGCCATCAAGGAAGGTGGAGACGAGGTGCGCCTCGCCCTGGAGAACCTCGAGCCGGACTGCTGGTCCAACGAGTCCATCCAGGGTGTGTTCGAAGTGATGAAGGAGATCATCGACGCCGGCTACTTCATGCCGGGCGGTTCGGGCACCCAGTTCACTCAGGCTCAGGCTCAGTGGTCGAACAACCAGGAAGCGCTGCTGTACCCCTCCGGTTCCTGGATCGAGAACGAGATGAGGGACCAGACGGCGGAGGGCTTCGAGATGAAGGGCATCTCCTCCATGAGCCTGACCGACAGTCCAGCGTTGGGAGCAGATGCCCTGCACTCCACCGCGGGTGAGCCGTTCATGGTGCCCTCGGACGGAAATGTCGCTGCAGGCAAGGAATTGCTTCGGACCATGCTTTCCGCCGAGGCGGCGGCAAACTTTGCTGAGACGAAGCTGGCTCCGACGATCGTCAAGGACACGGTGCCCGCCGACGGTTTCGGCTCCACGGCGCTCGTCTCCCAGACGGACCTGCTCGCTGCAGCCGATGGTGCCATCTTCACGTTCAACTTCGTGAACACGTACGGGATGAACCCCGATCAGTTGCCGATCTGGAACTCGTTCCTTGACGGCGGCAAGTCGGTGGCCGATCTGACCAGCGAGCTGCAGACGATCACCGATCGCATCCGGGAGGACGACACGATCGACAAGATCGAGGTCTCGTGAGCGGGGTCGCCTCAGCGCCTGGACGCGGCGTACCTCCCTCTGAGGGAGCACTGGCGGGGCCCGGCAACGGGCCCCGCCGGGGGCGGCGTACGAAGTGGACCTTCGACCGGATCAGCTTCTTCGTAGTCTTTCTCTTCCTCCCGCTGGCGCTGTTCCTTGTGTTCGTGATCTCTCCGTTCATCCAGGCGGGGTACTACTCACTGACGAACTGGACCGGATTCTCACCGGAGCAGGAATTCATCGGGTTCGCGAACTTCGTCAACCTGGCGCAGGATCCACGATTCGTGAACGCCGTAGGCAACAGCGCGGTCCTCGGCATCGTGGTGCCTTTCGTGACGCTCTCCATCGCTTTGATCTTCGCGATCCTCATCACGATCGGTGGGTCAGGACGCGGGCAGATCCGAGGCGTCAAGAACGCGGGCTTCTACCGGGTTGTCTCGCTCTTTCCGTACGTCATTCCCGGCATCGCGATCGGCCTGGTCTGGCGGCTCATCCTGGCGCCGAGCGGGGGCCTGGTCAACGGTGTGCTCACCGGCCTGGGTCTGGACCAATTCGAATCCTTCGCCTGGTTGGGCAATGTCACCACGGCGATGCCAGCCTCGATCTTCGTGATCGTCTGGGGCTTCGTCGGCTTCTACATGCTGCTCTTCATCGCCGCGATCAAGGGGATCCCCGCTGAGACATTCGAGGCCGCGCGGATCGACGGGGCCGGTCGCGCCCGGATGTCCTGGTCCATCACGCTTCCGCTGATCCGGGACAACGTGCAAACGGCGTACATCTATATCGGCATTCTGGCGCTCGACGCCTACGTCTACATGCAGGCACTGAACCCGCAAGGTGGTCCGAACAGCTCCACCCTGGTGATGTCCCAGCAGTTGTTCCGCACGGCCTTCACCGAGGGCAAGTTCGGGTACGCCAGTGCGATGGGCGTGGTGATCGCCCTGGTCACGCTCGCATTCGCCGCCATTGTGTTCACCGTGAACCGCCTCACCGGCGGCAAGGACCGGGGAGGAGACTCGTGAGTACTGCCACTACACGTCCCGAGGTACAGATCCATAAGCCTCGTCCCGCCAAGGGCGACCGTTGGGTCGGCGGCGTCTCGCACACCGCACTGATCGTCTGGTGCGTGCTCGTGATCGCGCCGATGCTCTGGACCTTGCTGAGTTCGTTCAAGACCTCCAGTGAGATCTTCGCCTCGCCGTTTGGCCTGCCAGCCGAGTGGGGATTCACGAACTACGTGAACGCGTGGGTGGACTCCGGCCTCGGTGACGCCTTCATCAACACCATCATCGTGGTCGGCACCGCGCTGGTACTGGTGATGATGCTGGGTTCGATGTGTGCCTACGTACTCGGCCGCTTCGAGTTCCCCGGCCGGCGAGCGATCTACTACCTGATGCTCGCGGGCCTGACCTTCCCGGTCTTCCTGGCGATCGTGCCGTTGTTCTTCGTCCTGCAGAACCTCGGGTTGCTGGGCACCCTGCCGGGCCTGATCATCACGTATGTCTCGTTCGCTCTGCCGTTCACGGTGTTCTTCCTCTACTCCTTCTTCCGCGGGCTCCCCGGGGAGATCGCGGAGGCGGCCGCGATTGACGGGGCGGGGGAGTGGCGCACGTTCTTCTCCGTCATGCTCCCGATGGCCCGGCCCGGCATGGCGTCGGTGGCGATCTTCAACTTCCTCGGCCTGTGGAACCAGTTCCTGCTCCCGGTCGCGTTGAACACCGACCGGGACAACTGGGTGCTTGCCCAGGTGCTGGCGAGCTTCATCTCCTCGGCAGGGTACGCGGTCGACTTCGGCGCGATGTTCGCCGCGGCAGTGGTGACGATCGTCCCGGTGCTCGTGGCCTACATCCTCTTCCAGCGTCAACTGCAGGGATCGGTCAGCGCGGGCACGATGAAGTAGGTAGCCACGAAGTCACCTCGTTCAGGAGACAAAGCCGTTCCCACACGGCACGATGGGGCACACGACGACGACGTCCGACGGCCGGGTGCGTACGCGCGCCCGGCCGTCTCCATGGAGGAGGAGTTGCGTGAACGACGACACGTTCAAGTGGTTGGCAATCGCCCTGTACTTCCTGGGCATGCTGATGATCGGCTACTACGGCTACAAGCGCACCACCACCGGCGAGGACTATATGCTCGGCGGTCGCGCGCTCAGGCCGGGGGTTGCTGCGCTCAGCGCTGGTGCCTCCGATATGTCAGGGTGGCTGATGCTCGGCCTTCCCGGTGCGATCTTCGTCGCCGGTCTTGACCAGGCGTGGATCGCCGTCGGGCTCGTCGTCGGGGCATGGCTGAACTGGAAGTTCGTCGCACATCGGCTCCGCAGCTATACAGAGGTCTCGAACAACTCGATCACCGTGCCGAGCTTCTTCGAGAACCGGCTCCGCGACCGGTCCCGCCTGCTACGTATCGTGGCTGGTCTGATCATCCTGGTGTTCTTCACCTTCTACGTCTCCTCCGGAATGGTGGCCGCTGGCACGTTCTTCCAAGGAGCGTTCGGCGCGTCCTACTTCACCGGGATGTTGCTGGTGGCGGGTATCACCCTCGCATACACCATGTTCGGCGGATTCACCGGCGTCGCGTGGACGGACGTGGTGCAGGGTCTGATGTCGATGGTGGCGCTCATCGTGCTGCCGGCGATGGCGATCGCCGCCATGGGCGGCTTCGGTGAGAGCCTCGATGCCATCGCGGCAGTGGACGCCTCGGCGACGTCCTGGATCGCGGGTGCGTCGTTCGTGGGTGTCGTCTCCGCCGCCGCCTGGGGTCTCGGATACTTCGGCCAGCCGCACATCATCGTGCGATTCATGGCATTGCGCTCGGCCAAGGACGCCGTGGCCGGGCGACGGATCGGCATCAGCTGGATGGTCCTGTCCACCGGCGGCGCCGTACTGCTGGCGCTGCTGGCGATCGGGTACCTGCCCACCCAGGGAATCAACCTCGCCGAAGAAGAGGCCGAGACCGTCCTGCTGCGGATGGCGGACGTGCTCTTCCACCCATTCATCGCCGGAATCATCCTCGCCGCGGTGCTCGCAGCGATCATGAGCACGATCTCCAGCCAACTGCTGGTGTGTTCCTCCGCACTAGTGGAGGACCTGTACAAGGTGGTCTTGAAGCGCACGGCGTCAGAGAAGGCGATGGTGCTCCTCGGACGGCTCGGTGTGCTCGTGGTGGCGGTGGTCGCTGCGGTGATCGCGCTCGACCCGGGCGGCACCGTACTCGGCCTGGTCGCCTTCGCCTGGGCCGGCTTCGGAGCGGCCTTCGGGCCGATCATCATCCTCAGTCTGTACTGGCGGCGGCTGAGCGCATGGGGTGCGCTTGCCGGAATGGCGACGGGCGCCGTCGTGGTGGTCGTGTGGGCGCAGACCGGACTCGGCGAGTCGCTCATCTACGAAATCGTCCCCGGCTTCGTCGCCTGTGCCCTGGTGGCGGTTCTCGTGAGCCTCGCCACGGCCAGGCCGAACGAAGAGATCGACAACGAGTTCGAGGCCGCGCTCAAGCAGGCCGACGCGTGGAAGGAGCCGGAGCCGACCGCCTGATCGACGTCCGCTCGGGTGGCCTTCGCCACGTGCCGTACCCCGCGTCGGTGCGCTCTGCCTGTTAGGCTGGCCGCGGAGGGGAGTACCCCTTAAGCGGTGACGTCGTCATCACAGGCGGACAAGGTCCCCTCGGCGTCATTGGCCCACCACAGGGTGGGGGAGACCTCCGGTGTCTTTGTCTACTCTCACCGGAGGTATTTTCGTGGATGTTCCTGTCTGGGCATGGGCGATCACGCTCGGTCTGATCGTGGTGATGCTGGCGGTCGACTTCGTCGGTCACGTGCGCACACCACACGCCCCGAGCCTGAAGGAAGCGGGCATGTGGTCGCTCGCCTATGTCCTCATCGCGCTGGTGTTCGGCGTGTTCGTGCTGTGGGGATGGGGCGGGGAGTACGGCCTTCAGTACTTCTCCGGCTACATCACGGAGAAGTCGCTCTCCGTGGACAACCTGTTCGTCTTCGTGCTGATCATGGCCAGCTTCCGGGTACCGCGGGAGTACCAGCAGAAGGTCCTGCTGATCGGCATTGTCATTGCACTCGTTCTGCGGACGGTCTTCATCTTCCTCGGTGCGGCCATCGTCAGCGAGTTCTCCTGGGTCTTCTACCTCTTCGGCGCCTTCCTCGTCTACACCGCCGTCACCCAGCTCAGGCAGGGATCGGAGGATGAGGAGTTCAAGGAGAACGGCGTGCTTCGCCTGACCCGGCGGATGTTCCCGACCACCGAGGGTTACGTCGGCGACAAGATGCTGGTTCGCACCGAGGGCCGCTGGCACCTCACCCCGATGCTGATCGTCATGATCGCCATCGGGAGTGCCGATGTGCTGTTCGCCGTGGACTCGATCCCGGCGATCTTCGGACTGACCCAGGAGGTCTTCCTGATCTTCGCAGCGAACGCGTTCTCGCTGCTTGGTCTGCGCCAGCTGTTCTTCCTGATCGACGGGCTGCTCGATCGGCTCGTCTACCTCAACTACGGCCTTGCCGGCATCCTCGCCTTCATCGGATTCAAGCTGGTCAACCACGCGCTCCACGAGAATGAACTCGCGTTCATCAACGGCGGAGAACACTGGACGGTCATCCCAGAACCGAACACCTGGGTGTCGTTGCTCGTGATCGTCGGCATACTCGTCGTCACTACCGTGGCGTCGCTGACCGTCGGTAGCCGGCAGGAGCGCGAGGAAGCCACCGATGACGGCACCGGTGGTGGTCAAGCTAAGCGCGACACCTCGATCGGCGACCTGTATCGCTGACACGCGGGTGCCGGGCGAGTCGGTGTGCTGCGGCCGGGGAGACCTTACTCAGCCCGGTCAGCGAAGGCGCCGATCACCGGGTTCCACGCGCGCACGGTGCGATGGGTGATCAGCTGCGCCCGGTGGAACGGATCCCGGTCGAGGATTCGCCTGACCTCCGCATCGTCCTGCGCGCTGATCAGCAGCAATGCCCCGGGCGCGGCATTGTCCAGCCACGGACCCGACGCGAGGAGAATTCCCTCCTCGGCGAGATCGTGGAGGAACTCGCGGTGTTGTGGGCGCAGTTCGTCGATGTCAGCGGTGCGGGTGATGTCGTAGGCATACTCGACGGCGAAGGTGTTCATGGCGGCACTGTAGCGTCGTCTGCTACCAGCCGCGTGAGCGCCACTCGGCCACGAACGGGCGCTCGGCACCGAGCGTGGTGCTGTCCCCGTGGCCGGGATGCACGATTGTGTGATCGTCGAACCGGTCGAACACGCGTGCGCTCACGTCTGCCAGTAGGGCGGCAAACTCGGCCGGTGACCGCGTCTTCCCGACGCCACCTGGGAAGAGGCTGTCGCCGGTGAACAGCCAGCTTGGGCCCGTGGCAGGGGTGTAAGCGAGTGCGAGGGAGCCGGGTGTATGTCCACGCAGTCCAATGACCTCGAGTGCTACGTCGCCCAGAGTGAGCACGTCGCCGTGGTCGATGGTGCGGCCGACGACGACCGGCAGGTGGCTGGCATCGGCGGCACTGGCGAGTGCGGTGGCGCCCGTGACGCCGATCACCGGTGCCAGCGCACGATGATGGTCCCAGTGGCCGTGTGTGGTCAGGACCGCGCTCAGATGTGCCTGGGGGTGCGCACTGGCGAGGATCGCGAGCACAGTTTCCGCGCTGTCGGCGGCATCAATGAGAAGTTGTTCACCGCTGGTGTGCGTGAGCAGGTAGGAGTTGTTGTCCTGCGCGGAAACGCTCACTTTGTGCACGGTGAGCGCCCCAGCCCGCCAAGACAGTGCGGAACCGCCCGGCTCGACGTGGCCAGGTACCGGCGCAGTCACCTCGGTCATACCTCCATGCTCGCGCACGGTCGGCGGGGCTGCTCGTCGATTCCGGGGGTGGGGGAGGACGTCACGTTGGACACATCGATGCTCGAACGTTTGTGCGATGTCAGTGGGTCGGCTTACCATGGCGGGCGTGAGTGAGACCCTTCTTGTCCGCGGCGCCCGCGAGCACAATCTCAAGAACGTCAGTATCGACCTCCCGCGCGATCGACTGATCGTGTTCACCGGCCTGTCCGGATCCGGGAAGTCGTCGCTCGCGTTCGACACCATCTTCGCCGAGGGTCAGCGCCGGTACGTGGAGTCGCTCTCGGCGTACGCCAGGCAGTTCCTCGGCCAGATGGACAAACCGGACGTCGACTTCATCGAGGGTCTCTCCCCGGCAGTGTCGATCGACCAGAAGTCCACCAACCGGAACCCACGTTCCACGGTGGGCACGATCACGGAGGTCTACGACTATCTCCGTCTGTTGTTCGCGCGCGCGGGAACGCCGCATTGCCCCACGTGCGGGGAGCGGATCGTCGCTCAGACCCCACAGCAGATTGTCGACCGGCTCCGTGAGATGCCGGAGGGAACGCGGTTCCAGGTACTGGCGCCAGTCGTCCGCGGCCGCAAGGGGGAGTATGCGGATCTTTTCAAGGATCTGCAGTCCCGAGGCTTTGCCCGGGCGCTGGTGGACGGCGAACTCGTCCAGCTCAGCGAGCCGCCGGCGCTGGAGAAGAAGCTCAAACACACGATCAGCGTGGTGGTGGACCGCCTTGTCGTGCGTGACAACATCCGGCAGCGGCTGACCGACTCGGTCGAGACGGCCCTCGGACTCGCCGACGGTCTGGTAATCGCCGATTTCGTCGACGCCGACGCTGACGATCCGGAGCGTACCCGGAGGTTCTCGGAGAAGCGGGCGTGCCCGAACGATCACCCCTTGGTTCTGGAGGAGATGGAGCCGCGGACCTTCTCCTTCAACGCCCCCTACGGTGCGTGTGCCGAGTGCACGGGTCTGGGCACTCGTTTGGAGGTAGATGCCGAGCTCGTGGTCCCCGACGATGAGCTGAGCCTGGCCGAAGGAGCCGTGGCGCCGTGGGCAAGCGGCAACGCGCAGTACTTCGATCGCGTGCTGGTGGCGCTCGGAGAGGAGCTCGGATTCTCCGTGGACGTGCCGTGGCGGGCGCTTCCAGCACGTGCCAAGAATGCGGTGCTCTTCGGCAAGGATCACAAGGTTCATGTGCGCTACCGGAACCGGTGGGGGCGGGAACGCTCGTACTCCACCGGATTCGAAGGCGTCATCTCCTTTCTGCAGCGGAGGCACTCCGAAACTGAATCCGAATGGTCGCGCGATAAGTACGAGGAGTACATGCGCGAGGTTCCATGCCCCGCATGCCGCGGCGCCCGGCTCAAGCCGGAGGTGCTCGCGGTCACAGTGGGAGGCAAGTCCATCGCCGACGTGTGTTTCCTCTCGATCGAGGAGGCGAAGCGCTTCCTCGATGATCTTGAACTGGGCGAGCGGGAGGCGGCGATCGCCGGACAGGTACTGAAGGAGATTCACTCCCGCCTGGGCTTCCTGCTCGACGTCGGTCTGGATTACCTCTCCCTCTCGCGTGCGGCCGGCACGCTCTCCGGCGGTGAAGCTCAGCGGATCCGGCTCGCCACCCAGATCGGTTCCGGGCTCGTCGGTGTGCTGTACGTGCTGGACGAGCCGAGTATCGGCCTGCACCAACGCGACAATCGACGCCTGATCGAGACGCTCTCCCGATTGCGAGACCTGGGCAACACCCTGATCGTGGTCGAGCACGACGAAGACACGATCCGGACCGCGGATTGGATCGTCGACATCGGACCCGGTGCGGGCGAGCACGGCGGGCACATCGTGCACTCCGGTGACTATGCAGGGCTCTTGGCCGCCGAGGACTCACTCACTGGGGCGTACCTCTCCGGCCGGCGGAGCATCCCGCTGCCCAGCCACCGGCGCGAGCCCGAGAAGGGCCGGTACGTCACCGTGCAAGGGGCCCGCGAGAACAATCTTCGCGGAGTCGACGTCTCGTTCCCGCTGGGCACACTCACGGCCATCACCGGGGTGTCGGGATCGGGCAAGTCCACACTCGTGAACGGGATCCTGTACAACGTGCTAGCCAACGAGCTGAACGGAGCCAAGCACGTACCCGGCCGGCACAAGCGTGTGACGGGGCTGGACGATCTGGACAAGGTCGTGCACGTGGATCAGAGCCCCATCGGGCGGACACCGCGTTCGAATCCGGCGACCTACACCGGCGTGTGGGACCACATGCGCAAGCTGTTCGCGCAGACCACAGAGGCGAAGGTGCGCGGCTATACCCCGGGCCGGTTCTCGTTCAACGTCAAAGGGGGCCGCTGCGAGGCCTGTTCGGGTGATGGCACGCTGAAGATCGAGATGAACTTCCTCCCGGACGTCTACGTGCCGTGCGAGGTGTGCCAGGGAGCGCGGTACAACCGGGAGACCTTGGAGGTGCACTACAAGGGCAAGACGGTGGCCGAGGTACTCGACATGCCGATCTCGGAGGCAGCCGAGTTCTTCGCGGCAGTGCCGGCGATCGCCCGGCACCTGCACACATTGGTGGACGTGGGCCTGGGTTATGTGCGGCTCGGACAGCCCGCGCCGACTCTCTCCGGTGGGGAGGCGCAGAGGGTCAAGCTGGCCTCCGAACTGCAGAAGCGCTCCACGGGACGCACCGTCTACGTACTCGACGAGCCGACAACCGGTCTGCACTTCGAAGACATCCGCCGCCTCATGGGCGTTCTCCAGGGACTTGTGGAGAAGGGCAACACGGTGCTCGTGATCGAGCACAACCTCGACGTGATCAAGAGTGCCGATTGGGTCATCGACATGGGGCCAGAAGGTGGAAAGGGCGGAGGCGCCGTGGTGGCGCAAGGTCACCCGGAGGACGTGGCGAAGGTCTCCGCCTCGCATACGGGACGGTTCCTCGCGGAGATTCTGGGCACCGAGTCCAGGGCGGCGCTCAAGCCGGTCACATCGGTGGCCCCACTGAACCGGCCCAAGGCGCGCTCAGCACGACGCTCCGCGAAGGTGGCCAAGGCGAAGCGGGAGAGTGCTTAGGGCGCGCGTGCCCACTAGCGCAGGCTCACTGAGCCGGTGGCGACCCAGCTCCGTGCAGAAATCGGTGTGAATGACGAGCCCAGGAGGACCTGGCGCTCACGCCGGCTCGGCCACCTGCGTAGTGAGGGGCACGTGCCGTACCGGGAAGTTCACTGAGCGTGCGATGAAGCAGTGATCGTGCGCCTGTTGGTGCAGATCCACGATGACATCCTCGCTCACATCCGTGGCGGTGGTGATGCGGGGGTGCAGTGTCACTTCGGTGAACTGCCCGGCGCCGGCCGTCTCCACCCGCATCGTCCCCGTGGCCCGATCGGTGTACCCGGTCACCACCACACCAGCCACGGCAGCGCGGTGCAGGAACCAGAGCATGTGGCACTGCGAGAGCGAAGCCACGAAGAGTTCCTCCGGCGAATAGCGATCCGCGTCCCCCCGAAAGGCAGGATCGGCCGATCCGGGCAAGGAGGGCTTTCCCTCGATCATCACTACATGGTCGCGGCTGTACGCGGTGTAGGACTCAGTGCCACGTTCGCCGGCTCCGGTCCAGTCCACGGTGACTGAATAGGTGTGAAGTGGTCCCATGAGCACACGCTAGCGCGAACTAGGCTGGATGGCATGGCAGACCCGTCGACCTATCGCCCGAAACCGGGAGAGATCCCGACGCAGGCGGGGGTCTACCGATTCCGTGACCCGCGCGGCCGGGTGATCTACGTGGGCAAGGCGAAGAACCTGCGGGCCCGCCTGAGCAACTACTTCCAGAACGTGGCCGCCTTGCACCCGCGCACGGCGCAGATGGTGACCACCGCCTCGTCGGTCGAGTGGACCGTGGTGGCCACGGAGGTGGAGTCGCTGGCACTGGAGTACTCCTGGATCAAGGAGTACGACCCGCGCTTCAACGTCAAGTACCGCGATGACAAGTCCTACCCGTACCTGGCCGTAACCATGGGTGAGGAGGTGCCCCGCGTCCAGGTGATGCGCGGTGCGAAACGCAAGGGCACGCGCTACTTCGGGCCGTACTCGCACGCGTGGGCGATTAGGGAGACTGTGGACCTGCTGCTGCGGGTGTTCCCGATCAGGTCTTGCTCGAAGGGTGTCTACCGGCGGGCCCAGCAATCCGGCCGCCCCTGCCTCCTCGGGTACATCGACAAGTGCTCGGCCCCGTGCGTGGGCACGATCGACGTCGACGCCCACCGCGACCTAGCCGAGGACTTCTGCGCCTTTGTGGCCGGTGAGACCGGTTCGACGGTGAAACGTCTCGAGCGGGAGATGAAGGCGGCCTCGGCCGAACTCGACTTCGAACGCGCGGCGCGCCTGCGCGATGATCTCGCGGCTCTGCGCCGCGTGGTGGAGAAGAACGCCGTGGTGCTCCCGGACGGTACGAACGCCGACGTGTTCGCGATGGCCGCGGATGAGCTCGAGGCTTCGGTGCAGGTGTTCCACGTGCGGGGCGGTCGGATTCGTGGTCAACGCGGCTGGGTCACGGAGCGGGTCGAGGATGTCTCGGACGCCGAACTGGTCGAGCGCCTCCTCGAGCAGGTCTATGGGGACGCGGCCGAGACCATCGACCAGGAGGATACCGACACAGCAGCTGTCGGGACGGACGCGGCCGTCCCGCAGGAAGTCATCGTGCCCGTCCTACCGGAGAACCTCACCCAGGTGCAGGCGTGGCTGCGCGGCATCCGCGGGGCCGCCGTCAACGTACACGTGGCGCAACGAGGTGATAAGCGGGCGCTGGCCGAGACGGTCCACCAGAACGCCGTGCAGGCGCTGGCTCTGCACAAGACCCGACGCGCCGGTGACCTGACCGCCCGGTCGGCCGCGCTCGCTGAGCTCGCCGAGCATCTCGACCTGCCCGAATCACCTCTGCGGATCGAGTGTTACGACATCTCGCACACCTCTGGGCGCGAACAGGTCGGTTCCATGGTGGTCTTCGAGGACGGGATGCCACGAAAGAGCGAGTACCGGCATTTCGTGGTCCGTGGACCGGACGGCGCCGGGGCGAGGGACGACACCGAGGCGATGAACGAGGTGCTGACCCGGCGGTTCCGCCGGTACCTCGCCGAGATCGAGGGGGCAGCGGATGAGCAGGCGGACGCGGCCGAGGACGGGGAGGCCATCAGCGGCACCGCCGGTACCGCCGGCACTGATGTGCCGGTTGCCGTGCAGGAGAAGCGGCGGTTCGCCTACCCGCCCCAGCTCGTGGTGGTCGACGGCGGAGCGCCCCAAGTGGCCGCCGCGCACCAGGCGTTGATGGACCTGGGTGTCACGGACGTGTCTGTGGTGGGCTTGGCGAAACGACTCGAAGAAGTGTGGTTACCGGGGGAGGACTACCCCGCGGTGCTCCCACGCACCAGTGATGGCCTGTTCTTGCTGCAACGGTTGCGAGACGAGGCGCACCGCTTCGCGATCACCCACCACCGCAAGCGCCGGGCGAAGGGCATGACCCGCTCTGCCCTCGACGCCGTCCCGGGGCTGGGCCCCAGTCGCCAAGCGGCTCTGCTGAAGCAGTTCGGGTCCGTGCGGGCGCTGCGTGAGGCCACGCCGGCCGAGATCGCAGCGGTTCCCGGGATCGGCACCACGCTCGCGACCTCCATCGCCGCTGCACTCGCGAAGTCGCCATGATCGCCGGGCGCGTTCCGAGGCCGGAGCGCCAAGATCGCCCCCCGACCCCTCACAGCGCTCCGGTACGTGCCATCCTTGGAGGATGAGGATCGTGGGAGAGGACGCTGCATGAACGAGTCGAGTCCCACGCAGAGGTCGCAGGCTCACCCTGGCCAGCCCACCACGGTGCCCTACGGAATCCCGCTGCTCGACGAGTCCACCGGGCCCTCCGCCGACGACCGCCCGGAGATCATGATCATCACCGGCATGTCCGGAGCCGGGCGAAGCCATGCGGCCTCCGTGCTGGAGGACCTGGACTGGTATGTGGTGGACAACTTGCCGCCAAAGATGCTCATGGCGCTCGCCGGGATGATGACCCAAGCCGACGGAGGAGTCCGGCGGCTCGCCGCAGTGGTGGACGTGCGCTCTCGCGAGTTCTTCTCCGATCTGGTGCAGGTTCTCGATGACCTGCGCGGGGCCCGGATCGACTACCGGATTGTCTTCCTCGACGCCTCCGACGAAGCGCTGGTGCGCCGGTTCGAGAAAGTGCGGCGACCGCATCCGCTGCAGGGCGACGGGCGGATGCTGGACGGCATCTCCGAGGAACGGCGCCTCCTGGCGCACCTGCGCTCGCGCGCCGATGTCACCCTCGACACGAGTGACCTTTCCGTGCATGACCTCGCACGAGCTGTCCGGGATCTGGTGGCCAACGAGACCGAGACGACGCTGCGCCTGACCACCGTGTCGTTCGGGTTCAAATACGGGCTGCCGCTGGACGCCGATCACGTGGTGGACGTGCGATTTCTCAAGAATCCGTATTGGGTGAGCGAACTGAGGAACCTCACCGGTAAGGACGAGCCGGTACGCGACTATGTGCTCGGTCTACCGGGGGCCGAGGAGTTCGTGCAGCGGTGGGTGGCCGCGATCGAGCCAGTCCTCGATGGGTATACCCAGGAGCAGAAGCCGTACGTGACCATCGCCGTCGGTTGCACCGGCGGCAAGCACCGATCAGTCGCGATCTCCGAGGCCATCGCGACCACCTTGCGCGGGCAGGGCCGGACCGTGCGCACCGTCCACCGTGACCTGGGGCGCGAGTGATGGCCCGCACGCCCGCACTCGGCCGGATACCGCAACGTGGGCAAGCCAGTCGCGATCGTCGTCCGCGAGTGGCTGCTCTGGGAGGCGGCCATGGTCTGGCGGCCACATTGGGGGCGCTACGGCACGTGACCACAGCCTTGACCGCGGTGGTCACGGTGGCCGACGACGGCGGCTCATCCGGTCGCCTGCGTCAGGAGCTCGGCGTGCTTCCGCCAGGCGACCTTCGCATGGCACTGTCGGCCCTGTGCGACGAGTCCGAATGGGGGCATACGTGGCGGGACGTCCTGCAGCATCGGTTCAGCTCCACTGGGCCGTTGCATGGGCACGCGGTCGGCAATCTCCTGATCTCCACGGTGTGGGAACTCCTCGGCGATCAGGTGGCCGGCCTGGATCTGATCGGGCAGCTCCTCGGCGCGCACGGGAGGGTCCTACCGATGGCGGCTGTGCCATTGGACATCGAGGCCGACGTCCTCCACCGCCAGGGCGAGACCGAACATCGCAGTCTCGTCCGCGGCCAGAGCAGGGTCGCGGTGACGGCCGGACGCGTGGAGCGCGTGCGCGTTCTCCCGGCAGATCCACCCGCATGCCCGGAGGCGGTCGAGGCGATCCACGACGCCGACTGGGTGATTCTCGGACCAGGTTCCTGGTACACGTCGGTGATGCCACACTTGCTCGTACCCGAGATCTCCCGTGCACTGCACACCACGACGGCTCGCATCGGGCTCACCTTGAACTTGTCCGCACAAGCGGGTGAGACCTCCGGATTCAGTGCCGCAGACCACATCCGCTCCCTGGCCGACTTCGCTCCGGACCTGCGCCTGGACGTCGTGATCGCCGACCCGACTGCCGTGGAGGACATCGACGACCTGTCCGCCTGCGCCAGTGCGCTCGGAGCGGACCTTCTGCTGCGCCAGGTCAGCGAAGGAGACGGGACGCCGCGTCACGACACCTTGCGATTGGCTGCGGCCTATCGAGATACATTCGAACGTTTCCTCGGCGACGTGGGGGAGAGGTCCCGATGAATGGCAGGATGGCGCTCATGTCTCTGACGGCCGACGTGAAGGACGAGCTCGCCCGGCTCAAGGTGGACAAACTCTCCGCCCGCAAGGCCGAAGTGGCCGCAACGCTGCGGTTTGCGGGTGGATTGCACATCATTTCCGGTCGCATCGTGGTGGAAGCGGAGGTGGACACCGGGGTGACCGCCCGTCGCCTCCGCCAGGCCGTCCACGAGGTGTACGGGCACAACAGCGAAGTGATCGTGGTCTCGGGTGGAGGCTTGCGGCGGGGGAACCGGTACGTCATCCGAGTGGTGGCCGGTGGTGAACAACTCGCGCGCCAGACCGGGCTGCTCGACAATCGCGGACGTCCGGTGCGCGGCCTGCCCCCGCACGTGGTCAACTCCAGCATCGGGGACGCGGTGGCTGCGTGGCGTGGGGCGTTCCTCGCCCACGGCTCGCTCACCGAACCCGGCCGTTCCTCAGCGCTGGAGGTGACCTGCCCGGGCCCGGAAGCTGCCTTGGCACTCGTTGGTGCTGCGCGGCGGCTGGGGATCCAAGCCAAGGCGCGTGAGGTGCGTGGCGTGGACCGGGTGGTGATCCGAGACGGCGATGCGATCAGCGCGATCCTCACCCGGATGGGGGCACACGACGCCGTACTGGCCTGGGAGGAACGGCGGATGCGCCGGGAGGTCCGCGGCACCGCCAACAGGCTCGCGAACTTCGATGACGCGAACCTGCGCAGGTCCGCCCAGGCGGCCGTGGCTGCCGGTGCCCGCGTGGAGCGCGCCTTCGAGATACTCGGCGAAGAGATGCCCGATCACCTCCGCCAGGCCGGACGACTGCGGTTGGATCACAAACAGGCCAGCCTCGAAGAGCTTGGCCAACTCTCCGATCCGCAACTGACCAAGGACGCGGTGGCCGGCCGGATCCGGCGCCTCCTGGCGATGGCGGATAAGCGCGCACAGGAGCTCGGCATACCCGACACGGAGAGCAACCTGACCCAGGACATGCTCGATATGTGAACGGTTCGTCCATTGCCGGCCGCAGTGGGCAGACCTTTGCCCCCGGCGGGTGTACCGTTGACTCCTGGTGAGTCTCCGTGCCCGGCATCGGAATGCGGCCTCCCCCGGCCGCTTGCGGCGGCCGCTCTCGCGTGAGTAACGCGATTCCCCGACCCAGACGCTATGCGCGCAACGAGCGCGCCAGGAGGAAAACGTGACCATCCGCGTCGGAATCAACGGCTTCGGCCGCATCGGACGGAACTTCTTCCGCGCCGCCCTCGCCAGCGGAGCGGACATCGAGATCGTCGGTGTCAACGACCTGACGAGCAACGAGGCCCTGGCCAACCTGCTCAAGTTCGACTCCATCCTCGGCAAGCTCGCCGAGGACGTCTCCTACGACGAGACGTCCATCACCGTCGGCGACAAGACCTTCAAGGCACTCGCCGAGCGGGACCCCGCCGCCCTGCCGTGGGGAGAGCTCGGAGCCGACATCGTCATCGAGTCGACCGGTATCTTCACCGACGCCAGCAAGGCGAAGGCTCACCTCGACGCCGGCGCGAAGAAGGTCATCATCTCCGCCCCGGCCAAGAACGAGGACGCCACGTTCGTCATGGGTGTCAACCACACCGACTATGACGCAGCGAACCACCACATCATCTCGAACGCCTCCTGCACCACGAACTGCCTGGCCCCCCTGGCCAAGGTGCTCGACGAGAAGTTCGGCCTGGTGCGCGGTCTGATGACCACGGTGCACGCCTACACCGCCGACCAGAACCTGCAGGACGGTCCGCACAAGGACCCGCGCCGCGCCCGCGCCGCAGCCCTGAACATCGTGCCCACCTCGACCGGTGCGGCGAAGGCAGTCTCCCTCGTTCTGCCGCAACTGGCCGGCAAGCTGGACGGTTACGCACTCCGCGTGCCGGTCCCGACCGGCTCGGCGACCGACCTCACCTTCACGGCCTCTCGTGAGGTGACCGTGGATGAGGTCAATGCTGCGATCAAGGAGGCGGCCGCGACAGATGAGCTCAAGGGCATCCTGGTCTACTCCGACGATCCGCTGGTCTCCACGGATATCGCTGGCGATCCGGCCTCGAGCATCTTCGACTCCGGCCTGACCAAGGTGATCGGCGACCAGGTCAAGGTCGTCTCCTGGTACGACAACGAATGGGGCTACTCCAACCGTCTCGTGGACCTCAGCGTCTACGTCGGCGAGCAGCTCTGACGAACCGACCATGAACCGCGCCCGCGTCCTCTGATGAGCGCGCGGGCGCGGTCATGCGATCGGCCCCAGGTTCGACGTACCCGTGGGAGGACTCATGAAGACCATCGATGACCTCGGCGAGCTACGCGGAAAGCGCGTCCTCGTCCGTTCCGATTTCAATGTGCCACTGAGCGGCACCACGATCGCCGACGACGGCCGCATCCGGGCCGCGTTGCCGACCATCCGCCGCCTCACCGAGGCCGGCGCACGCGTGGTCGTGGCAGCGCACCTGGGCCGCCCCAAGGGCGCCGTCGACCCCGCGTTCTCACTCGCGCCCGTCTCACTCCGCCTCGGCGAATTGCTGGGCACCTCCGTCACCCTGGCCACCGACACGGTCGGGGAGGGTGCACGGCACGCCGTCGCTGCCATGCACCCCGGCGAGGTAGTGCTCCTGGAGAACATCCGCTTCGACCCGCGAGAGACGTCCAAGGACGACGCCGAGCGCGCGTCCCTGGCCGACGATCTCGCTGCGCTGGCCGACATCTACGTCTCCGACGGATTCGGTGTGGTGCACCGCAAGCAGGCCAGCGTCTACGACGTCGCACTGGAACTCCCGCACGCCGTCGGCGGCCTCGTGCAGTCCGAACTCGAAGCACTGGGACGCGCCACCGAGAACCCGGAGCGTCCCTATGCGGTGGTGCTCGGTGGGTCGAAGGTCTCCGACAAGCTCGGGGTCATCGCGAACCTGCTGACCAAGGCCGACCGTCTGCTCATCGGCGGCGGGATGGTGTTCACCTTCCTGGCCGCACGTGGCCACTCGGTGGGATCCTCGCTGCTCGAGGAGGACCAGATCGAGACGGTCAAGGGCTACCTGGACACTGCCGCCGAACGAGGCGTGCAGATTGTGCTCCCCACCGATGTGGTGGTGGCGCCGGCGTTCGCCGCGGATGCCCCGGCCACCGTCGTGCCCGTGGACTCGATCCCGGACGACCAGATGGGCCTGGACATCGGCCCCGACTCTGCGAAGGCGTTCGCCGCCTCGATCGCGGAGGCGAAGACGGTGGTGTGGAACGGGCCGATGGGCGTCTTCGAGTTTGCGGCCTTCGCCGACGGTACGAAGGCCGTCGCCCAGGCGATGGTCGAGGCGACCAGCGCAGGTGCGTTCAGCATCGTCGGCGGCGGGGATTCCGCTGCCGCAGTGCGTCAGCTGGGCTTCGATGAGTCCGGCTTCAGCCACATCTCCACCGGCGGCGGTGCATCCCTGGAGTTCCTCGAGGGCAAGACCCTGCCCGGTATTGACGTGCTGACCGACTGATCCCGGCAGACCCAGCGACTGAAAGGCCACACATGCCCACCACCCGTACCCCGCTCATGGCGGGTAACTGGAAGATGAACCTCGACCACCACGAGGCCACACACCTGGTGCAGAAGCTGGCGTGGACGCTCAAAGACGCCAAGCATGAGTACTCGGCCGTGGAGGTCGTGGTGTGCCCCCCGTTCACCGACCTGCGTTCGGTGCAGACCCTGGTGGACGCGGACAAGCTGGAGATCGGCTACGGCTCGCAGGACATCTCCGCACACGCCAAGGGCGCCTACACCGGTGAGATCTCCGCGACCATGCTCACCAAACTTGGAGTGAGCTACGCCGTCGTGGGGCACTCGGAGCGCCGGGAACACCACTCCGAGAGCGACGCGCTGGTGGGCGACAAGGCCAAGGCTGCACTGGGTGCCGGAATAGTTCCGATCATCTGCGTGGGTGAAGGGCTCGATGTTCGCCAAGCCGGTGAGCAGGTGTCCCACACCGTGGCCCAGGTGGACGGCGCCTTCGCGGGCATCTCCGGTGAGGATGCGGCCAAGACCGTGGTCGCGTACGAGCCCGTCTGGGCGATCGGCACCGGTGAGGTGGCCACCCCGGAGGACGCGCAGGAGGTGTGCGCAGCGATTCGCAGCCGCCTCGCCGAGCTGTACTCGGCGGAGGTGGCCGAGGCCGTGCGCGTGCTCTACGGCGGCTCGGTGAAGTCCGGCAACGTGGCATCGATCATGGCCCAGTCCGATGTGGACGGAGCCCTCGTGGGAGGTGCGAGCCTGGACCCCGAGGAGTTCGCGGCCATCGTGCGCTACCAATCCCACGCCGTCGGCCTCTGACCCACAGTTCGGTGGGCTGATCCGGGACCAGCTCATTGCCGGTCGGTGCGGGGTACGCGTCTGTGCCCCGCACCGATCGCGTAGACTCGTGCACGCGCCGGTCCCGGACCGGCAACCATCCGTCCGACGAGGAAAGATCACCGACACGTGAGCGCATTGACCATCATCCTGCAGGTACTGCTGGTGCTGACCAGTTTCATGCTGGTGCTCTCGATCCTCATGCACAAGGGCAAGGGTGGGGGACTGTCCGACATGTTCGGCGGCGGCATCTCCTCCAGCCTCGGATCCTCCGGAGTTGCTGAGCGCAACCTCAACCGGATCACGATCGGATCCGCGGTCGTCTGGGGTGTGGTGATCGTGCTGCTCGGCCTGATCCAACGTTTCACATTCTGAGCAGGGAGTTCCTCCATGGCAGGCGGTAGTGCGATCCGAGGCTCACGCGTAGGTGCGGGCCCGATGGGTGAGGCCGAGCGCGGCGATTCGGCGCCACGGGTATGGGTTTCGTACTGGTGTGCCAGTGGCCATGAGACCCGGCCTAGCTTTGCGCAGGAGCAAGGCGTGGCCGTGCCAGAGACGTGGGACTGCCCACGCTGTGGCCTGCCTGCCGGTCAGGACCAGAAGAACCCGCCCACCGCCCCCCGCAATGAGCCGTACAAGACGCACCTGGCGTACGTGAAGGAACGTCGCAGCGACGCGGACGGCGCCGCGCTCCTGGATGAGGCACTCTCCGCCCTGCGTGCTCGACGCGGCGGCTGAGGAGACACCTCCGCGAGGAGGCCGCACGGGCGAGGATCCCTCGATCAGCGTTCGACGATTCGAGCCAGCCGTTCGATGGAGGCGGCCAGCCAGTCGCTCGTAGTGGCGCGTGCTCGTGTGAACCGGCCGGCGTCAGTGAGCCGAGACCAGTCGTAGGTGTGCGTGACCACCGTGCGGTCATCTGCGGCTGGGGTGAGTTCCCAGCGCCACAGGTGTCCGGGGCGAGGCGCGCCCGGCTCCGCAGGTTGCCAGGCGATCACACGTCCTTCAGTGAACTCCACCACGTGGTTCTCCCGAACGGCACCGTTGGTGAGCTCGGTACGGAACACCTCACCGACGGCGCGCACTCGCTGCCCGGCCTCGGCCCGCGCAAGATTGTCGTTCCCGTCCCATTCTGGTTGGCGTGCAGGGTCGGCGATCAGCTCGAAGAGCGTGGCCGCATCGGCGGCGACCTCCCGGCTGGCGGAGACGACTTTCTGTCCATCGACGCCGTGACTGGCGGCCTCGGCATCCACGAGCCAGAGGGTGAGATCACGACCGGCGGCAGCGGCGGCCGGAATCTCCTCGGGGTCGGCTCCGGCGAGCGCGCGCGCGACCGGTTCGGCCTTCGCGGCCCCGGCCGCCACCACCCATACCTGACGGGCGTGGGTGAGCACCGGCACGGTCAGTGAGAGGCGGCGAGGCGGGGGCTTGGGAGAGTCCACGACCCCGATCACGGTGCGGTCGGTCACAGCGACGGTGCCGTGCCCGGGGAACAGTGAAGCGATGTGTCCGTCCGGGCCCATACCGAGCAGCACCACGTCGAACTCCGGTGCGCGCACTGCGCCGGCGCCGGTGTCCTCGGCGGCGAAAGCAGCGAGCTCAGCGGCATAATCGGCGGCGGCCGCGTCCGGGTCGGCGGCGTGGTCAGAGGAGGGCATCCGGTGCACGTTCTGGGCGGGGATATCGAGGCCACTGAGCAGTGCCGCGGTGGCCTGGCCCTCGTTCCGGTCCGGGTCGCCCGAGGGCACGAAGCGTTCGTCGACCCACCACACGTGCAGCCCGGTGAGATCCACGTTCTCCACAAGAGGCGAGGTGGCCATGTCGGAGAGCACCTGAGTGCCGATCGTGCCTCCGGTGATGGCCACGTGGACGGGCCGCCGGAGCGCTTGGGCATCCGCCACGGCCAGCAGCAGGCGCGCAGCCGTCGCGCGCGCAAGGGCGTCCGGGGTGGGATGAACGAGAACAGCGCGCTGCGCATTCATGCCGGTGAACCTTCCCTCACTCGCACGCGCGGCAGGCCCTTCAGAAGCGTGCGCTGGTAGACCGCATCCGGATCCATCCGCCGCAGGTCCTCCATCAGGCAGTCCTGCAGTGCCCGCTTGGGCATGGCGAGTTCGTGATCGGGTTGATTGGGCTGGGTGATACTGACGATCACCTCGCCCTCGGGACGTCGCATACTGATGGTGCCATCGGCCCGCTCCAAGTCGAGGCCGGTGATCGCGGTGGAGCCTGCTTCGTGCTCCAGGGTCACGTCGAGGTCGAGTGATGCGGCCAACCACGCCGCGAACAGATGAGTCGACGGCCGGTCTTTCGAACCGAGCACACGGACCGCACGCACCGGTTCATGTGCATCGTCCAATGCAGCAGCCGTGATTCCACGCCACAGGGTGGTACGGGCCCAGGAGAGGTCCGTGTCGCCCGGGGTGTAGGCCGCACCGAGTTGGGTGAGCTGGGTGATCGAGTCGGCGCACTCACCGACATCGCTGATCCGACGCTGAGCCATCCGGCCCAGCGGATCCTCGCCGGGGTGCTCGGGCGGGTGCTTGGGCCACCACACCACGATGGGAGCATCCGGCAACAGCAAGGGGATCACCAGGGTGTCTACCTCGGTGCGAGCCCCGCCGAGTGGTCGCAGAACCACCACATCCGAGGCTCCGGCATCGCCGCCGATACGAATCTCGGCATCCAGCCCTGCTTCGCCGGGATCGGCCTGCTCACTCGGGTCCACCACGATCACCCGGCAGGGATGCTCCTTGCTGGCCTGATTGGCTGCCTCGATGAGTGCATCGGTGCCGGCGGGCGATTGCTCGGCAACGATCACCAGGGTCAGCACGCGCCCGAGGGCCACCGCTCCGCCCTCTTCCCGCAGCCGCACCAACTTGGCGCCGATCTCCGCGGTGGTGGTGTCCTTCAAGGTAATGATCACGGCCGCCTCCAGGTCCGTCCGTCACGTGAGAGCATGGCGTCTGCCGAGGGCGGTCCCCACGTCCCGGCACGGTACTGGTCCGGCTGGCCCGCGCCCGCCCAGGCGTCGATGATCGGGTCGAGGATCTCCCAGGAGAGCTCCACCTCCCGCTGGTGCGGGAACAGCGGTGGATCGCCCAGCAGCACGTCGAGCAGGAGGCGTTCGTAGGCCTCGGGAGAGGATTCGGTGAACGCGTGTCCGTAGCCGAAGTCCATGGTGACGTCCCGGACCTCCATCGCCGTCCCTGGCACCTTGGATCCGAACCGGATCGTCACGCCTTCGTCCGGCTGCACCCGGATCACCAGGGCGTTGTGGCCGAGCTCCTGGGTCTCATTGAGGTCGAAGGGCAGGTGTGGTGCGCGCTTGAACACCACGGCGATCTCGGTGACCCGGCGGCCCAGGCGCTTGCCTGCGCGTAGATAGAACGGCACCCCTGCCCACCGGCGAGTGTCCACGTCGAGTCGGATCGCCGCGTAGGTCTCGGTGCCCGAATCTGCCGGGACGCCATCTTCGTCCAAGTAGCCACGTACCTGTTCACCTCCCTGCCATCCGGCCGCGTATTGGCCCCGGGCGGTGTGCTGGTCCAGGTCCTTCGGGAGGCGGACGGCGGAGAGGACTTTCTCCTTCTCCGTGCGCAGCGAGTCTGCCTCGAATGAGACCGGCTCCTCCATCGCGGTCAGCGCGAACAGCTGGAGCAGGTGGTTCTGAATCACATCCCGGGCTGTACCGATCCCGTCGAAGTACCCGGCGCGCGAGCCGATCCCGATGTCCTCGGCCATGGTGATCTGTACGTGGTCCACATAGTTGGCGTTCCAGATGGGCTCGAACAACTGGTTGGCGAACCGCATCGCCAATAGGTTCTGGACCGTCTCCTTGCCGAGGTAGTGGTCGATCCTGAAGACCGCATCAGCAGGGAAGACCTCTTCGACCACGTCGTTGAGCTCTCGCGCCGACGCCAGGTCCGAACCAAACGGTTTCTCGATCACCACCCGGCGCCAGGTGCCGGGCTTCGGGGTCGATAGACCTGATTCGGAGAGTTGCTGGCAGACCACTGGGAACTGCGCCGGAGGGACGGACAGGTAGAAGGCGTGGTTGCCTCCGGTGCCACGCTCGGCGTCGAGCTCCTCGACCGTGCGGGCGAGGCGCTTGAAGGCGTCCGGATCATCGAAGTTGCCCTGAACGAACCGGAATCCCTTGGCCAGCTGATCCCAGACGTGATCGTTGAACGGTGTCCGGCAATGTGCCTGTGCAGCTTCGAGCGCCACCGCCCGGAAGTCGTCGTGGCTCCAGTCCCGGCGGCCGAACCCGGTGAGCCCGAATCCGGGGGGGAGCAGACCTCTATTGGCCAGGTCGTAGATGGCGGGAAGCAACTTCTTGCGGGCCAGATCTCCGGTGACTCCGAAGAGCACCAGACCGCCGGGGCCCGCGATTCGAGGAAGGCGCCGGTCCGCGGGATCCCGCAGCGGGTTGGGAGCTGGGTGGACAGATGCGTTCGGCATCGACGTGGGCGCCCTTTCAGCCGGCGGCACGGAGACCGTTGGTGACGGTCTCGAGCAGCTCAGCCCAGCTCTTCTCGAAGGAGTCGACACCAGCGATCTCCAGGTCGGACAGGATGGTCTCGTAGGGAACGCCGTGCCGCACGATTGCGTCCAGTACCTGCCGAGACTCGTCGTAGGTGCCGTGCACTGTGTCCTCGCCGGTCGCGCGGGAGTGGTCCGCCACGGCAGCAAGCGTCTTGCGGGGCATCGTGTTCACCACGTCGGCCACGACGAGCTCGTCCACGTACATCGTGTCGGGATACTCCGGATCCTTGGTGCTCGTGGAAGCCCAGAGCGGACGTTGCCGGTGGGCGCCGTCCGCGGCCAGAGCGGCGAACCTCGGGGTGGAGAAGATCTCTTCGAACACCTCATAGCACAGCCGTGCTCCGGCGATCGCTGCACGTCCGCGGAGCTCGCTCGCCTCGGGGGTGCCGATCTGTTCCAGCGCGGCGTCCACCTTGGCGTCGATTCGGGAGAGGAACACCGAGGCGACCGAGTGGATCGTGGTCAGGTCGACGCCTGCCTGCTGGGCACGCTCAAGACCGTCCACATAGGCCTGCGCCACGGCTCGGTAGCGATCGAGGCTGAAGATGAGCGTGACGTTCACGCTGATCCCCGCTGCCGTGGCCGCAGTGATTGCCGGGAGCCCTTCCTTGGTGGCAGGGATCTTCACACACAGGTTGGGGCGATCCACCGTGTTCCACAGGTGGTGCGCCTCCTTGATGGTGGCGTCGGTGTCGTGGGCGAGGCGCGGGTCCACCTCGATCGAGACGCGCCCGTCCTTGCCCCCCGTGGCCTCGAACGTGGGACGGAAGATGTCACAAGCCCGCCGGACGTCGTCAGTGGTGAGGGTGAGGACTGCCTCCTCAGTTGATGCTCCGGCTGCGGCGAGTTCGCGCAGCTGGGCCTCATAGGCCGTCCCTTCGGCGAGCGCGCCGGCGAAGATCGTCGGGTTGGTCGTCACGCCCACCACGTGCTGGTCGGCGATGAGTCCCGCGAGATCCCCGGACTCGAGCGAGTCACGGGAGAGGTCGTCGAGCCAGATGGACACACCGGCGGCGCTGATCTCGGCCAACGGTGACGACGGGGTGGTGGGCGCTGTGCCAGCGATGTCGGTCATCACGAACTCCTCGGTTGAGTGGGAGGGCCGGGTGAGTGCTGGTCGATTCTCGGCCGCTCGACCAGCACTCACCCGGTGGTGTCACGAGGTGGCTGCTGCCAGGGAATCCTTGGCTGCTGCCACGGTGGCCTCGGCGGTAATACCGAACTCCCGGTAGAGCGTCTTGTAATCCGCCGATGCACCGAAATGTTCCAACGAGACTGCGCGGCCGGCATCGCCGAGGTAGCGATACCACGGCATGGCGATCCCGGCCTCAACGCTCACCCGGGCGCGCACCGCGGCCGGAAGCACCGATTCGCGGTACTCGCTGTCCTGGGCGTCGAACCATTCCAGGCAGGGCGCCGACACCACCCGGGTGCCAATGCCTTCGGCCTCGAGCTGTTCGCGTGCCTCGACGGCCAACTGGACCTCGGACCCGGTCCCGATCAGGATGACCTGCGGTACCGGCGTCGATGACTCCAGCAACACGTACGCGCCCCGTGCGACGCCGTCGGCCGACGCGTAGCCGTCCTCGCCACGCGGGAAGGTGGGCACACCCTGCCGGGTGAGCGCCAATCCCACCGGCCCATCGCGGCGCTCCAGCACCGCCTGCCAGGCTGCGGTGGTCTCGTTGGCGTCTGCCGGGCGCACGACGGCGAGGCCGGGGATGGCGCGGCAGGCGGCCAGGTGTTCCACAGGCTGGTGCGTGGGACCGTCCTCGCCGAGCCCGATCGAGTCGTGCGTCCAGACGTAGATGGACGGCGCGCCCATCACTGCGGCGATCCGCACGGAGCCGCGCATGTAGTCGCTGAACGTCAGGAACGTCCCGCCGTATGGTCGCGTCAGACCATCCATCGCGATGCCGTTCACGATCGCGCCCATGGCATGCTCGCGAATCCCGAAGTGCAAGGTGCGCCCGTAGGGGTGCCCTTGGAACTTGTCGGTGGAACGGTCGGTGGGGATGAAGGAGGGCTCGCCCTTCATCGTGGTGTTGTTCGAGCCGGCCAGGTCGGCGGAGCCACCCCAGAGCTCGGGCAGAACCGGAGCCAGAGCGCCGAGCACGCTCCCCGACGCGGCGCGGGTTGCCAGAGACTTTCCTGATTCGAACGTGGGGAGCGACTTCGTCCAGTCCGCGGGCAACTCGTGGCTGCGCATCCGCTCCAGGAGGGTGGCACGCTCGGGGTTCGCGGCGGCCCAGGCGGCCAGCTGCTGGTCCCATTCGGCGTGCAGCGCTGCGCCACGTTCGCCGACCTTGCGGGTGTGGGCGAGGACTGCCGGATCCACCTCGAAGTTCTGCTCCGGGTCGAAGCCGATAGCTTCCTTGAGGCCCTTGACCTCCTCCGCGCCGAGTGCGGCCCCGTGCGCCTCACCGGTGCCTTGCTTGCCGGGTGTGGGCCAACCGATGATCGTGCGCAGGGCGATGAACGAGGGGCGATCCGTGACCGACTTCGCTTCTTCGATGGCGGCGGCGAGGGCGTCGACGTCCTCGGTGTACCCATCCGGCTGCGTCCAGTCGACTCGCTGGGTGTGCCAGCCGTAGGCCTCGTAGCGCGCCACCACGTCCTCGGTGAAGGCCACGTCCGTGTCGCCCTCGATGGAGATGTGGTTGTCGTCCCAGATGAGGATGAGGTTGCCGAGCTCCTGGGTGCCGGCGAGCGAGGAAGCTTCGCTGCTGATGCCCTCCTGCAGATCACCATCGGAGGCGATCACGTAGACATGGTGATCGAACGGGGAGTCACCGGCGGCTGCGTCCGGGTCGAGCAGACCGCGGACACGGCGCTGCGCCATCGCCATCCCGACCGAGATGCCCACTCCCTGGCCGAGCGGACCGGTGGTGGTCTCCACGCCGGTGGTGTGCCCGGCCTCGGGGTGACCGGGAGTGGCTGAGCCCCAGGTGCGCAATGCGGCGATGTCCTCCACCTCGAGTCCGTATCCGGCGAGGAAGAGCTGGATGTACTGGGTGAGCGAGGAGTGCCCGGCGGAGAGGACGAACCGGTCGCGGCCGAGCCAGTGCTGGTCCGCGGGGTCCAGTCGCATCACGTTCTGGTAGAGCAAGTAGGCGGCCGGGGCAAGCGAGATCGCCGTCCCAGGGTGGCCGCTGCCACACTTCTCGACGGCGTCTGCGGCCAGGGCGCGGACGGTGTTCACGGCCTTGACATCGAGTTCGTTCCAGCCGACGGTCGTGGCCTTGGGTGACGGGGCGTTCACGGGACCTCATCTCTCTCGTTCGCGCGGGCGAACGCGTGCTTGGGTGTGTGGCCTTCTCCTCGGCCCGGACGGGGCCGGTACTGCCTCCGACCCTACTCAATCGAGGCCAGGGAGGCGCGACCGATTCCGTACCGTGGACCACGGCGCAAAAGGACGGCCTACACTGGATTCAGCGGCGTACCCACCGCCGCACCTGTGTGCTGTGCAGCCGCCCCGAGACGAAAGCCCACCCCGTGCCCGACGCCCCGCTCTCCGCCGATCCGCGTGACGCCGTCGGCTCCGTCGACGAGGCGACCCGCCGCGGTGTGGGGGCACGCGTGCGAGCCTATGTGGCACTCACCAAACCCCGCGTGATCGAGCTCCTGCTCATCACCACTGTTCCCACGATGATCCTGGCGCAGGGCGGATTCCCCTCGTGGTGGCTGATCATCGCCACGCTCGTGGGCGGGTCGGCCGCCGCCGGTTCGGCGAACACGCTGAACATGGTGTACGACCGCGATATCGACGCCGTGATGAACCGCACCAAGAACCGCCCCTTGGTCACCGGCGAGATCACCCCGCGGGCCGGGCTGGTGTTTGGCCTGATGCTTGGCGCATTCTCCGTGGTGTGGTTATGGCTGACGGTGAACTGGGTGGCCGCGGCGCTCGCGCTCGCTGCCAACCTGATGTACACGATCGGCTACACGATGCTGCTCAAGCGGCACACGTCGCAGAACATCGTCTGGGGCGGCGCTGCCGGCTGTATGCCGGTGCTGATCGGGTGGGCGGCCGTCACGGGGAGACTGGACTGGGCGCCGCTGCTGCTGTTCGGGATCATCTTCTTCTGGACCCCACCGCACTACTGGCCGCTGTCGATGAAATTCCGCAAGGACTATGCCGAGGCCGGCGTGCCCATGCTGCCTGTGGTGGTGGCCGATGCCCGGGTGGCCCAGCAGATGATCGGTTACTGCGCGGCCATGGTGGTCTGCTCCCTCGCTCTCATTCCGGTGGCGGACATGGGCTGGTTCTACTCGGTGGCAGCGGTGGCCTCGGGTGCATGGTTCGGCGGCTCCTGTGTGGCGCTGTACCGGCGTGCGATCACCGGGACCACGCGAAAGCTCGGCGCCATGAAGGTGTTCCATGCGTCGATCACCTACCTGACACTCGTGTTCGTGGCGATCTCGATCGACCCGTTCCTGCCGTTCTGAGCCGATGACCGCACCCGAACCGGCCCGGCAGGTCTCACCGTTCCAGGCTGAGCTGCGGGAGTATCTGGCGCACCTGGGAGTGGAAAGAGGGTTGTCCGAGCACACCCTCGCGGCCTACCGGCGGGACTTGAACCGCTATGCCGCGTTCCTGACGGTGCGGGGCCGGGAGCGTTTCGATGAGGTCACCGAGACCGACGTCACGGACTTCGTTGAGGCGCTGCGCAGCGGGTCCGATGGCGGGCACCCGCTGGTGGCCTCCTCCACCTCACGTGCGGTGGTCGCGGTGCGGGGGTGGCACCGGTTCGCCACGCTGGAGGGACGCACCGAGCACGATCCCGCCGCGACGGTGCGCCCGCCGGCTGGCGTGAAGCGGCTACCCAAGGCGATATCGACTGATGAAGTGGACAAGCTCCTCGCCGGCGCGTCGATGGCCGAGGGCGTCCTGGGTCTGCGGGACCGCGCCCTCGTGGAGGTGCTCTATGGGACCGGCGCCCGGATCTCGGAGGCGGTGGGTCTCCACGTCGACGATCTCGATCTCGATCGAGAGGCGCCGTCGCTGCGGTTGTTCGGCAAAGGCCGCAAAGAGCGCGTGGTACCGATGGGCCGGTTCGCAGTGGAAGCGCTGGAGGCGTACCTGGTGCGGGCACGCCCGGTGCTGGCGCAAAGCGGTCGCGGCTCCTCGATGGCCTTCCTGAACCAGCGCGGGAACCCGCTCAGCAGGCAGAGCGCGTGGGCGGTGCTGCAGACGGCGGCAGAGCGGGGCGGCGTGCAGGCACACATCTCCCCGCATACGTTGCGCCACTCCTACGCCACGCACCTGCTCGCCGGCGGGGCGGATGTGCGGGTGGTGCAGGAGTTGCTCGGGCATGCCTCGGTGACCACCACGCAGATCTATACCCTGGTGACCCCGGACACGCTTCGCGAGGTGTACGCCGCCAGCCATCCCCGAGCGCGGGCCTGAGTTCGCCCTGGTGCTGGGTGCTACCCCTGTGTGGAGCCAGGGGCCGACGGGGGATCACCCGCACCAGCGGAGTCCTGGGTAGCCGCCGCGGAATCGGGAGCGGGCGGCCGGGTGGATCCGGTGGGAGTGCTCTCACTCTGGTCGCTGGCGCCGTCAGCGAAAGCTCGCCCCACAGCACGCCCCTGGATCACTTCGCCGAGGTCGATCCCGGTGGCGGCACGCACGGAGTCGAACACACCGCGCATGGCTACCGAACTTTCGTTGGCCAGCATCCCACTGGCGCCCGATTCTGATCCGCCGTTGCTCACCACCGTGACCTCACCGATCGTCGAGTAGCCCTTGGCGAATTCCGCCATCAGTGTGGGCAGCGCGTCGACGATGCGCTGCATGAGCAAGGCCTCCTGGTGCGTGGCCAGGGCGTCTGCCTCAGCACGTATCGACTGCCCGCGGGCTTCGCCCTCGAGGCGCGTTGCTTCGGCGTCCGCTTCGGCGCGTACGCGCGTCGCTTCGGCTTCCCGAGCGGCGATTGCGGCCTGTGCCTCGGCCTGCTTCGTCATCCGATAGGCATCGGCGTCCGCATCCTTGGATGCACGGTACAAGTCGGCATCGGCGACTCGCTTCACTTCAGAGTCAAGGCGGGCCTGAGTGTTCTCAGCCTCCTGCTTCAGCACCTGCTGTTCGGCCTCGGCCTTGGCCAGCGCCTCGGCCTGGAGCGCCTGGGCGTTGGCCCGGCCGACCTCGGATTTGGATGCCGCAAGATTCTTGTCGTACTCGGTCTGCTCAACGAGGTTGGCTTCCTCGTTGGTGATCTGCTGCTGGCGGACGGCGCGTTCGGCGTTCGTCTCCGAGATCTCCGCGGCCTGGCGTTTCGACTGGATCTCCGGCGCACCGAGCGACTGGATGTACCCCACGTCATCGGTGATTCCCTTGATCTGAAAGGAGTCAAGGATGAGGCCCTGCTCGTCCAGCTCGACGGAAACGTCCGTGGCGATCTGTTCGGAGAACCGTTTGCGGTCTCGCATCAGGTCGATCACGGGGAGTTTCGCGACCACGCCGCGCAGGGCGCCTTCGAGTTGTTCGGTGGTGAACACCTCAATGGCCGAATCCTGGGAGGCGAAACGTTCGGCGGCTCGCTTCACGGAGGCGGGATGTGAGCCGATCTTCACGATCGCAACTGCCTCGACGTCGAGGGTCACGCCGTCTTCGGATTGTGCCTCCGCGTTCATCGTTACCTGCCGGGACCGCAACGAGATGACCTCGTGGCGTTGCGTCATCGGGTTGACCACGGCTCGGCCGTTCACGACGACGCGTACCGAACTCTCCGGTTCACCTTCGGCGCCTCGCTGTTTCACACCGGAGACGACCAGCGCCTCATCGGCGCGAGCCACCTTGACCCAGGACCGGAAGACCAGCAATCCGATCACGACGGCCACGATCGCGACAACCGCGATGATGCCCACGAGCGCCAGCGCCCCTACTCCAGCAACAACTTCCATCGAACTTCCCCCGTAACCTCAGTGATTCTCGTGAACGCTATCAGCCGTGACGACACCGATGTCAGGTGCGGATCACCAGGCGAAGGAGATCATCTCGGCGAGCAGGACATCCGGGTCCTGGCCGAGTCCCCGTGCGGTGAACCAGCTGCACATCGTGCGGCAGTCGCGGCTGAGCATCTCGATCCCGTGCGGGTTCGCCACCAGGTCCACCACCTGTGGCACGTCGATCACCACGAGTCGTTCCCCGGTGGCGAGCACGTTGTACGGCGAGAGGTCGCCATGGGCCAACTGCCGAGAGGCCAGGATCCGCATGGCACGGCGCAGCTCGTCCCAGTAGTGCGCCAGCAGCTCGGGATCCGGTCTCGTCGCGGCCAGTCGCGGCGCCGGGTCACCGGTCACGTCGGTGACCAGTTCCATCAGGATCTCGGTGCCATCCAGCTGGACGGGGTAGGGCACGGGCGCGCCCGCGGCGGCCAGGTCGCAGAGCACGCTGAACTCGGTGCCGGCCCACTGCCCGGCCTGCACGGCGCGTCCGTACCGAGTGCCACGGGTTACGGCGCGCTGGTCACGGGAACGACGCTCCCGCCGCCCATCGGTGTAGACCGAGTCGCGGTGGAAATCACGATGCTCCCGGGACCGGTACCGCTTGGCCGCGAGCAGGTGCGTGCGCGCGCCGGCCGTGCGTTCCAGCAGGTCGACGTCGGCCTCTTTCCCTGACTTCAGGGTGCCGAGCTCGGTCTCGATCGCACCGTCGTCGGTGATCAGCCACTGGGGTGCCGGCTCTGGGCCGGTGAGGATGCCGGGCTCGCCGTAGCGGCTCCAGCGTTGGTCCTCAGCAAGGGTGAATGGCTCGTTGGGGGTGTCGAAGGGAAAGGTGGACGTGGTCACGCGGTGCTCCAAGGACGAAGGGGGTGGGGGCGGTCGAGCGCATGGCGACAGTCATCTCGCCACCTCCTTCGTTCTCGGCCGCGCCCGCCCGAACGGGCAGACGCGGAATCCGGCTGAGGAAAGCCTGCCAGCAGGAGTGCCGGACTGGCCACAGGTTTATTGCCACGGTCACCGATCGGCTGACGAGGGTGGCCCTGATGTCGTGAGCTTCTCAATTCGTGACACTCAGGCCACCCACCGTGGCGCGAGGTGCCCGACAGCCCACCGATGCTGGAGGATGGGCTCATGGCTGAACCACGGATCGTCATCACCTATTGCACGCAGTGCCAATGGTTGCTCCGGGCTCAGTGGTACGCCGGCGAACTGCTCACCACGTTCGCCGCAGAAGTGGGGGAGGTCGCGCTGGTGCCCGCCACTGGCGGCATGTTCCGGATCGACGTGGGCTCCGAGTGCGTATGGAACCGCAAGCGCGACGGCGGATTCCCCGAGATCGGCCCACTGAAGCGACTCGTGCGGGACCGGATCGCCCCCGGGAAGGACCTCGGGCACTCCGACCGGGTGGGTTCGTGACGGCGTGCGCGGTTGGTAAAGGCCGGGGTGGCCAGTAGGTTTGGCGAGGTGAGTACTGATGCACCCGAACTCCGCACCGAACGCGACTTCGACGTACCGGAGCCGCTGAACGGACACGGCCCGGCCCGCATCATCGCTATGTGCAACCAGAAGGGCGGGGTGGGCAAGACCACCACGACCATCAATCTCGGTGCCGCGTTGGCCGAGTACGGCCGCAAGGTACTGATTGTCGACTTCGATCCGCAGGGCGCCGCCTCGGCCGGACTCGGTTTCAATGCGCACGAGCTGGATCAGACGATCTACACCGAATTGATGGCCGCCAAGCCAGAGATCCATCAGGTGATCCAGCACACCGCGGTGCCGGGTCTTGACCTCATCCCGGCGAACATCGATCTGTCCGCAGCCGAGGTGCAACTGGTCAACGAGGTCGCTCGCGAGCAGGCGCTGAGCCGCGTCCTGCGGCCGGCCACCGATGACTACGACGTCATCCTCATCGACTGCCAGCCCTCCCTGGGGTTGCTCACCGTGAACGCCTTGACCGCGGCGCACGGCGTGATCATCCCGCTGGAGACCGAGTTCTTCGCGCTACGTGGTGTGGCGCTGCTGGTGGAGACGATCGACAAAGTGCGTGACCGGCTGAACCCGCGTCTGCACACCGACGGAATCCTGGCCACGATGGTGGACGCTCGCACCTTGCACTCGCGAGAGGTGCTGGCCCGGGTTCGGGAGGCGTTCGGGGACACGGTTTTCGATACGGTCATCGCCCGGACGGTGAAGTTTCCGGACGCCTCTGTGGCCACTGAGCCGATCACCACCTATGCGCCCAACCACGCTGGCGCCTACAACTACCGCAAGCTCGCGCGCGAGCTCATCGCTCGTGGCGACGTGGCCTGAGCACGATGGGGCCGATACACCCGTGGTGACGGCCGAACCGGAGGCACCGGACGCCGTCGGGCTCACTCGTGACGCGCCGGCTGACGGTGCGGACGTGGGCGTCGCGAACGCTCGGCACCGGGCGACCTTCGAAGTGCGCCTGGAGAACTTCTCCGGACCGTTCGATCTGCTGCTCTCGCTGATCGCCAAGCACAAGATGGACGTCACCGAGGTGGCCCTGGCGGTGGTGACCGATGACTTCATCGCCCACATCCGGGGACAGGAGGAATGGGACCTCTCCCAGGCGAGTGAATTCCTCGTGATCGCCTCGACCCTGCTGGATCTCAAGGCTGCCCGGCTGCTTCCGCGTGGCGCCGTGGAGGACGCCGAGGATCTGGAGCTGCTGGAGGCCCGCGATCTGCTGTTCGCCCGGTTGCTGCAGTACCGAGCGTTCAAGGAGGTGGCGGCCCACATCGCGAAAGCCTGGGAGCTCTCTGGCCGTTCCTATCCACGTGAGGTGGCCCTCGAGCCCCGGTTCGCGGCGCTGCTGCCTGAGCTCATCATGCAGGTCGGGCCACAGGATCTCGCGGCGCTCGCCGCGGCGGCACTCGCGCCGAAACCGGCCCCCGACAGTGTCGACATCTCCCACCTGCACAATCCTGCCGTCAGCGTGCGCGAACAGGCGGCGTTGATCGTGGACCGGCTCCGGCGTTCGCGGACTCTCTCCTTTCGCACTCTCACTGACGATGCCGACGGGGTACCGGTGGTGGTCGCGCGATTTCTGGCGCTGCTCGAGTTGTACCGTGAGGGAGCGATTGGCTTCGACCAGGCTGGTCCGCTCAGCGAGCTGAACGTGCGGTGGATGGGTGCCGAAGCAGGGGACGTCGATGTGACCGATGACTACGACGACAGTATCGCCACCCCTGAAGGGACCGACGGCGGTGACGGCAGTGACGGCGGTCGACCCGCGATCCACGAAGGGGAGGTGGACTCCGAATGAGTACAGCCGAAGGAGTGACCGAGGCTCGCGATACGTCAGTGGCCCCTGGCGATGACGGGCCTGCGACCGAGTCGCACAGTAGCCCCGCGGCGCCGAGTGTGCTCGATCGCCCCGGTGGTCTTGCCTCCGCCCTGGAGGCCATCCTCATGGTGGCCGAATCGCCGGTGCCCGCCGAACGGATCGCCTCCGTCCTGCAGATCCCGACGGCGGAGGTCACCGCGGCACTGGAAGCCCTGGTTGCGGAGTACTCCGGTGGGCCTCGACCGCGCGGGTTCGAGTTGCGCGAAGTGGCCGGCGGATGGCGGTTCTACTCTGCGCCTGCGTTCAGCGCCGCCGTCGACGCGTTCGTGGTCGACGGTCAGACCGCCAGGCTGACGCAGGCGGCGTTGGAGACCCTCGCCGTGATCGCGTATCGTCAACCCGTCTCGCGGGGCCGGATCTCGGCCATCCGCGGGGTGAACGTGGATTCGGTGGTGCGCACGCTCCTGGCCCGCGGACTCGTGGAGGAGGCGGGCCATGACGCTGAGGGCGGTGCCACGCTCTACCGGACCACCAGCTATTTCCTGGAGCGCCTCGGCCTGCGCAGTCTCGACGACCTGCCGCCGCTCGCTCCGTACCTGCCTGACATGGACACATTCGACGATATCGACGGGACCGCCTGATGAGCCCCTCCACCCCGCGCGGCGGCCGCCGCAGCAACCGCCCCCAGCGCCCGGACCAGGCGACCCGGGACGTGCACACACCCGACGGCGTCCGGTTGCAGAAGGTGCTCGCCGGTGCCGGATTCGGCTCCCGCCGGGTCTGTGAAGATCTGATCGCCGCGGGCCGGGTGAGCGTGGACGGAGCGCAGGTGCGGGAACTGGGCGTACGCGTGGATCCCCAACGCGCGGTGATCCACGTGAACGGCCTCCGCGTTCAGCTCGACGACTCGGTGGTCACACTCGCCCTGCACAAGCCCGCCGGCGTGTACTCCACCATGTCCGACGAGGCGGGCCGCCCCGACTTGTCCCAGTTCGTGGCCGACCGTGCCGAGCGGCTCTTCCATGTAGGCCGGTTGGACGCGGAGACGACCGGGTTGATCCTGCTCACCAACGACGGTGATCTCGCACACCGCCTCACCCATCCCTCCTACGAGATCGGCAAGACCTACGTCGCGAAGGTGGAGGGCCGGGTGCCACGTGGCCTCGGCGGCCGGCTGAAGGACGGGATCACGCTGGAGGACGGCACCGTCAAAGTGGACAAGTTCACCCTGCTGGAGAGCACGCCTCAGGCCAGCGTGGTGGAGGTGGTCCTGCACGAAGGGCGCAACCACATCGTGCGGCGCCTCCTCGAGGAGGTCGGCCATCCGGTGACCCAGCTTTCGCGCACCACGATCGGACCGATCCGACTCGGACACCTCAAGCCCGGCCGTACCCGGGCGATCGAAGGTCGCGAACTCGGCAGCCTGATGGCGGCTGTGAAGCTGTAGCGATCGGATGCAGACGCAATCGCGCGACACTGCCGAGTTCTACCGGTCCTGGGCGCAGGTCGAAGCCCAGGGGTCCTCACCGCAGTATCAGGCCCTGGCCGAGGCCGTCGCGGCAAGCCCCGAGGCCATCGCCTTCCTCGACGCGTTGCCCGTGCAGAAGCGGCAGCCCAACCTGTTGTTCGGTGCACTGCGGTGGTTCGACGCCCCCGTCGATGAACCAGCTGCGGCCCTCGCGGTGTTGCAGGAACGCTCCACGGAGATCGCGGCGGTGATGCGCGCCCGGGCCACGCAAACCAACGAGGCCGCGCGGTGCGCCGTCATGCTTCCGGCACTGGGGCTACTGGGCGGTCCGCTCGCGCTGCTGGAACTCGGTGCCAGCGCGGGCCTGTGCCTTCTGCCGGATGTCTGGACCTATGCCTGGACCGATGAGCACGGCCGTACCACGCGCCTCGGTGAACCGAACCTGGCCGCTCCGGCGCTGGCGGGGGAGACGGCGTCGTCGGAGGAGGCGGCATTGGGGGGAGCGACGGTGCTGCTGGAAGCGACCGTGCGCGGCGGTCCTCCGCTACCGGAGCGGCGGCCGACGATCGTCGCCCGACTGGGCCTGGACGCCCACCCGGTGGACGCGACCGATCCACGCGAACGTCGCTGGTTGCGGGCGCTGGTGTGGCCCGAGCATGCCGATCGTGCGCAACGCCTCGCAGCAGCGTTGGACGTCGCCGCCCGGCATCGCCTGCCGATCCGCTCGGGCGTTTTCCCCGACGACGTCCCCGACGCCGTGGGTGCCGTCCGCGCCCTGGCGGGCGAGGCGCCCATCGTGGTGACGCACAGTGCCGCAGCGGCCTACCTCGACCGCGCGGGACGCCATCGACTCGCGGCGGTCCTCGATGATCTCGGCGTGCACCGGATCGGTCTCGAGGGCGCCGAGGTGAGCCGTGACCTCGGTGTGCGCGGGTTGGACAACGTGGCTGCGCCGGGGTTGGCGCACCGTTTCGTGCTCAGTCTGGACGGGCGTGCCCTCGGCACTGCGCATCCGCACGGACGAGATCTGGACTGGTGGGACGCAGAGCGTGCTCCTGCTTGACACGCTCCAGACCCGCCTTGCATCGTTGTGCAAATGAGCAACTCAGTGAGTAGCTCGGAGGATCTGGCGGTTCTGCTGTCCCATCAACTCTTCCGCGCCCTGGGGGACCCCACGAGAGTCCGGCTGGTGGAACTCCTTGCCGAGCGCTGCCGTGCGTGTTCGGTCTCCGAGCTCGCCGACTGTCTCGATGTCGACATCTCGGTTGTCTCCCGCCACCTCGCGCTGTTGCGTGCCGCGGGCGTGGTGCGGGCGAACAAGGTGGGGCGCAGCGTCTTCTATGAGATCCAATACCAGGCCGTGACCGAGGCGCTGCGCGGGATCGCCGATCTGCTTGAACGTGCCTCCGAGGACTTTAATGTCGCGGGTGCCTGCGTGGCATCGGAGGATTGTCGTCCCTGAAGTCGACGCGCGCCGGATCATCGCGGATCGCAGGTGGGGGTCGTCTCATGGGCAAAGCCATACAGGCTCCTGGCCCAAGCCAAGGGGTGTGCTTGACCCGCCGGCTGATATTTGTATAGTTGCACAAACAAGCAACTAACGTGCTCGGGTGGCCCGTCCCGCTGCGTGGGGGCACCCTCTGCGGACACCGCGGTTGGTGGCGGCCGTGCCGAATGCAGCCCGAGGACGTCCTCAGAGATATCGGAGACGTGATGGACAAGACAGTCAACAGCGTGGTCATCATCGGTGCCGGACAGTCCGGGCTGGCCGCCGCCCGAGCGGCACTCGACGCCGAGTTACGCCCGGTGGTCCTTGAGGCAGGCGACCGCCCGCAGGGTTCGTGGCCGCGCTATTACGACAGTCTGCGCACCTTCTCGCCGAGGCGTTTCAACAGTTTTCCTGGTGCTGTTTTCCCAGGCGACCCGGACGGGTATCCGAGTCGGGACGAGGTGGCCGCACATCTGGAGCGCTACGCGTCCAGCCTCGATATCGAGATCCGCACCCACACCCGTGCGGAGACGGTCGACCGGGTGGGCGAGGGCTTCGTTGTGCGCACTGCTGGTGGTGAGACGATCCCAGCCGCCGGCGTCGTCGCGGCGAGTGGATCTTTCGGTCACCCGTTCACACCGGACCTGCCGGGTCGTGAGACCTTCGTGGGGGATGTGCTGCACGTGGCTGACTACCGCAACCCCACCTCGTTCGCGGGCCGGAGGGTGGTGGTCGTCGGAGGCGGGAACTCAGCAGTCCAGGTCGGATTCGAGCTGGGGCAGGTTGCCAGGACCACGCTGGCCACCCGTGATCCATTGCTCTTCGTCGACCAACGCCCGGACGGCCGCGATCTGCACCATGTGCTGCGCGAATCCGGCTTCGACGATCTGCCCCCCGCGTGGCTCGCCCATGTCATCAGCGGAGTGCCGGTGCTCGACACCGGGATCTACCGGGAGGGCCTGGCGGCCGGCGTGTTCGACCGCCGGCCCATGTTCACTGAGATCGATGGGGACGCCATCGTGTGGGCCGATGGTCGTCGCGAGCAGGTTGACGTCATCGTGTTCGCCACCGGCTACCGGCCGAACCTTGGCTACCTGCAGGCGAGTGGTGCTCTCGACAGCACTGGTGCGCCGATCCATTCCGGGGGTGTGTCGGCCACGCATCCAGGTCTGGTGTATCTCGGTCTCGAGTTCCAGCGCTCTTTCTCCTCCAACACCCTTCGAGGTGTGCACCGCGACGCCCGGTATGTGATGAGTGTGCTGGCGGCCCATGTGCGCGGCGCAGCGTCGGCGCTGGTAGGAGCGGGGACAGGGACAGGAGAGCGTCCGGTGAGCTGAGTCGCTGACGTTCGCAAGGCCGTGCGCTCCGCGCTCCGACGGGCCGGTCGCAGGTAAGCGAATCTGAGCGGTCAGCGCCGGTAGGGTGTGACCTCGTGACGGCCGACGATCCCACCGCGACCCGTGGCCCGGTGCACATCGTTGGCACGGGGCTGCTTGGCACCAGTATTGCCCTGGCGCTCACCGCGCGTGGCGTATCGGTGACACTCGCCGATACGTCGCCGTCGATGCTGGCCCTGGCACGTGACCTGGGAGCGGGGACGATCGCCAGAGCGGACGCCAACACCGCCTCGGATACCGGACCGACGCCCAGCGCGGCCGGTGACGCTCCCGCACTCGTAGTGGTGGCCGTGCCGCCTGACGTGACCGCTGACGAAGTGGCGCACGCCTTGCGACGGTTCCCGGACGCCGTCGTGACGGATGTGGCGAGCGTGAAGTCGGTGCTCCTCGCTGAACTGCACGAGCTGGCCGCAGGCGATCCACGGGTGGAGCTGAGCCGCTATGTCGGCTCGCATCCGATGGCAGGCCGGGAGAAGTCCGGCGCCGCGGCCGCCTCAGCTGACCTGTTCATCGGGCGGCCGTGGGTGCTCGCCGCACACGAGGACGCATCCGAACGCGCGATCCTGACGGTGCGTGCGCTCGCTGCGGACGCGGGAGCGTCACTGGTCTCCATGGACGCCGACGAGCACGATGATGCGGTGGCCCTGATCTCGCACGTGCCGCAACTGATGGCATCGCTGATGGCCGCGCAGCTGGTGGACGCCCCCGAACGTGCCCTCGCCCTGGCCGGGCAGGGCGTCCGTGACGTCACTCGGATCGCGGCATCGGAGCCGCGGCTCTGGTCGGCCATCCTCACCGGCAACGCCGCCGCCGTCAGCCCGCTGCTGCGCACCATCCGAGACGATCTGGACGCGCTCGTGAGGGCAATCGACCGGGCCGCTGCCGAGGGACCGCTCGCGCCGGGCGCAGTGGCCGGGATATCCCGGCTGATCGCCGCCGGGAACGACGGCGTGGCCCGGGTACCGGGCAAGCACGGGGGAGCCCGGCGCCGCTACGCGGAGGTGACCGTGCTGGTACCGGACGAACCGGGTGAACTCGGCCGGCTGTTCTCCGAGGTGGGCGAGATCGGCGTGAACATCGAGGACTTCCAGATGGAGCACTCCCCGAAGCAGAAGGTGGGCATGGCAATCGTGTCGGTGACGCAAGAGGCGGCGCAGCCGCTCGAGCAGGCACTGGAACAGCGGGGCTGGCGGGTGGTGGCACCATGAGCGACCAGGGCATCGTGGTGGCCATCGACGGGCCCAGCGGATCGGGAAAGTCCACGATCAGCAGGCGAGTTGCTGCGACGTTCGGACTGGGCTACCTGGACACCGGTGCCATGTACCGGGCGGCCGCATGGTGGTGCATCCGCCAGGGCGCCGATCTGACCGACCGGGCCCGCGTGGCCGAGCTCGTGCGAGAGATGCCCCTCGAGATCGGCACTGACCCGGCCACACCCGCCTTCCTCGTCGGCGGAGAGGATGTCGGCACGGTCATTCGGAGCACGGAGATCTCCACCAGGGTGAGCGCCGTGGCCACGAACCTGGACGTCCGCGCCGAACTGCAGCGCCGTCAGCGGGCGGTGATCGCTGCCGAGAGCGGGGGTTCGGACGAGTTGAACGCTGCGCCGCCGCACCACCGATCACACAGCGAGGGGCGTGGCGTGATCGCCGAAGGGCGGGACATCACCACCGTGGTGGCCCCGGACGCCGACGTCCGGATTCTGCTCCTTGCTGACGAAAGCGCGCGGCTCGCCCGCCGCACCCGGGAGATGCACGGTGTGGTGGACGAGAGGACGCTCGCCGCGACCAGAGATCAGGTGATCCGCCGCGACGCCGATGACTCCACGGTCTCCAACTTCACCACCGCGGCCGACGGAGTGATCAGCGTGGACACCTCTGCACTCACGCTGGATGAGGCGGTGGACGCGGTGTCCCGCATCGTTGCCGCCGCATCACCGGTGAAACCCGCATCCGCCCAGGAGCACCCATGAGCACCGACCGCCCGGCCTCCGCTGGCCAGGCCATCACAGCCGACCAGATCAAACGCTGGGGGCCGACCTGGTCGCGCCGTGTGGGATGGTGCCTTGCGCACGGCGTGTGGAACACACGCGTGGTGGGAGCCGAGCGGATGCCCCGGACCGGCCGACTTCTCGTGGCCGCCAACCACACCGGCATTATCGATGGCCCGCTGCTGCACGGGGTCATACCGCGCGAGTCCCACATCATCATCAAAGAGGAGATGTTCTCCGGGATCATCGGCTTCCTGATGCGCAATGCCGGGCAGATCCCGGTCGATCGCCGCAACGGCCGCGCCGCGCTGCAGACGGCGCTGACCCTGCTGAACGAGGACCGACTCGTCGGAGTGTTCCCAGAGGGCACGCGCGGCAGTGGGGACGTCACACAGACCAAAGCGGGGATTGCCTGGTTGGCGGTCCGCTCGGGTGCACCCGTGCTTCCCGTGGCGATTCTCGGCACCAGGCCGGCCGGGAAGAAGCCAGGCCACATTCCGGGCTTCCGGGGGCGGCTCACCGTGGAGTTCGGCACGCCGTTCCAGGCAGTGGACCCCGGCGTCGGCGTGGGGCGTGCCGCCGTGACCGAGGCGATGGGCACCATCCAAGAACAACTGAGCACGCATGTGTACGGAGCCTCCGAGCGGCACGGGATACCCCTACCGAGAAGTACCGAGATCTGACGCCGTCCGGCCCAGGGTTAGGTGCAGCGGCGCTGAGCGGGGAGAATGGCCCCGTGACCGATCAGCCAAACCCCGCAGAGCACATCGATGACGACGGCGACGACAGTGCCGTGAACCGCCCGCCCTCTGTCGCGGACCTCGATGAGGACGCGCCTGCGGATCGGGTACGTCCCGATCTCACCGAGACGGACGAGGAAGGCCAGCGAGCGAGCGCGCTGCGTGCCGGGCTGAGTGAGTATGAACTCGAAGAGGACGATCTCGCACTCCTGGGCGCCGCGGGCGATGCTGCTGAGCGGGCCGAGGCCAGTGCTCCTCCGCCAGTGCTCGCCGTCGTGGGGAGGCCGAACGTCGGCAAATCGACACTGGTGAACAGAATCCTGGGGCGCCGCGAAGCGGTGGTGCAGGACACCCCGGGGGTGACCCGGGACCGGGTCAGCTACCCCGCGGACTGGGCGGGGCGCCGGTTCACCCTGGTCGACACCGGAGGGTGGGAGCGGGACGCGAAGGGGCTGGGCAGCAGGGTGGCCGATCAGGCCGAGATCGCGATCACTCTTGCCGATGCCGTGCTCTTCGTGGTGGACGCCGTGGTGGGCCCCACCGATGAGGATGAGTACGTGGTCCGGATGCTCCGCCGCGCCGGGAAGCCAACGCTCCTGGTGGCCAACAAGGTGGACGATCAGCGCGGTGAAGCCGACGCGGCCCTGCTGTGGTCCCTCGGGCTGGGGGAGCCGTTCGCCATCTCGGCTCTGCACGGCCGAGGATCGGGCGATCTGCTGGACGCCGTACTCGAGGTTCTTCCGGAGACCTCCGCCGTCGGCGGCGAGATCCCTGAAGGCGGGCCGCGCCGGGTGGCCCTCGTGGGCCGCCCGAACGTTGGCAAGTCGTCCTTGTTGAACTCGATTTCCCGGTCCGACCGTGTGGTTGTCGACGACGTTGCCGGCACGACGCGCGATCCGGTGGACGAACTCGTGGTGGTGGGCGGGCGCCCCTGGTGGTTCGTGGACACCGCAGGAATCCGCCGTCGCGTGCACCAGACCTCCGGTGCCGATTTCTACGCCTCGCTGCGCACGCAGTCGGCGCTGGAGAAGGCCGAGGTGGGTGTGGTGCTCATCGACGCCAGCACGGCGATGACCGAGCAGGACGTACGCGTGGTGCAGCAGGTGATCGATGCCGGGCGATCCCTGGTGATCGCCTACAACAAGTGGGACATGGTGGATGAGGATCGCCGCTCGTTCCTCGAGCGAGAGATCGAGAAGCAGCTCGTGCAGGTGCAGTGGGCGCCGCGGGTGAACCTCTCGGCGAAGACCGGCTGGCACACGAACCGCCTGGTGCGCGCACTCGATACGGCACTGGAGTCCTGGGACACGCGTATTCCGACCGGAAAGCTGAACGCCTTCCTCGGAGAGGTCACCGCCGCCAAGCCTCACCCGGTACGCAGCGGAAAGCAGCCGCGCATCCTGTTCGCCACGCAGGCGAGCACACGTCCGCCCCGGTTCGTGCTGTTCACCACTGGCTTCCTCGATCCAGGCTACCGGCGGTTCATCGAGCGGAGGCTGCGCGAGACGTTCGGCTTCGAGGGCACGCCGATCTCGATCGGGGTACGGGTACGGGAGAAGCGCCGGCGCTGAGCCGCTCTGCTCAGCGCGATCAGTACCGGATCGTTCGGGCCCACAACGACGGCGCCGGGCCTGCTTCCGCAAACCCGGCGCCGTCGTTGTCACTGCGTCTTGTGATGCAGTCGACGTGAGGCCGATCAGCCGCCTGCGGTGATGTTGTCGTACGCGCGCATCGCCGCGGCCTGTGCATCGGCAAGAGCGTCCTCGGCACTGGCCTCTCCGAGCAGCGTGGTGGTGATCGCGTTGTTCAGTTCGTTCTGGATGTCCTGGCCGGCTGGTGAGGCACCGTACGTCTGGCCATAGCCGAGAACCTCGTAGTACGTGGAGATGACCTGATCGAGGCCCTCGTTGCCGGTCGGAACGACCCACTCCTCGCGAATGTTCGTATCCGCCTGCGGGGAGCCGGTGAACAGTCCGGTGTTGATCCCGCCATCGGCCTCGCGCGTCTCACCGCGCGCCTGGCCAGCGGCCTCCCACCCTTCAAGAGACGTCAGGTTGAGCATCCACGCACAGGCGGCGGTTGGGTTCTCAGCGCCGGCAGGCACCACGAAGGCGGTACCGGACGCGACGGAGAACGGCTCGCCATCCGGACCGCGGAACGGCACGGCCTGTAGCTCCAGGTCGTCGATGTAGGGCACCAGGACGTTCGGGTACCACTGGGCATTGACCTGCGCGCCGACCTGATTGGCGACGTACTGGTTGTTCTCGCCGAAAGTGTCGAAGGAGTCGGTGAAGCTCTTCACCTCGGCGAAACCGCCCTGAGCGTCGGTGATCTGCTGGAGCAACTCGAGTCCGGCAAGGTTCGAGGGGTCGTCGAGGGTCGGGACCCCGTCGGCGTCCGTGAGTTGACCGCCCATGCCGAGGATCCACAACTCGCCCTGCCCTGTCGCGACCGGGTCGAGGCCGAGTCGGCTTGGCACGCCACCATCCTCCTGGTACATGGCCTCGATGGCGTCGAGAAGCACGTCCGGCTGGGACGTGTCAATGTCCTCCGGGCTCACCCCGGCCTCATTCAGCACCTCCATGTTCAGCAGGATCGCCGGTGGCTGGAAGAACTGCCCGACGCCCCAGATCTGCCCGTCCAGGCGCATATCGTCAATGACGAACGGGTAGTAGTCCTCTTCGGGGGCAACGTCGTGAGCCGCGTAGCACTCATCGAGTGGCATCAGCAGATCCTGTGCGGCATAGGTGGCCACGTACCGGCGATCCATCTGCACCACATCGGGGACGTCGCCGCTCGCGAGGCGGGTGGTGAACTTCTGTGCGTCGAACCCGGTGGCGTCGAGCTCGATCTCCACGTCAGCAAGTTGCTCCTCGGCATAGTCGAGGCGCGATTGGCCGACGTCGTCGGCGTTGTTGAAACCCCAGGCGGACAGCGTGCCGGTGGGCTCGGCGCTCCAGTCCACCCCTTCGGCTCCACCGCCGCCACCGTCGCCATCGCCACCATCCCCGCCACCACAGGCGGAGAGGATCAGCGCGGCGGGGAGCGCGGCGAAGATCAGGCGCGTTCTCGTCGTCATCTCACAAGTCCCTTCATGTGACTGCCCGGCGACCGTGCCGGGAGGTTGGTACCCGCCACACCCTCGTCGGTGCAACGTATGGAATCCTTCCCACACGAACGGTAGAGGAAGGCGGTTCGCACCACAAGAGCAGTGATCAAGCCGTGACCTACTCCCGGGATGCTTCTGGGGCAAACGCGGGAAGAACGCGCCCGATCTGTCTTGCTCGACCGCCTACCGCAAGGCTAAGGTCTGTGTGGCAACGATGCCAGAAAATGAAAGGTCCCGGTCCTGCCGATGTCACATATTCGCCGTCTCTACCTGGTGGGACATACCCATCACGACGTGGGCTACACGCTCAGTCCTCGACTCGTGGATGGTCTTCACCGCGAGATCGTCTCGCGCGTACTTGATCTGTGTGATGTCTACGACGGCAACGGTCCCGATGCGTTCCGATGGACCTTCGAAGTCGCTCGCCCGGTGCTCGGATTCCTCGCTGAGGCTCCGCAGGCAGACGTTGCTCGGCTCGCGGCACGCGTTCGCGAAGGCCGGATCAGCCTGACCGGTGGCTACCTGAACATGACCCAGTTGCCGAGCGAGACAGAGCTCGATGGCGCCTACGACGCGCTGCAGCGGTTGCGCGCCGAGGGTTTGACGCTGCGGACCGAGCAGCACGGTGACATCAACGGGATCGCGTGGGGCACCGTGGAGCAGATGCGTCGTGCCGGCCTCGATCGCCTGGTGATGGCACTGAACCCGGACCACGGGCGCGCGCCGCTGACCCAGCCTTCGGGCTTCTGGTGGGAGGGTGTGAGCGGTCAGCGGATCTTTGTGTGGCTCTCCACCCACTACGGAATCGGCGAGGAGTGGGGCATCATCGACGGTGACGTGGAGCTGGCCCTGCACCGCATCGCCGAGTTCGTTGCAGAGCTCGAGGCGCGCGATGACTACCCCTACGATGCTGCCCTCGTGCACGCCGCCAATGACAACCGATGGCCGACGCCGCTGTTCCTGGAGGTCGTGCGCCGATGGAACGCCGCGCATCCGGACCGGCCGATGCGCACGTCCACCACGGATCAGGCCCTCGATGCGCTGCTCGCCTCAGTCGATGATGACCGACTTCCGGTACTGCGCGGAGAATGGTCGGACTGGTGGGCTCACGGTCACGGATCCACCGCTCGTGAGGTGGCAACCTACCGGGAGGCGCGTTCGTTCGCCCGTGCCGCCGGGTCCCACCTTGCGCTGACGATGCTCCGGGGTGAGGGACCCGTGGCGCACGCCGATGTGATCGGCTACCGGCGTGCACCTGTGCGATCCCGCCCGGCGGACCGGATTGTGGTGGATCTCGACGCCGTGGACGAGCAGCTCCTGCTGTTCGGTGAACACACCTGGGGCTCCTGGGAGACCTACAGTAAGCCGTTCTCCACCTTCTCCTTCTCGCACTGGAACGCGAAGGCAGGGTTCGCCTACACCGCGTGGGACCATGGGCGCGACCTGGCCGTGGAAGGTCTTCATCGTTTCATCGCGAGCGGCACCGGCCCGGCTGTGCCGCGGGAGGTGACGGACGAGCCGCAGGTGGTCGTCGCCAACCCGACCGAGGTCGAGCGCACGGAGCCGGTGGAGGTGGAGGTCGACGGCGTCCGTCGGGTTCGCCTGGTCGCATCCGTTCCTGCGTTTGGGATCGCCGCTGTGCCGCTGCCGGAGGCCGGTGAGGTGCGCACCGAGCCGGAGCAGGTCGAGCTCTCGTTCGGGGCCTACCGGGTCACGGTCAGCCGGTCGGGTGGAGGTCTCATATCCCTGGTCGACGAGCGCACCGGTCGCCAGCTCGTTGATGCCACCGTTCCTCATGCGCTGGGCGCTGTGGTGGTGGAATCGGTACGGCCGGGCAGCACCCACCCGATGCTCACCCGCAACCCCAAGGACTTCCATCCCGACAACCCGGGTCCCGACTTCGACCGCCTGGCGGCGACCGGGAGCTCGGCGATCACCATCACCACCCGACCGGACGCCGTCACGCTGGAATGGGAGACCACACCGCCGGGACTGCCGCCGGCCCGCACCACGCTCATCCTCTATCGCGACACCCCAGCGATCGACTTCGCCGTCCATCTGGTCAAGCCGGAATCGTTCGGCCCGGAGAGCATCTTCGTGGCGTTCCCCTTCGCATTCGCCGATCCGCAGTACCTGCTCGAGACGGCGGGTGCGGTCTTCCGGCCCGACGTGGACCAACTGCCGGACACCTCGAAGGACTGGTACTCGATCCAGCAGGCGATCGGCGTGGGCGATGCCCAGTCGGGAGTGCTGTGGTCCAGCACGGATGCGCCGCTGGTCCAGCTCGGTGGCTTCCACACCGGCGCCTGGGCGCACACCCTGGAGGCGCGCACTGGCCACATCAACAGCTGGCTGATGAACAATCTGCACTTCACCAACTTCCAGGCCCGGCAAGAGGGTACGCGCACGTACCGATACCGGTTCGTCCCCACGGCCGGGCCGCCCACGGCGGCTCAGGTAGCCCGCTACGGGCGCGATGGTGCCCTCCCGTTGCAGGCGCGGGCCACCCGCGTTGCGCTGCCGTGGCGCGGCGGGAGCGGACTGACCGTCACAGGAGAGGAGGTGCTCACCGAATTGCGGCCGGTCGCCGCTGATCAGGTGCGCCTGCGCTTGCGCGAGATCACTGGCCGCACCGCTCACGTTGAGGTGCGAGTGTCCGCGGGCGAGCACTGCCTCACTCGCCACGTGCAGGTGGCCGCGTACGGGCGGGCGGACGTCCTTCTGCCCGTCTCGGGTGTTCCTGGCGGCGAGCACCGATCAGAGATCGATACCATGCCAAGCGGCGGTGCACGCCATGAGGGGAGCGCAGTGAGATGACACGTCCCAGCCAGAGCGTAGTCCGAGGCCCGCGATGAGCGCCCCGGCACGCCGGCCGACCATCCGCGATGTGGCCGAGACCGCGGGGGTCTCCCGTTCGACGGCGTCCCGCGCCCTGACCGGACATGGCTACGTTGCTCCGGCCGTGCGCGATCGCGTGCAGGCGGTCGCGCACGAGATCGGCTACGTCCCCGATATCACCGCACGGTTCCTGAAACAGCAGACGAGCCGGTCGATCGGCGTTCTGGTATGGGATATGCGCAACTCCTTCTACGGCGAACTCGCCTCCGGGATCAGCCAGGAGTCTCGCCAGCATGGCTACAGCATCATCCTCGCCGACGATCTGACCGGACCTGAGGCGAAGGTGGAGGTGGCCGAACGCTTCCTCGCCATGCGGGTGGCTGGTGTGATCATCACGCCCACCAGTCCCGAGGTGACCACCTACCTCGCCGAGCGGAACGTTCCCGTGGTGGAGGTGGACCGGCAGTTCGCCGCAGGACGGGTCGATGCCGTGGTGGTGGATAACATGACCGCCTCGCGACGAGCCACGGAGAGCCTGCTGACACTCGGGCACGAGCGGATCGCCCTGGTGATCGACGAGATGGATTGGACCACCGGCCGGGATCGTCTAGCCGGATACCAGGCTGCCCTCCAGGCGGCGGGCCACGATCCAGACGCCGCCCTGGTGGTGAGTGCGGGGTGGGATGTGCCGAACGTCTATCGCGCCGCCCGCGAACTCCTCAGCCGAGACGATGCCCCGACGGCGGTCTTCGCTGCGAACAACGTGCTCGCCGAAGGCGTCTGGCGGGCAGCGACCGACCTCGGGATCTCCATCCCGGAGGATCTCAGCCTCGTGGCATTCGACGACGCTCCGTGGATGACGCTGGTCTCGCCTCGGGTGACCGCCGTGGCCCAGGACTCGGTGGCGCTGGGCGAGATCGCGGTCCGGCAACTGCTCGAGCGAATTGAACGGCCCGACGTGCCGGCCCGCACGATCATGCTGGCCGCATTGCTCCGCGAGCGGGAGTCCACCGCGCCCCCGCGCCGGCGGTAGGCCGCTGGCCTGGTGAGGCGACGCTGGCTCCGGGTGTCCCGCCGCCGTCGACCGTTCTGACCTGGGGTGGCCCGTGACGGGCGCCCGACGACCCCGGTGACTCGTTCCTGCTCGACCCCACCGCCGCCATGATGACGCGACGGTGGGGGAGAGCACCCGCCCTTCAGGATCCGCAGACACGGGGACGCCTGGCGCCACTCGGCGCCAGACGTCCTCGTCGACCTCTGCCCAGGAGAGGTGAGGTCCTGATCAGCCCTTGCGGCCCGTGGTGGCCACTCCCTCGATGAAGTAGCGCTGCCCGAAGGCGAACAGGACCAACATCGGCAAGGTGACCATGAGGGAGGCCACCATCACGTACTGATAATCCCCTTGTCCGCCGGCCGTGGGGGAGTACTTCGTCATCGCGTAGGCGATGCCGAGCGGTGCGGTGAAGTCCTCGACGCCACCGGCGTTGAGATAGATCAGTGCCTGCTGGAGGTTGTTCCAGGACGCCTGGAATTCGAACAGCAGCACGATGACCACCGAGGGAATGGACAGCGGCATCGCGATCTTGGTGAACAGTCCCCAGTAGCTGGCGCCATCGATGCGGGCGGCCTCGAACAGTTCCCGGGGCAGTCCCAGGAAGAACTGGCGCTGCAAGAAGATGTAGAACGCCGATCCGAAGAGGTTGTACGCCCACAATGGCGCCCAGGTACCGAGGAGGCCGATCTCTTTCCAGATCAGGTAGATCGGGATCATCGTGACCGCACCGGGGAGCATCATGGTCGCGAGCACGAGTCCGAAGAGAATCCTGCGTGCAGGGAACCGGAAATTGGCGAAGCCGAACGCCACGAGTGAGCTGGACAGCGCCACAGCCACCGACGCCAGGACGGCGATGCTGACGCTGTTGAACAGCCAGCTGAAGAGCGGGAGCTCGTCCCAGACCGTGATGTAGTTGCGCCAGTTGAACGTCTCCGGTATCAGCGTGTTGTCGAAAACCTGTCCGCGGCCCTTGAGGCTGGCGGAGATCAGCCAGATGAGCGGGTACATGAACGCCGCAGTGAAGATCAGTAGCAACACCCAGGAGGTGCCTTTGCCGATCCTCGTGCTCAGGCGCGGCTTCTCCCGGATGATCTGGCGCTCGGGCTGAGGATCCTCGGGAGCGGCGGCGGTCTGCATCGCCGTGGTGTTCACGCTCATCACTTGTCTCCCTCGTAATACACGAACCGATTGCCGAACTTCATCTGGATGAACGTGACGCACATGATGATCACGAACATGAGCCATGCCATCGCCGCCGCGAACCCGAAGTTGAATTGCCGGAACGCCTGCTGGAACAGGTACACGGCGTAGAACAAGGAGGATTCGGGTGAGGCGTTGGACTGGTCGCGCCAGAAGAGCAGATACGCCTGGTCGAATGTCTGGAAGGCGGCGATGGAGAGCACGATGACGTTGAAGAACATCGCACTGGAGATCATCGGCAGTGTGATCGTGGTGAACTTGCGCACGGCGCCGGCGCCGTCCAGCGAAGCCACCTCGTAGAGCTCTCTGGGAACGTTCTTCAGTGCCGCAAGGAAGATCACCATCGTGCCGCTGACGGCCCACAGCGACATCAGGACGATCGAGGGCTTGATCCAGTCCGGATCGACAAGCCATTGCGGACCGGAGATGCCGAAGAACCGGAGGAACTCGTTGATCGCGCCCGTATTGCCGTTCAGGAGGAGGAAGAAGATGGCGGCAGTGGCCACCATCGGCGTCATCTTCGGCAGGTAGTAGACCGTCCGGAAGAAACCCGCACCGCGCCCCAGCCGGTTCAACAGCGTGGCCAGGAACAGGGCAAAGGCGATCTCGAGCGGCACCGACAGCAGCGCGAAGAAGAGCGTGTTGCCCAGCGATGTGGCCACCCGAGGGTCGGAGAACAACGATTCGAAGTTGGCAAGCCCCACCGGTGATTGCACATTGGTGGCGAGGTTGTACCGGCTGAACGAGAGCACCAGGCTCCAGATCATGGCGCCCGCAGTGAAGATGCAGAAGCCGATGATCCAGGGCGAGATGAACAGGTACCCAGCGATCGCCTCACGTCGGTTGTACTTGCGAGGTTTGAGCGGTTTCGTCGGTGGCCCCTTCGCTGCGCGTGCGGCGTCCGCCGTGGTCTGAGTCATCGCGGCCTCCTGGGCATCGACGTGTCCGGTGCCCGTGACACAACCACGATGTCGAGGGCCTGAACCGGCGATGTGGCATCGTTACCACATCGCGGCGACTATATCCCCGTTCCCTATCCCGTGCAACGCTGTCCGGAGGCCTGTGGTGGGCGGCTCGCGGATCCGCTCCCGGTCGTTCACCGTGCCACGATCACGTGACCGGCTGCCTCGCGCCAACGGCGGACCGTCAGGTCGTCGATGCCTCGATCGGTCACCAGTGTGTCCACCTGATCCCACTGCAAGAAGCGCAGCGGTGCCCGCGCACCGGCCTTCGTGTGATCCACCAGCACCATGGTGCGTTCGGCCCGCAAGGTGAAGACCTGCTTCATCTCCGCGTCCCATGAGGCCGTGCAATAGAGACCGTCTGCCGCCACCGCAACGGCGGAGATCAGCGCCACATCCGCGGCGAGCTCCTCGGCCGCCGCCCGGGCGGCCGGGCCGCCGAACGAGCGGGTGAGTGGGTGGTACACACCACCGAGGCCGATCACCTCGAGATCCGTGCGATGCTCGCATGCGCTCAGCACTGGCATCGAGTGGGAGATAACGCGTGTCCCGGCGGGCAGCAGCGGCGCCACGGCGGCCACGGTCGTCCCCCCGTCCAGGGCGACGGTCTCAGCGCCGTCGAGGGCTGCGACGGCGGCCCGTGCGATGGCCTGTTTCGGCGCCTGGCCGCGGCGCTCGCGTCGATCAAAGGTCTCCAGGCCGGTAGCACCCGGCGCGGTGGCTCCGCCGGGTACGCGGTGAGCCAGGCCCTCGGCGTCCATTCGGGTCAGGTCACGCCGGATCGTCATCTCCGAGACGCCGATCTCGGCCGCCACCTCCCTGGAGGAGAGGTAGCCGTTCTCACGCAGGCGGCGGAGCAACTCGTCGCGGCGTGTGGGCGCATCGGTGTATCGCACCGCCTCATTCGACCCGGTCGCACATGATGTTGTCAATAAATGCACAGTCTTGACCGATCTGTTCACACGCGAACACTATGGGGCGGTGACTACACCGACGTTGACCGCCATCGCCCGGCCCAGCGGTGCTCTCGCCATGGTTGCCATGGATCAGCGGGAGAGCCTGCGCACGATGTTCGCTGATGCCGGTTCCGGGCGTGTGGGCGATCAGGTGCTCGTGGACTTCAAGCTGGCCGTCGCCGATGCGCTCGGTACCCGGGGCTCCGGATTCCTCATTGATCGCCAGTTCGGCCACGATCACGCACGGGACCTGCTTGATGGACGTACTGGTTTCATCCTCGCTGCCGACGCGCTCACCCAGGAACCGGGCGGCCCGGTCGAAGAGACTGAACTCGACGATGTGGTCCTCGCGCCGGACTTCGACCTCACCGGCGTGGATGCCCTTAAGCTGCTGATCATCTGGCGCCGGGACGGAAAGCGCGAGGCGCGCGTGCGCCTCGCCGAACGATTCATTGCGGCCGCTGCCGAACGCGGCGTCCTGTCGGTCCTGGAACCGGTCGTCCGCCAGGCGCCGGGCGAGCTGGATGCGGACTGGGACCAGACCGCCGCGATTCGGGAGGCCGCCCGCGAATTGTCACCCCTGCGGCCCAGCCTCTACAAGGTGCAGGTGCCGCTGGCCGGAGCGGGGGAGCCAGCGGCGTTGCGCACTGCCTGTGACGACCTCGCTCGGGACATCACCGGGCCTTGGGTGGTGCTCTCTCAGGGTGTGGCGCTGCACGATTTCCACGACGCCGTCGCCACCGCCTGCGCGGCTGGTGCGAGCGGCTTCCTCGCCGGCCGGGCATTGTGGAGCGACGTGGTCGGCACCGACGACGTGGCCACCCGGCTACGCGAGGTCTCGGTGCCACGCCTCGAACGCCTCATCGAGACCGTGGACACCACGGCCCGCCCGTGGACAGAGGCGTGAGCGACGCGGCTGCCGGGACGATGCGTATCGGGTTCGTGCACACCGCACCCGCGCTCACGCCCACCTTCGAGGACCTGCTCGCCGAGTACTCCTGGTCCCACGCTTCTGACGGTGCTGCCCGTGCTGATGGAGTTGAGGCTGCCGACCGTGCCGACCGTGCCGACAGTGCCGACAGTGCCGACCGTGCCGACGCTGGTGACACCGCCGAGACCGCAGGCTCCGTATCGCACGGGCCGGCCGAGGCTCTGCATGTGGTGGACGCTTGGTTGCTGCGCACCGCCTTGGCCACCGGCGTAGACGCCCGCGTGCACGAACGAGTTCGCGCGCACGTGCGGCATCTGGCCGCGCTCGGCGCCGATGCCGTGCTGATCACCTGCTCCTCGATCGGGGAGACGGTTTCCTCGGCCGCAGATGAGGTCTCCATTCCGGTGCTGCGGGTAGACGCGGCGATGGCCGAGCAGGCACGCGACCTGGCCTCCGCCGGGGTGTACCACCGCATCGCGGCGCTGGCCACATTCACGTCAACTCTTGGCCCGACTCAGCGTCTCCTTGAGGCCGTGGCCGGTGCGGGTATCGAGGTCACCGCCGACGTGGTCGCCGGAGCCGCAGACGCCAAGGCCGCCGGTGACGCCGCCGGGCATGACGCTGCCATCCTCGCTGCCGCTCAGCGAGTGGCTACGCGAGCGGACGTGATCGTGATCGCCCAGGCGTCGATGGCTGCCGCCGTGGCGGGGGCCGACCTGACGGTGCCCGCGCTCACCTCTCCACGTGGTGGTGTGCAGGCCGTGCTCGCTGCAGCACGCCGAGTGCACCCCACGCTGATTCACTCCTAGTTCCGGAAGGGCTCATGCACCGCACCATCACTGACATCGGAGCACGCCTCGATCGTGCCCTGGCTGAGCGAATCGCTCCCGCTGTGCACTCCCACCGCGCTCCGGTCACCGTTGAAGCGAATGTGCTGCCTGGCGAACCGGTCTCCTTCGCCGAGGCTGTCGCCGGCCCGTTCGCCCCGTTCGAGGTGGGCACACCCTGGGGGCGGCCGTGGGGGACCACGTGGTTCCGGATCACGGGGGTGGTGAACGCGATAGTGAGCGCCCATGCGCACGAGCAGCGGATCGAGTTGCTCGTGGATCTAGGCTTCGGGTCCGGCGGGCCAGGGTTTCGCTCCGAGGCGCTGGCCTACACCGCAGATGGCACCATCCTCAAAGCTGTCGAACCCCGCACGGCGTACGTGCCGGTGGGTGGTCAGCACGGCGCACCGATCACGGCAGACGGTGCCTTCGAGATCTATCTCGAGGCCGCGTCCAATCCCCGGTTCGACGGCACGATCTCCGCATGGGGTGACCTCACCACGGCGGGGGAGGAATTGCTCTACCGGCTCGAGCGTGCCGAGCTCGCGCTGCGCGAACCCGAGGTGCACCAGTTGCTCGTGGAGGCGCGCCTGCTGCACGAGATCGCTGCGACCACCCCGGAGACCGACCCGCGCCACCACGAGCTGCGCGGGGCCCTGGATCGGATGGTCGATGAACTGGACGCCAGCGGATTCGACCGTGTGGTCGAGTCCGCGCCGGCCGCACGCGCCCAACTGTCCGGTGTGCTCGCCGATCGCGCGCGCACGAGCGCCCATACGATCAGCGCTGTCGGACATGCCCACATCGACTCCGCGTGGCTGTGGCCCGTGCGTGAGACGATCCGGAAGTGCTCACGCACGTTCTCCAATGTGGTCGCCCTGGCGCGGGAATACCCCGAGTTCATCTTCGCCTGCTCGTCGGCCCAGCAGTATGCCTGGATGCGCGATCATCACCCCCAGGTGTGGGAACAGATCCGTGCGGCCGTGGACGCCGGTCAGTTCGTCCCGGTCGGCGGTATGTGGGTGGAGTCGGACACGAACCTGCCCGGCGGAGAGTCCTTGGTCCGGCAGTTCACTGCCGGGAAGCGATTCTTCGCCGAGCACTTCGGCACTGAGGCGCGGGAGGTATGGCTGCCGGACTCCTTCGGATACTCCGGCGCCCTGCCGCAGCTGGCCCGGCTGGCCGGCTTCGACTGGTTCCTCTCCCAGAAGATGTCCTGGAACTCCACAAATGCGTTCCCGCACCACACGTTCTGGTGGGAGGGAATCGACGGCACCCGCGTGTTCACCCATTTCCCGCCGTCGGAGACCTACTCCTCGGAGTTCAACGGCAAGGAACTCGCGCGATCGACCACCAGCTTCCGGGAGAACGGGCTCGCCACCCGCTCCCTGATGCCCTTCGGGTACGGCGACGGCGGAGGGGGTCCCACCAGGGAGATGCTGGAGACCGCGCGCCTGCTCGCTGACCTGGACGGTGCGCCACGGGTGCAGATCGAGACCCCGGAGGCGTTCTTCACCGCCGCCCACGCCGAGTACGGCGAGCGTGCACCCGTGTGGTCGGGGGAGATGTACCTGGAGTTCCACCGCGGCACCTACACCAGCCAGCGGGCCATGAAGGAAGGTAACCGCCGCACCGAGCACCTGCTGCACGAGGCCGAGCTGTGGTCGGCCACCGCGGCGGTGCGCCGTGGCGCCCCCTACCCGGCGGAGGAGCTGCAGCGGATCTGGGAGGAGGTGCTACTGCTGCAGTTCCACGACATCCTTCCCGGCTCCTCGATCGCCTGGGTGCACCGGGAGGCCCGCGAACGGTACACCGCGCTCACCGCCCGCCTCGAGTCCCTCATCGAGACGGCGCTCGACGTGCTCGGCGGCCCCGGTGAGGTCCCGCTCGCGTTCAATGCCACCCCGCATCCCTGCGACGGCGTGCCGGCCCACGGCGCAGCCCCTCGCCGGCGGGACACCACCGCCGTCGAGATAGTGGAAGCCGACGGCGAGGTGTACCTGGACAACGCCCTGCTGCGGGTCCGGATCGGCACGGACGGCACGCTGGCCTCGGTGTGGGACCACCGGGCCGGCCGCGAGGTGCTCGCCGGCCCCGGCAACGCCCTCTGGGTGCACCCCGACACCCCCAACCGGTTCGACGCCTGGGACCTGGACGAGTTCTACCGGCACTCCGGCCACCCGCTCACCACGGTGGATCACCTCGAGCTGGACACCTCCGATCCGGCGCGCCCCGTGGTACGCATCACCCGCTCCGACGGCGAATCGACCTACGTGCAACACCTCGCCCTGGCTGCCGGGTCGATGGCGATCGAATGTGCCGCCGAGGTGGACTGGCACGAGCGTGAGCGCATCCTCAAGGTCGCCTTCCCGCTGGCCGTCCATGCACGGGAGTCCACCGCCGAGACGCAGTTCGGGTACGTGCAGCGGCCGACACACACGAACACCTCCTGGGATGCCGCCAAGTTCGAGATTCCGGCGCACAAGTGGCTGCATGTGGGCGAGCCCGGTTACGGCATTGCGGTGACGAACGAGACCACCTACGGCCATGAGGCCACCCGCCCGGGTCCCGGCGACGCCCACGGTGCCGGCGCCACCACGGTGCGCCTCTCACTGCTCCGAGCACCGCGCTACCCCGACCCGCAGACCGATCAGGGTCACCACATCCTGCGCTACCAGCTCGTCTGCGGAGCCGATGTCCCCGAGGCAATCGAGGCCGGCTACCGCACCGCGCGGCCACTGCGGGAACGCTGCGGTGGTGCCCCGGTTGAACCGGTGGTGAGGATGAGTGAGGGCACCGACAACAGCCCGTCCCACGGCGTGCTGCTCGAGACGGTCAAACTGGCCGACGACGGCTCGGGCGACCTGGTGCTGCGGTTGTACGAATCCCGCGGCGGCCGCGGCCGGGCCGAGTTGCACGTGTGCGAAGGTGTGCAGATGCGCGGGGCGGCGGTGACCGACCTGCTCGAACGATCGGACGAGGCCATTGCCGCTCTCGCGCCGCTGCACCGCGACGGCAACCGCCTCACCGTGGACATGGCGCCGTTCCAGGTGGTCACCGTCCGCATCACTCGAGCGGCACCGATGACCTCAGCACAGAAGGACGAGTGGTCATGAGGGTCGAGACCCGCGACGGTGTGATCACCGTCCACGCGGATGCCTACCGCCTTGAGGTGCACCCGGTGGGTGTGACACCGCCGCGAGCGCTGGTGTTCGCTCCGGACGGCGCGGAGGTGGCGCAGCTCTCGCTGTTCGCCTCCTTGGACCGCGTGGGCGCGGCGGACGAGAGCTACCAGGTGCACCCGCCCCGGGTCCGCAGTGCTGACCGGGCCTGCGCAGACACGAGGAGGACAGACGCCGCTGCGACTGACACGGTTGTGACTGACACGGTTGCGACTGACACGATCGCGACTGACACGATCGCGACTGACACCGTGGAGACTCACGCAGGTGAGACCGATACCGTGGAGATCGAGGTACGCCGGTCCTCAACCGCCTGGGAGGCCGCCGCGGTGGTGCTCAGGGCCGGTCCTGATGGCGTCCGCGTGCATGCGGAGGTGACCGGCACCGGCACGCTCACGACCGTTCGGGTGCTCGGCGGGTCGGCGGTACTGCCCAGCGGTGCGTGTGGCGACTTCTTCTCGCGCGCCACGGGGGCGACGATGTTCACCCCGAACCCGACCGAACCGGTGCAGTGGGAACGCCCTGCCTCGTCGGCATCGGTGCTGGGAATCCTGGGCGATGCCCACCCTGGCCGGTTGCACGCAGTGTTCTCCCCGCCGCCGTTGGCCGTCGCGATCGGGCAAGGCAGCCGTTGGCTCACGGCCTGGGTACGCGCCGGGATCGAGGAGTGCACGTTCACCGAATGGCGCTACGAACCGCTCGACTCCGGCTTCCGATTCGCCTTCGACTACGACGCGCACACCGATGTGAATAGCACCTTCCGCACTCCCGAGATCGCGCTGCGGCTCGCTGCCGATCCGTGGGAGTGTGTGAGCGGCTCACAGCGCGATCTCGTGCAGTCCGGGCTCGTTCCGCAGGTACCGCATGGAGCCTCGCGAGGGGGAGCGCCGCGATGGTGGAGTGAGCCGCTGTTCTGTGGCTGGGGCGCGCAGTGTGCCCGAGCGCGCTGGGGCCGCGCCGGCGATGAGCCCGAGAACGGGCGCGCCGGCAGTAGCGCCACCGGCCGTGCGGCCGATCACGCCCGTCAGGACGTCTACGACGAGTTCCTTGCCACCCTCGCCGCTCAGGGCATCGACCCGGGCACCGTGGTGATCGACGACAAATGGCAGGCCGAGTACGGAACGGCCGTGGTGGATACCGAGAAGTGGCCAGACCTGCGAGGCTGGATTGCGCAGCGGCATGCCGCCGGGCAGCGGGTGCTGCTCTGGTGGAAGGCCTGGGACCCCGAAGGGCTACCGGCCAGTGAGTGCATTCTCGATCCGGCCGGGCGTCCGGTGGCCGCCGACCCGGGGAACCCGGAGTATCGCGAACGGCTGCGCCGCGTGGTCGCCCACCTGCTCAAGCCGGCCGAGGCCGGTGGACTCGGCGCGGACGGATTCAAGGTGGACTTCACCCAGCGAGCCCCGGCCGGGCACCACCTGCGGGGCACCCCCGGAGTCCCGTGGGGTATCGCCGGGCTGCACGCGCTGCTGACTGAGCTGTACGCGGCCACCAAGGCCGTCCGGCCCGATGCTCTCGTGGTCACACACACCCCGAACCCGCTCTTCGCGGACGTCACTGACATGGTGCGGCTCAACGATGTGCTGGAGCACGACCCTGCCGGGAGGTTCGTGCCGGTGGCTGATCAGGTGCGCACCCGCGCCCGGATCGCCGCCGCAGCTGTGCCGGGCATCCCGCTGGACACCGACCAGTGGCCGATGCCGGACCGGGACCAATGGCGCGGCTACACCCAGGCCCAGTCGGCACTCGGGGTGCCGGCCCTCTACTACGCCGAACGCATTGATGGCAGCGGCGAGCTACTCACCGATGACGACTATGCACTGGTGCGGCGCACCTGGGCGGAGTACCGACGCCGTCGGGAGAGCGCCGCCACAGCATCCGCGCAGGAGCGACGATGACTGATGTGCTCGTCTTCGGCGCCACCTCGGCCGGCGTGTGCGCCGCTGTGGCGGCCGCCCGCGCAGGCGCCCGGGTGGTGCTCGCCGAACCCGGCCAGCACGTGGGTGGAATGACCACGGGTGGTCTCGGCTACACCGACGTCGGGGACGTTCGCGCTCTGGGCGGCCCGGCCGCTCGGTTCCGCCAGGCGATCGCCGACCATTACGACGTACCCGTGGGCCACTTCGCCGGCCCGGAACCCCACGTGGCCGAGCAGATCTTCACCCAGTGGCTCGAGCAGGTGGGAGTGGAGGTGCGGTTCGGGCGCCGCCTCGCCGCAGTCACCACGACCGGTGGCGCCATCACCGAGGTCACCTTCGACCTCGCGAGCACCCACCTGGTCACCCACCTGGGCACCCGCGCGGCGCAGGGGAGTGAACAGGTGCGCCCCGCCGTCGTGATCGATGCCTCCTACGAAGGGGACCTGCTCGCCGCCGCTGGGGTGAGTTACGCCGTCGGGCGGGATGCGGTGAGTACCTACGGGGAGGCCCACGCCGGCCGGCAGGAGCTGCTTCCGGGCAGGCACACGATGCCGGCGTGGATCTCACCGTTCGCCGAGGACCTCACGGGCCGCATCGAGGGTGCGCTGCTGCCGCAGATCAAGGCCGAGCCGATGGTCGGGGTGGGCGAGTCTGACGGCGGCGTGATGGCGTACGGGTACCGGGTGTGCCTGTCCACCGCGGCCGATCGGGTCCCGTTCACGCCGAGTCCGGGTTATGACGAGGCGCATTGGGAGTTGTACCGCCGGGTGCTGGCGCACTGGGAAGCACACGGCGGCACGCCCCCGGCCGGGAAACTGCTCGGCCTGGAACCGAACCTGCCCGGCGGGATGGCCGACGGCAACTCACTCGGGCCCATCTCCCTGAACGTCCTCGACGGCTCTGCCTGGGAATACCCGGATGCCACTGCGCAGCGCCGCGAGGAGATCCGCACGCACCATCTGCAGCACACCAGCGACTTCCTGTACTTCCTGAGCAACGCCGCGAGCGTTCCCGCGCAGGTGCGCACCGAGTTGCAGCGCTGGGGCCTGCCCGCAGGGGAGTTCACCGACACCGACCACCTGCCGCACCAGCTGTATGTGCGCGAGGCGCGGCGGATGCTCGGCGAGTACGTGCTCACCGCTCATGATCTGCTGCAGGCGAGGCCGGTCGAGGACGTGATCGCACTGGGCTCCTACCACCTGGACGTCCGCGAGGTGCAGCGCACCTGGCGCTGGGCCTACGAGCATCCCGACCCGGTGGCGATGACGGTCACCGAGGGGTACCTCTCGGTCGGCGTTCCCGTCTACCCGATCCCGTACCGGAGCCTGGTACCGCGGCGGAGTGAGTGCACGAACCTGATCGCCGCGGTGTGCCTCTCGGCCTCGCATCTGGCATTCAGTTCGGTGCGGATGGAGCCGCAATACCAGATGCTGGGGGAGGCCGCCGGGCTCGCCGCCGCGGCCGCGGCGCGGGATGCTGTGGCGGTGCAGGATGTGGCCGTGCCCGCACTGCAGGAGCAGTTGCGCGCGGCCGGGGCCGTGCTCGCCCGCTGAGATCCGTTGGAGTAAGGAGCCACTGATGGCCGACGACGTCCCTTCCGTTGATGCACGCGAGGTCACCGAGGTCCTTCCCGGCGTGTTCCGGGTGCGCGACACCTGCCACGTCTACGTGATCTGTGCCCCGAGTAGCGGCGGGCGGCGGACTGGCATTGCGATCGACTTCGGCTCCGGCCGGGTGCTGGATCTGCTGGAGGAGATGGGTCTGGATGCGATCACCGATGTGCTGATGACTCACCACCACCGGGACCAGGCGCAGGGACTGCCCCGGGCCGCCGCTGCAGGGATCGCGGTGCACGTGCCGCCGGTGGAGGCCGAGTTGTTCTCCGCCGTGGATCAGATGTGGGCCGCGCGCGAGGTGGGCAACAACTACAACCTGCGCACCGACAGGTTCTCCCTGCTGGAGCCTGTGCCGATTTCCTCGACGGTGCCGGAATACCGCGCCGCCACCTACGGCGGAGTGCAGGTGCGAGTCCTGCCCACCCCCGGGCACACCCCCGGATCGGTGACGTATCTGATTCAGAAGGGCCGCCGTCTGGCGTTCACCGGTGACCTGATCTATGCCCCGGGCAAGGTGTGGTCCTTGGCGGCCACGCAGTGGTCCTACACCGAGAATGAGGGCCCGACGATGGCGGTGCTCTCCTGCGACCTCCTCGCGGCCGAGGAGCCGGATGTGCTGCTGCCCTCACACGGTGAGGTGATGGATCCGGGTGTCGCGGCGCTGAAGCTGACTGGGGACCGGTTGTTGGAGTACGTGAATCTGCGCCGACCCGAACCCACCCGGATCCGGGAGAAGCTCGCGAACCCCTACCGCGCGCTCACCGAGCACCTGCTCGTCAATGAGTCCAGCGAGTCCCGCAGCTACGTGCTGATCTCCGCCACGGGTGCGGCCTTGATGATCGATTACGGGTACGACATGACCACCGGGTTGCCGCCCGGGCATGAGCGCGCCGCTCGTCGGCCCTGGCTGGCCAGCCTGCCCGGGCTCAAGGCGCACCACCCGGTCGCGCACGTGGAGGTGGCCCTGCCCACGCATTACCACGATGACCACGTGGCCGGGATGAACTTGCTGCGGGACGTCGAGGGCACGCAGGTGTGGAGTCCGGCGAACGTAGCCCCGATCCTCGCCGACCCAGTGCGCTACGACCTGCCCTGCCTGTGGCACGACCCGATCCGGAGCGACCGGGTGCTGGGAATCGGTGAGTCCTTCACCTGGCACGAGTACGAGATCACGGTGCACGAGCTGCCCGGTCACACGCTGTTCGCCGCTGCCTTCGAGTTCGAGGTGGACGGTGTGCGGGTGCTGGTGACCGGCGACCAGCAGGACGGGCAGGGCATCCCCGGGACGACGCGGGAAACCCGCAACTACCAGTACCACAACAGGTTCCGGATCACCGACTACCGGGACAGTGCCGCGCTCTACCACCGGGTGGCACCCGGCCTGATGATCACCGGGCATTGGAAAGAACGATGGGTGACGGAGGACTACCTCCAGATGCTCGCCGACGAGGCCGAGGAGCTCGTGCAGATCCACCACGACCTGCTGCCGCTGGAGAACCTGGACACCGGCGCGGACGGCGTGTTCGCGCGGATCGAGCCGTATCGGTCCACGGTCGCTTCCGACGAGGCCGCCACCTATGAGGTGTGGGTGCGCAATCCGCTGCGCGAAGCGACCACCGCCCATGTGGCTCCGGTGCTCCCGGACGGGTGGTCTGCCGTCGTGCCGGATCCGATAACGCTCGAACCCGGCGGCACCGCACGGGTGCCGTTCACGATCACGACCACCGGACCGGCTCGATACCGGGCCCGCATCGCCGTGGATGTGACCGTGGGCGATCTGCGCCTGGGCCAGCATGCCGAGGCGCTGGTGAACGTGTGCTGAGGCGTTGCCAGCGCCACCGCCGATCGCGTACCGTCTGATGTGGGAACGATGCCACGTTCAATGACGCACACGCGCCCTGACCATCCCCACTGCCCAGGAGCCCCTCTCCCATGAGCGACGCCGCTGACCCCGCGAGCCCCGCCACCGCCCCGATCGCGAACGCCCCCTCCGGCGCCCAGCCGGCCGGCCTGGACGGACGGCGCCCCCCGGCCGCACCGGACCGCACGCTCTACATGGTCGGCGCCACCCATCTGGACCCCGTGTGGCTGTGGCCCTGGCAGGAGGGCTATCAGGAGGCTCGCGCCACCTTCCGCTCCGCGCTGGACCGGATGGAGGAGTACCCCGACTTCATCTTCACCTGCGACCAGGTGGTGCTGCTGGCCTGGGTGGAAGAGCAGGACCCGGAACTCTTCGAACGCATCAAGGCACGCGTGGGCGAAGGTCGATGGGTGAACGCCGGCGGCTGGTGGGTGGAGCCAGACTGCAACATGCCCACCGGGGAGTCCTTCGCCCGCCAAGGTCTGATCGGGCAGCGCTACCTGGCCGAGAAGTTCGGGCAGAGCGCCACGGTCGGGATGAACGTGGACCCGTTCGGGCACAACGCGATGCTCCCGGCGATCCTTCGCGGCCAGGGGATGGACTCCTACACCTTTCTGCGCCCCGGCCCGGCCGAGGACGGCCGGCTCGCCACGGCGTTCTGGTGGGAGGCCCCGGATGGGTCCCGCGTGCTCGCCTACCGGATTCCGCATGAGTACTGCAGCCCGCCCGGGGACGTCTCCGGGCACACCGACAAGGCGCTGGCTGCGCTGGATCGCTCGCTCGGGGATCTGATGGTCCTCTTCGGCGTCGGGAACCACGGCGGCGGACCCACCAAGGCCAACATCGAGTCCATCCACCGCTACGACCGCATGGGATCCTTCGGAAGGCTGGTCATGTCCTCACCGCGGCAGTACTTCGACGAGTTCATCGCTCGCCGGGGCGGCATCGACAGCGAGGAGATGGCCGCACTGCCGGTCTGGAAGGACGACCTGCAGCACCACGCCTCGGGGTGCTACTCCGCCCATTCGGGCATCAAGGCCTGGCAGCGGCGTGCCCAGAACGCGGTGCTCTCCGCGGAACGATGGGCGGCCGTGGGCACCGCGCTGCACGGCCTGGAGCACCCGGGAGAGGACCTGTACCGCGCCTGGCAGCAGGTGCTGTTCAACCAGTTCCACGACATCCTGCCCGGCTCGGCGATCGAGCCGGCCTACGACGATGCCCGGGACCAGCTCGGTGAGGCGATCGCGATCTCCAAGCGGATCATCACCCGGGTGCAGAATGTGATCGCCCGGAAGGTGAACATCCCAGTGGATGAGGCGAGCCAACCGGTCCTGGTGTTCAACCCGCACCCGTGGCCGGTGCGCCAGGTGGTCGAACTGCAGTACGGTGCGCAGCCGCTCGGCGTGCACGTGGTGGACGAGGCCGGCCTCCCGGTGGCGGCGCAGAAGGTGCAGTCCGTGGCCACCACCGATGACAAGGGCCGCGCCGCCTGTGCGTTCGAGACGGACGTCCCGGCCTTCGGCTATCGCCTCTACCGGCTGTTGCGCGGGCCCAAGGAGATCGACGACGCGGGCCTCTTGGTGAGTGAGCGTGCGGGCGCCACGGTGGTGGAGAACCAGTTCTTGCGGCTCGAGCTCGATCAGAGCACCGGCTGGGTCCGTTCCCTGCTGGACAAGCGCACCGGTGCCGACGTGTTCGCCGGCGCAGCTGGTCCGCACACGCAGGTCTGCGACGACCCGACCGACACCTGGGGCCACCGGGTGGTCTCCTACGCGTGGCCGGGCGAGGAGATGCCTGCGGTGCGCACCGTGGTCCGCGAGTCCGGTCCGGTGCGGGCACGGGTCCGGGTGGAGCGCGCGTGGGGGCGGTCCACGCTCGTGGAGGAGTTCATTCTCACCCGGGAGGCTGACCACGTGGAGGTGCGCACCACGATCGACTGGCGCGAGGAGCACCACCTGCTCAAGCTGCGCTTCCCAGTGGCGCTGGACCAGACCGAGGCCACCTACGAGATCCCGTACGCGGCGATCGAGCGGCCCGTGGATGGCGCCGAGGAGCCGGCGCAGCAGTGGGTGAGTATCAGCGGTGCTCTCCGGGGTGATGGCGGCGCTCGTCGCGCCGGACTTGCCGTGGTGACCACCACCAAGCACGGCTACGACGTGTCCCCAGCCGAGAACGGTGCGGACCCGAGCATCGGCGTGACGGCGGTGCGCAGCCCGGTCTACTCCTGGCACGACCCGCGCCTGCTCGACCCCGAAGGCTTCTACGCGTTCCAGGACCAGGGCCCGCAGACGTTCAGCTATCTACTGGTCCCGCACTCGGGTGACTGGCGCGAGGCGGGCCTGACGCGCCGTGGCAATGAACTCAGTGCCCCGGTGCGGGCGATGCTGGAGTCCTTCCACGACGGCGAGCTCGAGCCGGTCGCGTCCTTCGCCGCCGACGGTGGCGAGCAGGTGATGATCACCGCCATCAAGATCACCGAGGACGCCCGGGGCGGTGACGCACCGGAGGTGATCGTGCGTGCGGTGGAGACCACCGGCTGCCCGGCACGTGCACGCTTGGAGCTGCCGATCGTCGGGCAGGTGCTGGAGACGGACTTCGGCGCGCACCAGATCCGCACCTTCCGGATCGTCGCCGACGGGAGCATCACCGAGACCGACTTGATCGAGTGGCCGCTTGAGGGCGGCCCGGTCGCGGAGATCAGCGCTCAGCCGCTGGGAGAGTGAACGCCATGGCCGGCCCGCACCTGGAGGTGGTCGTCGAGACTGCCGACGGCGTCCCGTGCGAAGCCTTCGAGGTCGAGGTGGCTGTGGGGGAGGCCGGGACCGCCGGACTGTGCCCGGTCACCGTACGGGTCCGGCATACCGGAACCTCGCCGGTGGCGGCCAGCGTCCGGCTGAGTGCCGCCGTACCTGACTGGACACCGGCCGATGAGTCGGCGCCCTGGTGGTTGATTCCGGGTGCCTTCTACGGCGAGAACCGCCCGGCCGAATGCGACCGCATCTTCCCACGCTTCGCCGTCGGAGAATCGGATCCCGAGACCATGGTGAGCCCGGCGTGGGAGTTCCGCGCCGACCGTTCTGCCACCCCGGCGGTCTTCGGCTGGACTGCGAGCGGCGGCGTGGTGCTTGTGGCCGAGGAGTCCTCCTCGCTCGGAATGACCGGACTCGGACTCGGCGCGGACGACGACGGTGCGCGCGTGCACTTGCGGTTCCCGTTCGCCGAGCACCCCCTTTCCTACGACGGCTCCCAGGTGCCCGCACCCGCGGAACGGACCAGCCACACGTGGCAGCCTGGTGAAGCCCGCGAGCTGACGGTGTGGGTCGCGGATCTGGACGCTGACTGGCACGGCTACGCGCAGGTACTACGGACGATCCACGGGCGCTGGGCCGATGGCGCACCGACCGAGCCATGGGTGAGTGTGCCCGAGGCCGCCGAGATCGCCGCAGAAGGACTGGTGCGCTGGCATTACGACCCTGACCCGGGTGTGCTGCTGGAGACGATCGGCTTCGATCGCGGGATCGGCGGCACCGATCGGCAGGCCATGCACATCGGCTGGGTCAGTGGCATTCCCTGGGCGCAGGCACTGCTCGCGCACGGGCATCGGACCGGGGACGAGGCAGCGGTTGCCGCTGCGGAGCGCGTGCTCGACTTCTGCACGGCCGAACTCGCCCCGAGCGGCACCTTCTGGGGCACCTGGTACCGGGCCTCAGGGTGGGCGCAGTCCTGGTCCCCGATCAAGGGTGCCCTGCACGCGCGCACACTCGGGGAGGCGGCCCTGTTCCTGGTGCGTGCACTGGGCACCCGATCGGCTGCCACGCACCCGCAGTGGCGAGCGGCCGCCGTCAGCAATCTGGACGTGATGATCGGCCGGCAGCGCGAGGACGGCAACCTCGGCACGCTGCACCATGCCCAGACCGGCCATGTGCTGAGCTGGTCCGGGGCGGCCGGACTCACCTGGGTGGCGGCGCTCTGCGAAGCGGGGGAGCAGGGGATCGATACCGGCGGGCGCTACCTGGCTGCCGCGGAACGGGCGGGGGAGTACTACGCACGGTTCGTGGACGAGGAGTTCCTCTACGGCGCACCCGAAGATGTGGATCTGGCGCCGAGCTCGGAGGACGGGTACGCCGCGGTACTCGCCTACGTGGCGCTGCATCGGCGCACCGGCGGGGCGCGGTGGCTGGACCTGGCCCGCCGCGCGGCCGACTGGATGCTCACCTTCCGGTACACCTACAACACCGTTTTCGATGAGCGCACCCCGCTGGGGATTTACGGCTTCGCCAGCCGCGGCGCGGACAACGCCTCACCCTCGAACCCGCATCTGCACGCCTACGGGCTGGTGTGCACGGCAGAGATGCTGCAGCTCTCTGACGCGCTGGGGGACGGCTACTACGCCGGCCGGGCCCTGGAGCACCTGGCCTGCTTCCGTCAATGCGTGCCGTGGGTGGACGGCGAGATGAACGTCTACCGCGGCATGATCACCGAGCGGTACTACCAGACGGCGGCCTTCCAGCCGAAGGGGATGATCCTCGGCCTCTCGCACGCGTGGAGCGTGGGCGTGCTGCTGCTGGGTGCCGAGCAGGCCATCGCTGCCGGCCGCAGCTGACCACCGGCCGCACCTGACCACCGGCCGCACCTGACCACCGGCCGCACCTGACCACCAGCAGCCCGCGCGTTGCCCCGATGTGTCGGTGAATCCGCGAGCGCAGCGACAGGTCGGGGCAACGCGGCAAGTAGATGGAGCAACGAGACGACTCGTCCGGACGTCTTCCTAGGGGCGCCGCCCCGAGCGGTCTAATCTTCGTGGACCGCCCCGGTGAGCGCGCCGCTATGGCACTGCTCAGGCCCGGCCGGAAAGCCAGCCGATCAGCCCGATCACGAGAAGCAGGGCGCCGAGGACGATGCCAATGAGGCTGAGCAGTGCGGTGCCGCGTTGCCACCCCGTCGGCGGGCCGATCCCCGGGCCCGGCGTGGTGCGGTCCATGGACCCGCCGAGGGCGACGACCCCGAACACGAAGGCGGCCAACCGCAGATCGGTGACATCTGTGGTGACGGTGCGAAACGACTCCGGCGACGCCACCCGGAGCACCAGGGCTGCGACCCCGGCGCATGCGCTCACGATCGCGAGCGTGGTCACGAGCCAACGAGCGCGGATGATGCGGGTCATCGTTGCGCCGAAACCGCCGCGGTTGGATCCTGGAGTGCTCACGGCTCCGACCGTATCGGTTGACGCTCCCGCGGGAGCATCCGGCTCAGCCCAGGTCAATCACCTCAACGGTGGTGGCGTACGGCACGCCGAGGCTGGGTCCGGCACTTGAGCAGATCTCGGTGAGGAACGCCTCCGGGTCGAACTCCCAGCTGAGGCCCTCGATGTAGGCGGCATGCTCCTTCAGGGAGGCGACCCCGTCGTCGAAGGTGGCGGTGACGTCCACGCCATGTGTCGGTTCCGGGGAGCCGGTCACCCAGACCTGCCGGACGCCATTCCACGGCTCGAGGCCGTCGGCGAGCTGGTCGTTGAAGATCCATCGGTTGCCGGCATCGCGCACGGCATCGATGGTGGCGCGGCCGGTGGCGATGTGGTCGGCCTGGTTGAGCACGCCTCCCGGGAAGGTGGGGTGGTGATTGCCCGTGATGACGATCTCAGGCCGGTGCGTGCGGACCTGCTCCGTGATCACACGGCGCAATGGCACGCCGTACTCGAGCACGCCGTCGGGGAGGCGGAGGAATTCGACCTGATCCACGCCGACCGCGCGGGCCGACGCGATTTGCTCCTTCTCTCGCAACGGTCCTGATTCCTCCGGTGCGATGGCGTCGATACCTGCCTCACCAGAGGTGACCATGCAGTAGATGACGGTCTTGCCCTGCCTGGTCCATCGGGCGACGGCCGCGGCGGTGCCGAACTCCATATCGTCTGGGTGGGCCACCACGGCCAGCGCGGTGGTCCAGTTCTCGTCGACGGTGGGGAGAGGGGTCTGGTCGGTCAACGGTGCTCCTGGGTTGCGGGTGTCGTGTCGGTGGTGAGCGCCTCGTTGACCGTGCGTGCACGGTCAACAGAAGCACCGTCGTCGGGTGGGTTGGTGGTGGGCGGGTCGAGCGCGGGAGGGGTACTGATCCACCGCAGTGCTGAGGTGCCCAGGCGGCCGGCCAGGCGGGCGGGCAGCGTAGGGACGTCTGCGGGCAGGCCGAGCATGGTGCGCCCCCATGCCGGAAGGCTCGCCGTGGCGGCGAGTGCGAGCAACCCGTATCCGTGGCGTGCTGGCGCCGGGACCGGGGGCCGGTGCAGGAGGAACTCGGCCACCTCGCGTGCCTCCTGGCTGCCGGTGAGCTCGGGCCGGTACCGAGCCAGCGCCGCGGTGAGTTCGGCACGGGAGGTGGGCACATCGGCGGCGCCGAGACGAGTAGCGACTGAACCTGCCTGCGCCACGTACTCGTCCTGCTCGGCGCGAGTGAGCTGACGGCGGCCGAAGAGGGTATGCGCGGTGAGGAAGGAGTCGATCTCGGCGATATGCACCCAGGTGAGCAGGTGCGGATCGTCCGCGCGGTAGGGGCGCCCGTCCGGGGCGGTGCCCAGGATGCGCCGATGGACCGCCTGCACGATCGCGATCGCCTGCTCGGCGTCCTCGATGGTGGCGTAGGTGGTGGTGGCGATGTAGGTGGCGGTGCGCGCCAGACGCCCCCAGACGTCTTCGCGGTAACGGGAGTGCTGGGCCACACCGGCCATCGCGAGCGGGTGCAGCGCCTGGAGCAGCAGGGCACGGATGCCCCCGATGTACATCGAGGTGTCACCGTGCACCACGCCGATGGGGGAGTCGGGGGTGAACCAGCGCGGGCCGGGAGTGCGGTGGATACGGTGCTGAATGCTGGCCGGGTCTGGACCGGCGACGCGTTGCATCAGCGCCGCGTTGAGGCGGATGCGAGCGTGGTGCAACGGGTGACGGGGCACTCTCCCAGTGTGGCCTACGCACGGGAAGATCTCGCGCGGCTCAGGAGCGCTGGAAGGCCGAACGGATTCGCACCCAGAGCGGATCGCGTTCGGAGACTCCCGAGACGATACCCATGACCCCGCCGATCTGTCCGAGACCGCACGAGATGCCGAGGGTGCCGACCACGGCGAACGCCGTGACCATGCCGGTGAAATCTCCGCGGACCTCGGCAGGAGCGAACAGCATCGACAGCCCGAAGATCCCGGCGAGGAACGCAAGGCTTCCGGTGGCGATGCGGGCGTAGATCGTCGGCTCAAAGTTCACGGTGCGCGCCTCAATCCACCCGGCGGCATGGCGCCGCCGCCCCCAGCGGGTGTACGGCAGCTTCATCCACCAGATGCTGGCCCGGACGAGCCGGCGACCGGTGCGCCAGAGCCGGACCAGCACGATCGAGGAGGCGGATGCGAGCAGCAGGCCCACGACGGCGATCCCCGCGACCAGAAGTTGCTCAGCAGTGGTGAATGCGGTGAACGATTGCGTGACGGCGTCAGCCGCCAGGCCCACGGTGACCGCACCGGCCGATGTACCGAGAAACGACGCGACGCCGAGGCCCCAGCGGCTCCATCGCTCATAGTCGGACCTCAAGAGTGCAGCAGCCTGATCGGCCTGTACCGCATTCACCTCGGAGTTGCCCTGCGCTTCGATCCACTGCTGAGACTGCGGGCGGACCCATGCGAAAGCCATGGCAGAAGAGTACGGCGCGAGCGCTGGCAGTGGCGTCGGCTACGCGGAAGCAGCGGGGACCTCAATTGGAATGATCAGCCTCGGCTGCGGTAGTCTCAACCCGGTTCGTTACGGCGGACCGGACGGGCTGTGGCGCAGCTTGGTAGCGCACTTGACTGGGGGTCAAGGGGTCGCAGGTTCAAATCCTGTCAGCCCGACACTGTGATGTCGCAGGACATCGGAATAGCCCGAACCCACGGATTGTGGGTTCGGGCTAGTTCTTTGTGGGGACGGTCCTGGGGGTCGCCCGGTGGGTTGGTAGCGCTTGGTGGGATCGAGGGCGAGTTCGCGCAGGATTTCGCCGGTGGCGGCGTCATGAGACCTCTCGTCGCCGACGCGCGTACACGGTCGTCCATTCGCGTCCGGTGCGACGGGATGCACGAAAGTCCTCGGTGCTAGCTTTGCTGCATGTCAGAGACGATGACTCTCGAGGACCTCTACAAGGATCTGCACGCGCATCCCGAGTTGGGCTTCCAGGAGCATCGGACCGCCGCTATCGCCTCCAAGCGGATGCGTCAGCTGGGTCTGACTGTCACTGAGGGCATTGGGGGCACCGGAGTTGCCGCGGTGCTGGAGAACGGCGCAGGCCCGGTCGTGTGGCTTCGAGCCGACATGGATGCTCTGCCGGTGGAGGAGAAGACCGGTCTGGACTATGCAAGCGCAGCCTCAGCCGTCGGTCCTGAGGGTTTCGAGACCCCGCTCATGCACGCCTGTGGTCATGACATGCACGTCACCTGGCTGATCGGTGCCATGGAGCGTCTCGCGCGGGATCGGACGGAATGGTCCGGCACGGTCGTGGCGATCTTCCAGCCTGCGGAGGAAACCATGACCGGCGCGAACGCCATGATCGCTGACGGTCTCCTCGATCGGGTGCCTCGGCCTTCGATTGTGCTCGGCCAGCATGTGGCCCCGTTCCCTGCAGGGGTGATCTCGCTGACCTCCGGTGCGGCAATGGCCGGCGTCGACGATGTCACCGTTGTTCTGCACGGCCAGGGTGGTCACGGTTCCCGCCCGGAAACCACGATCGACCCAGTACTCGCAGCAGCGACGACAGTCATGCGTCTTCAATCGATCGTTTCCCGCGAGGTCACTCCCGGGAAACTTGCTGTCCTCACCGTCGGCCGGTTGCACGCGGGCAGCAAGTCCAACATCATCCCGGATGACGCAACACTGGACATCAGCATCCGCACCATCGACCCCGAAATCCGCGACCGCGTGCTCGGTTCGGTGCGCAGGATCGTCGAGGGCGAATCCACAGCCAGCGGCATGACGACGCCGCCCACGATCACCGTCAACATGAGCGCCCCCGCCACCGTGAACTCCGATGAGCACACTGAGCGGTTGCGGGAGCGATTCACTGACGAGTGGGGGAGCGCAATCATCGACTACGGCACGGTCTCCGGCAGCGAAGATGTTGGCCAGCTGGCCGCAGCAGCAGACGCGCCACTCGTGTTCTGGATCATCGGCGGCGCAGACCCGGACACCGTGATGGCTGCCCGGGCCGTGGGCCGTTTCGAGCAGGACATCCCCAGCAACCACTCGCCGTATTTCGCACCTGTTCTGCGCCCCACGATCGAACGGGGAACTGAGGCACTCGTACTCGGCGCGCACACTTTCCTGACAACGCACTAACCAACAGGTCTCTGATGTGTCAGCACACAGCATCGGGTCCGCAACACCCGCGTGCTGAAGGAGAAGCCGGTCCGGCGGCTGGTCGGGCGTGCGTTGCTGGGAACCTTCGTGCCTATCGCGCTCGCCCTCATCGCGCTCCCGTCGGTGCACTGCCAGGGGTCTACCGAGATTTAGCTACGCCTCGGTATGGCTACCAAAAGAACGGAGCGAGAGGTCCTGCCAGTCTCGCCACGTGTCGAGGCGGTCGTGGTAGATCGCCTCGACGGCGGGGAATGACTTGCCGAAGAAGAGGCGGTGGGGCGGCTTGGGTGCATCGACTAGTTCCAGGATCGCAGCACGCGTCGCCCTGGCGTCTCCGACGTCCCAGCTCCCGCTGGCGCGAATGGCGTCGTACTCCGCAATCGGAGCACTGTGCCGCGAGCCGCGGTCGAGCCAATCGGTCTGGTACGGGCCGGGTTCCAGGTTGGTGACGTGGATGCCGAACCGCTCCACCTCCTGCCAGAGCGTCTCAGCGAGTCCCTCGAGTGCCCATTTGGAGGCGTGGTAGGCGCCGATGCCCGGGAATGTGCGGACGCCACCCTCGCTGGTGACCTGGATCAGGTGTCCACGCCCTTGATTGCGGAAGATGGGAAGCACGGCCTGGGTGACCCAGACTGCGCCGAAGAAGTTGGTCTCCATCTGCTCTCGCAGCTCGCGCTCGGTCAACTCCTCGACCATGCCGAAGTGGCCGTATCCCGCGTTGTTCACGACGACGTCGAGGACGCCGAATCGTGCCCGGGCCTGTTCGATCGCGTGGAAGACCCCGTCCCGATCGGTGACGTCCAGTTGCAGCGGCAGTACCGCGTCGCCGAATCGCTCGGCGTAGTCAGCGATCGCGTCGAGCGATCGTGCAGTCGCGACGACCCGGTCTCCCCGCTCCAGGGCCGCCTCGCTCCAGTGGCGGCCAAAGCCGGTAGACGTGCCTGTGATGAACCATGTCTTCATGTTCTCTCCTTCGTTCACTGGTCCATCGTCGACCGCATTGAAACAATCCACCAGCGAATGTTTGGCATGACAAATATGCCGCATTGGACTACCTGCTCTAGGGTCGTGACGTGACCTTTGAGACGAGCACGCTGGCACTGCGCGTGCTGCGATCAGTGGCCGAGACCGGATCGTTCACCGCCGCGGCCGATGCCCTGGGCTACACGCAATCGGCGGTGTCGAAGCAGATCAGAGCCCTGGAAGGGGCGGTGGGGGCGCTTCTGTGCGAGCGCGGTGCGCGAGGAGTGCGGATGACCCAGGCGGGTGCGATCCTGGCGTCGCGCGGCACCTCCGCGCTCGACCAGTTGGATGCCGCGCAGCGTGCGGTCCGCGACCTCGGCAACGCACTCACGGGCACTGTGGCGCTCGGGGGATTTCCCACCACGGCCGTCTGCCTCGTGCCGCGAACGATCGGAAGGATCGCCCGCGAGCACCCTCAGATCAGCGTCGAATTCACGGAGGCCGGAACACCGGCCCAGATGCGCCGTCTCCGCGCCGGCCGGCTCAACCTGGCGATCATCGCGGTCGGTGAGGGCCTGCCCGATTACGACCTGGAGGGAGTGAGCACCGAGCCGCTGACCGGCGGCCGCTTGCGGGTCGCCGTCCCAGAAGGACATCGGTTCAGCAGCCTTGAGGTCGTCCCGGTCAGCGAACTCGTGAACGAGATATGGATCGGGGGTCACGGGGCCCAAGGCCATCCCCAGTTCGGCGCGTGGCCGACCATCGCCAACCCCACCGTCGCCCTCAAGACCGCCGACTGGACATCTCGTCTCGGGTTCGTCGCAGCGGGAATCGGCATCACGACGATCCCGGCCCTGGCCGCAGCGGCGGTCCCGGCCGGGGTCATCACCATCCCGGTGCAGGACTCTCGTGCCCATCAACGCGAAATGCGCCTGGCCTGGGTAGGTGAACTCTCCACCGCCTCGCAAGCGGTGCAAGAAGCCCTCCATCTCGAAGCCAAGAAGATCGGCTCACAGTGATGATGCCTCGGCGGTGTAGTTCGGTATCCCTGCCGTGGACGGCCTGGGCGACGGTCTTGGCCACGATGGTGGAGGCGATCGCTCCGAGATGTCCCCGATGTCGTGAGACACGGTGGTGACATCGGAAACCCCTGAAAAAACCACGGTTGTGGGTTCAGGGGTTTCGTTGTTGGTGGGCGGGCCACTGCCGACGGCGCAGGCTGTGGTGCTCGCCGAACGTCAAACGGCGGGCGGGACGGCCACGACCTTGCCGTGGACCTCTCCCGCGTCGGCCTGTTCGTGGATGGCGGGCAGCTCGCTCAGCGGTACCCGCTGGGCGATCTCGACGTGGAGGTCGCCGCTGTCGACGAGGGCGACGAGGTTCGTGAGCACGTCTGCGTCGGGGTGGACGAAGATCGTGGCCGCGCGCACGTTCCGCTCTTCGTCGCCGGGCGTCGTCACAGTCGGCGTCGTGGACACGACGACGCCGCCATCGCGGACCCGTGCGACCAGGGCGGCGAACCCGTCGGGCGTGATCGGGGCCAGGTTGAGCAGTACATCGACAGGCTCGGTCACCGCGTCGAGCACGGAGGTCGCTGTGTGGTCGATGATCTCGTCCGCACCGGCCGCCTTGACGATCTCCCTGCTACGCGGGCTAGCTGTCGCGATCACGTAGGCACCGGCGCGCTTGGCCAGTTGCACGGCGTATCCGCCGACCGGGCCGCCGGCGCCGTTGATCAGCAATCGCTGGCCGGCCTTGAGGTCACCAGCCTCGAACAGCGCCTGTGAGGCAGTGAGCCCCACCGACGGCAACCCGGCAGCATCCGGTAATGGGATCCGAGTGGGCGCCTTCACCAGTACGTTCGCCGGGGCGACGACGTACTGCGCTGCCGAGCCGTCGGCATCCATGGGGATGAATCCGACCACGCTCTCGCCCACGGTGAGGCCTTGTACTCCTTCGCCCAGAGCGTCGATCGTGCCGGAGACGTCGTAGCCGGGAACGTGCGGCAGCGTGATCGGGATCGGCAGGAACCCGCCGCGCATTCCGCCGTCGGCCGGGTTGTATGCCGACCCGGCGACCCGGATGCGCACCTCTCCCGCACGGGGGGTCGGCTGGTCGACGTCCTCGTAGCGCAGAACTTCTGGGCCGCCTGCTTCGTGGAACCGTACTGCCTTCATGATGGTTTCCTCTCGGTGATGTGCTTCGAAGTTGAAGCAATATGAGCGACACTAGCAGTGCTTCGAACTGGAAGCAAGTGCTTCGAATTGGAACGATTGGTAGACTCGCGCCATGACCTCTTCGCCCACCTCTCTGGATGCCACACAGCTCGGTGCGTACTTCGCCCTCATCGAGGCGAGCAGTCTGCTGAAGCATGCTGTCGAGCAGCAGTTGCGCGAGGCAGGGGATCTCAGCTACGTGCAGTTCCAGCTCCTCGCCACGCTCGGCGACTCCCCGGAAGGCAGCCGCCGGATGACCGATCTGGCGGACGGCGTCGTGTACAGCCGCAGTGGGCTGACCTATCAAGCTCAGACGTTGGAGAAGCGGGGACTGGTGACCCGGACACCGTCCTGCGATGACGAGCGCAGCACGACCGTCACGATCACCGAGGAAGGGCGTGCCGTTCTCGCGCAGGTCTTCCCGGGGCACGTGGATCTCCTCAACGACCTGCTGTTCGCCGCGCTGTCCCGCTCCGACATCGAGACATTGGCCAACGTCCTCACTCGCGCGCGAGATCACATGCGTCGGACGCCGCCAAGGTCGGCGACATCACGACGGCGCAAGAAGACGGCCGACGCTGACCAAGCTCCGCAGAACTGACACATCCCCTGGCGGAGGTCGGGGCGCGAATAGCGCCGCGTATCTGGCGTGGTGTCAGGTCCTCAGTCAGTGGGGCGGTGACGATCCGGCGAACCCACGGCTATGGGTTCGCCGCCACTGCGTTGCTGGGCCGGGTCGTTGGTGCCGCGGTCAAGCACCAGTGCGCACGTGGCTGACGCGCCAGGCGACCGCGAGGATGGATCCCATCGCGATCGCTGCCACCGCGACGGCGAGCCCGCCGTAGGCGGCAAGGTCGACTGCAGAGGCCGGGTTGCCGAGGAGGCCGACCCCGGCTCCGGCCAACGCAGGGATCGCAGCGACCGTGCCGATCGCAATCGCCGCCGCCGCAACGAACACCGCCTCGGCACCAGCCATCGCGAGCACCTGGACGCGGGTGGCGCCGACCCTGCGCAACAGCTGGAACTCTGGACGCCGGGCGCCAGTCAGCATGGCCAATGTGTTCAGGGCTGCAAGTGCCACGAATATGAGCAGCACCAGTGACAGAGTCGCCGAGAGCCGCTGGGACCCGGCCCCCACAGCCGTCGACTCGGCGGCGAACTGGGCCGGAGTCACCGCCTGCAGGCCCAGGGCTGCGATCTTGGTCCGCACGCCCGGCTCGGCGCCAGTGCCCAGCCCAATCAACGCTGTCGCGGCCGGCGAGGCCGCGCCGATCTGCGCTGCGGTCGACCCCGCGATCAGATAGTCCCCGAAGCCGAGACCACGGTCGTAGACCGCCACGATGGTCAGTGGCTGCTCCTCATGTCCGGACCGGCGCAGATCGACAGTTCCGCCGATCCCATTACCCGAGCCAATGAGCACGTCCCTGCTGACGGCGATCGTGCCCGGCTCGCCCAGCTCGGTAAGCGTGCCCGCACTCACCTGGGGATCGAGGAGGTCGGTGCTGCCGGGACTGTCGAGGCTGCGGATCATGGTCGGCTCCCACAGCAACGCGGCGAGTGCATCGAGCTCGTCGTCTTGATCGATCCTGACCTCGGCACCGAAGGTGGACGTTGCGGTGAGCCCGCTGACCCCCGGGATGGCGGCGAGGCGGTCCACCTCGGCCTGGCTCAGACCGGCCTCAGACCTCACCACGAGATCGGCCCGCACACCCTCACGCAGTTGAACCTCCGCCGTCGTGAGCAACGCGGAGTTCAGGCCCGCCTGCACGGTGCCCAGGGCGAGGAGCAAAGCCAACGGAACGATCGCCGTCGTCAGCCGCCGCGAGAAGCCCCGAGCGTTGGCAACCGCCAGGATCAGTGCCGGACGACCCGTGGGGCGGATGACCCAAGCCGCCCACTGGGTGATCCGGTGGATGATCAACGGGCCACCGCACGCCGCGGCCGTGATCAGAAGCAGCGCCGAGGAGGCTCCGGCCGCGCTGCCGAGGGTGCCGGGTACCACGAACGGCGTTGCGGCGGTGAGGATTCCTGCCGCGGCGGTGGACATGGCGGCGATGCGCCGGGGCCGGCTCAAAGCTGACGACTCATGGCCAGAGCTGCCCAGCGCCTGAACCGGGCTGGCCCGCAGGAGCTGACGCGAGGCCAGGCGGGCGGCGAGCAGCCCGGTGGGGACCAGGATCACCAGCACGGCGAGAATCGACCCAGTGGGAATCCCGACGGTGATGCCTTCCGGCACCACGCCACCTTGCACCAGCAGCGGCGTGATCAGCCGGGCTGCCAGCACACCGGGGATGATGCCCAACGGTGCCGCCACGGCGAACACCAGCAGGGTCTCGGCGCTGGTTTGGCGGCGGACCTGTCGCGGGGTCGCGCCCAGGGTGCGCAACAGGGCGAACTCCCGTGCCCGCTGCCGCAGCGCAGCCGCGAACGTGGTGGACACGACCAGGATGACGATCAGGACAGCGGTACCTGCGAACGAACTGGCGATCGTGGTGAGGAAGCCTGCCTGTTCGGCGCCGTCGCGGGAGGCGCCGATGCCCGCTTCGATCCATGCGCCGGTGGCCGTGAGCAGCATGGCGGCCACCAGGACGATGGCGAAAGTGCCGGCGAGACTGGAGCGGTGCCCGCGCACCGCCGAACGGGCAAGCGTCCAGGCGGCGCTCATCGGGACAGCTCCTCGAGTCGCGCGCGGATCTGACCCGCGGTGGGTGCCATCAGGTGCGAGACGAAACTTCCATCGGCCAGGAACAGCACCTCGTCCGCCGTCGAGGCGACCTGAGCGTCATGGGTGACCAGCACCAGGGTCTGATTGAGCCGGCGGGCGGTGGTGCGCAGCACCTCCAGTACTTCGGCACCGGTACGGGCATCCAGTGCCCCCGTCGGTTCGTCGGCGAAGACCACCGTGGGCCGGGCGATCAGCGCCCGGGCGATCGCAACCCGCTGCCGCTGCCCCCCGGACAGCTCGCTCGGCAGGCGCTCGGCGATCCCGTCCAGTCCCACGGCAGTGAGCAGGAACTGCTGCCACTGCGGGTCTGCGCGACGACCGTCCAGTAGCAGCGGCAGCTGAACGTTCTCGGCGACGCTCAGATGCTCGATCAGGTTGTAAGACTGGAAGACGAAGCCGATCTGCGACCGGCGCAGCCGCGTCACCTGATCCGGTGACAGGGTGGTCAGGTCGGTGTCCCCGATGAAGACCTGGCCGCTGGTCGGCGCGTCGAGGCCGGCAGCGCAGTTGAGAAAGGTGGACTTTCCCGAACCGGACGGGCCCATCACCGCCGTGCTCGAACCGGGAATGAGCGCCAGTGAGACCGACCGCAGCGCCTCGATGGTGCCAGGCCCATTCGGGTAACTCTTGCGCACCTGCACGAGCCGGACCGCGGTGTCTAGTCCGGTGGGTGCCGATAGGGCGATATTCATGGGAGGGTCCCTTCGTCGCGGACGGGATTTCCGCCTGACTTCGACGTTAGGGATTGGCGCTGCGGGGCTCTAGCGGCCGGCGATGCAACTCACCAGCTTGCATCGTTCGAAGCAAGGACTGCTCCCGGCCTCATCCCGCAGGCTCAGTCCTCACCGGTGGGCGGCACCGTGACGATGTGGTTCTGATAGGCCCACACCACGGCCTGCAGGCGCGAGCGCACGCCGATCTTGGGCAGCATCCGAGCCAGGTGCGACTTCACCGTTGTCACCTCGACCACCAGCGAGCGGGCGATCTCCTCGTTCGACATGCCCTCAGCAAGGAGCAGCAGGATGTCGCGTTCGCGGCTGGTGAGCAGTTCGGCGCCGCGCTGGGCAGTGACCGGCTGGAGGGAGCGGCGCTGGGCGAACTCATGCAGCACTCGGCGGGTGAGCGTCTGATCGATGGTGCCCAAGCCCGCAGCCACCTGGCGCACCGCTCGCACGATGGTCTCCGGTTCGGAGTCCTTGAGCAGGAAACCGGAAACTCCCGCCTCCAGCGCCCCGAACACGTAGTCATCCAGGTCGAAGGTGGTCAGAACGAGCACCGGTACCGGAGCGGCGACGCCGGCCCCGCACAGTTCGCGCGCGGCACTGATGCCGTCTCGGCCGGGCATCCGCACGTCCAGGCAGACCACGTCGGGGCGCAGTGCCCTCGCCTGCTCGACCGCCTCGATGCCGTCGGTGGCGGTGGCCACAACCTCAATCTCCGGCTCGGACTCCAGCAGCGCTGTGAGCCCGGCTCGGGCCAGGGCATGATCATCGGCGATCAGCACGCGGATCATGTCGCCTCCCGCTCGCTGGTCCGCGGGATCTCCAGCCGCACCTGCCAACCGCCGTCCACCACCGGACCGTAACTCAACTCGGCACCGATGAGGTCGGCGCGTTCCTGCATACCGCGTAGTCCGAAACCGCCGCGGCCGGGCGCCGCAGCGGACTGGGCCGGCTCGTTGCGCACCGTGATGACGACGGTGTGTTCGCCTCGGTCGTCCACCTCGACCGATCGGCCTGCGCCAGGGGCGTGCAGCCGTGCGTTCGTCAGGGATTCCTGCACCATCCGGTAGGCGGTCAGGTGTGCGACGGGTCCGAGCCGGTCGCCCAGGCTCGAGGTGTCCGCGCCGAGGATACTCACCTGGATCGGCTGGCCATCGGCGCTGAGCTGGTCCACCAGTTCCGGCACCGCGGCCAGGGTGAGGGGCCGTTCCTCGCTGCCTTCGGCACGCAGCAGTCCGACGAGCCGGCGCAGGTCATCCAGGATGAGACTGGTCTGCTGGCGCATGAGCCGCACGGACGTCCTCGCCGCCTGCGGATCGGAATCGATCTGCCGGTCCACGGCGGCAGCCATCAGCGCGATTCCGGAGAGGTGGTGGGCCGCGATGTCATGCAACTCCCGCGCCATCGTGGTGCGCTGGGCGGCGATCGCGGCCTGCACCAGCGCGTCTCGCTCACTGGCCAGGGCGCGCAGCTCCTTGTGGTGGGCTTCGCGTGCGTCCCGCCGTGCGGCGACCACCAGCGCGATCAACAGCGGAGCGCCCACGACGACGATCGACTGGCCCAGTGCAGCTGCGGCGACCAGACCCGGGCCGAGCCCGGTGGCGGCGAGCATCTCGTTGGCGGCATAGGCGACGGCGAACATCACCACAGTTCCGGCGAGCGCCCATCGCAACCGGGTGAGTGGGCGGGTGAGCGCTGCGCGGTACACCGTGACGAGTACCGGCACGGAGGTGAGTCCGAACGCCGCGCCGTGTGCCGGCCACACCATGAGCAGTGGAACGGCTGCCACCAGGAGCACGGCACCGAACGGGAATGATCGCGCTGCGGCGGCGACGGCTGCCTGGGCCGTGAGCCCGCCGATCAACCACCACAGGGTCGGGTTCACCAGGGAGGTCGCCGGCATCTCCTCACCCGCGAGTGCGGCCACGGACGGCAACGCCACCACCAGCACCATCGCCACCAGCCACGTCACCACGCCAACGAGCAGGTCTTGTCGGTGCACCAGCGCAGCGAGCCGATGCATCGCAGATCCCCTCCAGGTCGTGTCCTGCCGGGATCCTATCGGTCGTGCGAGAGCCCTGCGCCGCCGCACCGAACACGCAGGAGGCCGACGGGGCCGGACTCGCCTGCTGTGATGACGCCGCGTGCTCGCGTGCTCGCGTGCTCACGTGCCGATGTCCGCGACAGCGAGTGCGGGCGTCAGGGCCGCCGTCTGCGCTAGGTCGTCTGTATCGGGCACGTTCACGTTGGTGTCGTCATCCGTTCACGACGCGCCGGTAACTTCGCCGTGCGCTGGCCGCATCCCTCTTTGACCGGCGGATCCCTCCTCATCGAAAGGCCACTCGTGCGGGTTAGAACGAGATCAGTACGTATCGCCACGGCGGCATTGGCCGCGGCGGGCGCTGTGCTGGGCGTGGGCTCAATCGCCCCATCCCAGCCTGCCACCGCGGTGGAAGACGTCGGTTCGAGATTCACCCTCGCTGTGCTTCCGGACACGCAGTTCTATTCACGTTATGCACAGTCCAACTTCGTGCCCGACTACGGTACGGACCCTTTCGCCGTACAGACGGCCTGGATCTCCGCACATGCCGACGAACTGAACATCCCCTTCGTCGCCCATCTCGGTGACCTGGTCGATCAGGTCGGAGTGGAGAACGAGTGGGTCACCGCCGATGCGGCGATGCGGACACTGGATGACAGCGGTGTGCCGTACTCGGTCCTACCAGGCAACCATGACGTGCTCGATTCGAATGACGCGCGCTATGACGACATGTACGACCTGGCTCAGGAGCCGTACCTCGACTGGTTTGACGCGGAGCGTATCGCTGGCCAGCCGACCGAGGGAGAGACTGATGCCACGGGCCTGAACCAGTATCAGATCTTTGAGGCGGAGGGGCAGCGGTTCATGGTGCTGGCCCTCACATGGCGGGCATCGGATGCGACGCTCGAATGGGCCAATGGCGTCATCGCCGAGCACCCCGAACTACCGGTGATCCTGACCTCGCACGACATGATCGGCGTCGGCAACGACGGCGTTACGGGGTTCACGAGCGAGAACGGCGAGCGGCTCTGGGAGAGGCTCATCGCCGACAACGACCAGATCTTCCTCACCATGAACGGCCACTATCACGGCGCGGTGGTGACCGAGCGCACGAACAACTCCGGAAACGCCGTCACCCAGGTGCTCATCGATTACCAGATGGCCTACGAAGGTGGCAACGGCTACATGAGCCTGTTCGAGTTCGATCTGACGAACGATCGCATCGATGTCGAGACGGTCTCGCCATGGGTGGTGTACAAGCCTGCGGACTCGCTGACCTCCTACGACGAGCCGGTTCTCGACGGCGCGGCACAACGTTTCTCCATCGATATCGACTTCGCTGAGCGGTTCTCCGGCTTCGCTCCGGGCTTCCAGGCAGGCCAGGGGGAGTGGCCATCACTGAGTGAGCGCGCCGTGGAACTCATCACAGATGGCTTCGTGGGCGTGCCGGGCAGCCAGGACGTGGAGCCCGGATCGGTCGACGACTACGTCGAGGTCGATGGAACACTCGCGCATTGGCGGATGACCGGTGCCGAGGGGACCCTCGAGGAGGGGGCCGTCATTGAGGACGTCGCCGGTGACAGCGACCTGCACCGCGTGCCGATTGCTGAGTCAGGATCGAGCACTGCCATGGAGGAGGACGTCTCGCTCGTGGCGCAGACCTACCCGTACTCCTCGTCCGGGCAGGCGGTGTGCTTCGCCGAGTCCGACCAGCAGAACGACCGGTTCAGCTTTTTGGCCACCGATGCCGACGCTCCGGTGAACGACGCTGATCTCTCCGGTGGATACACGATCGAGACGTTCGTGAAGATGGATGAGTCATGGACCGCTGAAGCGAACGCTTGGAGCAAGTTCCTGGTGCGCAGCGGTAACCGGTCGGAACTGCCCGGTATGCCCGTGACGCGGTGGGACTATACGGCCTCACCGTCGTCATTGGGCATCTCGAACCTTCGCGAGTTCCAGTGGAGCGAGGTGGGCGAGGACGCGACGAAGGGCGACAAGACCAACTGGTCGGGTGAGATCATGGTCGGCACGTGGAACCATGTGGTCGTCGTGAACGATCCGGACACGGCCGAGACCACCATGTACGTCAACGGAGCGCCGGTGCTGCGCACCGCACAGGACACGATCGGTCAGTCCTTCATCGAGGGGATGCCCTGGATGATCGGCGCCGACTGGTCCGACGATGCAGCCAGGAACGGCTGGAACGGGTGTGTGGGGGAGACGCGCATCATCGATCGTCCGACGAACTCGGACGAGTGGTTGACGGCGCGTCCCGACCTCTCCACCTTCGCGGTCACCGCAGTGCCGGAGGTGATCGACGGCTCAGCACAGGAAGCAGCGATCGAAGGAACTGGCACGCCTCGTGCGACCGTGACCGCGGCGATCGGTGAGAGTGCTGGATTCAGTGCGATGGCCGCCGCGCTCGAGACGACCGTTGGACCGGACGGCACCTGGTCGCTTGCAATCCCTGCCGGGTCGTTGTCCCAGGAGGAGACCACGGTCTCCCTCGTCCAGGGGTTCGGTAGCCGCGTCTCGGAGCCACAGAACGTGACCCTCGTTCTCGCGGCTCCGGAAGAGCCCGAGCCGACCGACCCGGCCGACCCCGATCCCACGGAACCGGGTGCAATCGACCCGGAGGAGCCGAGTCAGGACGATTCGGACGGGCTGGGGAACGCCGACGGCGATACTTCCGGTGAGGATGTGGACGCAGGTGACGCCCTCCCCACGACGGGTGCCTCAGTCGCACTGTGGGCCGTCGTGAGCGGTGTGCTGCTGGCGGCCGGCCTGCTCGTCGCGGCACGGGCGCGCATGCTGCGTCGCGGCTGAGTGCGTTCAGGGCAGTGACGTGCCGGGCGGCGGCGACGGTCTTGTGCATCGCCGTCCGGCACGGTTCGTGGCGCGCCGACCTCATGCGTCCATCGATGGGGTTGCGCGCTGCTGTTCCACTACCCGTGATGCTCATGGGAGGCACTGCTCAATTCGAGCCCTGAGAGCTCCGCTCGGTCGTCGGAGCTGGGGTCGTCAAGCGCGGCAAGCCCGCCTGTTGCCACGGCCGTGACGGCATCGAGGAAGGTGTCCGAAGTCAGGATGCGCGTGTGTCCGAAGCCCGTGGTGTGCAGCATCCTGGACCTCTCGGCATGTACCTCGTGCAGCCTTCGTGCGTCCGTATCGGGCATCCGTCGATCACCGATATCGTGCACCACAAGCAGTTCTGTACCGGGAGGAAGTGGGTGCAGCACCGCGTCGTATCGCAGCGACGCTGACCTCTCGTCTTCACCCAGTCGAGCGAGGAATCGCGCCTTCACCCGTCCCGCAGTGCGGGCGTCCAACCGGAAATCCCGGGCAAATGCGCTCATGAAGGGATCGGGCGATCCGACTCCCGAGACGACGGCCACGAACTCGGTCGGCGCTATGGACCGAGCGACGGTGAGCGCAGCGAGGCCACCAAGCGAATGCCCGACGATCGCCCGGAACTGACCGTAGCGGGCGTGCAGTGCCTCCGCCGCCGCCACCCAGTCACGGATATCGGCGCGCCCACCGACGGAGCGCCCGTGAGCCGGTGCGTCGAAGGAGACGACGCGGAACCCTTCGTAGGTGAGTTCACGGATCAATGGAGCAAACTGCGATGCGCGGCCACGCCAACCGTGCAGGAGGAGCACCGTGCGCTCCCCGGTGCCCCATTCGTACGTCGTCAGGAGGCGGCCCCTGACCCGCAGCAGCCGCACTCGTGCGGCGAGGTCCGTTGCTGCATCGGTGTCGCGAACGGCTATCCGAGGAGCGGTGGTGAAGAACGCGCGCAGCGCGAGTCGCGCGGCCAGCGGGGGCGAGAGGGCACCGACGAACCGAAGGCTTCGGCCGATCAGCGTCGAAAGAGTAGACACCAGCACTCCATTCAGACAATACGAACGATCGTGTGTGATGATGCTACACGGACGATCGTTCGTATACTAGAGAGATGGCGACATCGGAGACAGTGGACGGGCGTCGCGCTCGCGGCGATGCGTCACGTCGCGTGGTGCTCGAGAGTGCGACCGATCTCGCGTCGGTCGAAGGTCTCGACGGACTCACGATCGGCCGCCTCGCGGAGGTGACCGGACGTAGTAAGAGCAGCATCGCGACCCTGTTCCGCAGTAAGGAGGGCCTGCAGCTGGCCGCCGTCGCCGCAGCGAAGGAGGTCTTCGTCGCCACGATCATCGAGCCAGCTCGGGGCGAGCCGCGCGGCATTCGTCGACTTGCGGCGATCCTGTGCAACGCACTCATGTACTCGAAGAATCGTGTTTTCAGTGGCGGATGCTTCTTCGCTGCGACCTCCGCAGACGTCGATTCGAAGCCGGGTCCCGTCAACGACGCTGTTCGAACGTCGCTCGCAGCTTGGTATGGCTACGTCGAAGCACAGGTCAGGTTCGCGAGAGAGGCTGGCGAGCTCACCATCGACGAGAGCGGGATTGGGCTGCTCGCGTTCGAGCTGATCGCGCTCGATGAGGCCGCGAACATGAGATCGCTCATGATGCGCAGCGACCAGCCCTATCTGCTCGCAGCGACCGCCATGCGCAATCGCCTGGCAGCTGCAGGGGCGGATCCGGGCCTGCTCGAGGGGCTCGACCTGTAGTTCGTCCGATTGCGCGCGGTCCTGTGGTGGGGTGTCAATGACGCGGGCTTGGCCTTCGACCGGCTGATCGCCACGGGACCAACGGCCCTTGTCGCTCCTTGATGCGGTGACACGCTGGTGAGGCGAACAGCACTTGGTGAGGTCGGCTGGTGAAGCCTGCTGAATCACCAGTGATGTTCGGCCCATGATCACCGATCGCAGGCTCAACCGATAAGGAAGCAGGATCATGACTGAAGATCAACGTGCACCGACGCGCGTACTGAACGAGGCTGAATGCTGGTCTCTCATCGAGGATGCGCCATACGGGAGAGTCGCGGCTGCGGCCGGCGACGAGATCGACATCTTCCCCATCAACCACGCCGTACTGGGCGGGGACATCGTCTTTCGGACGGCACCCGGGACCAAGCTCGTCGAACTGACAATCCGGCACCGCGTCGCCTTCGAAGTCGACGGCTACGACGATTCCCATGCCTGGAGCGTGGTGGTCAAAGGGCAGGCGGTTGAACTGGAACGCAGCGCCGAGATCGCGGAGCTGGAGCAACTCAGCATTCGGCCGTGGGCCCCCGAGGAAAAAGCACGCTGGGTGCGCATCGACGTCTCCGACGTGCAAGGCCGAAGGTTCGAACGACCGACTGTGGGGTCTGAACGATGAGCACAGAGGGGGCAGCACCGACGTCTGCCAGTGGCGATAGCTCGCGCGCGGACGCGCGTGGACGGATCGTCGTCGGGATTGATGGATCACCGATCTCACACCAAGCCCTGCGCTGGGGCGCTCGCCTCGCAGGTGATCTCAGCCTGGACCTCGAAGCAGTCGCAGTCTGGTCGTTTCCGCCGGTCGCCTACGGTGGGTACTACGTTGATCTGGACTGGCAGCCGGAAGAGGAGGCTGCGCGCATGCTCGATACGGCAGTCGCTGCCGTCTTCCCGGCTGGCCGTCCGTCCTGGTGTCAGTTGAGCACACGGGAGGGCCGAGCGGCTGAACAGCTCGTCGAAGCCTCCGACAACGCGGAGATGCTCATCGTAGGAAGGCGCGGGTATGGCGGCTTCACCGCGCTCCTGCTCGGTTCGGTCAGCTCCGCGTGCGTCTCGCATGCGCACTGCCCGGTGCTGGTGGTACCGGTCCAGTCACCGTAGAAGTCGCAATGCCGACGACGACGGTCCGCCCGGGCGCCACAGCGGCGGCCCAGGTAGGCCGTCGTCATCGTTCAGGAACGAGGACCACGGGCCCAGCGAGGTTGAGGATGAGCTCGATCGCGATCCGTCCCAGCGGTGCCACGTCCGGGTGTCGCCGACCGATCACCGTCAGGGCCGCGCTGCTGGAGTGGACGATCAAGGCCTCCGCAGGGTCGCGGTCCGTCCAGCGCACCTCGATGTCGATTCTGGGTGCTGCCGCCCGTGCGCGCTGTTCCGCGGCGTGCACCACATGCGTGCGCTCAGCGGTTGGGCTCGAGCAGACAACGATGAGCCGCTCGCCGGTGCGATCACACTCATCGGCGGCAAATGCGATGGCGGCACCAGCCCCGTCCCCGGCGCCTGCGACGATGACGCCGCGTCGCCGGCGTTCTCCCGACGCGGGCACGATCGCCAACGGCACGCTCGTACAGGTCGCGAGCTGCAGGCTGCGCGCGCCCAGCGCCCTGCCGCGGAAATAGCCGGACTTATGTGTGCCGACAACGAGCATCGTGGCCGTTGCGGCAGCGCGGGCGAGCTCAGGCACCGGTGCGCCGACCTGCAATCGCGAGGTGGCCTGAACGCTGGGTTCGGCCTCGCGGGCCCAGCGCAGCTCCCGATCGAGCGTGGCCTCGACGGTCTCTCGCAGGTGCGTGAACGTGGACTCGCCCACCGTGGCCCACTCGGAGTCCACGACGGCGACGAGCCTCGCCGACGAGTCGTTGCCGCGTGCAGTCCGCAGTGCCCAGCCCAGGGCGGCGCGGCTAGCTGCACTGCCGTCCACGCCGACCACGTACCCGGGGGACGGTGGCGAGATGTGACTCTCGCCGTCGGTATCGACTCGTTCACGTACGTCCTTCTGCACATCCTCATGGTGTGCCGGGATGCCCCCGGGGGAGGGGGCCCAAGGTCCCGTGGACCGCATGGACCACGAGACGACGTGGTAGCGTGCGGGCGTCCGGCCGGACCTGGAGGTTACAACGAGCGAGCCGATCTCATCGTTCGAGGGGCCGCGTTCCGAGCTCGACCGAGCGATCGCGGAGTTGATTCACCGTGCCGCTGAAGTGACCCGCACCCAGGGTCGCTTGCGGGCGCTTCTGCGTGCCACGGACGCCGTGGTCTCGCAGCTTGAGCTTCCGGAAGTACTACGGCGTCTCACCGAGGCTGCCGTGGAACTGGTTGACGCGCGTTACGGCGCTCTCGGAGTGATTGCGCCCGATGGGTGGTTGGAGGAGTTCGTGCACGTCGGCATGGACGCCTCTGACGTCGAACGAATCGGCCACCTGCCGGAGGGTCACGGCGTGCTCGGGGCGTTGATCGAGGATCCGCGCCCCATCAGATTGCCGCACATCGCCAACGATCCGCGCTCGGTGGGCTTCCCCGAGGGGCACCCACCGATGGAGACCTTTCTCGGGGTGCCGATCCGGGTCCGTGATGAGGTCTTCGGCAACTTGTATCTCACCGAGAAGCGGGAGGGGTTGTTCTCCGAGGAGGACGAGGAACTCGTCACGGCTCTAGCCGCGACGGCGGGCATCGCCGTCGAGAACGCGCGTTTGTTCGCGGGTTCACGTGATCGCGAGCGATGGGCCGCCATCGCCGCTCACCTCTCGGCCGTCCTGATCAATGCGAGCGAGCTCGAGACGCCTGCTCTTCTCGCCGACGCACTGTTCGAGGCACTGGATGTGGCCCGAGTCGCAGTGCTCGTCGCTGGTGACGAACCGCTGACCGTGCAGGTGGCGCAGGCGCGAGGTATCGGCGCCAACTCCATGCTCGGCGTCCGTATGGCCCCGGAACAGACGGACGCTGTCATCGTGCTCGAGAGCGGCGAACCCGTCACCCGAACGGGTGGTACGACCGCCACGGCCGATGCCGACGCTCTCGCCGTCCAGGACGGCACCGGTACGGGTTCAACCCTGCTCGTCCGCGTTCAACCGCCAGGGAGCGACGGACTCGTTCTCGCGGTCTGTAGGTCGCCTGGCGGAGGGCGCTTCGGTCGCGCCGAGATCGACGTGGCCGCTGACGCTGCCGCGCGGATCGGTCTGGCCATGGAGGTCGCCCGTTCCAGGGAGCAGCAGCAGCGGGCGCTCCTGGTCGAGGATCGTGCCCGCATCGCCCGCGACCTGCACGATCGCGTCATTCAGCAACTGTTCGGTACGGCGCTCGAACTCCATTCGCTCGAAGCGACCGTGCCGAGCGAAGGTGCCGACCGGCTGCGGTCATCGGTCGATGCGATCGACGATGCCATCGCCCAGATCCGCACCATCATCTTCGCTCTCAAACCCGCTGTCCCGGATAGCCCCACGCTGCGGCACCAGGTCTTGGATCTGGCGATCGAGGCGTCACGCCGATTGCCGAAGAATGTCGATGTCGAGTTCGCCGGCCCGGTCGATGTGATCGCCGATCACGAGATGGCACAGGACGTGGCTGCGGTGGCGCGCGAACTTCTCAGCAACGCCGTGCGCCACGCCGACGCTGACCAGGTCAGCATCGAGGTCCGGGTCCGCGACGACGCCCTTGTACTCATCGTGCAAGACGACGGGTGTGGGATGGACGATTCAGTGGCCCGTAGCGGTCTGGCGAATATGGCGGAGCGCGCCCGGCGCCGAGGCGGCAATCTCGACCTGCGCTCAAGTCCCAGCGGCACGTCCGCGGAGTGGCGAGTTCCCCTGACCTCGATGAGGAGAAGCAGATGATCCGAGTCTTCTTGGTGGATGATCATGAGGTGGTTCGTCGCGGTATCGCCGATCTGCTCGGTCGCGAGGACGACATCGAGATCGTCGGCGAGGCAGCGAACGTGGCCCAGGCACTCACGCGGGTCAGAGCCGTGCGACCGGACGTCGCCGTCCTTGATCTGCGACTGCCCGACGGAGACGGCGTGGGGCTGTGTCGCGAGATCCGATCGCAGCTTCCAGAAACGCGCTGCATCATTCTCACGGCGTACGACGATGACGAGGCCGCAGTCGCGGCTGTGCTGGCGGGCGCGTCCGGCTACGTCGGCAAGAGTGTCCGCGGTTCCACCCTTGTCGAGGACGTCCGAGCGGTCGCGGGCGGTCGTTCGCTCATCGACGCCCGCGTCTCGCAGCATGTCGCCGATCGGGCGGGCTCGGCACACGCCACAGATCCGCGGTTCGGATCACTCAGCCTGCGTGAACGCCAGGTTCTCACGCTGATCGCCGAAGGACTGACGAACCGCCAGATCGGAGAACGCCTGAGCCTTGCGGAGAAGACCGTGAAGAACTACGTGACGAGCCTGCTCGCGAAGCTAGGTTTCGAGCGAAGAACTCAGGCGGCGGCTTTCGGAGCCATCCAAGGCGAGAGTCGTGACCGAGCACACCGCAGATCGACGTGAGGGAGAACAGCTGATGTCGTTCCAGGCGTATCTTGACGCCGTCGAGACCAAGACCGGGCGCACCCCGCGTGACCTCGTGCAGGCGGCGCAGGACCAGGGTTTCGGCCCGGGAAGCAAGGCGACACCTGTCGCAACGTGGCTGAAGGAGACCTACGGGATCGGCCACGGTCATGCGATGGCGATGGTCCACGTCATCACGAAGGGCGAACACATCGGTGATAAGCACGTCGGCTCGACCGGTACACACCGCGATTCGAGCAACACGCTGTGGTTGGACGGGAAGGACTCCCGGCCGGCCGACTGGTGACCCCCGTGAGCTGCCACCCCTGCCCCGTGTCGGCCTGACCGACCGTCCAGGTGGCACAGCGCCGCGATCCGATGTCTCCTGGAGGTAGGCGGCCGTCCCCGCCTCACCACGAACGACAAGGAGATCACGATGAGCACGGTTGAGGAATCGGTCGACGTCAACGTCCCGATCACCACGGTGTACAACCAGTGGACCCAGTTCGAGGACTTCCCGGAGTTCATGGATGGTGTGGTCTCGGTGACGCAGATCGACGACCGTCACAACCATTGGGTCACTGAAGTCGGTGGCCAACAGCGCGAGTTCGACACCGAGATCACCGAGCAGCATCCCGACGAGCGCATTGCGTGGACGAGCACCAGCGGCGAGGTGGACCACGGGGGCGTCGTCACCTTCCATCGCTTGAGCGATTCCGTGACGCGCGTCATGGTGCAGATCGACTGGGCGCCGCAGGGTGTTGCAGAGAAGGTCGGTGCCGCCGTCGGCGCCGACGCGCACCGGGTGAAGGCAGACACGAAGCGGTTCAAGGCCTTCATCGAGGACAGGCAGCGCGCAACGGGGGCCTGGCCCGGAGACGTGGACACCCCGAGCTGATACGACGAGTCCACGCGGCCGGGCTGACGAGTCAGTCCGGCCGCGATGCTGGTCTGGCACCCCACCAGCGCTACACGGCGCCGCGTCCGGCAGGCGAGCACACCATTGCCGAGCGATCGCGGGGTACTCGCTAGGCGAGTGAGCGGTCCTTCTTCCGGGCGAACCACGCTGGCTGATTCGGCCCGTCCCACACCTGGATCGCTCCCCAGATCGAGGCAGCGATCGGCACCGCCAGCACGGCCCCGGTCAGTCCGACGAGCACTGTCCCTGCGGTCAACGCCACGAGGATCACCAGCGGATGCAGGCTCAGCGTCCGCGCCATGACCACTGGCTGCAGGAAGTTCCCCTCCAGTTGGTTGACGAGAACGACGATCCCGACGACGATCAGCGCCTCCACGGGCCCGAGTGCCACCAGAGCTACCAGCGCCGCGAGCACACCGGCGAGGGTGGCTCCGACCAGCGGGATGAACGCCAGAAGGAAGACGAGGACGGCCAGCGGAAGTGCTAACGGGACACCGACGATTGCGAGCCCGATGCCGATGAAGATCGCGTCCGCCGCCGCCACGATCGCGGTTCCACGGACGTAGCCGCCCAGGGTGCCGACTGTCGAGTGACCAATACGCCGGCCTCGCTCATACCGGGCGCCCTCAAACGGGCGCAACATGAACTCCCAGATCTGCGGACCGTCCTTGAGGAAGAAGAACAGCACCACAACGAAGATGACGAAGCCGGCAACGAAATCGAACGTCTGCGAGGCTCCGGCGAGCGCCCCAGAGCTGACGGCGTTTGACTGGAGGAGCTCGAGGGCCGAGTCCTGCACCGACTGGATCTGCTCCTCGGTGATCTCGAAGGGCAAACCCTGGACGTAATCCTGGAGCTGGGTGAACCCCTCAAGCGCTTGCTCGCGCAGCGACGCCCACTGCGCCACCACGGCCGCCGCGACCAGCCACACCACGCCCGCCAGCACTGCCACTAACGTCACCAGTGCGATCACGGTGGCCAGCAGTGAGGGCATGCCTCGGCGCCGCATCAGCCCGACGAGTGGGGAGATCGCGGCCGCCAGCACCAACGCGATCAGCACAGGGATCACCACGAGCGTCAACTGAGTCAGTGCAAGGACTGCCACAGTGATCAGGGCCAGCACTGCCAGCACCTGCAGCGACCGTGTCCCGGCCCTGCCGAAGCCGTCCGCCCACAGTGCAGCAGTAGTGCCGGGCCGTGGCCCGCTCTCGTGAGGTTGCTGAGGTGACTCCACCACGTCGCGCCGGCGCGCTCGCTGATGGTGTCGACGCGTGAACAGACCCATGGTGACCCCTCGTTGTCGGATCGCAGCGACCGGTACGGTTCCCTGCCCGGCGAGCGCCAGCCTACCTGCGGGGTGTTCGCGTGGGGCGGCGAACCGCTCGAACGACTCCACGGGACGCTCCGCATGTGAGCGTCGCACTCGTGCTCATATCGAGGGGTACTTCGCACCTGCTCGACCGGTCCGTGAGAGGCTGGCCATCGACCCGAAGGAGTAGCACCCATGCAGCAGCGCCCGCTCGGCCGTACCGGCCGCGAGATCTCCGCGATAGGACTTGGCACCTGGCAGATCGGGGGCAACTGGGGAGAGGTCAACGAGAGCGACGCCTTCGACGTCCTGGCAGCCTCTGCTGATGCGGGGGTCACCCTGTTCGACACCGCAGACGTCTACGGCGATGGGCGCAGCGAACAGCTTATCGGCCGCTTCCTCGCCGACCGACCCGGCCACCGGATCACCGTCGCCACCAAGATGGGCCGCCGTGCCGATCAGCGTCCCGAGAACTACTCGCCGGAGAACTTCCGTACCTGGACCGACCGGTCTCGGCGGAACCTCGGGGTCGAGACCCTCGACCTGGTGCAGCTGCACTGCCCGCCATCGGCTGTGATCGAATCCGATGCCATCTACGACGCTCTCGACAACCTCGTCTCCGACAGCACAATCGCCGCCTACGGCGTCTCTGTCGAGACCTGCCAGCAGGCACTGACCGCGATCGCCCGTCCGAATGTGACGAACGTGCAGATCATCGTCAACCCGTTCCGGCTCAAGCCGCTGGATGAGGTGTTGCCCGCCGCAGAGGCTGCCGGAGTGGCCATCTTCGCGCGCGTTCCGCTCGCCTCCGGTCTGCTCTCCGGCAGATACACCACGGCGACCACTTTCGCCGCGAATGATCACCGCACGTTCAACCGGCACGGTGAGGCGTTCGACAAGGGCGAGACATTCTCTGGAGTCGACTTCGAGCAGGGCCTGGCCGCCGCCGAGGAGCTGGCCGCGGTCCTTCCCGACGGCGTCCCCCTCCCTGCCGCGACGCTCGCCTGGATCGCCACGCGACCAGGCGTGACGAGCGTGATCCCGGGCGCGCGCAACGTTGCTCAGGCCGAAGCCAACGCGCAGGCCGTAGCCCTGATCGAACAGGGATTCGATATCGACATGTTCGACGCCGCGGTGCGTGAGGTCTACGACCGGCGCCTCCGGAAGGCCATCCACACCGCGTGGTGAGCAGCACTCGTTGTGCTCATCCCACCACCACACCGAGTCCGGCAAGCGCCGCGACGCCCACGGGTGAGACGACGATCGGCGGCCACTTCGCTCGCATCGCGCATCTGTTCGCATGCGATATCGCTGCCACAGCGAACAGCACCCCAGGTATGCCGAAGACAACCCACGCCGCGGCAAGGGTGAACCACCCCTGCCCGATCGCCGCCGTGTCATCGATGGGCGTGTCGGCAACCACGTGGTCGACTACCCACGGCCACCGACCACTGCACAGAACGCGCCGACGGTGATGGCGATCGTGTAGGCGGGCCACCGCGCAGTGAACGGGCCGGGCCGGCCACGACGCTGAACGATCTTCTCGGCCCCAGGGAGCCGGGCGCCGGCTCGAGGTGCGTCATGAGCCCGAACGCAGCGCCCTGGTCTGGAAGATCGCCATGGCGAGGACGAACACGCCTTGGGCGAGGGTCCACACGATACCCACTGTGCTCAGGGCGAAGGGATTCGCGAGTGCGATCGTGAACGAGCCCACGGCCCAGATCGCGTTGATCGCAACAAGCAGTTCCGGGAGCACACGCAAGCGCGTCGGCATCCAAGCAACGACGAGCAACCCAATCGACACGAGTGCCAAGACCACTCCGGCACCGAGGAAGTGCCCTACCTGTCCGCCCAGGAAGTCCGGCAGTAGGCGGTGCAGGGCCAGGTAGGCGGTGGCGTTCAGGGCCGTGACGAGACCGTCGACGAGGAACCAGGTGCGATGACGAGCACGGACGGCCGATGCGGTGCTCATCCGTCTCCGCGCTGGGCTTGCAGCAGTGCCGACTCAGAAAACTGTTTGGCGTACTCCTCGCTCGGCGGGATCGGCGTGATGATATCGATGAGCACGTCATCGGGGCCGGCGAAGATTGCGTGCCGCTGTCCGAACTCCTCAGACCGCAAAGGAAGGACGGGGGCGAGTCCGGCATCGGTGAGCCGCGCGTACACAACGTCGACGTCGTCCACCTCAAAGGTGACCAGTACTCCGCCTGCGACTCGGTCGCGATACGCCTGCGGGATGGTCGAGTGCGACGCATCGAGTACGGCCAACTCCCACTGGTCCAGCTTCAGGCTCACGTACCAGTCGTCCTCGAATGTGGTCTCGAACCCGAAATGCGTGCGGTAGAAGTCGGCGGTTCGTGCGACGTCCTTGGTGTGCAGCACTGTGTAGAGGCTCATGGTTGTCATGTCGATTTCCTGTTCTCGGTTGTCGGATCGGTGGGGGAGGGGGAGTGCACTCGGTAGGTCAAGTGCGTGACTGTGGAGGCGGCACGGCCGCCGGTCTGTTCGAGGTGGATGCTGCCGACGCCCTCGAACAGCCTGGCGCCCCCGCCGATGATCACTGGCGTGACGTGTACGCGCAGTTCATCGATGAGCCCGGCGCTCAAGTACTCGTTCACCGTGTGTGCGCCGCCGGCGATGTCAACGCGTCCGTCGCCCGCGGCTCGTGAGGCGAGTCCAAGTGCGTGGTCGATGCCATCGGTCACGAAGGTGAACGTCGTCCCGGTCAGTTCCAACGGCTCACGGGGATAGTGACTGAGGACGAAGACGGGCGCGTGATAGGGCGGCTCGGGGCCCCACCACCCCTGCCAGTCCTGGTCGAGCGGACCTCGGTCCGGGCCGAACATATTCCGGCCCATGATGTAGGCATCGGCGCCGTTGAGCGCAGCGATCTCCACGGCATTCTCGTCGGCAGCCTCGAACATCCAGTTGCTGAGCACATCGACCGGGCCTTCGCCGAACGGAGCAGACAAGCTCTGGTCGGGTCCTGCTGCATAGCCGTCGAGCGAGATGTTCATGTCTGCGGTGACTAGTGTCATACCTGACTCCTATGCGAGGGTTGCCGGTGCGCCGTGCTCCCGGCGGCGGGTATGCGAAACGACGGTACGGACAGCGATGCCTGTGCGCAGGTGCCGGAGGTCACGTTCGGATTCTGTGCCGGTGTCGTATGGCCGGCGGGACTGCGAGCGGATTCTGGCGGGGGAGTGCCGCTCGCACGGCGGTGCTGGCGCACGTGACTTCCGGCACCCCCGCCCCGTTCACGGGATGCCTAGACTCTGCCCATGGTGGACGAGGCCGAGATCAGCGGGGTGAAGACCCCGATCCGCGTGCTCATCGTCGACGATCAGAACCTGGTGCGTGAAGGAATCCGTAGCCTGCTCGCGCTCAGCGGTGATGTAGAGATCGTCGGCGACTGCGCCGACGGCGATGAGGCGCTCGCCTTCCTTGAGCAGAGTTCGGCCGATGTGATCTTGCTGGATCTGCGGATGCCCGGACGCGACGGTATCGCCACATTGCGTGCGATGCGCGAACGAGGTATCTGCGTACCGAGTCTCGTGTTGACCACGTTCGATGACGATGAGTTGGTGCTGTCAGCACTCCGAGCGGGCGCCCGAGGGTACATGCTCAAAGACGTCACGCTCGAGCAGTTGCTTGGCGGTGTGCGCGCCCTTGCCGCGGGCAACACGCTCCTCCAGCCAGCGCTGACCGACCGGCTGTTGCGCGCCATTCCTCCCTCGACGCGTGCGCCGGATCCGGTGTATGCGCAGGAGCAGTTGAGCGACCGCGAACTCGATGTGCTCCGCCTTGCGGCCAGTGGATGGTCGAATCGTCAGATCGCGCAGGGCCTCGGGCTCGCCGAGGGCACTGTGAAGAACCGCATGTCGAACGTCCTCCTCAAGCTCGGAGTGACGGACCGGACGCGAGCGGTACTGCGCGCCCTTGAATCCGGGATCCTGGCTCCCGATCATGTCCGTGCCGACCGCCCGTCCGAGCCGGATCGCTGAGCGGATGAGCCAGTGGTGGAGCACCCGTACTCACCTGATCTTGACGAGTCTGGGCTGCACACTGGGCGTCGGCCTGGCGGTCTTGCTGGATGCTGTCCTCAACCCCCAGGGCATTCCCCACATCATGGTGCTGTGGTGGATCGCCTACGTGATCTATTGCACGCTCCTGCTCGCCATCCACGAGCTCATCCCGCGCCCGCGCCGACTCTCCCTCGATGCGATGCTGCTGTTGCTGATCGCGCTGGGCATCACGCTCGTTCTCCTGCCGGCGGCGCAAGGATGGCTCGCATTGCTTTTCGTCATGACCGCGACCATGGCTTCGTTCCACTGGTCCCCGCGCGCCGTGTTCATCCTGATCGGGGTGCAGAGCCCGCTCGTTGTGGTCATGGGTGTGATCGGGCAATGGCCAACGGTGGATCTCGTCGTCGGACCGATCATCTTCGGCATCTCGCAGGCTTTCGGCGCCTTGGTGGTGTTCACCGCGCGCAGCGAAGCAGACGCCCGCCGGGAACTGGCAGTGGCACACGCCGAGCTTCGCTCCACAGCGGCGCTGCTGGAGTTGACGACGAGGGAAGCTGAACGACTGCGGATCTCCCGAGACCTGCATGACCTGACCGGGCACCACCTGACCGCACTCTCCCTGGAGCTCGAAACGGCATCACACCTGACCGCTGATGGTGCGGGCAGTATCCACGTCAAGCGCGCGAAATCGATCGCGAAGGATCTTCTTGGTACCGTCCGGACGGCGGTCGGCCAGATGCGCGCGGATCCGCCGGCGTTGGAGCCTGCGCTTCGTCAGCTGGCAGCGGCCATGCCCAGTCTGGACATTCGCGTGGAGTGCGAGGGTTCGGCCGATCTGACGGTCGAGCAGACCGTCACCATCCTGCGGTGCGTGCAGGAAGCGATCACCAACACGTTGCGGCATACGGACGCGAGGTCTGCGCGTATCCGTGTGGCGGTCACGCCGGAGGGTACGACGGTGCTCATCTCCGACGACGGTGAGGGGGTCGCTCAGATCGTGCCAGGCAACGGTCTGACGGGCATGCGAGAACGCTTCACAGCGCTTGGCGGCAGCCTCCAGGTGGCGTCGCGCCCCGGAGCGGGATTCACCGTGACCGGCACGCTTCCGTGCGAGCATGACGGGAGCTGACGGCACGATCTCCTCGTGATCCGAACCCGCGCCGTTCTCTGGCACCGGTGAGGGGAGAGCGGGCTCATTGGCGACGTTCAAGTTCCACAGCGTTGCCCTTGACATTGACGCAACGTCAAGCGCGAGGGTGGCACGGTGAGCGTTTCACCGGACACCCGTTCGCGCGTGGACACCCGTGAGGAACTGATCGCGGATCGTGCGCACGCCATTGCCCGCCGCATTGGCGACGTGGTCCGAGCAGGCAGCCGGGCACAGCCGACCATCCTCATCGACGATGAGGAGAACATCCTGCAGGCGTCGCGGCACGGTGTGCAGCTGGACGGCATCTTTCGCACGCGCTCTCAGGTCGCCCTAGGCGCGGAGCTTTCGGCACTCGCGCACGCCGGCGGCGTACCGGTCCGCCGGCTCACCGATGGGGTAGCCGCGGAGTTGTTCGGCGGGGAGAAGCGGGCCCGGGTCTTCGCGCTCGCCCGTCGTCCCAGTCAGTACGCGTTGGGCGATCTGGCACCCCTCAGTGGCGACATCGTCATCCTCGACGGTGTGCGGCTGGCGGGCAACATCGGTGCACTCACCCGCACGGCCGCGGCGCTCGGAGCGGCCGGGCTGGTACTTGTCGAGACCGGCCTCTCCTCGGTCTATGACAGGAGACTCATTCGTGCCAGCCGTGGCATGGTCTTCGCACTCCCGGTCGTCATCGCCTCACGAGAGCAGGTCGAGCAGTTTCTGCGGGAGGTGCCGCTCACACTGCTCAGTCTCGCGGCCACTGCCACCACACCGCTGGCCGAGATTGCCGCTGTTCGAGGCAGGGCAGCGATCCTGCTCGGCAGTGAACGTCGTGGAGCATCGCGTGAGCTGGACTCGCTCGCGAGCCACCGATTCGCCGTTCAGATGAGCCACCGGGTCGAATCGTTGAACGTGTCCGTTGCCGGCGCGATCGCCCTCTATGAGCGACTTCATCGACACCCGCCAGGGTGAAGTGAGCGGCCCCTGGCGAGTGGTCGATGACGATCGACCAGGGCGGCCCTCACGAAGCGAACTGCGCCTCACGTCCGTAACGTAGCCAGCATGTGGTTCGACTCGTGGTCCGACGTGGTTCGCACTCTGGCACTTGGCGGGGCGGGCTACGTCACGCTCGTCCTCGTGCTGCGCGTCTCAGGGAAGCGAACGTTGAGTCAGCTCAACGCCTTCGATTTCATCGTGACCGTCGCGCTCGGCTCCACATTGGCCACCATCCTGCTCAACAGCGACGTCTCGTGGGCTGAAGGGGCAGCGGCCCTGGTGTTGCTTGCGGCGCTGCAGTTTGTGGTCGCATGGTCGACCACCCGCTGGCACGCGCTGCGCAAGGCGGTCACCTCCTCGCCGCGAATACTCCTGCGCGATGGACAGTTCGACGCGGTGGCACTTCGGTCATGCCGACTCACCGAGAACGAAGTTCGTCACGCCGTTCGCTCGACCGGGTCCGGAGATCTCACTGAGATTGCCGCCGTCGTACTCGAAACGAACGGCACGCTCTCCGTCATCACCCGCTCCCGGCTGGGCGATGGATCAGCGCTGGGGGACCTCTCGGCGTGATCGGGACCCGCCGGCGTGCTGAGCGCGATACGCCGAGGACTCCCTCATTCGCTTCGCGGCGTGAGCTGCGCCAATCCCACCGGCTCCACGAATTCCCGGGCGGCGCTGCGCACCCACCAGTGCCCTGTAGCACGGCGCTCTTCCGGGGTGCTGTACCGATAGGTGAACATGCGAGCCCGCACCCACCGCGGCGCCCGCCCGTCGAATGGGTCACGAGCGAACAGCCGTAGCGTGGCTCGATCGGCCTCCAGGAGGCGCCGCAGCAGAACACTGAACCAGCGATGTTGCGCACCAGAGCCCAGCGCGAGGAACCACATGCCCCAATCGAGGCGCAGATGATACGGGGCGAACTGCCCGGGGAGGCGCTCCACCGGTCCCGGCTTGGCAGAGAAGACATACTCACACCAGCCGCCGTCGGGCACCTCCTGCTCGGTTCCTTCCACCACGACCTCATGCCGTACCCGGGTGATCGATCCGAACGCTCCGTATGCACCACCGAGATGGAAACGGTTGTACGAGGCATTCATCGCCTGGTGCCGGGAGAACAGGTTCCGCGCAGGAGGCACCGCGAGTACTGCCACGACGGCGGCCATCACCATGACGAGCACCACCCACCACAGGTCCCCGGCCCGCGTGGGCGTGGCAGCCAGCGTGGGGGTCAGGGCTGGCAGGACCGCCGCGAGTTGGTCATCTCCGACGGCGGAGAACGCCAAGAGCATCGTCAACCAGTTCAGCCATGCGAAGTTCCCGGACAGGACCAGCCACAACTGCGTGGCAATCACCAAGACGGCCGCGATCGATGCGATCGGCTGGGGCAGGAACAGCAGGAACGGCACGGCCAGTTGCACCACGTGGTTCGCCGCCACCTCCACTCGGTGCAGCGGGCGCGGCAAGTGGTGGAAGAACCAGCTCAGCGGGCCAGGCATCGGTTGGGTCTCGTGGTGATAATCCAGCGCTGTGAGGTCACGCCAGGCCCGATCCCCACGCATCTTGATCATCCCGGCGCCGAACTCCACCCGGAACAGCAGCCATCGGAAGGCGAGCAGCACCAGGAGCGGGGGAGCGACGTCGTCCGAGCCCAGGAACGCGGCAAGAAAGCCGGCCTCCAGCAGGAGCGACTCCCACCCGAACCCGTAGAACACCTGACCCACGTTCACCACCGACAGGTACAACAGATAGAGAACGGCGAAGGCTAGGAACGGCACCCACGGCGGTCCGGACTGGGGCAGACCTGCCACCAGTGCCGCAGCGATGAGCACGCCCGCCCAGGCGATCATCAGCACCAGGGTGTCCGAGTAACGCCACCGGAAGATCGTCGGCCCTGCGCGGGAACCGACGCGCTCCACGTATCGCGGCACGGGAAGGAGGCCATGGGAGCCGAGCAGTGGGAGGAACTGACGCAGCACGGCAACGAACGCCACCAGGTACATCAGCGCGATTCCACGCTGCAGGACGAACCGGGCCGCGTGATAGTCCTCCGCGGCGAACCACTCCACCGGCTGCCTCCTGATGCGACCAAGCCTGACCCAGATCTCAGTCTGCCGCGGGGCTCACCACGCCGCGACCCGCATGACGTGGGTACCGCTCACGCTCGACCGTGACGCCTCGCCACCGCCCGATGCCCGGCGGACGTGCCGTTGCCCGCGCGGTACGTTGGCCGGTCCGCACCATCACTCCGCGAGCGGCGGGTCAGCTGGGGTCGGGGACTAGGACCGTTCTCTCGTGTTCTTCCCCTACCGCGTCCAGGTAGGGCAGGGAGACGAGCGTGCCCGACGGTGTCACGCCGACGACCCTCACGTGCTCGCCGTACGGGCCGGCGACTTCCATCAGCTCACCGGTCCTGGAGTCGAAGAGGCCGTATCCGAGAAGGTTGTCATCGGAATCGCGATGTAGAACGAGCAGCGTGCGTGCGCCGTCGATGTTCGCGGGCATGTGCGGGAAAACCCTCCACCCGGTTGGCAGATCGACGGTTGCGAGTTCACCGGTGGCGCTGTCGAGCCACTGCATCTGAGTCGAGGTCGCGATCCGCAGATCAGTGCCGACCGGTTCGTAGAAGCCGCTGCCCGAAGTGAAGTTGCGGACCTCCGTCTGCCACCGGTCCCCTCCTCGCAACGGAGTCCCCACGGCGACGCGCTGCTGCCCATCGAACTCGAAGCTGATGAAGGTGTCGCCGGCGATCGCCCAGTCGAACACCGAGAACTCGTCGATGCTGACTGCCGCGGGGACACCCGTGCGCGCGTCGAGGACTTGATACTGATTGCTTTCGCGATCTCCGACCACGATCCAGTCCGCGTGCGCGGTCCAGCGGAAAGCGTCGTGGCTGCCCGAGCCCTCGGTGCTTGCGGCGATATCGCCCGCCATCTCCCATTGCTGGTCACCGGTCTGCCGGTCCACGGCAAGCACGCGCTGACGATCGGCGAAGACGATGACGTCCTCATTGGCGGCCACGGGGATCGCTTCGCCGAGCTCGAGCGACCACTGCGTCTGACCCGTCGCCGTCGAGAGGGAGACCACCGGCACATGCTCCCCTGACCTGCCGGGGTAGGTGATGACCGAGTCTCCCGCGTGAATCGAGTAGTTAAACCCGTCGCCGTACCCGTCCTTGCTGGACCACAGGAGATCACCCTCGAGCGTGTAGCCGATCACCGCCGCACTCTCCGAATCCATCACGACGAGTACGTCGGCATCACGACCGATCTCGGTCACATCGTCACGATCGTCGGTCGGTGGCGTGAATGCGGGAAGCGTGACCACTTCCGGAGGGAGCGCAGGTGCGGCGCCGGCCGCGACGATCCCGCCCGCCACGAGCCCGCTCGCTGCGACGAATCCGATCACTGTTGAGACCCGGGTGCCGCTCAACACGCACACGAGGGCCACACCGGCGGCACCGAGCGCCAGTATCCAGATGTCCCGGCCAAGGTCCAAGACGATGCTCGCGACACCGGTCGCGAGCCCCAGGGCACCAAGGATCACGCCCGTGAGGAGCCAACGCACCTGCGGCACCGCAAAAACGGGCCGCCGCCTGCCGCCTCGGACCTCCTGCTCAACCTTCGAATCCGCATTCTCGGCTAGCTCTGCCTCGGCCATAGCTGCGAGTGTAACTGCGCGGGTAACCGGCCTCGCTTGCGACCCGATCGCGCCGGTGCTCAGGCGTGGAGCAGGTCAGGCCGGGGCGGGTACGGCGGGGATTGACGTGGCGACCGCTGTGAGCACCTCTCGTATGACTGTTCCCTCAGCCTGCGGGAGGTCGATCCCGAGCACGGCCGCCAATGTCGGCGCCTCATCGAGCATGCTGCGCCGCCCGGCGTCCGCACCCGGTGCGAAGTCGGGGCCGGTCGCGATGAAGACCGGCTGCCCGCCATGGCGGGGTGCGTGCCCGTGGCTGCCCTTCAGCGCCGGGAAGTCCTCGTCTCCGGACCGGACGACCGCTCGTCTGTCCCACAGCATGCCGACGATCACACCGGGCTCTGACTCGACCACCCAGGTGAATGGCCCGTCCAGCCCGTAGTCGCGGCGGGTCTCCTCCACCGTCCACATCTTCTCGATCCGAAACTGCGGGTCCGATTCGATCTCCACCAGCAGCGCCTCGATCTCCCTGCGCCGGTCCACCGTGATTCCCTCGGCGAGGAACAACTGACCCGATAGGCCCGCGCCTAGGCAGAACACGTCCCAGTCGAGGAGTGCGCCGCTGCCGTCGAGGCGGATGAAACCGCGCTCGACGAAGACCGTATTGAGGTTCGTGTGCTGCTCCACATCGAGATGGCCATGGTCGGAGACCAGCACGATGTTCGTCTCCTCCAAGTCCCCGTTCTCCTCCAAAGCGCTCAGATAGGTGCCGAGCGTGGCATCGACCTCACGCAGTGCCTCTTCCACATGCGGCCCGTAGGAACCACCCGCGTGCCGGGCAGTGTCGACCTCCACCAGGTGCACGAACATCACGTCAGGCCGCTCGTGCCGCAGGATGAGCTCGGAGACGTGGTTCACGAACGCGAAGTACTTGCCTTTGCGGACGTCGGTGCGCACCAGATCGAGGTGCGGGTAGATGTAGGTCTCGTACGAGCGTGAATCAGTGGTGCGCAGGTACTGGTCCTCCAGTCCGTCGAACACCTGCGGGCAGGCAATCTCCGGTACTAGCCAGTCCACGTGCTTCTCGCCGCCGGTCACCGGCCACTGGACCGCCGCAGTGGTCAGACCCGCCTGCTGTGCTGCCTCGAAGATCGTCGGGACCTGGATCATCCCGGCGTCCCAGAACCACTCGGACTGATCGCCGCTGCCGGGCTGGAACTGCAGGTTGTTGAAGATCCCGGTCCGAGCCGGTGGGCAGCCTGTGGTCTGTGCCGTGTGGTTCGGGTAGGTGACCGAGGGGTAGATGCCCTCGATCTCGGCCACGGCTGCGCGCTCCAGAATGCGGGAGAAGGCCGGGAGTGTGCGGGCGAACGGGATGTCGTCGGTGTGCATCGCATCGACGGAGATGACCAGGAGCTTGTGTGGCACGGTGTTTCCTTCGCGTCTGGGGACTCAGGCGGGTTGTGCGTAGATCTGAGCGAGCTGATCACGGCACCACGCAGGATCGTCGGCGGTCACCATGGCCACCCTTGCCTCCAGAGCGCCGCGCAGGTCTGTGGGCGTGAGTACCGGCCAGGCGCACACGGCCACGTCGTCGGCCCGGAGCCGCTGGACGAGTGCGGCGTCCAGATGGCGCACCTGGAGCGCCAGGGAGACGGCGTCCAGTTCCTTCACGGCGTCGAGCGCCTCATTGGTGGGGGCGGGGGAGATGACCCCGACCGCCAGGGTCGGAGCCACCTCCCGTACCTCCCGTAAGGCATCGATCTGGAAACTGGTGATGGTGACCCGATCGCCCAGACCAGCATCGAGCACCAACTCGGCGGCGAGGCGCGCGGCCGCCAGGGCCTTGATCTCCAGGTGTACCAGCACTGTGATGGCGTCCAGCGCTTGGGCAAGGGAGGGGATGTGCTGCCCGTGGGGCAGTTCCACTTCCATCAGCTGCGCCCACGTCAGGGCGGCCACGGCGCCCGTGGACCGGCCCCCGACGGCGGTACGGTCCACGCTGGCGTCGTGAATGACCGCCAACTCACCATCCGCCGTCAGGTGCACGTCCAGTTCGATCGCCTCCGCACCGTCAGCGATGCCACGGGCGAACGAGACCAGCGTGTTCTCCGGGCTCACCGCAGCAGCGCCGCGATGCCCGACCACGGCCGGCCTGGGTGTGCTCGTCACGAGATGCCCAGGGCCTCAAGGTCCTCGCGGTTGTCCTCGAGGATTCCCTCGTACTCTCCCCGCAGGGTGTCGATGGTCGCCTGCACATCGGCGTCGTCACCCGTGAGGGACGCGAACGCCTCGCTCAGTGCAGCAGTTCCGGACTGGAACCAGTTCACCGGTGCCACCGTCTGAGCGTTCTCCATCTGCTGAATCGCCACGGTGAAGTTCGGGTCGGTCGCGTGCAGCTCCTGCACCTGCGGTTCGTCCGCCGCCGCCTGCACGATCGGCACGTATCCGGAATCGATGTGCCACTTTCCGGACATTGCGGGGGTGGCGAGAAACTTCAGCAACTCGGCGGTGGCGTCCTGACGTTCCTGCGATTCGGTCCGTACCAGGGAGAAGCCGGAACCGCCGGTGGGTACCGTCGGGGGCTGGTTCACCTCACCGGGCATGAACGCGGCACCGAGTTCGAAGTCGACGGCCTCGGTGAGTCCGCGCATGGAGGCGGTGGATCCGTGCACGGCGGCCACCAGGCCGGTCTGGAAGTCGGTGTGCGAGTCCTGAGCCATGTACGCGTTGCCGTCGACGTGCACCCACTCGTTCGCGAACGTCATCAACTCGCTGACCTTCGCCTCATCCGGCATGACCTGGAAGCCGTCGGACCAGACGCCGTCGAAAGCCCACAGCCAGGAGTTCGCGAACCACGCGTCCCCGCCTGAGTACGCGAAGGTCTTGATCTCCTGGCCTGAACTCTGTACTGAGGCGATCTCGGCACCGAACTCGCGCAACTGGGACCAGGTGTACTGGGTATCCACCGGCAGACCGAGTTCGTTGAACAGGCTCTTGTTGTAGTAGAACAGCGGTGTGGAGCGGGCGAAGGGCACCACGTAGGTCTCATCGCCGGCCTTGCTCTCGCCGATGAAGTTCTGCAGGTAGACGTCCAGGTTCCACTCGTCGTCGAAGTGCGAATCGAGTGGAGTGAGCGCCCCGGCGAAGTAGAACTGCAGCCACTGCATCTCCGGGAAGCAGACCATATCCGGAACCGCCCGGGCCTGCAGCGCGGCAGTGAATGCGGTGTTGAGGTCCGCATAGCCGCCCACCGATTCGATAGCGGCGTAAATCTCGGTCTGGGCCTCGTTGAACATCGCAAACTGCTCGGTCATGGCCTCGAAGAGCCCACCGGTCCACGGCGCCCAGAACAGGATGTTCGTACGCCCCTGATACTCCGAGGGGATCTCGCCGAGGGCAGCCTGGCTGAAGCCGCTACGCAAATTGCTGGCCGCGCCTTCGCCGCCGCCGTCGGCGGAGACAGGGCCGGTGCACGCAGCCAGGGCCGCGGTGCCGGCGCCCACGCCCATGGCGGAGAGCAGGTGGCGGCGGGTCAGAGGGAAGTTCTGCACGAGAGGTGCTCCTTGGAGGGTCGTCTATCGGATCAGGGGACAGGCAGAAGGTGAGAGAGGAGAAGGCGAGCGGCCGCAGGTGAGGGCGCAGGCCGCCGTCAGCCCTTGATCGCACCGGCGGTGATACCACCGATGATGCGGCGCTGGGCGATGAAGAAGACGAGGAGCATCGGCGCAGCCACGATCACGGTGCCGGCCATCACCGGACCCCAGGCGTCGTAGCCCTCCTGGCTACGCAGGAACATCAACCCGATCGGCAGGGTCCGCATATCGGAGGTGGAGGTGACGATCAGTGGCCAGACGAAGTCGTTCCACTTCGTGATCAGCACGATCAACGTGGCAGTCAGGATCATCGGGCGGCAGATCGGGATCACCACCGTGCTCATCCGCCGCAGATGGCCGGCGCCATCCATCTTGGCCGCGTCCACGAGCTCCTCGGGCACCTGACGCATCTGCTGATAGATGAGGAACATCGCGAATGCGGAGCCGATGCCCGGCAGGATCAGACCCTGGTACGTGTTCAGCCATCCCAAGTTCGAGATGGTGATGTAGTTGACCAGCAGAGTGATGTGCCCGGGCAGCATGAGCGAGCCGACCATCAGCGCGAAGACGAGCATCTTGCCGCGGAAGTAGACGAACGCGAACGCGTACGCCGAGAGGAGCGCGACCCCGATCTCCAGGCCGGTGCCCACCACAGTGGTGATGATCGAGTTCTGCAGGAAGGCACCGAACGGCGCCGAGGTCCACGCCTCGCTGAAATTGCTCCATTCCAGTGCGCTGGGCACCCAGGTGAGTGGGTAGGTGTAGATCTCATGCTCCGGCTTCAGGGCGGAACTGAACAGCCAGTACAGCGGCACCGCGAACAGCGCGAATGTCGCGGCGATGAGCACGTACAGCGCCATCGCGGCAGGCAATGGCCGCCGCGGTCCCCGACGGCGTCGCGTGCGCCCGCCGCCGTGTGCGCCAGAGAGGTTTCGTGCGCCGGGCGGCCCCTCGGGCGGGGTGGCGGTTCGTGATGCCGCGGCTGACTCGTCTTTGCGGTCCAGAGTGAGGCTCATGAGTAATGCACCTGCTTGCTCGCGTACTTGGTCTGGACGAGGGTCACCACGAGCAGCAGTGCGAACATCACCGTGGCCGTGGCGGCGGAGGTGCCGATGTTGAAGTCCACGAATGCCTGGTCGTAGATCATCCACGGCAACGTGGTGCTGGACGTGCCGGGGCCGCCGTTGGTGAGTGTGGCGATGATGTCGAATGTCTGCGCGGCCGCGATGATGCCGGTGATGGTGAGGAAGAACGTCACAGGGCTCAGCAGCGGAAGCGTGGTGTAACGGAACAAGCCCCACCCGCGTGCACCATCGAGGGCCGCGGCCTCGTAGATGTCCTTGGGCAGGTCGAGGATCGCTGTGTAGTAGATGATCGCCACGAAGCCCAGGCGCTGCCAGGCGTACGCGATGGTGATCGACCAGAGTGAGAAGTCCGAGGTGGTGGTCCAGCTCGGTGACTCCATCCCGAACATGGAGAACAGCCACCGGCTGAGGCCGTAGTTCGGATCGAACATGAACAGCCACAGCACACCGATTGCGGCGCCGGGCAGCATGTGCGGGGCAAACGCGATCGTGCGTACCAGGCCGGAGAAGCGCAGCCGCTGAGCGAGCAGAGCGCCGATCGCCATCCCACCGAACAACGTGCCGATCACCGCGACGAGCACGAAGATCGCGGTGTTGCGCAGCGCGTCCATCAGCATGGAACCGGACTGGAACAGTTCCACGTAGTTCTCGAACCCGACGACGACCGGCGCCGGTTGAACGAAATCCCAGTCAGTGAAGCTGAGGACGAAGTTGTACACAGTCGGGTAGTAGCCGAAAACCACGATCGCGACCAGGTTGGGCAGGATCAGCGCCCAGAAGAGCAATCCGTCCTTGCGGTTGCGGCGGCGGATCTGCGGTGACGTGCGCTGCGGGACTGCGCTTTTCGAACTCCGAGGGCGTATTCCCTCGATGGGTTGGAGCAGCGTGGTCATCGTTCTCAGTTCTGTCGGGGCCGTGCGTGGGCCGAGGCCGCGAATCGGCGCTCTAGCTGGTGACGGCCCCAGCCAACCGGACTGGATTGACGCTGCGCCCATCACCGCATGACGTCCGGGCATCATTCAGATGAATGCCGCCCAGTGCGGCACACACGCGTTGAGCAGGCCGAATGCGATCCAGGGTGACGAACGGGTGAACGAATCAGCACGCACGAACGCCCGTCGCCGGGGGAGTCCCAGGCGACGGGCGTATGGCGGTGCAGTGTTCGCTGATCGTCGCTAGCTGATCTTCCCGCGGTAGATCATGTTCGCAGCGGTGTAGGCGACGACGAGGATCCCGACGAGCCAGGCGAGGGCGATCCAGATCTCGTTCCCCACCGGCTGTTGGGTGAACAACGCACGGAGCGTGTTCACGATGGCCGTGACGGGCTGGTGCTCGGCGAACCAGGCCACCGGCCCCGGCATCGACGCAGTGGGGACGAACGCCGAGCTGATGAACGGCAGGAAGATGAGCGGATAGCTGAACGCACTCGCACCGTCGACAGTCTTCGCGGAGAGTCCGGCGATCACGGCGACCCAGGTCAACGCCACCGTGAACAGGATCAGGACGCCGGCAACGGCGAGCCAGGCGCCCACCGATGCCCCGGTGCGGAAACCCATCAGCAGCGCCACCCCAGTCACGATCACTATCGAGGCAAGATTCGCGGCCACCGAGGTGAGCACGTGTGCCCAGAGCACGCTGGAGCGTGCGATCGGCATGGACTGGAAGCGTTCGAAGATGCCGCCCTGCATATCGAGAAACAACCGGTACGCGGTGTAGGCGATACCTGAGGCGATCGTGATGAGCAGGATGCCGGGCAGCATGTAGTTGATGTACGACTGGTCCGTTCCGGTGGTGATCGCACCGCCGAGCACGTACACGAACAGCAGCATCAGCGCGATCGGCGTGACCGCCGTGGTGATGATCGTGTCGGGGCTGCGCAGGATGTGGCGCAATGACCGGCCGGTGAGGGCGCGGGTGTCGCTCAGGGCGTAGCTGGTCATGGGAGTTCCTTTCCTGCCGGGAGGTCCGATTCGCTCGCGGTCGGTGACTGCGGCGCGTGACCGATCAGAGCGAGGAACACGTCCTCGAGGGAGGGTTGCTTCTCGACATACTCGACTTCGGCGGCGGGCATGAGCGCCTTGAGTTCGGCGAGAGTGCCGTTCTGAATGATCGTTCCCTGGTGCAGGATCGCGATGCGGTCGGCGAGTTGTTCGGCCTCGTCGAGATACTGCGTAGTGAGCATGACGGTGGTGCCGCTCTTCGCGAGCTCCCTGATCATCTGCCACACCTCGATGCGCGCCTGCGGATCGAGGCCAGTGGTGGGTTCGTCGAGGAAGATGACCGGTGGGTTCCCGATCAGACTCATCGCGATGTCGAGGCGGCGCCTCATCCCACCCGAGTACGTTCCGGCCTTGCGGCTTCCCGCGTCAGTGAGCGAGAAGCGGGAGAGCATGTCATCGGCGATCGCTCCTGGACTCTTCAAGTGACGCAGCTTCGCGACCAGCACGAGGTTCTCCCGACCGCTGAGCACCTCATCGACCGCAGCGAACTGACCGGTCAGGCTGATCGACTCGCGCACCTCGTTCGGTGCCGAGGCGACGTCGAAGCCGTGCACCGTGGCGGTCCCGGAATCGGCCTTCAGCAATGTGGCGAGAATCCGCACCAGGGTGGTCTTGCCGGCGCCGTTGGAGCCGAGCAGGGCGAAAATGCTCCCCGCCCGCACATCGAAGTCAACCCCGGTCAATACGTGCAGGTCATTGAAGGACTTGGTGATGCCGCGTACCCGGATCGCGGGGTCGCGGGCGCCATCGGTGCTCATGCGCCTGCCTCCTTGCCATCAGCGCCGCTGGCTTCGTCCATTGCTTTCGTCAGGCGCGCGCGCTCCTTGTCGATCCACCGTTTGCCCGAGTAGGCGCTGGCGAACGTCTCGGCGAACTCCACCGGATCGTCGCCCACGATGTCGCGCACCGGCGTCCTATCGATGGCCGCGCGCTCCCAGAGGTCAGCCAGATCAGTGAACATTGTGCTCAGCGTGTCGCCGTCAGTGACGCCTCCGGCGTACATGAGGTACCGGTGCATCGCGTTAGCTGCCCTCGTGTACGGCTCGGGGAGGGCGTCGATGCGGGCCTTGTCCTGCTTGTACTGCTTCTTCTGCTCGAGCGACCCGGTGAGGGCCTCGATCCACTTTGCTGCCACGGTCATGCTCCTTCGTGCTGGTGGTCATCGTTGGGGTGCTGCAGTTGTTCGATGCGTTCGGAGAGGAAGGTCCACGTTCTCCAGAACTCGTTGAGTTGGTCCCTGCCTTGCGCGTTCAGTGAGTAGACCTTCCGTGGGGGCCCTTTCTCGGACGGGACCTTCTCCACATCCACGAATCCCTTCTGCTCGATGCGCACGAGCAGGGCGTAGACAGTTCCCTCGACGAGGTCGGTGAAGCCTTGCTCCCGCAGTCGGGCCGTGATCTCGTACCCGTAGGCAGGGCGCCCGGCCAGCGTGGCCAGCACGATGCCCACCAGAGTGCCCTTGAGCATCTCCGTCATCTGATTGCCCATCGAGCCTGCCTCTCTACTCAGTAATGCTGACTACCGCTAGATAGTAGCGGTAAGTACCGGTAGGTAGCAACAATGAGTACCGCGCTGGTCGGCTGCGGGCACAGCAGCGCCCACGCCGGGGCGGGCCCTGGCGAGAATCCGCGGGGGAGTGCGGCTAGCGTTCGAGATGTCCGGCGAGATTGTCCAGCGACGATGCCGAACCTGCGGCGTGATCATCGGCCGAGATGCCAGTCTGAGCCTCGAATATCACCGGCGCCTCAGGAGCGCGGGGGGTCGTCAGCGTTCCAGCCAGGCGAGGTATGCCGCCCCCCGCGGCGAGAGCTCGTACCCGACATCGTGACTGATCGTCAGGCCGAGGCCCTTGAGCTTGCGGATGTCTGTCTTCATGGGCAGCAGTTTCACGTCCCGCAGGGCAGCCAGCTCCTTGGAGACCACTCGCGGGTTGTCGCGGATCCACGTGAGGATCTCCTGGGTCCATGGACCCGTAGGGCGGGCGTCCAGGCGGGCGAGCCGCTGCGCGATGGTGGCGAGCTCCTCCGAGTCCGGCAGCCTCTCGCGCAGGGCGAGCCGTGGATCCTCACCGATCCAACGCACGTGCACCCGATAGACATGCTCCCCTCCGGCCGACCCGCGTGGACCGCGAGGGCGGTCCCGGGGGCGGAGAGCTCGCCGGAGTGCGTCGGCATCCTTCATCCCCGCGGCACGCGCCGCGCGATCGGTGAGCCGCTGCAGATCGTTCACCCGGGTCACCCGGGTGAACTCGACCACGCCCGCGGCGGTGAGCTGCTTGCCCCCGGCGCGGACCCGTGGCACGTCCCACCGCCGGTACTGGGTGGTGATACGGCCTGCCCGGATCCCCTCCGCCACTGCACGCGAGATCAGCATGGGCCACATCCTGGCAGACGGCGGCGGCCCGAATGGGCTCACAGGGCCCGCAACACCACCCGCAGCGAAGCCTCGCTCCCGATCTCGGTGGGTCGGAGCACCAGCCGAGCGATCTGGTCTCCCCACACCGCCTTCAGGATCGGGTCGGTGAGGTCGATCGTCTCGACGGCTGCCTCCACCTGGTCGCCGATCTCCAGCCGGGCACGCCTGCGTCCGTCGGTGTCACACACGTCGAGCGAGCCGTCTCCGTTGTCCTGGGGGGCGTGGGCGAGCATCAGATGCACGCGAGTATCGGACGTGGCCGGGGTCCAGCAGTCGGTCAGCTCCAGCGCCGCGCCCAGGCGGACCTCGCGCTGCCACGAGGTGATCCCCACCGAGGTGGGATACGCCCCGGCGAGTTCTAGGCGCACGTGAGCGGCGGACTGCTCGAGCACAACGGCGCGGAACCGTTCCCCGACGCCCTGCTCTGCGCCGTCAGGGGCCGGGACCGTGTGGAAACCGGACTGTGTGAACCAGGTGGAGTATCGATCGGGCCCGAAGCTGCCGGCGGTGTACTGCCCCGCGCCGACGTCGATCAAGATCGGGGCGCCGTCAACGGCCACCACGACCGATCCGACATCGAGATGGTTGTGCGGTTCGTCGTTGTGCCCGCCCTTGGCCACCACGCGGACCCGGGCGTCGTCGGTCGATGCTGCGAACACCTGGGTCTGATCCAACCAGTGAGGGGTGGCTGCAGGCTCAGTGGTTCGAGCACTCTGCGTCCAGCCCGGGTCGAACAGGGTGACCAGGCACCGGTACATCGCCTGATACGGCACCAGCGCGCGGTCGAAGGAGGCGGCCAGCGCAGCGACCTCCGGGACCCGTGCGGCTGTCGCGAACCGATGCAACAGTGCTGGCGGGTGCTGGTCCTTGTCCAGTTCCTCCGTCGGCGGGGGTACCCGGGCGATACCGTCGGCCACGCTCGCCGACCACGGGCCACCGAGGTGCACCACCAGGGGATAGCTGGCCATCCGCTGGACGAGCGGGGCGGTGAGCACTGCCGTCGTCCCGCCCGGGTCGACCCAGCCGAGCACATCCAGCGCCTCATACAGTCGAGCCGCCGACTGCCACCAGTACATGATTCCCTCGGCACACCCACCATCCGACGGCGTCCGCTCCAGGTAGCCGTCCAGGCTTTCCAGGGCAGCCGCGTAGGCCGGGCGTGCCACGTCCTCACCTGGCGCGAGAAGCGCGGTGGCGGTCAGCACATTGGAGACGATCCACGGATTCCAGTTCATCCCGGCACCGAACCACCACCAGTTACGCCCCTCGTCCATGAACGGCCGAATCACGCGATCCAGCACGGCCATGCGCACCTGGGTGAGCAACCCGGGGGTGTCCGAAAGCCGAGCAGCGTGCAGCCAGCTCACCCAGGTCAGCGTCGCGGCAGTTTCGGCAGCAAACAGATCCAGTACGGGGCGTGCAGGATCCGGGAGCAGCCGGAGCGGCTCACCTGGAGGGCTGTCGTGCGCAGGCAGACACCAGCTCACCTCCTCCACCAGCAGCCCGATACCGTCCAGCACCTGGTCGGCGTACCGCTCCTCACCGAGCGCGAGGGCTAGAGCGAGGAGCACCAGGCGCCGACGACGCGCGAAGTACGGCGCTTCAAATGCACGTCGGGACCCGCTCCGCGAGAACTCGAGCCGCGCCGAGACCGTGAGCTCCGGCCACGGTTGCCGGCTCAGGTGCGCGGCGTGGTCCAAGATGGTGTGCCGGCTGACCGGGTCAACCGCGCGCCATGCCTCACGATCGCTCGCAGGCGGAAACGGTACCTGCGCACCAGAGGCCGTCCTGCAGACGAGGCGATCGAGATCGAGGGCGGCACGCAGGCTCGGGCGAGGGACGTCATCGGGCATCTGAGCTCAGATCACGCCCAGGTCGAGCATCGTGTCGGCGACGCGAATGAACCCGGAGATGTTCGCGCCGGTGACCAGATCGCCAGGTCGGTCGTGATCGTCGGCAGTGACCACGCAACGGTGGTGGATGCCCTGCATGATCTCCTCGAGTCGCTCCTCGGTATGGGCGAATGACCAGGAGTCCCGCTCCGCATTCTGTTGCATTTCGAGGGCGCTGGTTGCCACACCGCCGGCGTTCGCGGCCTTACCGGGGGCGAACGAAACGCCGGCCTCGCTGAAGGCATCGACGGCCTCGGGCGTGCAGGGCATGTTCGCCCCTTCGGCCACCAGCATCGTGCCGTTGGTGATCAAGCGACGCGCGGCCACGCCGTCGAGTTCATTCTGAGTGGCGCAGGGCAGCGCGATATCGCAGGGAACGTCCCAGATGTTTCCCTCGGAAACGAAGCGGACTGAGCCCCCGCGGGCCTCGGCGTACTCCGAGATGCGCCCCCGGCGCACCTCTTTGATCTCCTGGAGGAGCGGCAGGTCGATGCCGGACTCGTCCACGACGTACCCGCTGGAGTCCGACACGGCCACCACCGTCGCGCCGAGGGCCTGCAGCTTCTCGATCGCATATTGTGCGACATTCCCGCTTCCAGAGACCACCACGCGGCGGCCCTCGAGGTCCTGGCCGCTGGCCCGCAGCATCTCGCGGACGAAGAAGACCAGCCCGTATCCGGTGGCCTCGGTACGCACATGCGAACCGCCCCAGGTGATGCCCTTGCCGGTGATGACCCCTGCCTCATAGCGGTTCGTGATCCGCTTGTACTGGCCGAACAGGTAGCCGATCTCACGGCCGCCCACACCGATATCACCGGCCGGGACGTCGGTGTACTCGCCGATGTGCCGGGCCAGCTCCGTCATGAAGGATTGGCAGAACCGCATCACCTCGGCATCGCTGCGTCCCTTGGGATCGAAATCCGACCCGCCCTTGCCGCCACCGATCGGCAGGCCCGTGAGCGCGTTCTTGAAGATCTGCTCGAACCCCAGGAACTTCACGATGCCCAGGTACACACTCGGATGGAATCGCAGCCCGCCCTTGTATGGCCCGAGCGCGGAGTTGAACTCCACCCGGAAGCCACGGTTGACATGCACCCGGCCGGCGTCATCGGTCCACGGGACCCGGAAGATGAGCTGACGCTCGGGCTCGCAGAGTCGCTGCACCACGCCTGCGTCGAGATACTCGGGCCGGCGCGCGATCGCCGGAGCGATTGACTCGAAGACCTCCCGCGCTGCCTGGTGGAACTCCGGCTCGTGCCGGTTCCGGGCGATAACGTCGTCCAGGACTGGGCGGAGGTGATCGTCGAGCATCACAGGACCTCTCGTTCGGGTGTGCAATTCGGGCCAAGGAACATCGTGCCAGGCTCGCTGGCGCCCGTTGGCCACCTCCCCGCTCCGGGCGCTGGTGCGGGAGCCGGTCCTGCCTTCAAGGCGGCATCTCAGCGCAGGTATGCTCACCAGCGAACGCGACTGATTCGACGCGGCGCGATGCGCCTGAGGAGCCTGAATGACCGTCCCCGCCGGCTGGTATCCGGACCCGCAGGACCAGAACGCCCTTCGCTACTGGGATGGTGCCATGTGGACGGACCATCGGGCACCGGTGCATGGTGGCGACGGGGGTATGCGGACTGGACAGGGGCACCAGCCTGGACAGGGCGCACAGCCCGGGCAGGTACCCGCAGGACAGCCCGGTCAGCAGGTTTACGGCAGTGCGCCCGCACCGGGAACCGCGGATCAGACCACTCCGTACGACCCCGCTCAGGTGGCCGCCGCTGGCGGGACTCCAGACGCCGGCGCGTGGGGTCAACTGCCGGGGAGTCCTGCCAGCACCGGTACCCCCGGTCATGCGCCGCCCATGGGCGGTCCCGAGGGCCCGTCCGCTGGAGGGCAACGCGGTCCCTCGACTGGTGGCTACGGCGCCTACGGACCGGCTGCCGCGCCGCCTTCGAGCGGAACGAAGACCGGTTTGTTCGTGGTCCTCGGTGTGGCTGTGCTCGTGATCGTGCTCGTGGTCGTCTTTGCCGTCCGACTGATCTCCGGCCTCGGCGGCGCGGCGACCGATCCAGTGGCGACTCCGTCCACCGGGCAACCCACGCAGAGCGATCCCACGGACAGCGACCCCACCGATACCGCGACCCCGGATGAGCCCGCCGATGCACCCACAGCCGACGGTGGATCCTTCGTTCCTGGCGACACGGTCGAAGTTCAGGTGCCGGAGGGGGGAGGAGCCACCTATACATTCGTGGTCGACGAGCCGGGCGTGTACTGGCTGGATACTTTCAGTGAACCCGGTGAGGCCGACCCGATCATCGAAGTCGCCTCTGCGGACGGGACGCAGTGGCGCGACGATGACGGCTCTACGGAGTCGGATAACTCCTATGACGCGAGCCTGACTATGACACTGACTCCGGGTGAACACGAGGTGCGGCTGACCGATTACAGCGGAGACGAGGTCACCTTCGAGTTGAGGTCCGGCGGCGCGGAGGCGGAGACCGTAGAACCGGGCACGCACGAGTTCAGCGCACCCGAGGGTGGCAGCTGGCTCGCACAGATCCCGGTCTCGACTGACCAGACGGTGTCCGTCGATGTGCACGACACTGACGAGGATTCGATCGCATCGGTGATGGTGCCCGACGGCACGTATGAGGAGAACGACGACCGTTCATCCTCGGCGCCGGATGGGGAGAATCTTGACCCGTACATCGACCTGACCTCCCCGGTGGACGGGATGGCGCTCGTGACGATCTGGGGCTACAGCAACGGGCCGGTGAACGGTTCCGTGACCATCACGGTCGAGTGAGCTACACGAGCACTGCGCGGTGGCGCCGGCCTCAGCTCTCCAACCGGAATGCCTGCCGCCAGGTCAGCGCCGTCCCTCCCTGCATCACCGCACGCTCGTAGATCCGTTCACCGAGCCTGAGCAAGCCCAGTGCAGCCACAGCGGTCAGGAGCAGCGAGACGATCGGTTGCCAGAGGGCAACGTCCTCGGAGAGCATCCGGACCGGCATCGCCACCGAACTCATCACTGGCACGAAGCTGGCTACCTGCAGTGCCGTGCCGGTGGCGAACAGACCGACGAACAGCACGGCCATGATCACCATGATGATCGGACCGGTATTGGTCTGCAGATCCTCACTTCGGCTGGCCAATGCACCCAGGACCGCCCATACCGACGCCAGCGCGAGAAATCCGAGCACGAAGAACGCGATGAACCAGCCGGAGGCAGCAAGGATCCAGCCGATATCCGGTGCGAGGCCGGCCACGTTGACGGCAATCAGACCCACGACGCCGTAGAGCACGATCTGGCCGAAGGCGAGCAGCGAGTTTCCGAGCACCTTGCCATAGAGGATCTGCCGAATCGGGATCGCCGTGGCAAGGATCTCCACCACCCGGTTCTGCTTCTCCTCCAGTACAGAGTTGGCGATGGTCATCCCGAACATGATGGTGGCCATGTAGAACAGGAACGCGAAGACGAAACCGACCACATAGGAGGCAGCTCCCTGGTCGGAGTCGGCGGCGAGGAGTTCCGTTCGCACCTGGCTGCCGGACTCGAGTTCAGCGAGCGAGGTGCCCGCCTCCCGAGCGTTCTCACTCAGTACGGCCGTGCGCACCGCATCGCTCACCACTGACTGCAGGTCGCCGGCGATCTCCTCGCCGCCGAGGAGTACGTATTCATTGCCTGTCTGGATCAGTCCGGCATCGACGTCACCGGCGATGACGGCGTTGCGCAGCGCCTGTTCGTCCGCCATCTGGGTGACTTCCAGGCTGTCCCCGGAACTCGCGATGAGATCACCGGCCGAGGCGGCGATCTCGCTCGCTGCCGTGTCCCCGGAATCGACGGTTGCCACGACGTACTCACTGGAACGGGTGGAAAAGAATGCGGAGGCAGCAACCGCAGCCACCAAGAGCAGGGTGGTGAAGATCGTGGAGAGCACAAAACTGCGGTCGCTCACCTTGACGAGGATCTCACGCGCCGTGACCGTCATCCATGGTCGACGTACCAGGACTCGATCACCCTCATCGGTGCCGGTGGTGGGCGGGTCGGTGGTGAGAGTACTCATCGGGTCACCTCGCGGTAGATGTCGGACAACGTGGGCACGAGTGGGGTGAATTCAGTCAGGCCGCGTTCGACGGCCTGGGCGAGGAGACCGTCGGGAACACCATCGGGTAACTCGAGCACCGCCGTCGGACCATGCACGTCCAGAACGGTGACCTCCGGTACCTCGCGGAGCCAGCCGGCATCGGGTGCGGTGCTGATCCGGTACCGGGCAGGCCCGGAGCGGCGGAGCTCCTCAGCTGTTCCTGCTGCCATCACCGCACCGTCGGAGAGCACGACGAGTGAGTCACAGAGTCGATCGACAAGGTCCAGCTGGTGGCTGGAGAACAGCACGGGAACACCTTCGCGCAGCCGGTCCGAGAGCAGATCGACCATGGAGTCCACGGCAACGGGATCCAGGCCGGAGAACGGCTCGTCGAGGATGAGTGCGCGCGGTCCGTGTAACAGTGAGGCCGCCACCTGGACGCGTTGCTGGTTGCCCAGGGAGAGGGATTCGAGCTTGTCTTTGGTGCGGTCAGCGAGTTCGAACCGCTCCAGCAGTCGTGTGGCCTCCCTGGCGGCGTCACCACGGCTCATACCGCGGAGCTGACCGAGGTAGCACAGCTGGTCGAGGATGCCCTGTTTGGGATAGAGGCCGCGCTCTTCGGGCATGTATCCGAAGGTGGCGCGGTCGGTGCGCGTGATCGGGTGACCGTCCCAATGCACCTCACCCTCGTGGATCGCGAGGACGCCCATGATCATGCGCATCGTGGAGGTCTTCCCGGCGCCGTTCGCGCCGACGAAACCGGTCAGCGTGCCGGGCTCGACCACGAACGAGACGTCGTCGACGGCGACCTTCTCGCCAAACCTGCGCGTGAGGTGCCGGATCTCCAGGGCGGGTGAAGTGGACATGCTTTTCCTTCCCGGGCGGTTGAGACTAGATCGAGCCTAGGAAGTGCTGTGGCCTCGCGCCTCACCCGCAGGGGTGATTCGCCCGTCTCCCTCCTGCGGGGGAGTGCGGGGCCGGATTCACCCTGAGTCCGAGCGGAACGCCGCGCGTCATCACGAGGCGCAGTTCACGCCGTGGGTCGTGCCACGAGTCCGGCACGGTGCGCGTAGACCACCGCCTGCACCCGATCGCGGGCACCGATCTTGGCGAGTACGTGCGAGACGTGCGTCTTCACCGTGGACTCGCCGACGAAGAGCTCGCCCGCGATCTCTGCATTGGACATTCCTTCGGCGACAAGCACGAGAACGTCGAGTTCACGCGGAGTGAGCGGCTCGAACGGCTCATTGACCGTGCGGGTCGTGCGGTCCATCCCCGGTGCGGGGGTGCTTTCGATGCGTGCGGCGCTGCCGGAGACCAGCCGGGAGATGACCTTCACAGTCATCTCCGGGGCGAGGAGGGCGTGCCCACCCGAGACGGCACGGATCGCTGCGACGAGTTCGTCGGGGTCGGCGTTCTTCAGCAGAAACCCGCTCGCGCCGGCCTCGAGTGCGGCGAACAGATAGTCCTCGCGATCGAAGGTCGTCAGGATGATCACCCGCGCCAGATCCTCGGCCACGATCTGCCGGGTCGCCTCGATGCCGTCGGTTCCTGGCATCTGAACGTCCATGAGCACCACATCCGTGGGGACGCTGCGAACGAGATCCACCGCTGCGGCGCCGTCGGCGGCTTGGCCGATCACCTCAACGTCCTCTTCGACGGACAGGACCATGGCGAACCCCGAACGGACGAGGGCCTGATCGTCCACGAGGGCTACTCGGATGGCCATGGGGAACTCCTGTTCTCGACCAGTGCGGTCGACTTCTCGACCGATTCGGCCGCTGTGCTGTTCTCGGTCACGGCCGCCTGCCCCGGTCGGCCGGCGAGGCCGGGAGTGCTGGCACGGTCTGGCTCCGGATCTGTTCCGGCGGCCTCCCGATAGGGAAACCGTACGCGAACCCGCCAACCGGGCGCCGTCGTCCGTGGCCCCGCCTCGACCTCGCCACGGTGCAAGGCGGCCCGTTCTGCGATACCGCGCAGACCGTACCCGGTACCCGAGGTGCCCTGGCGGGGCCGGCCGCCGTCAATCACCTCCACCTCGAGCCAGCGTGCCGTGTGCTCGCCGCCGGTACGCACGGTCACCGAGGCCTGCCGGGCGGTGGAGTGCGTGCGGACGTTGGTCAGGGATTCCTGGACACACCGGTACGCAGACAGATCGAGCGGCGCGGAGAGCCGGTCCAGGTCCCCTTCCCGTGCCTCGATCCGGTAGACGTCCACGAGCAGCCCGGCTTCGGCATGGGTGCGCACGAGTGCGTCGATATCGCCCAGTCCAGGCTCGGGATGCCTGGTCTCCTCCCCGGGATCCTCACTGCGCAGCACCTGCAGCAATGACCGCATCTCGGCGACGGCTTCACGGCTGGTGGCTTCGATCGTGCGCAACGCCTCGGCGCTGGTGTCGGGGGAGACGGTCAGGACACGCCTCGCGGCAGCCGCCTGGACGCCGATCACGGAGACGTGGTGGGCCACCACATCATGGAGTTCACGAGCGATTCTGACCCGCTCCTCGAGCACTGCGCGGTGAGCGAGCTCATCGGCCTGCTTGACGATCTTCTGCGCCTGCTCGCCCACCCGCACGCGATCCAGCGCAGTGCGCCATGCGGAGCGACCGACGAGCACCGCACCTCCGAAGTAGGCGGTGTTCATCACCATCGTGTACAGCACGTACGCAGCAAGCGGCGGCAAGGGGCCACTGGCATCCTCGAACAGGGGCGTGATCTCGGTGATCGCGTTCGTGAGCGTGAACGTGATGGAGATCCACAGGGACATCTCGGCCAGCACAGCCAAGACGACGATCCACAGCATTCTGCGGTCCTTGGCCCATGCCACGGCGGTGTAGAGAGTGGCGAAGTAGGCCACCTGGAACGGCGCCGAGACGGATGCCTCCGGACTCACGTAACTCAGCACCAGGAAGAGCGCCGACGTGGCAACGAGGGTCAGTAGCGGATACCGGCGGCGCATACTCAGCGGCAACGACATGAGCGCGACGGCAACGTAGGCGCGCCACGACTGCTCGCCCTCGATAGCGATGCCGGCGGATTTCGATGCCAGCACCACACCGAGCGCCACGACGAGGTAGATCGCTGTGCCGACGACGTCCCGGTGCTGTTGCACCGCGGTCGGGCCGGGGCGCTCCCACCAGGGTTCCTCCGGATCGTTCAGCCAACCGAACAGCCTGCGCATGCGTACGGGCGCGGCAGGGAGAGCGGACATGGAGCCCGAGCGTAGCCGTCGGCGACCGCAGGTCGCCTCCTTCCCACGATGGATCGTGCTCTGATCGGCTCGAACGTGCGCGGTGACATCTCGTCCACCAGCCCGAGGCGAGGAGATGCCGGTGGAATACGTCACACCGGTCTCACGGAACTGAGCAGGCATGGTTGACTAAGGCAATGCTCACCTCACCCCCGGCTACGGAGACCGCGCTCAAGGACGACCGACCGGCGTACCGGCCCTACTCCGTCACGGTGCAGGCGATCGAGGCTCTGAGCCCGCACTTCGTCCGTGTCACCTTCACCGGTCCGCAGTTGCACTGGTTCGGAACTGATGGTGACGATCAACGAATCAAGATCGTGTTTCCCCACGAGTCCACCGGCCAGGTCAGTGACATCGGCGCCGATGACGAGGAGGTCTGCCGTTCCGGTACCTGGTACGAGCGCTGGCGCGCCCTCCCGGCAGAATCCCGCAGTCCCATTCGCACGTACACGGTGCGCGCCGTGCGCACGCACCTCGGTGAGATCGACGTCGACATGGTCGCCCATGGGGACGCAGGGCCGGCCTCGCGCTGGTTGAATCAGGCGAGCGTGGGGGATGGGTTGGTCATCTCGGGGCCCGATGCACGATCGGTCTCTTCCACCGGAGGCCGTGACTGGGATCCGGGAACGGCGCAGGAGGTCCTGCTCGCCGGCGACGAGACCGCCGCGCCCGCGATCTGCGCGATCCTCGAACGGTTGGAGCCGGGACGGCGTGCCACGGCGTTCATCGAGATTCCCACCGCGGCGGATGAACTCGCCTGCACGCTCCCTCCGGGAGCGCAGATCACCTGGCTGGCCCGCGATGGCGCCGCGCATGGGGACATCCTCGCTCCCACCGTGGTGGCCTGGGCGCGCGCCCATGCGGCACTGATCGGTCCCGGACGCGCCACGGCAGCGACCGACCTTGAGGACATCGACGTGGATTCGGAGATCCTCTGGGACTCGCCGGTGCTGCGCCAGGCGCCGGATACCTGCGGACGTGGTCAGCGATGCGGATCCGACTTCTATGCGTGGTTCGCAGGGGAGGCCGCGGTGATCAAGTCGTTACGGCGGGTGCTGGTCTCCGAGATCGGGGTCTGCCGCCGCCGGGTCGCCTTCATGGGGTACTGGCGAGCCGGCCGCGCCGAGGGGCAGTAGCCGCACACCCACTGCCATGACCTTCCCTTCCGCGCCGTCGGTGCCCGGCTCTGCCCCACCCCGTGCGGCCACCTCGATACTGCGCACCTCCACACGTCGTCGGATACTCGGCGGAGGTGGCCTCGCCCTGCTGGTCCTCCTCCTGGTCGGGGCCAGCCTGGCCGTCGGGGCCCGGGAGATCAGCCTGACCGTGGTCTGGGCTGCCCTGGTGGACTACGTTCCGGGGAACGTCGAGCATGACGTGATCATCGATCAGCGGCTTCCTCGCACAGTCGTGGGACTTGCGGTCGGCGCCGCGCTGGGGGCGGCAGGGGTACTGATGCAGGGCCTGACCCGTAACCCATTGGCAGACCCGGGCCTGCTCGGAGTGAACGCAGGAGCCGCCTTCGCTGTGGTACTCGCCATCACATTCCTGGGCGTGAACAGCCCGGTGGCATTCCTTCCCTTCGCTTTCCTCGGAGCAGCTGGTGCCGCGGTGCTGGTGTATCTGGTCAGTGCCGGTTCTCGCGACGGAGCCACGCCGGTCACGCTTGCCCTGGCCGGTACGGCAGTGACCGCCGGCGTGACGTCACTGATCATGCTGCTCCTGCTGTCCAACCCGCAGACGGTCAATGCCTATCGATTCTGGTCGGTCGGATCCTTGGCCGGACGCGATGGCACCACGCAGTCGTCCATGCTGGGCTCGCTGCTGCCCTTCCTGATCGCCGGCTTCGTCCTCGCCGCTGTGAGTACACGCTGGCTCAACCTGCTCGCACTCGGCACGGATGTCGCACGCGGCCTCGGCGTCCGGGTGGGCACCTCTCGCGCGTTGTCCGTGGTGGCCGTGGTGCTACTCGCCGGCTCGGCAACCGCGCTTGCCGGACCGATCGTCTTCGTGGGCTTGGTGGTCCCGCACGCGGTGCGGGCGGCCACGGGGCCGGATCATCGGTGGATGTTCGCCTATGCGCTCCCGGCCGGGGGCGCATTGCTGCTGGTGGCGGACGTGCTCGGCCGTGCGCTGGTGCGCCCGGGAGAGCTCGAGGCGGGACTGGTGGTGGCCGCCGTCGGAGCGCCGGTGATGATCGCGATCGTGCGCCGAGCGAACCTCGGCGGTGGGCGATCGGGGGGTGTGCAATGAGCGAGCGGACCGGCCGGCCCGCAGATCTGGGCACCCTGGTGTTGCGCCGCGCCCGAGCGCGCCAGCGGCGTCGATACCGCGCCGTGATCGGATCGCTGACGGCGGCCGTCCTGGTGGCCGGATGGCTCACCCTGGCCTGGGGCACCGGGGCGGGTGAGGTAGTCGGTCACCTTGGCGAACTGCTCGGCCTACCAGGCGCCGAGCGTTCCTTCGCCATTCGGCTGCGCTTGCCGCGCGCCGCCCTGAGCATTCTGGTGGGTATCGCCTTCGCGCTGGCGGGCGGCTTGTTCCAGTCGGTACTGCGCAACGCCCTCGCCAGCCCGGACATCCTCGGGGTAAACGCCGCCGCGTCCCTCGCGGGTGCCTGGGCGATCCTCGTGCTCGGAGTATCCGGCGCCCTGGTCTCCCTGGCAGCGTTCCTGGGTGCCGTGGCCGTGGCGGCGCTGATCGTGGTGCTCGCCTGGCGCGACGGACTCTCCGGGCTGCGGTTCGTACTCATCGGCGTGGGGATGGCCTTCGTGGCCAACGCAGGGATCGGCTACCTGCTCACCCGGACCGAAGTCAACGATGCGCGGTCTGCTCTGGTGTGGATGGTCGGTTCGATCGGCACGCCGGCATGGTCTGCCGTGGCCACCCTCGCGGTGGCGCTCATGGTGCTGGTGCCGCTCGCGGCGCTGGCTGTGTCCCGGCTTCGAGCGCTCGATCTGGGCGACGACACCGCCAGCGGGCTCGGTGTGCGAGCGAACCGGACCAGGGTACTGATTCTCGTCGTTGCAGTTGCCTTGGCCGCGGTGGCGACGGCCTTCGCCGGACCGATCGCCTTCGTGGCGTTCGTCAGTGCTCCGATTGCCCGCCGGATGCTGCCGGAGTCAGGTAGCGCCCTGGCGCCCGCGGCCCTGATCGGTGCCCTCGTGGTGCTGCTGGCCGGACTGGTGACCGACCAGCTCTTGGCGAGCTTCAACATCCCGGTCGGAATAGTCACCGGCGCCGTCGGTGCCCCGTATTTGTTGTGGCTGCTGGCCACGAGTGGAAGGACGCGCGGATGAGACCGACGAGCGGACGCAAGGTAGCCCATGAGTTGCGCGCGGAGTGCCTGACCCTCGCCTATGACGGGACGGCGGTGGTCTCCGAGCTCGATCTGGATGTGCCGTCCGGCCAGGTCACGGTGATCGTGGGAGCGAACGGGTGCGGGAAGTCCACGTTGCTGCGAGGCGTGGCTCGATTGCTGCGCCCCACCGGCGGCGTTGTGACCATGGATGGGCGCGCCGTGCACGAGTTGCCCGCCAAACGCCTCGCCACCGTATTGGGCATCCTGCCTCAGGCGCCGATCGCCCCGGAGGGGATCACCGTGGCAGACCTGGTGGGCCGTGGCCGCTACCCGCACCAGGGGTGGTTCAGGCCATGGAGCGGTGGAGACGACGACGTGGTGGCCCAGGCCCTGCGCGTGACCTCCACGTTGGACCTGGCCGAGCGCCGGGTGGACACCCTCTCGGGCGGGCAGCGCCAGCGGGTGTGGATCGCGATGGCCCTGGCGCAGGACCCGGATGTGCTGCTCCTGGATGAACCGACCACCTATCTCGATCTTGCCCACCAGGTGGATGTGCTGGACCTGGTGCACGCGCTCAACTCCGAACGCGGCACCACAGTGGTGATGGTGCTGCACGACCTCAACATGGCCGCTCGGTACGCCGATCATCTCGTGGTGATGCGTGCGGGTGGGGTACTCATCAGCGGTCCGCCTGCTGAGGTCGTCACCGAAGACGTGGTCCGTGATGCGTTCGGTGTGCAGTCGCAGGTGGTGGCCGATCCGGTGTGCGGCGCCCCGATGGTGGTGCCCGTCGGGCGCTTCCACGGAGCACGAGCTGTGGTGTCACCGGACATCGCCGTTTCCGTATAAGGTTAGGCTTACCTGAATCACTGCTGACGGATCGTCTGCTCGTGCCCAGTTGCGCGGGCGGCGTCGCAGGATCCCTTTGTCTGAATGGAGTGCGTGTGTCCCGACGTCACAGCCTGACCGTCGCTGCCATCGCAGCGGCTCTTGCCCTGGCTGCCTGCAGCGGCGGGCAATCTGCCCCCGAGGAATCGAGCGATCGGGCGCCGGGCGCCGAGGGCGCCTGGGAGAGTGTCTCGATCGATCACGCATTCGGTTCCACGGAGATCGCCGAGGCACCGCAGGATGTGGTCACCCTCGGGTGGGGCTCCACTGAGGCGGCCATCGCCCTTGGGGTCGTCCCCGTGGGCATTGAGGCCAAGTCCTACGCCGCTGACGACGATGGCATGTTGCCGTGGGTGGCCGAGGCGTTAGCTGGTACAGAGTCGGCTCCAGCGATGATTCCCGAGATCATCGAAGAGCCCGCCTACGAAGAGATCGACGCCCTTGAACCCGATCTGATCCTGGCGCCGTACTCCGGGATTACCGAAGAGCAGTACGAGTTGCTGACCGAGATCGCTCCGACCGTGGTGTACCCGGAGGAGGCCTGGACCACACCGTGGCGGGACGTCGTCACCATCGTCGGAGAATCGCTCGGGCTGGCCGATGAAGCCACGGCGCTCGTGGCAGACATCGACTCCCAGCTCACCGAGGCTGCCGCTGCGCACCCCGAGCTGGACGGGCTCACCGTTGCAGCGGTCTGGGATCTCGGCGGCACGTTCTACGTCTACAAGGGTGCGGACCCGCGCGTCGGCTTCCTGACCGATCTCGGCATGCAGAGCGCGCCGTCGGTTGAGGAGCTTGCCGTGGGCAACGAGACCTTCTTCTACACCCTGTCCTACGAGGAGACCTCACGGCTGGAGAGTGACCTGATCGTCATGTACGCCTCGAGCCAGGACGAGGTCGATGCGTTCCTGGCGCAGTCCTATGCACAGGCCATTCCCGCGGTAGCATCGGGGGCGGTGGCGCCGGTGGTGGGTGACCCGCTCATCGCGGCGATGTCGCCGCCCACGGCACTGTCGGTGACGTGGGGGTTGGAGGACTACCTGCAGATCATCAGTGAGGCCGCCACACACGTGTCCTGACACGGTGGCGGAAGGCAGGTCCCGGCCGTTCGGGGGAGCGGTCGGGACTTGCTGTCTGTAAGTGTCGGCGTGCGGGTCGCGCGCGACCTATCGATATATCCCTGGAGGCCAGATGTTCCCGCTCGGATCCGGCACCGTCCCCGACACCGCCGTGGATCTCGATCAGCGCCTGGCGGGAGGGCTGCAGCAGATCCTGCGGCCCGAGGCTGGCGAGATCGGCGTGCACAGCCGGCTCGGTGACGGCGACGCCGGCACCACTGGCGCGGCGGCCCGACCAATCGCCCAGCTGGACCTCGACCTCACTGGCGTGCGAATCGGCGTGCGCGAGAAGGATGAGATCGCCGAACCAGCCGAGGAGAGTTCCCTCACCCGCGTGGACCGCCTCACCCTCCGTGGTGAACCGGTCACCGTCCAGGAGGTGCCGGTCACGGTCAGCGCCGAGGTCGAGAATCTCCCAGTGCGCTACCGCCGCCGCGAGGACGGCCAATGGTGGTTCGAAGCCGACGACCGCGCCGACGACCACCGAGCGGTCAGTGGCCGAGTCGAGGCATCGTCTCCGCTCGCCGACCTCGAAGGAGTGGTCTCCGCCCTGGCAAGCGAACGCCTCGCGGCCACGGGTTTCACCCTGACGGACCTACGACTGCGAGTGATCCGGGCGAGCAATCGGCGCGCTGAGATCGAGGTGGATGTCGCCCTGCGGCGCGGCATCCTGCGGGCCTCCGTTACCGGAACGGCCACCGCGTCGGTCGGTACGGACATGGTGGTCACACTCGCTGACCTCGAGGTTACCAGCACCAGCCCGTTGGTGAGCATGGCGCTGCCGGCCCTGCGTGGCCGCCTCGCCCGCTGGGAGGGGCACCAGGTCGATCTGGGCGCGTTCACCTTCGGTGGTGCAACCGTGCGGGACGTCGAGCTCATCGTGACGGAGACGACGGTCGGTGTTCGCGCCGAGATCGGCGGCTGAGCCACACACGATGCGGGTTCCGGGCCCACTGCCCGCACGGCCGGGAAGGCGTGAACCCTCAGTGGGTGAGTACCTGCTCCTCCTGGGCGGGCTGCTCTGCTGAACGGATGAAGAACGAGGCCACAATCACCGTCAAGGAGATCACCGCGCCGCACATGAATGCGGCACGGGTACCGGCGGCCGTGGCATGAACCACGTCGGCCCCACCATCGGCTGCGGCCACCCGGTTGATCGTCAGGAGTACCACGAACAGCGCCGTGCCTGCGGCTCCGGCGAGCTGTTGCATTGCCCCGACGATGGCACTGCCATGGGAGTACAAGTGTGCGGGAATCGAGCCGAGGGACGTGGTGAACAGCGGGGTGAACAATAGGCCCAGGCCGAGGCTGAGGAGCACGTGTGCACCGAGCACCATCGAAGCGGGCGTTTCCGCGGTGAGCAGCGTGAGACTCCACAGCGCGGCGCTGACGACGATCGCCCCCGGTGTGACGAGCACGCGGGGCCCGAACCGGTCGTAGACACGTCCGGCGATCGGCCCGAGCAGGCCCATCGCCAAGCCCCCAGGAAGAAGGATGGCACCGATGGCGAGGGGTTCGAGCCCAAGGACGTTCTGCAGGTAGATGGGCAACAGGATGATCGTGCCGAACAGCGCCATCATCATGAGCAGCATCATCGTGAGTGCGACGGTGAACGTTCGTGAGGTGAAGACACGCAGGTCAAGTAGCGCGCGATCGCGGCGTTGCAACGCGATCTGACGTGTCACGAACAGGGCGAGCATCACCACGCCGATGGTGATCGGAACAGGCGCCGGGAGGAACGGTTCACTGTGCGCCGCTTCACCGAGAGTGCTCAGGCCGTAGATCAGACCACCGAATGCGAACGCGGAGAGCACGATCGAGAACACGTCGAGCGGGACCGCCCGTGGCGTCGTCACGTTGGGGATCTTGCGCCCGCCGAGAACCAGCGCGGCCACCGCGATGGGCAGTACCACCCAGAAGATTCCCGACCACGGCATCACGGCGAGGATCGCCCCCGAGGCGGTCGGACCGACCGCGGGTGCGACGGCCATCACGATCGAGACGTTGCCCATCGTCTTGCCCCGTAGCGCCGGTGGCACCACGGTCATCAGCGTCGTCATCAGCAGTGGCAGCATCATGGCCGTCCCGCTGGCTTGGATGACGCGGCCCAGCACGAGCATCCCGAACCCGACGGAGACCGCAGCCGTGAGGGTTCCCGCGGTGAACAGGGCCATCGCCGTGAGGTAGATCGTGCGGGTGTGGAATCGTTGCAGGAGATACCCGGTCACCGGGATCACCACGGCCATGGTGAGCATGAATGCCGTCGAGAGCCATTGACCCGTGCTCTCGGTGACGCCCAGGTCGATCATGATGCTCGGAATGGCGACGCTCATGATGGTCTCGTTCAGAATGACCACGAATGAAGAGACGAGCAGCAGGCCGATCACGAGTTTGGTCTGCGGATCGAGCCGTTCCTGCCCGGTGGCTGGTGTGCCAGAGACCGTGTGCTCGGAGTAGCTGGAATCGGTCACGGCACAGTCCTTGAAGGTCGAAGCGGTCAGAGATGGGGCGGCGCGCGGCGAGTGGATCCGGGCTGTGGCAAGCACGGTGTACCCGACGACTCCAGTGCGCGCTCAAGGGCGCTGGTCGCACGGCGTGTCGATTCTGCAACGGGGCAAGGCGGGATGGCTAGTGAATACTCGTGGCCTTCGGGATCGAGCGGCAGTGGGTTCCCAGTTGCCCCCTCGCGGGTCAGTCCGTTGTGGTGCGATGCAAGAATGCCATCGAGCACCGACGGCTGGGGAGGTGAAGAGCTGCGATGGACGAATTGCGGCGTGCGGCAAGCGAGATCTACGCCGTACCTCCTGAGGAGTTCGTGCGGACTCGGGATGTCGTCTCGAACCGGCTCGACGCGGTCGGGAATGCCGAGGCCGCCCGTCGAGTACGTGCACTGGTCAAACCGGTGCGAGCTGCGTGGGCCCTGAACGTGCTGACCCGGCGAATGCCCGAGCGCGTAGCGCAGCTGGTCGACCTGGGGCAGGCGCTACGCGAGGCGCACGAACAACGGGACGCTGCCGGACTGCGTGAGCTGACCGGACGTCGTCGCACGCTCGTGCCCAGCGTGGTACGCGAGCTGCGTGCCTTGTGCAGTGAGCTTGGTCCAGACCTCAGCGCCGCCACGTGCACCCAGGTCGAGGAAACGCTGAAAGGGGCGTTGGCCGACGAGAGCATCGAAGCGGCCGTCCTGTCCGGACTGCTGCTGCGGCCACTCGGCGCCGGTGGCACGAGCGTGACAGACCTGCGAGAAGCGACCGCGATACCGGGTGCCACCGGGGAACCGCCCGCGGCACATCGCCCGGGATCACCGTTGGTGGTGGTACCGGATGCCGAGAAGAGCCCACGAGCGAGCGCTGCCAGTGCGCAGGATCGACGGGCCGCTGCCGCGGAGGTGCTGGCGGCGCAGCGCCGCGTCGAGCGCCTGAACTCCGCCGCACAGCGCACGCAGCAAGCATTGGCGGCGGAACAGTCTGCGGCACGGCGCCTGCGGGCCGAAGCCGACGAGCTGCATCGCCGGGCGTTGGCGCTGGAGCACGATGCCGACCGAGCCGACCGGCACAGTCGCAGGGCCGACCGGGTTCATGCTGAAGCTGTTCGCTCGCTTGAGCAAGCACATGAGGCGCTTGAGGAAGCCCGACGAGCGCAGGCTGCGTTGGAGTGACGTCGATCCCGGCAGCGTGAGCCGGGGAGCCTGCCGATCGGAGGTCATCTCGCCATTCGAGACCGCAGAAGCAGCCGACCAGCACGATGATCCGGGCGGATAGCGTTCGCAGAATGCCAGATCTCCTGATCCGATTCATCGCGGTGCTCGTGCTTCTCGCGGTGGCAACAGGTGGCTGGTTGGCGGTGCGGCACCGGCGCGGAAACCCTCGGACTGTCAGCGGCGCTCCCGGCGTCGATGCGATCGCCGCCGCCGTGACGATACCGGCCGCCGCCCGTCAGGTGGTGGTGCAGTTCTCCGGTCCGCACTGTTCTGCGTGTGGTCCCAGCGCGCGGGTGTGGCGTTCGGTGGTCACCGAACCGGATGCCTTCCTGAGTGTGGACGTCACCGAGCACCTGGACCTCACGAGGACGTTCGGGGTGCTGAGCACGCCGACGTCCCTGGTGTTCGACGGCAACGGTGAGTTGCGCACCCGGCTCACCGGGCCGCCGTCGCCCGCTCGCGCCCGCGAGGCGCTTGCGCTCGCCGGCTCCTTCCACTGACTCGCCGGCTCCTTCTACTGAGAGGACGACTATGGGACCCGCACCATCACCCTCCGGTATCGATCCCCGCGGCCCTCGCGTGGGCGCCGCCTTGACCAGTGCGCTATTGGTGCTGGCGATCGTGGTGGGCGGCAGTGGCGGCCTCATGGTCCTCGCTGTCGTCGTGGCATCGTTCCTGCTGGGCACCGTCGGGGGCGTGGGCCGCACGTGGCAGGGATTGCTCTACCGCGTGCTGATCCGGCCACGGCTCGTGGCTCCGCAGGAACTCGAGGATCCCCGTCCCCCGAGGTTCGCGCAGGGCATCGGTTTGGCGATCACGGGAGTCGGGTTGATTCTGGGCCTGCTCGGCGTGACATGGGCGCTTCCGGTGTTCGCCGGCATCGCGCTCATTGCGGCGTTCCTGAATGCCGCGTTCGGCCTGTGCCTGGGCTGCGAGATGTACCTGCTGCTGCTTCGCGTGCGTTCACCACGCACGGCGTGAGCCGAACAGCGCGGATCCGGCCTATCGCCGTTGTCGGCGCGACCACCAGGTGGCCACGAAGGGCCATGAGAAGGCCACTGCTGCGCACAGGAGGATGCTGCCGGTCCAGCCCAGGTGAAGGCGGTGGGCCAGCAGGTTGATCAGCACAATCAACACGAGGGTGATGATCATCTGCTTCGTACCGAGCCGCCACAGGCGACGGTCCCGGTGCACGGGTGGCCGCCCCTGGGAGCTCATCGACTGAACTCCGTGCGGCACTCGAAGGAGGGCAGCCCGAGCGCGTGATAGCCGCGAGCACGGTCCACCTGCGGCCGGGGTTCGCAGAGCCTGAAGATCATGTGACCAACCTATTGCGTCGGAGCGTCCTGCGTCGCATTGCGACGATCACCACGACGGCAGCCACCACGAACACCAGTACCAGCACGGGAAGCAGGAGGGCCAGCGTGGTCAACGTGACGGCGGAGACGTCCTCCACGGTGGAGGCCACCGGTGCGCCGATTCCCGCAGTGGAAAGGTTGATGCCCGCACGGGCGCCCGCCTTGCCCAGGTGCGTGATGAGGGCCAGAATCACACCGCAAGCGAGGGGGACCACCGCCGCGCTGGTGAAGAACTCGCCCGGGTCGGTGGTCGCAGGCGTGATGGCGCCCGAACCGGCCGCGAACACGATACCGCCGGAGGTAGGGCGCACCACCGTCTGCAGGATGTCATTGACATGGTCCACTGCCGGCACCTTGTCTGCGACGACCTCGACGGCGAGTAGTACCCCGAGCACGATGAGGACCCAGCCGTTCGCCAGCCAGCCCCACGTGGCGGGCAACTCGACGAGCGAGGTGTACCGCGCGAGAAGCCCCATCACCATCATGGGGATGTAGGCGTTCAGTCCTGCCGAGAGAGCCAGACCGCCGCCGGTCAGCAGTTCCATCGTTCAGCCGTCGGTGTGCTCGGCGGAGTCGGAACGTTCGAGGGCGTCGGAACGTTCGGCCAGGGCCGCCTCGAGCCGGGCCACCTTGCCATCGAGTTCGCCCTGGTGGCCGGGCCGAATGTCGGCCTTCATCACCAGCGAAACACGGTGCCCGTGCGCAGAGACGGCGTCAGTGGCGCGCCGTACGACGTCAAAGACCTCATCCCATTCACCCTCGATCGTGGTGAACATGGCATCGGTGCGGTGTGGCAGGCCGCTGGAGCGCACCACCGCGACGGCGTCCGCGACAGCGGTGGCCACGGACTCACCGTGCCCCATCGGCGCGACAGAGAATGCGAGCAGCATGAGGTCAGTCTTCCAGATCCCTCACGGCCGTGGGACTCGGGCGGGCGGCATCGCATAGAGTCCGGTGTGTGAGCAGGATCCCCGGGGGCGAGAACCGGTCGGAACCGGTCGTCACCGACCGGATCTTCACCGTGCCGAATGTCATCTCGATGGTGCGGCTCTTGCTGGTCCCAGTGGTCGGCGTTCTGATCATGACGGGACACCTGATCCCGGCGTTCGTGGTGCTGGTTGGTGCCGGATTCAGCGATTGGCTCGACGGCGTGATCGCGCGACGGTTCAATCAGACATCCCGGCTTGGGCGCTTTCTCGACCCTTCAGCTGACCGCCTGTTCATTCTGGTGACGATCCTGGGACTGGCTGTTCAGCAGATCATTCCGTGGTGGGTGGTGATCGTGCTGCTGGCGCGTGAACTTGCCGTCGGTCTGTGCTTGCCCGCGATGGCGCGCCGTGGGTATCCCGGGTTCCCTGTGCATGTGGCGGGGAAAGCGGGCACCTTCGCGCTGATGTATGCCTTCCCGCTGTTGTTGCTGTCACACCTGAGCGGGCCGGTGGGCGAGACGGCGTGGGTGGTCGGTTGGGCAGCGGCGCTGTGGGGTGTCTTCCTCTATTGGGCCGCCGGGCTGCTCTATCTCAACCAGTTCCGTGAGGTGATGACGGGCAGGGCGATGCCGGCATGACCCGGTATCCCGTGCCGCAGGGCACGTCCACGAGCACCCGGTTCGCCGCGACCGGTGGACGACGCCCCGATGCATCGATGACGCTGCTCAACGAGGTGATGGAGCGGCCCCTGGACCTCGGGTACGCGGCCGCGAGTGATGCGCGCCGGCGTGGCGTGGCCACGCCCCAGACCCCGGTGCGGCGCAGCGTGACCTTCCTCCTCGCGGTGCTCCTCGGGGTGGTGGCGGTGTGGGCGGCGCGTGAGCTCCGTGCGCCGGTGGAGTTCGAGAATGCCTCTGACGTATTGGTCGAGGAGATCAGGGGTCGCACGGCGATCGGTGATCGGCTCGCTGAGCAGAACGAGGAGCTACGACAGGAGATCACCGAACTCCAGGCGGAGGCGATGGGTGAGGATGCGGAGGAGTTCCTTGCCGACTCCGCCCGTTTGGGCCTGTGGGCGGGCGCAACTGCGGTCCAGGGCACGGGCATCGTGATCACCGTTGAGGACTCGGTGCAGGCGCGCAACCAGGAGCCGGGCGCTGAGGACGGCAGGGTGCGGGATTCGGACCTGCAGTTCGTCGTCAACGGTCTCTGGGCGGCCGGGGCGGAGGCAATCGCCGTGAACGGCCATCGCCTCACTGGGCACACGGCCATTCGTACTGCTGGAGACGCCGTCCTGGTCGACCTGCAGCCGCTGGTCTCGCCGTATCGGATCGAGGTCATCGGTGACCCTGACGACCTGCGGACGGAGTTCGCCCGGACGCAGGCATCGGCGATGTTGAATCAACTGGCTGCCCGCCACTCCATTGCCTCGTCAATCGAGACGGCGGACAAGCTCGTGCTCCCTGCCGGCACCGCAGGCCAGCCTGACGTTGTGACGGAATCGTCATGAGAGGGGCGCACTGGGCTCGCCGCCGTCATGTCAGACTGAAAACCGACGGCGAAGGGAGGGTGCAATGATCGCCGTGGCCGGGCTCGTGGTCGGCGTGGTGCTCGGGCTCATCCTGCAACCCTCTGTTCCCGTGGAGCTCCAGCCCTACCTCCCCATCGCCGTGGTTGCCGCCCTCGACGCCCTGTTCGGCGCCGTCCGAGCGCGCTTGGAGGAGGTCTTCGACGAGCGGGTGTTCGTCACCTCCTTCGTGTTCAATGTGGTGATCGCCGCCTTCCTGGTCTTCCTCGGCGACCAGTTGGGAGTGGGCTCGCAGATGAGCACCGCCGTGGTGGTGGTGCTCGGAATCCGCATCTTCTCCAACGCTGCGTCGATCCGGCGCCACGTGTTCAAGGCATGAGCATGAGGAGCCCCCGCGTAGGTACGCCGAGGGACGAGGTGTGCCGGAGTGAGGCACCGCAGTGCGCATGCAGGAAGGGCAGCGCATGAGCATGAGGAGCCCCCGCGTAGGTACGCCGAGGGACGAGGTGTGCCGGAGTGAGGCACCGGAGTGCTTATGCGAAGAAGGCAGGGCATGAGCATGAGGAGCCCGGAGTCAGGCTCGCACCGCGCCGAGCGGCCTGCCCGCGATGCGCCGCGGCAGCGGACGGCCGGCAGGGAGAAGCCCAGCGGTTCGACGATGAGCGTGTCCATAGACGGCGGCCGCCGTGGCTACACGATGCGAGCTCGGCTGCTGATCGGAGCGATGTGCGTGCTGCTCGGATTCGCGATCGTGGCGCAGGTGCGTGAGACGCAGGATGACCAGTTTGCGGGTCTGCGGCAGGACGATCTGGTGCGTCTGCTCGATGAAGTGACTCAACGCAATGAGCAACTCACCGAGGAGGCGGAGGAGCTTGCCCGCAACCGCGACGGACTCCTCTCAGGTTCGAATGACCGCGCCGTCCAGGAGGACCTTGCTGATCTCCTGGGTATTCTCTCCGGCACTGTCCCGGTCGAGGGCCCGGGTGTGGTCGTCCGGATCGACGATGAGGACGGCGACGTGAGTGCAGCGCTGATGGTGCACATGCTTCAGGAGATGCGCAACGCCGGTGCTGAGGCGATCGCAGTCTCCGACGAACGCTTGACGGTGTCCTCGGACTTCGTGGACACCGTGGACGGCATCACGGTCAACGGGACTCTGATCGAGTCGCCGTACGAGTGGCGGGTGATCGGCGATGCGGACACGCTGAGCGTCGCCTTGGACATTCCGGGAGGCGCGTTCGCCAGGATGCGCACCGCCGGTGCTGAGGTCACGATGGCCGAGCGTGAGCTCGTTCAGATCACCTCGGTGCGCGAGGCACCGGAGCCGGAGTACGCACAGCCGGTGGAAGCCGACGACTGACGTTTCCTCCGCCGTCATGGGCAACTAGAGTGGCCCAGGTAGAGTCTGCGCTCATAGTTCTTTCGCATTCGCCCGGCCGGGCGAGTGACGAACGTCCGGTACGGGAGGCACACAGTGACCGAGCAGGAACACGGACCGGCGGGCCACGAGCCGGCCGGCAACGGTCCGGGCCCGCACACCACGGCTGCCCTCGGCCGCGTGGTGCCACCGGACGTTGACGAACACGCTGCCGGCTCCATGGATGCCTCGGACCGCTCCGCTGTGGAGGCGCTTCCGCCATTCTCGGCGTTGCTCATCGTGCAGCACGGCCCGAACGCGGGAGCCCGGTTCCTGCTGGACGCTGACCGCGTGACCGCCGGCCGGGACACCGCTGCTGACATCTTCCTCGACGACGTCACGGTCTCGCGCAAGCACGCCGAGTTCCTGGCGGCCGACGGTGTCTTCACCGTGCGCGATGTGGGGAGTCTGAATGGCACGTACGTTAATCGCACTCGGATCGACGAGGCGGTTCTCCAGGCGGGGGATGAGGTGCAGATCGGCAAGTACCGGCTGACCTTCCACCCGAGCCCGCGCCGGAACACCGCGACCCAGAGTGACGCCGGGGCGGGTGACGTCAGCCAGTGAACGGCCTCGCCGCATCTGCACATGAGGACGGCGACGAACAGAGGTGGCCGTTCGGCGTTTCACGAACGCCAACGATGAACATCAGTGGGGCGCTCTCGGTCCTCAAACGGGAGTTTCCGGCGATCTCGGTGTCGAAGGTGCGCTTCCTCGAGGATCAAGGTCTGGTGAGCCCGCACCGCACGCCGTCCGGGTACCGCCGCTACTCGTTGGCCGATGTGGAACGTCTGCGGTTCGCCCTCGCTGCCCAGCGGGACTCGTTCCTGCCATGGAAGGTGATCCGGGAACGGCTGACCGAGCTCGATGCCGGGGGAGCGGAGCTTCCGGCCCCGGGCGCTCGAGTGGTCACCGAGGATGGTGAGTTGCTCGCGGCGCCGTCGGCTTCTGGCCGGTTGACCACGGACCAGGTGGCCGAGCAGGCGGGCTGTTCGGTCGAACGGGTGGTCGCGCTGGCCGGCGCTGGTCTGATCATCGCGGACGCGTCGCGGAAGTTCCCGGCGGGCGTCGTGGCGATCGTCCGGCTTGCCGATGAACTCGCGGAGTACGGGATTGACGATCGGCATCTGCGCACGCTGCGGTCTGCGGCAGATCGCCAACTCGACCTGGTTGAGCAGATCGTGGCGCCGGTGCGGTCCCAGCGCACTGGTCCTTCGGCCAGTGGGTCACGCGCGAAGGCGCACACGATGGCTGCTGATCTGGCTCGGTCGTTGACCGCCCTGCATACGGCCCTGTTGAAGTCAGGCATCGACCGATTGGAATGACCCGGCCATTTCCGACGGCGGTGCGCGGCGGATCGCATCCTGGCCGCCTGCAGCGTAGCGTGGCTGTGTGCGAAAGATGCGACTACTCGGAGTCCGGGTGCGGTTGAACGCCCCGGACCACGAGGTGCTCGTGATTCTGGACGAGGACTCCGGTGAGCGATCGCTCCCGATCGTGATCGGCCCGCATGAGGCGGTAGCGATCGCCACGGTGCAGGCCGGGATGCCGATGCCCCGGCCCGGGACGCACGACCTACTTGTCGCCTGCGTGGATGCTGCCGGTTCGAAGATTCGCCAGGTGGAGATCACCGAGCTGCGGGAAGGCACGTTCGTGGCCGAGGTCGTGCTCGAGAACGGCGCGCGCGTGGACTCGCGTGCATCCGACGCGATCGCTGTGGCATTGCGTGCGAGAGTCGAGGTGTGGTGCGCCGACGCAGTTCTCGACGATGCGGCTGTGGTGCTCGACGTCGATGAGGACGATCGCGAGCATGTGCACCTGGCGGGAACCTTGGCGGACGAAGAGGCCGATGCACGAGTGGCAGAGTTTCGCGAGTTTCTTGACACGATCGATCCGGAGGACTTCTCCGACCAGGACGGCGCTGAGTCGTGACATAGTCTCAACCTTCACTTGAGGGTGAGACTCGCCCGTGCGACACGCCGACACGCGAACACGTGCATGTCGTTGACCCGCACGTCTTGCACCTCTAACGTCATGGTGACGGGGTTGAGCACGACCTCGTAGGCACCGCGGAGTACAGTGGTGTGAGTCCGGTTTGAGAATGGAGAAGGCGTGAGCGGCATCGACGCACAGGCAGACGCCACCCCGGGTGTTCCGCAACGAGCCCAGGGCATGCTGTTCGGTGACACCCTGCCGGACCTGGACACCACCACGGGGTACCGCGGCCCGACCGCGTGCCGAGCCGCGGGGATCACCTACCGGCAACTCGATTACTGGGCTCGCACGGGATTGGTGGAGCCGAGCGTCCGCCCGGCGACCGGGTCGGGGACCCACCGGCTGTACAGCTTCCGCGACATCCTGGTGATCAAAGTCATCAAGCGACTCCTGGACACGGGGGTGTCGCTACAGCAGATTCGTTCGGCCGTTGAACACCTGCGCGAGCGCGGTGTGGACGATCTCGCCCAGATCACCTTGATGAGCGACGGTGCGAGCGTCTACGAGTGCACCTCGGCAGATGAGGTGTTCGACCTGGTCCAGGGCGGTCAGGGAGTCTTCGGTATCGCCGTCGGGCGTGTATGGCGTGAGGTGGAGGGCACCCTCGCCGAGTTGCCCACGGAGAAGGCGGAGGATGACGCCGACGCCGCAGCCGACGACGAGTTGGCGAAACGACGGGCTGCCCGCAAGATCGGCTGAGTTCGTCGCTTCGTTTCCCTCCTCAGCCGCTCTCTGATGGAGGTCGACGCGCCTCGATGAGGAAGCGCGTCGAGTGGCTGACGAACGCACCCTCGCGTCGGATCTGTTCATCGACGGCCCGGAGTTGACTGCGATAGGTGGTCGATGTGAAGTCCGGCACCGTCCAGAGCACCTTGCGCAGGAAGTGCACCACGGAGGCGATGTCGAAGAACTCGACACGGCAGCGTGCGGTGCGCAGGTCAACGACATCGAGCCCGACGTGAGCGGCTGCCTGCGCGGCATCCTGCGGTCTTCTGCCGACGGGCGTGGTGTCCTCGCCCATCATTGCTCGAGTCAGTTCGATGTTGGTCGCGTGACCGACCTGCTGGGAGAGGAAAGTCCCACCTGGACTGAGCACGCGAGCCACCTCAGACCACGGTGTGATCACCGGCAGGCGGGCGGTGACCAGATCGAAGGAAGCGTCGGCGAAAGGGAGAGGGCCGTCGTCGGGAGCGTGCACCACGTCGGCGCCCAGCGGCGCCAGCCGTGCACGCGCCACGTCGAGGTTCGGTGCCCAGGCCTCGGTGGCAGCAAGGCGCGGCGGGGGAGCGGCGATCTCAGCGAGGACCTCACCGCCCCCGGTCTGAAGGTCCAGCCCCGCCGAGGCGGTCGCCATGCGATCGCTCAGCATCTGCGCATACCGCCACGGTGGGCGCTCTTCAGTGGCTCGTCCTTCGAACCAGGAGAAGTCCCACCCGTCCAGGGCAACGGCGTCTCCCTCGGCGACGAGCTGGTCGAAAGTGGCTGAGGTGCTCGATGACATGCGCCAAGACTGCCGCGCGTGCCCCGTTTCGGGCGAGAGCATTTGCTGATCCGTGCTTAGGGTGGAGTATGGCGCGATACTTCGATGTGCACCCCGTGAACCCGCAGCCCCGGTCCATCCGCCAAACGGCGGAGATCATTCGTGATGGCGGCCTCGTCGCCTATCCGACGGACTCCTGTTACGCCCTCGGTGCACAACTCGGCAACCAGCAGGCCAAGGATAGGATCCTGTCCTTGCGCAAGCTCGACGATCGGCACCACTTCACCCTCGTGTGTGCGGACTTCGCTCAGCTCGGACAGTTCGTGCATGTGGACAATGCGGTATTCCGTGCCGTGAAGGCTGCGACTCCTGGCAGCTACACATTCATCCTGCCGGCCACCAAGGAAGTTCCGCGGCGGCTGCTACACCCGAAGAAGAAGACCGTCGGAGTTCGGATCCCGGACCATCCGGTGGTGCACGCCTTGTTGGCCGAGCTCAACGAGCCGCTGCTCTCCAGCACCCTGCTGCTGCCGGACCGCGAGGAACCGATGACGGATGGGTGGGAGATCAAGGAGGAACTCGATCACCTGGTCGATGCGGTGATCGATGCGGGGGAGTGCGGAGAACAGCCGACCACGGTGGTGGACCTGTCCGAAGGAGTGGCAGAGGTGGTGCGTTACGGCGCAGGTGACCCGACGCCGTTCGAGTAGCCCACCACCGGGTGGTCCTCCTCCGCTCTGGTATCGGTCGAGGGCCTGCTCGGCGACAGTCTCCAGGCAGGCCCCGTGTGCCGGGCAAGGCCGGCGCTCACCTGCACAAGGAGCTGCCCGAGAGTGACGTCCTGACGATCGCCCCACCAGGGAACGACGCCCGGCGCGTCCTCATCGCGCGAGCCAATCGTCGTGTTCGCCGGGCCGCTGCGGGCTGCTGTTGGCGCTGCGGCGTCAGCCGGCAGGGGATTCACCCGAGCCGGCGAGGGGGAGCCGCACTTCGAACCTGCTTCCCGCGCCGACGTTGGCCACACTGACCTCGCCGCGGTGCGCCCGGACGATGCCGCGGACGATGGCCAGGCCCAGGCCGGCGCCGGTGGAGCGGCCCCATACCGATGGCGGCGTTCGGGAGTCGGTACCGCGCCAGCCGGTTCGGAAAATCTCGGAGAAGTCCTCCTCTGCGATGCCACCACCGGCGTCGAGCACACTCAGGACCGCGTTGCCGTGGGAATCACTGGCAGTCTCGAGGCACACCTCAGTGCCTGTGGGGGAGTGCTGGATGGCGTTCATCAGGAGGTTCTCCACCACCCGGGTCAGTTCGCGTGGATCGCCCAGGATCACCGGTCCGGGGCCGCCGAGTGCACGGAGCCGCACGTCCCGTGCCTCGGCGATGGGGCGTAGATCTGCGACGGCATCGGAGACCAGATCGTACAGCGAGACCTCTTCGGGACTCAGGGTGAATGTGCCTGACTCGAGTGTGGAGAGTTCGAACAGGTCGTCGACCATGCTGGAGAGGTGATCGACCTGGGAGCGCATCTGCCGGTGGTATCGGGAGGGGTCGGCAGCCATCCCGTCCTCAAGGGCTTCAGCCATCACCCGCAGCCCGGCCAGTGGCGTGCGCAGGTCGTGGGAGATCCAGGCGAACAGCTCTCGGCGGGAGGCATCCGCCGAGGCGAGTTCGGCACGGGCTTCGTCGAGGCGGCGGCTCGTCGTGGCAAGGTCGTCGGCGAGCCGGGCCATTTCGGAGTGGTCACGTGGGTGGCCGGCGTGCTCGACGCGCTCCCCGGCCCCGATCGCTCGCGCCATCCGGCGTAGCTCGGCTGCCTCCCTGGCGAACAGGCGGCTCAGTACCAGGGCGAGGCCGAACGAGCTCAACGCTGCTGTCGTGGCAACGTAGAGCAGCACGGTGAGATCGTGTTCGGAGATGTACATACCCTGAGCGATTGCGACCATGGCGGCCACGACGGCAAGCATGCCGGTGGCGGCCACCACGACGATCCGCACTCCCATGGTGGCGCTTCGGGTCAGGTGCAGGGCGAGTAAGCCGAGCAGCCCGGCACCGAGGGCGCAGGCGAGCGAGACAGCGATGATGACCGCAAGGTCACCTGCCGGGATCATGCGTCCGGCTCCACATCGAGCCGATACCCCACGCCCCACACGGTGGCCAGCGTGGTCGGGTTGGCGGGATCGTCCTCGATCTTCTCTCGCAGACGGCGGACGGTCACCGTGATTGTGGACAGGTCGCCGAAGTCCCAGCCCCAGACGGCGCGCAGCAGGGCGTCGCGGCTGAATGCCTGCCGGGGGTGCTTGAGCAGGAAGGCGAGGAGGTCGAACTCCCGCGTGGACAGGGCGAGTGCGGTACCGCGCTTCTTGGCGATCCGGGCGGCTGCATCCAGGTGGAACTCGCCCAGGTCGAACGGCGCCTCGGGTGTGGTCTCGTCGATCGTGCGGCGCAGGATGGAACGGACGCGGAGCGCCAGTTCCCGTGGTGAGAATGGTTTGGTCAGGTAGTCGTCTGCTCCCGCCTCGAGGCCGTCGATCCGGTTGTCGGTAGAGCCCAAGGCCGTCAGCATGAGCACCGGAGTGTGGTGCTCGGCGCGGATTCGGCGGCACACCTCGAGGCCGTCGATCCCAGGCAGCATCCGGTCGAGGACCACCAGATCTGGTTCTCGCTTCTGCACGGCGCGGATCGCCGCGATCCCGTCGGTGGCTTGGCTGACGAGATATCCGGCCGACTCGAGGTAGGTCGTGGCCACCTCAAGCACAGTCGGGTCGTCCTCGACCACCAGCACTCGGCGGTCGGTCAAGGCGTCATCGGGATCGGACACCTTCGCAGGATAGGCGGCCCGTGCCTGTGGGGCTCCCCGGGTGGTGGCATCCGACGCTACTGTCCGTGGTTTGTCACCACCTCACCACCGCCCGAACATCACGTGGTTCGGCGGGGGAATTCCCCGTGTCGAGCTGCCTTCGGGCGCGGCAGGTGGGGGCTCATGTCCGGGGCAGGAGCCCGTGGGTCCATGCGATCACGACGGCGTTGGTCCGGTCGCGTGCGCCAAGCTTGCCGATCAGGTGCGCGACGTGTGTGCGTACGGTCTCCACACCGAGTATCAGGTGTGCGGCGATTTCGGCATTCGTCAGCCCTTCGGCGACCAGGGCGAGCACCTCGAGTTCCCGGTCGGTCAGCCGGGGTCCTCGCCAGGTCGCCCCTGAACGTGTCGTCAGTAGCATGCGAACCTGGTCCGGGAAGACCAGGCTCTGCCCATCGGCGACGGTGCGGACCGCGTTGACGACCTGGTCAGCGGTGCTGCGCTTCAACAAGAATCCCGCCGCTCCGGCGTGCAGGGCAGCTTCGACGTAGTCGTCGTGGCCGAACGTCGTCAACACCAGTACTTTCGGTGGATCTGCCTTGCGCAGCAGCAGTTCTGTGGCCCGGAGACCATCGATCCCGGGCATTCGCACGTCCATCACCACGACGTCGGGCTGAGTACGCCCAACGATCTCGATGGCTTCGGCACCGTCTCCTGCCTCGCCGACGACTTCGAGGTCGGGTTCGGCTTCCAGGATCATCCGGATGCCTTGGCGGATCAGTGGCTCATCGTCGACGAGGAGGACGGTGATCATGTCTGCTCCGATCGTGGCCGCGAGTCTGCCGGCACGGGAATCGTGGCGACCACGTGCCACTCTCGGTCAGCTCCCGCAGGGGCCGTGCCCGCCGTGGCAGATCCGCTCGGCACCGGGCCGGCCGTCACCGTACCCTCCAGGACGGCGGCACGCTCTTGCATGCCGGCTATCCCGCGGGTAGAGCGGCTGGTGCGAGGTTGACGGCCCCCAGTCGGCAGCGCATTCGTGACGCGCAGCTCGAGGACATCGGCGGTCTGGTCGATGGTGACGGTGACTGGGGCGTCACCGCCGTGGCGGTGGGCATTGGTCAGCGCCTCGGCAAGGATGTTCAGTGCGGTGTTCCACACGAGTTGAGGGACGCCCGAGTGCGTGTCGCGGAGGTCGACAGTCAGGCCGGCCGCGCGGTGCCGTTCCACGAGGTGAACCAGGTCGTCTGTTGACGGTGCCCGGACGGTACCCCGTACGGGTGGCGCATCGGGATTGCGCAGCAGTCCGAGCAGGTGGTCCAACTCGTCCTGGGCACCGCGGGAGGTCTGCTCGATGACTGCTAGGGCGGCATCGATTCGGTCGGGCTGGGAGATCACGACCCGCTGTGCGGCAGCGGCCTGGATGCTGATGATCGAGAGGGCGTGACCGATTCCATCGTGAAGCTCCCGAGCGAGGGCGGTGTGGCGGCGTTCCTCGGCGAGCCGAGTCTCGGCGAGTGCGAGCCGGTCGGCCGCCGTTGGGCCGAGCAGGAGAGGAGCCAGGCGGACGGCAGCCCATCCGCATCCGAGTGGGCCGGCGATCGCGGCGCCGAGAAGGCCGATGCCGATCAGTGCCGACAGCCAGATGGGATACTCCCAGCCGAGTGTGGCGAGCTGCGTCTCGTTCCCGAACGCAGTCCAGGTTGCGGTGAGCACGGCGCCAGGCAGGAGGCCGAACACACAGAATCCACTGATCAGGCCCGCTGCGGTCTGGAGCACCGTCCATAGAGCGGTGCCCGCCCGATGACGCGCACGCATCGGCTCCGGGACCACGAGTGGAGCCGGCACCCTGAGCAACGTGAGGGCCGCCGTCACCTGGATCTCCCTGACCCCGGGCAAAAGGCCAACGACGGCGGCCACGAGCAACGCCCCGACTGCGCCACCGAGCACGGTGGGCCGTGCGAGGCCGACCGCCGTCGAATCCTGCACGGCGATGCCGGCGACCGTACCGGTCAGGAGCGCGGCGGCGAGGCCGATCGCGGCGCCGAGCATCAACCAGGCGCCGCGCAGCAGGAAGGTCCGGATCACGGGACCATTCTTGCGGTCGGCACGGTGAGGCTGTGGGGAGCGCCCGGCGTGGCGCCGGGTTCTTTCGGCTGGTGTTCGGCGGACACGGCGCGGTGTCCGGCGTATCCCCAGACGGCGAGGGCCAACATCGGACCCCAGAACCAGACCGGCAGGATCCAGAAGTAGGCGTCGAGCGGTCCCGCCAGCGCAACCCAGCCCACTGCCGCCAGACAGACCAGTCCCGCCACGATGCCGCCGGGGACGATGGCGAACGCGGGCGGGACGATGCGCCCTCCGACCCGTGGCATCCACTCCGGGAATCGCTCACCCCACGGCCGGATCAGGCCAATCGTCAGGACCGAGCCCATCCAGGCACCGAGGGAGAGCAGCATCCCCCATGCGGTGATCGACGGGTCGCCGCTGGGGTGCGCGCCGATCGGCCAGGGAGTGAGCCAGCTGAGTCGGATCACGGCATAGGGGAGAGGGCCGAGGGCTGCCAGCACCGTGACCGGTACGCGGAATCGTACGACGAAGGCTGTGGCCGCCCGGCCCGGGGTGCTTGATCGTGCCGCGAGTGCCGCGGAGGCGACCCAGAGGCCAGTGGCCGTGAGGGTGAGGACGATGATCCAGAGAATCCCGGCACGCTCGAGCAGGGCACCGCCAGCGCTCGATACCCCACCCACGAGTGGCTCGCGGACGATGACCGCGGCGGCCACGCCGACGATCAGCAGTCCGCCGAGCGGTGCCCGGGCCCGCGGGATCCGGATCATTGCGACGATCGCCACGACCAGGGCGACGAACGGGAGTGCCAGTGCCACCAGGTAACCGGCCATCGAGAGACCGGTGAGGCCAGCGGTCGCGGTTGCCATCCCGACGGCGACTACTGGTGCGGTCGCCCGGGCGGCGCCGTCGCGATGGGGGACTATTGCGCCGATGGCCGCGACGATCGCGCCGGTCAGGGCGAGTGCGGTGAGCAACGCAGTGTAGGCAGGCAGCGACATCGCCTGACTGAGCAGGGATAGTTGGCCGTCGGCGTACGGATTCAGGTGCGGTTGGGCGAGCCAGAACAGACAGTGCCCCAGGAGGACTGTCGACGCGAGCGCTGTCACGCCGATGAGGCGGCGGGGGAGTCGTGCGGAGCTGGTCGGAGTGTTCATGGATCCAGAATCGTCGTCGAGCTCAGACCCCGGGTCCCCCACCTGGGTGATCGTTGGCGGCAGGAGAGCCCCGCCTGGGTGAGCCGGCTGTGTCGAAAGCCCTCGGAACGCTGCGCCTGCTGTGGCTCCGTCCGTCAACGCTGCCGTTCGAAGAGATCCGGGACGGCGTGAAACATCCATGCGATGTCAGACCTGGATGTGAGGATCGGGGCGTGGTTCGTTCGGCGAGGCGGCGGTGGTGACTCGCATGACGGTGGAGAGCTGGGTTGCTCGTGCAGCTATCGAACAGATGTGCTATGCTGATGCAACTGGAAGGGGTTCTTGATGGCGCAGACGACGCACTCGCGGGGGAGTGTGGTGGCGCGCGTCGAGGCCTTGGTTGCCGAGGCTCGTGAGCTGGCTGCGTTGGACCTGCTGGGTGAGGTCGATTCGGTAGAACTGCCCAGGCTGGTCAACGCGGTGGAGGAGTTGGGCAGGGTTCAGGGGGCGTTGTCGGTGAACGTGGCCCGGGCGATGGAGGCTGATGGCGGGTGGGCGTTGTCTGGAGCACGTACCTTTGCCTCGTGGTGGGCAACACGCACGGGTCACCATCAGGTGGCTGCGCGGCGTGAGGTGAAGCTCGCGCGAGATGTGCGCGACCATCTGCCTGGCGCGGGTGTGGCATTGAGTGCGGGGGAGATCAGTGGTGATCATCTGCAGGCACTGTCATCGCATGCGACGCGTACGGAGCGGCTGCGGGAGCAGTTGCGTGATGAGCAGATGGGGGAGGAGTTCCTGCTGACGCATGCGAGAGCGATGGATGCGACATCGTTCTCCAAGGTGGTGCGGGCGTGGGCGGTGGCGGCGGACCCTGAGGCCGCGGATCGCGATTGGGTGGAGGACTCGGTGGCTGAGCACATGTTCCTGTCGAAGACGATGGGTGGATGGGCGTTCCGCGGCTGGTTGGGTGATGCCAGCGGGGTCGCCTTGGACGAGGTGTTGACCGCGCGCATGGGTATTCCAGCGGCCGGGGATGAACGGCTGCCCTCGCAACGTCGGGCGGCAGCATTGTTGGACGTGGCTCGTCAGGTGTTGGATTCGGGGGAGTTGCTACCGGGGGCGCGAGTGCGTCCCCATGTGGCGGTGACGGTGCCGTTTGAGACGTTGGAGCGGTTGATCGAGGCCAGTGATCCGGCCCAGCAGGAGGGGGTGCCGGTGCCGAGCCTGGATCCCGGCCCACGCACCGGCCCTGCAGGTGTGGTGCGGGATACCCTCGATGGAGTTCTCCATGATGAGGTCGAGGTTGAGAGCGATCCGCTGGAGGGTGCGGTGATCAGCACCAGCATTGATCCCGAGGTGATGCGTGGTGCGGAGCCGGCCACGTTGGCTGATGAGACGCCTATTCCGCCGGCGTTGTTGGCGCGATTGGTGTGTGAGGGGGAGTTCCACCGGGTGATCTTCGGTCCCGAGTCGGAGATCCTCGATGCGGGCAGAGCACGCCGGTTGTTCTCCCCGGGTCAAGCACGGGCGGTGATCGCCAGGGACAGGCACTGCCAGTATCCGGGCTGCCATGCACCACCGGGCAGGGGCGAGATCCACCACTCGGTGTGGTGGTACGAACACCACGGCAACACTGATGTCAAGGATGGGGTGCTGTTGTGCTGGCATCACCATGACTGGGTCCATCAGATGAGCATCACCATCGAACGCCGTGGTGGGCGGTGGCGATTCATCAAACCCAGCGGCCTTGAAGTCTCTGCCCAAACCCAGGCGGCCTAAGCCACCTGGCACTAGAGACCGTAGTCATCGCGAACAGTAGAGTCCCAGCGCCAGTACTGGCCCCGTGTTTGCGGCGTACGCCCGGTGGCGGCGAGCAAGTCGTCCCAGGGGTCCGCGGTCCGCCGTACGCCGGGGAACAGTCGGTTGAGCGCGCGTGCGGCAATCTCTTGGTCTATCGAGAAGTCGGCGTTCTGCGCGGTCATGATGTCCCAGCCGTGCAGCGCCCCTTCGACGATGCCCATGGCCGCGAAGCCGGATGCGTCCGAAAGTCCGCTCGGGTGCCAACCGCGCCGATTCGACGGTGCCGTTGCTGTCACGGCTACCAGCAGTCCACCGAGGGCGTCCACGCATTCGGTGATGAGCAGGCTGCCGCCATCGGGTTCCGGCCAGAACATCATCGGCAGACTTCCTTCCCGTCGTGGTGGCCCTTCGTCCAGGCGGAGGTATTCATTCATGGGGGGAGTGGAGCCGGAGAGCTGGAGCGCGTAGGCACCGAAGTCGTCCAAGAGGTGAGCCGCAGTGTCGCGGCAGTCCCAGTCGAGCCCGTGGGCCGGCCTGTCCCAGGCGTCGTCGGGGATGGTGGCGAAAGCGTCCATGAGGTCGTTGACGACGGTACGCAGGTTGGCCGAGGTCGGCACAGGTGCAGTCATGGCTCACGAACCTACGGCCTCGGCGGAGTGGAAGGAACGGATTTCTGGTCCAGGGCCCCGAGCGTTGCGGCGATGAGCCCGAATCTCACGAGATACCCGCGACCTCGAGCGCGGCAAGGCGTTCCGGGTCGGACAACGCGTCGATCGCCACGATCGTGCCGTCGACGACGGTGGTGGCCTGCCGAATGCGCCGCATGTGTGACGGCGTCGATCGGGCCGTCGCCAATCGTGAGCGTGTCGCTCGAGAAGAGCCCCGTGCACGGCATTACGTTCGCCGGTGTCTAGAAGCCGAGGCAGAGCCGCTTCGACTGCAGCACGACAGACATCCCGATGTTCCGGATGTCAGCCGCGGCAAAGTTCGGTGAGCGGGCGGGATGGCTATGGTCTGTTTCGTGGCTCTCGGCTACAAGCGGGGCGGGGCCGTGGTAGGCCCAGCCACGTTGATCCCTCTGATCGCAGTACTCAGATGGCTACTGAAAGCCCTGCGTATCAACGCTCGTTGTCCTTCGGAGCAAGGAGCGGAGTCGTCGCGGGGTCAAGGGTGACGTGCGCTCGGTGCCTCGTGTAGACATGGGCTGTGGCCAGTTCAGCGACGACCCCGGGCGGCGCCATGGTCGCCGTCTTTAGCGACTCGCCAGCGGGCCGGCGATTCCTGCTGCTTCACAACAGTGAGTTCCCGGTCGGCGAGGCCGGTGACTGGGCGTGGGGCTTCCCGTCTGGGTGCCGTGAGCCGGGGGAATGCATCGATGCAACGGCGGCCCGCGAACTGGACGAGGAGACCGGGATCTCTGGTGACCTCACGCCGGTCCGCACGCATGACGTCGCTTGGGCCATCTACTACCTGCAGGTCCCATGGGGAACCTCTATCAACCTCGCGCCGGGCGAACACAACGCGTACGAGTGGGTTGACCGGGACGACGCGCTGAGCCGACTCAAGCCGGAGATGCTCGGCGATAGCTTCCAGCTAGTTCTGAAGAGCATTGGCTAGCCCTGACAGCGCATGTAGCACTCGGTCTGCTGCGTGTCCAAGATCGCGGGGGACCATGACTCAAACAACCCGCGACCTGGAGAATGACATAATGTACATTATCGGCGATACGTTGGACGTGCCGCAACCGGGATGATCGCGGGTCGTAGCTGCTCATCACTCTCTTTGAAGAAGCTGCCGGGAGGGCGCGAATCCCAGGCGCTCGTAGACGGGCACAGCCAACCTCCCAGAATGAACGGTCACCCGACTGGCCCCGAGGTGCAACGCGTGCTCCGATGCGGCTTCTACGAGGGCCGAACCGATGCGCTTTCCGCGATGCTCCGGCACCACGAACACGCTTTGGATATCTGCGGAGCGGCGATTTAGCACACCTGGCCTCGGCACCCGTGGAAGGAGCGCCACCCATGCCATGCCGACGACCTCGGACTCGCCAAGTCGAGCGAGGAACGCACGATGCGAGCCGTCGTGAACTGCCCACCACCCGGCAAGATCAACCGCGAAGGACTCAACGGTCTGCATGGCCTGTTCGTGTGGCGGAGCATGCAACCAGAGCAGGCTAGCCAAGTCCCCGAGGTCCGACCGGTCTGCAAGGCGGATCTCCATGGAGCCAGTTTAGGGATGGTTGTCCGGGTCGCCGCCACCTGACTCCAGTGACTCGCCGGTGGCGGTAGGCGCCGACGACTACGGTGGGCCAATGACCGCCGCAGACCCTTCACTCGCAACTGTCCGAGCCGAGATCGACACGCTGGACAGCCAGATCATTGATCGGATTGCGAAGCGGCAAGTCCAAGTCATTCGAGCAGGCGTACTGAAGCGCGGTCAGGCGGTTGAAACGGTGCATGCGCCAACGCGCGTAGAGGAAGTGATCGACAAGGTCCGGACACAGGCGGAATTTACTGGGGCCTCACCCGATGTCGTCGAGGCGGCATACCGAGCCATGATTGGCGCCTTCATCGCACTAGAGGTCGACGTCCATTAGGGATAGCAGGCCGTCGAACCGGAACATCGTGACCGAGTTGAACGTCGGTTCCCTCAACTTCCGGCGCGCATCGGTGACGAGACGATGAACGCGGAGTAACGTGACGGTTCCCTGAGCTTCGACATGGGAGCTGATGATGACGGTGGACGAGCGTGTCCTGACACCGACACCGGTGGCTTGGGACCGAGCGACAGAACGCGACACAGTCGTGGCTTCGAGCGTGCGCGACATGATGCCTTCCGTCATTGGTGGCGCGGCCATCATCGCCATGGATTCGATGTTCAGTCCTGCCACTGCAGTGCACCAGTGGGTACTGGTCGCCTATTCGGTGATGCTCTGGGTGCTCGTTCCCACGATCGCAGCCGCCGCTGTGGTGGCCGGAGTCTCGGCCCATCGGAAAGTGGTCATGACTCCCCTGCACTCTGCGCTCCTGTTCGGTGCGGCAGCAGCTCTGTGGATGACGTTCGGCGTCAGCAATGTCGAAGGATCGGTCTACGGCGTCGTCCTTGGCGCTGGTGCGATCGTGGCTGGCATGGTGTTCCGCCGAGGAGAGGACAGGCGCAGCGCAACCGGGCATGCGGCGATCGTGGTCGTTGCGGCGGCTATGTTGCTCAAGGTGGCCGTGCCAACGATCTCCTCGGCACTGCGGGAGGCGCTGACAGCGCTGGGAATGCTCGTCATGTGACCACCAGGGTCGCAGGCTTGTACCCGGCTGGTCGTCGATGCGGACTGAGACCTCCTCTCGCCAGCGTGCGATCGCCACCATCGATCCGTGACCACCGGGATCCTTGCCCATCGCGTGGACGGTAGCGACTACTGCGCTGCTGCAGGGACTCGATCTGGCGTGGACGCTCCGACTCCCGTGCGATGCTTCGATCATGGTTCGTCTTGGGAAGTTCGACGCTGCCGAATCCCCCGATGTTCAGATCGACGCGCTGCTAACGGACCTGGAGTATGCCGTCGCCATCCTGGAACGCGCTGGCGGCCCCGACGGGTGGATACGGTGGCTCAAGTCCGATCACGACCGGATCTGTGCACGTGACATCTACGGGCTCGATCATCTCCTGAGCGCCTTCGGTGGAATGGGCAGCTTCAACGACGTGGTCCTTCACTCGATGAATGGAAACCGTGGGTCTGACGAAGAGCTGGTACTTGCCAATGAGCACCTGAGGATCGTGCGAAGCAGAATCTGGGACCGTGCGAAGGTGCTGCTACGCGAGTACGGCTGAACCCGTGTGCTTGGCCGTCAACTCCACCGACTCGTGAGGTCCATACCCAGGACAGTCCGGGCACCGTCGTGCCCCGGATCGATGTCGTCGACGTGCACCATCCCGATCTTCTCCGCCACGCGACGTGACGCATGGTTCTCCGGGTGGATGATCGCAACCAGCTCCCCCGCTCCCAGCGCCTCCCGTGCGAAGTCGCGGCAGGCGGCCGCCGCCTCGCTGGCATAGCCCAAGCCCTGGTGCGCGCTACGCACGTGATAACCGACCTCGAGTGTGGCGACACCGTTGACGCGTTGCCACGTCAGTCCGCAGTCGCCGACGAACTCGCCCTCGAGGGTTTCCAGGACCCAGAAGCCGTAGCCGTACTCAGCGTAGTTGCGTTGGTTCCAGTCGATCCACACAGACGCTTCCGTCCGAGATTTCGGCGCCGAGTAGAACGCCATGACGGTGGGGTCCCCGGGAAGGTCCGCCATCTCGTCGAGGCCGTCGGGGGTCATCTCCCGGAAGCGCAGGCGCCTGGTGGGCGCAGGGAGCATGCTCTGCTACTCCGGCTTCATTGCGATGATCTGGATGAGGTTCCCACAGGTGTCGTCGAACACCGCGATCGTCCCAGTGCCAATGTCAGTCGGCTGCTGCGTGAATGTCACGCCCTGCTCCGTCAGCCTCGCATGCTCGGCTTCCACGTCATCGACCGTGAGCTGCAGCAACGGGATCCCATCGGTGGCCATGGCCTCGCGGTACTCCTTCACCGCCGGATGCCGGGCGGGCTCCAGCAGCAACTCAGGACCGTCGGGCTGCTCAGGTGAGGTCATTGTGAGCCAGAAGTCATCGCCCACGGGCACCTCATGCCTCTTGGTGAACCCGAGCACGTTCGTGTAGAAGTCGAGCGCAGCCACCTGGTCGTCGACGAAGATGGTGGCGAGCATGATCCTCACGGGTCAGTCCTTTCGGTCGGCCACCGTCGCGCTATCTCGGTGAGTGGCTCCGGAGTGAAGTAGTGGAACTTGGACCGGCCGCGTCGCTCGGTGGTCACCAAGCCCGCATCCTCCAAGACGCCCAGGTGCTGGGATACGGCTTGGCGGGTCAGAGTCAGACCATGTCGCATCGTCAACGTCGCGCACAGCTCGAAGAGCGTCTTCCCATCGCCCGCCGCGATCTCATCGAGCAAGATCCGCCTGGTCTCGTCAGCGAGAGCCTTGTAGACATCGGCCACACGGACACGATAGGCAAGTTTTGAGTTGCATGTCAACAGGTCTCCACTCCCCCAGAAATCTGGATGCGTTGCGCCTCCCAACAGTGCGACAGTGGCCGCATGCCCGAACCGCGGATCGCGCCGACCTTGCTCTCTGCACTCAGTTCGCCTGAGCGTGTGATGGCTTTCGCCAGCATCCTTGCCGGTGGCGATCAGCCGCCCGGCCCGACTCATCGCAAGGCGGCCGAGCGGTTGCGCGCCGCCGGGATCGACCCCACCGGAACGCCCGATGCCATCGCCGCTACGTTCGCGGCAGCGCTCGAGGAGGTGCGCACGGAGATGTCAGGTCGGCACCATCTAGTCGGCCAAGCAAGAGCACCGGAGGAACTGGCCTTCCGGCACGGCCGCCTCGTGGAAGTACCGAGCAACAGCGACCAGCTCCGCGCCCTTTTGGATTGGCTCGCCCACGACTACCTGCGCTCGGCTACCTACGAGGAACGCACCCTCAAGGTCACACTGACGCAGGTCGCCGACGATCACGCCCTGCTCCGACGCCACCTCGTGGACTTCGGCTACTTCACCCGCGATCCGCACACGGCGGTCTACGTGCGGGTGGCGCCGGCGTCGTCACCCGCCACCAGTGCCTGACCGACTGCGTCACGCCAGATGTCGGGGTGAGTGTGCCAGAAGTCGTGCGGCACGTCCGGCAGTGTCACCAACGTGGCCCGCGGCACCAGCGCCGCGATCTGGTGCAGTGGCCAGGGCGGTCGGATGTCGTCACCGGCCGCCATGATGGTCATCGGCACCGTCGAATCAGCCAGCCGCCGCCACAGGTCGGGCTCGTGGATCCACTCCGTGAACGATGTGTTCAGGGAACGCCACACGTCCACGTCGTAGGGAATCTCGGGGGACGGCTGGTCATGCTTCCGGGCTTCATAGAGCGCCGACCAGGTGCGGTCCTTGTGGAACCCGTGCCCAGCGATACCTACGACGCGACGCACGGACTCGGGATGGTCCAGCGCGTACCGGATCGCCAGGTCACTCCCCCATGAGTGCCCGACGACGTCCCAAGCCGTCAATCCTAGAGTCGTACGGATGGTCTCCAGGTCAGCGACCGCCTGCGTCATATCGTGTGCCTCTCCTCCGGACGCGCCCACGCCCCGTGGATCGGGGCACCAGCCGCGGACCCCATCGGGCACCAACGCGGGATCGGCCAGGTAGTTCACGCATCCTGGCCCACCCGAGAGCATCAGTGCCTCACGCCCGGCTCCCGCGGCGACTACGCGCAGCGCGACGCCATCAGGTGTCAGTACCGTTCGGTGTTCACGATTGGCACTCATCGGTTCCCCTCCCCACTGCGTGCGTACGCTGCACCGGATCCACCAGCACAGCGACGTTCTCGGTCATCTGCTCCACGCTCCCGCGCCCCCGCGGGAGCGATCGCGCCGCGGGATCGCCGATATCAGCGAGCAGAGCGGCGGCGATCTCCTCCCGCGGCACCAAGTACTGCCGGTCCCAGAAGTCCATCGTCGCTGGTGCTTGCGCGGGCAGCCCGACCGTCTCCTGAGCCGCCAACAACAAGTCCAGGGCGCGAGCGAGATGGGCCTGCCGTTCGCGCCACTCCCCCGCCCGCAGTACCGCCGTCAGGTGGTCGTGGATTCCGCCGACCCCTGGTAGCTCGCGGAACATGGTCCCCCGCCACTTGGGATAAGGCATCCAGCGCCGATGCAGGGTGAACCCGAGGTGCATCGCCACATCCACCAACCGCGCCGCAATCACCCGCGAGCCGAGGTCGTCGCCGACATCGCCTGCCCGGCTCATCAGTGGCATCTCCTCCTCGATCCGGATCCAATCCGTCGCCACGACGTATCGCCACACATCACCCGGATACCACTCCAGGGCCTCGCGAATCTGCGCGATCTCGCCTGTCTCGTCATGGAACACCGGACCGGCCACCACCTCCAGCACCGCCTGGCCGGTCACCGACAGCCACTCGTCCACTGACAGCCCGGCCCTGGGATCGAACCCCAACCGATCAATGGCGAATCGCGACGGGCTGGACACCTCCACGTGATGGACGGCCTCGGGATGCCCGGAGAGCGCGAACCGCGTCGGCAGGCCCAGGAACATCCCCGGCAACATCTCGGCCAGGTGCGCATCCACATCGGCGACCAACGTCTCATCCACCAGTAACGTCAGCCGCAGGCCCCAGTCATGATCGCGTGACATGGCGTCGTCCAAGCCGAGCACGTCGGATCCGCTCCCGAGCCTGCCTGCGGCATGCGGCAGTCCTGGCCACCGCTCAAGCAGCAGCGGACGCACGATCTCCTCGTAGTAGCGCCGCGCCAGGGAGCGCCCGTTCATCCGCGCGGTCTCGATCGTGGGAGCCGGAGCGTGACGTTCATGGCTCGTACGCTATCGGGCGTCGTCGTGACGGTCTCGTGGATTCTCTGGCGCCCCGACTCGGCCTCGAGGTACGCCGCCGCCACCCACGCGTAGTGTGCGAGGGATGAGCACTGCCGCGTCAGACTTAGGCACCGCCGTGCGGGAGTGGGCCCGGACATCGCACCGCGGATTGGCGCCTTCGGTGCGGCGGAACTAGAGCGGGTACTCGGTCCAGCCATCGTCCAACGCGCGCTGGTCCATCGCGCCACACTTCCTCTACAGGTGGCTGCTGCGGCTGTGATCGTCGGCAATCGGGCACTGCGCGACCACGCCCTTCGGAACTTCTCCGCTCGCGCCGAGGCGGGGACCCTCTACGATCCGGGAGGCCGGACGCCACCGGACGCACGTCCCAACCGTGCAGCCACGTCGGCGGCACGATCGCCCAGATCAGGTGGCTCCAGCACCGTGAACTCATGACCGAGGAGCGCCACGTGCAGCAGCACGAAGTCCAGGTCGTCCGACCCGGCGCGCACCTCGCAGCGCTCGCCCGGCCGTTCGATCACGACGGCGGCACTCGCCGGGATCTGCCGCCGCACGGTCTCCGCCGGTGCCTCCACGAGGAACCGCGCCTGACGCCGGTACACCCGGCTGGTCACGCCGTCCTGGACGTAGGCGGCGGCATCGGGTGCCTCCCGCGGTGTGAACCGCCATGTCCGGGCCGCCACGTCGGTCATTCGGTCCACCCGGAAGGTCCGCCAGTCGGACCGATCCAGGTCGTATGCGAACAGGTACCAACGCCGATCTGAGGTGACCAGCCGGTACGGCTCCACCCGTCGCGTAGCCCGTGCGCTATCGCTCGCACCTGCCCTAGGCGGGTACTCGAAGGCCACCTCCACGTGATCGCGGCACGCTCGGGCCAGCACCATCAACACTGCCGGATCGACCGGTGATCGCCCACCGGTGAAGGACTCCACGGCACGACTCAGCGCCTGCACCTCCTGCCGGAGCCGGGTCGGCAGCACCCGGTCAAGCTTCGTCAACGCCCCGAGCGCGGAATCGTCGGTGCCGGTCACGCCGGCACCGGCACCCGCGAGCAGCGAGACGGCGATCGCGATCGCCTCCGCATCGTCAAGCATCAGCGGCGGCAACTCCTGACCCGGTTGCAACCGGTATCCCCCACCGACCCCCTGGGCCGCCTCCACCCGGTACCCGAGCTCACGCAAGCGCTCGACGTCGCGCCGGACCGTGCGCGTCGTGACGCTCAACCGCTTCGCCAACTCCGGGCCCGTCCATACCTGCCGCTGCTGTAGCAGACCGAGCAGGCTGAGCACTCGCTCCGTAGTCCCTCGCTCCTCAGCGCTTGCGACCTCCATACCGGAGCATCTTGCCAGACATAGCGGACCCAACCTGTCCGCGATACATCCCAGACTGTTCCCATGAGATCAAACGAGCTGGACTGGAACCACCATCTCCGCGAGCAGATCGAATGGCACTGGGCGCATCACCTGCAGCCCCGCCTCGCCGACCTCACCGACGACGAGTACTTCTGGTCTCCCGTTCCGGATGCATGGAGCGTCCGGCCCCGCGGAACCTCGACCGCGCCGGTACAGGGGGGCGTGGGTGACTTCACCATCGACTTCGCGTTCCCCGAGCCCACACCGGCACCATTGACCACCATCGCGTGGCGGCTCGGGCACGTGATCGTCGGCGTCCTCGCAGCCCGGAACGCCGCACATTTCGGGGCCCCGCCTGCCTCCTACGAGTCCTGGGAGTACGCAGGCACAGGCGCGGCAGCCTTCGATCAGCTACAGACCCAGCTGGATACCTGGCTGACCGGGGTGCGCAGCCTCAGCGCCGACGACCTCACAGTGCCCGTGGGCGACAAGGAGCCCTTCCCGGAGCTACCCATGGCAGACCTGATCCTGCATATCCACCGCGAGTTGATCCATCACCTGTCCGAGGTCTGCCTGATGCGCGACCTGTACCGCCACACCCAGGGAGCACCCCAATGAGCCGCGAGTTTCAAGTGACCTTCGACGCCCACGACCCCGTGGCGCTCTCCTACTTCTGGCGCGAGGCATTGGCGGGGTACGTCCACCCCGCTCCCCCGGGCCGGGAGATTCCCGAGGGCACCGACCCGTTCAGCGTGTGGAATGAGTTCCTCGCCGAAATCGGCGTCCCCGAGTCCGAACGTCGTAGTAGCTCCGCGCTTGAGGACGCCGAGGGCAACGGGCCGCGCATCTTCTTCCAGCAGGTGCCTGAGGACAAGATCGCGAAGAACCGGATCCACCTCGACCTGCGTACCGCCCCCGGCCTCGAGGGCGACGAGCGGATGGCGGCACTGGAGGCAGAATGTGAGCGACTGGTCACGCACGGTGCTACGCGAGTGGAGCGGTTCGAGCCGGACCCGCCAATGAGCGGCGGATTCATCGTCATGACCGACCCGGAAGGTAACGAGTTCTGCCTCGACTGAACGAGAATCACGGCCCCCAGCGCACCGCGTCGCTGCAGAAGGACGTCCCGACGGCGTCCCCCTCCAGACATGCGCCGTCCACCAGTTCGCGCTCCCCCAGCGCCTCGTCGAGCACGACCGTCATCGGCACTGCCGGATTCCCTTGACAGTTCGCTGCGTCGAGTTCGAGCGGCTCCACGTCCACGGTCACCACCACCCGGTCGTCCTCGTAGGCCACCTGCGCCGGAAGTGGCTCGCCTGTGAACCCGGAGGCACAGTCCAGTCGGATGACCCCGATTGTCAGCACCCGATCCGGTGGATCGACGGCACCGGGGTCGGTGAGTTCCCACACCGCAGCGTCGCCGGAGCTGCTGCCACCCCCTGCCGCGGTGCTGGTGCCAGCACATCCGGACAGGACGAGCAAACCGATGGCTCCTAGTGCCCCAAGAGGCGCGCCATGCTCGCCTCCTCGCGCAGGACGTCGCACCGTTGTCATCACGTTGACCGCCTCTCTCCTAGACGATCTATGTTCCGGCGGAACCGATCGTTACGCCGTCGAGGCGATCGAGGTGTGGAATCAGGTGCTCGCGGCGGCCACATACTCCGCGAGGTGCTGCGCAGTCAGCGTCTCCTTGCCGGCCACCAACTCGGCCGGCGTGCCTTCGAAGACCACGCGGCCGCCGTCGTGCCCTGCGCCCGGACCCAGATCGATGATCCAGTCCGCATGCGCCATCACGGCCTGGTGGTGCTCGATCACGATCACCGACTTGCCCGAATCCACCAGGCGGTCCAGCAGGCCCAGCAATTGCTCGACGTCGGCCAGGTGCAACCCGGTGGTCGGCTCATCGAGGATGTACGTGGTGCCGCTCTTGGCGCCCATATGGGTCGCAAGCTTGAGCCGCTGCCGCTCTCCCCCGCTCAGGGTCGTCAACGGCTGCCCCACCTTGAGGTACCCGAGCCCGACGTCAGCCATCCGCTGCAAGATCGTGTGGGCCGCGGCCACCTTGGCGGCGTCGGAGCGGAAGAACTCCTCCGCCTGCGCCACGGACATCTCCAGCACCTCACTGATGTCCTTGCCGCCATCGGCCTTCGCCCCACCGAGGGTGTACTCCAGCACCGCGGCCTGGAACCGCTTGCCCTCGCACTCTTCGCATGGCGATTCCACTGTGTCCATGAAGCCCAACTCGGTGTAGATCACCCCGGCGCCCTTGCACGCCGGGCAGGCGCCCTCGGAGTTGGCGGAGAACAACGCGGGCTTGACGCCGTTGGCCTTGGCGAACGCCTTCCGGATCGGATCCAACAGTCCGGTGTAGGTGGCCGGGTTGGATCGCCGGGATCCCTTGATGGCGCCTTGGTCGATCGCCACCACGCCATCGAGCGGCGCCACGGACCCGTGGATCAAGGAGCTCTTTCCGGACCCGGCCACACCAGTGACCACCACCAGCACGCCTGTCGGGATGTCCACGTCTACGCCCTGCAGGTTGTGTGAGGCAGCACCGCGCACCTCGATCACACCGGACGGCGATCGCACTTCGTCCTTGACGTGTACCCGATCATCGAGGTGGGTCCCCGTGAGAGTGCCACTCTTGCGCAGGCCCTCGATGGACCCTTCGAAGACGATCTGGCCACCCTCACTGCCAGCTCGCGGCCCAATATCGACCACATGGTCGGCGATCGCGATGGCCTCCGGCTTGTGCTCGACCACGAGCACGGTGTTGCCCTTGTCCCGCAGCCGCACCAATAGGTCATTCATCCGAGCGATGTCGTGCGGGTGCAAGCCGATCGTTGGCTCGTCGAACACATAGGTGACATCCGTCAGGGAGGAGCCGAGGTGCCGGATCATCTTGGTTCGCTGCGCCTCACCACCGGAGAGCGTTCCGGCAGGACGGTCGAGAGAGAGGTAACCGAGCCCGATCTCCACGAACGAGTCCAGCAAGGCACCGAGACTGCCGAGCAGGGGTGCCGCTGATGGTTTGTCGAGATGTCCGATCCACGCGGCAAGATCGGTGATCTGCATCGCGCACGCCTCGGCGATGTTCACCCCATCGATCCTGGAGGACCGGGCGGTCTCGTTCAGTCGCGTGCCGTCACAGTCCGGGCAGATTCCGAACACGATGGCCCGCTCCACAAAGGCCCGGATGTGTGGCTGCATCGCCTCCACGTCCTTGGCGAGCATCGACTTCTGAATCTTCGGGATCAGCCCCTCGTAGGTCACGTTGATGCCGTCGACCTTGATCTTCGTCGGCGGCTTGTACAGGAGCGCGTCGCGCTCCTTCGTGGTGAAATCCTTGATCGGCTTGTCCGGATCGAAGAAGCCACAGCCGCGGAAGATCCGCCCGTACCAGCCGTCCATGGTGTATCCAGGGATGGTCAGTGCGCTGTCGTTGAGCGATTTGGTCTCGTCGTAGAGCTGACTCAGGTCGAAGTCGCTCACCGAGCCGCGCCCTTCGCACCGCGCACACATCCCGCCCTGGATGGCGAAGTCGCGGCGCTCTCTGATCTTCTCTCCACCGCGCTCGATCTCCACCGCTCCGGCGCCGCTGAGTGAGGCCACATTGAAGCTGAATGCCTGCGCTGACCCGATGTGTGGATCCCCCAGCCGGGAGAACAGGATCCGCAACATCGCGTTCGCGTCCGTGGCGGTGCCGACCGTCGAGCGCGGGTTGGCCCCCATCCGCTCCTGATCCACGATGATCGCGGTGGTGAGTCCGTCGAGCAGGTCCACCTCCGGCCGGTTCAACGTGGGCATGAACCCCTGCACGAACGCGCTGTACGTCTCGTTGATCATCCGCTGCGATTCGGCCGCGATGGTGCCGAACACGAGTGAACTCTTGCCCGAGCCGGACACACCGGTGAACACGGTGAGGCGACGCTTCGGTATCTCGACGGAAATGTCCTGGAGATTGTTCACCCGGGCGCCCTGCACCCGGATCAGATCATGGGTGTCGGCCGGGTGCGGCTGGGCAGAAGTGGCCATCGGTGCGGTGTGCTCCTCGGTGAGTGCTGGACCCCGCGTGTGCAGGGAGGGGGTGCAAGTCCATGTGTACCGGACCGTGGGGACATTCGGGTCTCAGACGCTCCAGGAGCCGTCGCGCATGAGTGTGCGCCCGATAGTCTCGTCGGCCTCGCGCCACGCCTGGATCCGCGTGGGGCGCAGCACCAGGTAGACGTATCCCTCGCTCCCTCGAGGGTCCCAGTCGGCCTGTGCTGCGTAGACATCCGCAAGTGTGGGATCGCTACCGACGTCCGCCGTCCGCGTGAGCTCGAGGTCGATCATCACCACGTCCCGGGTGGGGCCGATCCCCACCCGGGCATGCGCAGAGGCGAGCAGATTGCGGGCGGTGCGGGAGCCGCCGTCGACGGCGATGATCACCTGATCGCCCGCCCAGACGATCGACAACGGCACCAGGTAGGGGTCGCCGTCTGGCGAGGCCGTGGCGACCCACCCGTCCAGTGCTGGAGTCTTCAGCGCGGCGAGAACGTCCGCCTTGCGCTGGGCGCCCGACCGGGGCCCCCGCTCGCGGCTCACGCGCGCTGGTTGATGCGCAACAGGTTCCCTGAGGGATCCCTGAATGCGCAGTCGCGGACTCCGTACGGCTGGTCGGTGGGCTCCTGCAGCACGTCCGCACCGCTGGCTTGCAGCTTCTCGAACAATCCGTCCAGGTCGTCCGTAGCGAGAGTGAGTGCGGCGAAACTGCCTTTGGCGATCAGCTCGAGGATGGTGGCGCGCTCATCCTCGGTGATGCCTGGATCCGCGGCTGGCGGGGTGAGCACGATCGAGGTCTCCGGCTGATTCGGCGGACCGACAGTGATCCATCGCATGCCATCGAAGCCGACGTCCTGGCGGACCTCGAATCCGAGGGTGTCGCGATAGAAACCGAGGGCGGCCTCGGCGTCGGTGTGCGGGAGGAACGTGTAGTGAATCGTGATGTCCATGGCAGTCACACTAGGTGGAACGTTCAGCGTGGCGCTTCTTGATTCCTGATCGGTCTGGCCACCTGCTTGACGATGCACGTGGGCAGGTCCACGGCGCCCTCACCGTCGGCGGCCCGGCGGCGATAGACGCTCGGTGGCATCCCCACCAACTCGGTGAATCTGGTACTGAATGTGCCCATCGAAGAACTCCCGACGGCGAAGCACACCTCGGTCACGGAGAGGTCGCCCCGCCTCAACAGCGCCATTGCCCGCTCGATCCGGCGCGTCATCAAGTACGAGTACGGGGACTCCCCGAACGCCTGCTTGAACTCGCGGCTCAGGTGCCCGGCCGACATGTGCACACCGGCCGCCAGGGCCGGCACGTCCAGTGGTTCGGCATACTCGCGGTCAATCCGGTCCCGCACGGTGCGCAGGAGCCGCAGGTCACGCAGGCGTTGCTCGACCGCAATGTCACCGTTCACCCGACGATCGTGCCACGGCCGTGACGATCGCCGGCACGCAGCATGCGCTCCCCGACTAGCTCAGCGGCGTCGATCGCACGTACCCTAGCGCTGCTATGCTGCACCCTAGCGGTTCTATGTATGGGAGGCGTCATGGTCGGCACGTCCGCGGTTCACATCGACAAGGATCTGGTGGCGGCTTCTGCCACTTCGCTGGTTCTGGGGATCCTCGCCCGGGAGGAGTCCTACGGCTACGCGATCCTCAAGCGTGTGCGCGAGTTGTCCGACGATCAGATGCAGTGGACCGACGGGATGCTCTACCCGCTACTGCACCGACTGGAACGGAACGCCCTGGTGACGGCGCAGTGGAGCGTTTCCGCTGAGGGACGCCGCCGGAAGCGGTATGCGATCACGCCACTGGGCCGCGAGGTCCTGGCCGAGCGGCAACGGCAGTGGGAGGTGGTCGCGGATGCGCTAGCCCAGGTCTGGCGCAGCGTTGAGGGCGGCCCAGCACGCCGCGGCGTCCCGGCTGGCGGTGCGTGATGGAGAGCCGGCACCCTGAGAACACTCTGAACACGCACATCGACATCTGGCGCGGACATCTGCTGCGCCGCCAAGCGATTGCTGCCGACGACGTGGACGAGATGGAGGACCACCTGCGTTCGCAGGTGAACGATCTCGTTCAGGCGGGCCTCACCGAGGACGAGGCGTTCCTGATCGCTGTGAAACGGATCGGCAACCTCGATGCCGTCTCGGCCGAGTTCGCCCGGGAGCACTCCGAGCGACTCTGGAAGCAGCTGGTCCTGGCCCCGGATGCGGACGGTGGTGCGGGGTGGCTCCCGCGGGAACTGGTCGTGGCGATGGTCCTCGGTGCCGGCGCCGGGCTGACAACTGTGGCTGGTGTGGCGTTGATCGACGACCCCTCAGTCATCGCGCGAAACGTTGGCCTGTTCACCGCCCCGTTCCTGATTGCCTACCTGGCGTGGAAGCGGCGATTGGGTGTGCTCACGATCGCACTGATCGCTGGTGTGTTCGCCGTCCTCGCCCTGGTGCTCAACCTGTATCCCTTCGAGCCCGGGGGCGACACCGTGATTCTGGCCGCGTTGCACACTCCGGTGGTGCTCTGGTCCCTCGTCGGGATCGCCTACATCGGAGGGAAGTGGGGCAGCCATTCTCGCCGCATGGACTTGGTGCGGTTCACCGGTGAGTGGGCCATCTACCTCAGCCTCCTAGCGCTCGGGGGCGGGGTGCTGATCGGTCTCACGTTCGCCGTGCTCTCCTTGGTGGGAGCCGACCTCGAACCGGTACTGGAGAGCTGGATCCTCCCTCTCGCGGTTCCGGGAGCCGTACTGATCGCGGCGTGGCTCGTGGAGGCCAAACAGGACGTTGTGGAGAACATCGCACCGGTACTCACCCGCGTCTTCACTCCGTTGACCCTGGTGCTTGTCATGGTGACCCTTGCGGTGCTGCTGGCCGCCGGGGACCTTGCCGAGGTCGACCGTGAGCTGCTCATCCTGATGGACGCGATCCTCGTGCTCGTTCTTGCGCTGTTGTTGTACTCCCTCTCTGCCCGGGACCCGCTGGCTCGCCCGGGATTCTTCGATGCGCTCCTGCTGGCACTGGTCGGGGCGGCTGTGGTGGTGGATCTGGTTGCTTTGGTGGCCATGTTCACCCGGATCGCGGACTTCGGACTCAGCGCGAACAAGGTCGTTGCGCTGGGGCTGAACCTTCTCTTGCTGGTGCATCTGTCTGGGGCGGCGTGGTTCGCTCTCGGCATTCTGCGCCGGCGGCGACCGTTCGCCGCCCAGGCGGCCTGGCAGACGCGCTACCTGCCGCTGTACGGGATGTGGGCGGCGGCGGTGATCGCCGCAACGGGGCCGGTCTTCTCCTTCGCCTGAGCCTCGCGACGGCCGGGATCCTGTCACGACGACGGTCAGCAGATAGGAGCACGATCTGTTCACCCGAGCGGGCCGGAGTACCCGATGTCAGTGCGTCGAACTACTGTCGAAATCACCCAATGTCAGAACTGAAAGGGCCGCGACAGATGCCAATGAGCCAGAACGTCCACTTCCTCACCCTCGCCACTCCCGATCTGGATGCCGCCCGCCGTTTCTATGTGGACGGCCTCGGCTGGAACGCGCTGCTTGACGTACCCGAGGAAATCCTGTTCTTTCAGATCGCGCCGGGGCTCCTGCTCGGTCTGTTCGACGCCGAGAAGTTCGATCAGGATCTGCAGCGTGGCAGCACCGTCCGCGAGGCGTCCGGCGTGACACTGGCGCACAACGTCGACAGCGAGGACGCCGTCCGCAGCACAGTCGCGACGATGCGCGCAGCCGGTGGTGAGGTGCTCACCGAGCCGGCGCCGGGCGAGTTCGGAGGCATCTTCCACGCGCACGTCGCCGATCCGAACGGAGTGATCTGGGAGATCGCGCACAACCCCGGCTGGTCCGTAGAGGCGGACGGCACCGTCCGTTTAGGCTGAACGCCGCACAGGTGGCCGTCCCGTCCGGCGGGAGGGCCACCTGCGGCCTGGCAAGCGCAAGCCCGTCCGTTTAGTCCAGGCTGTCCCCGATCAGCGCCATACATTGAATCGCCGTCAGGCCATACAGTGCGTTGGCGTTCGTGCTGAGGTCCGCCTCGTCCACGGTCTTGAGCACCCGCGGGGGCTCAACGATGACCGAACCGAAATCATGGTCCTGCGGGTAGCCGGCATGACCACGCCGGAACTCCTCCCATGCTCGCTCCGCGAGTTCCGGATCGTCCAGCGCGACCGCTGCGTACGCAGTGGCCCGGGCGTAGGACTGCCGGAGGTTCAGGTTGCCCCAATGCTCACCGGTGGCCTCGGCTTGCTCCTTCCGGCTGGCGTTGTACAGGCGGCAGAATTCCACCCACTTCTCCTTGACCTCCGGTTCATCCACCAGCTCGAGGAACTCCGTCATCAACTCAATGAGGCCGAACACCGCACTCAATGAACCGACTTGCACCTTCCCCGGTTCGCCGCCGTGAAACTCGGCAGTCTCCAGATTGTAGAGACCGCCCTGCTGCGCCCAGCCGTTCGGCAGAGCCGCAATCGAGCGAGCGCTCGCCAGTAGTCGTTCCCGCGCCACCGGGTCACCATCGCGTTCCCACTCGGTCAGCCATGCCCCGGCGATCGCACCCCAGTCCGTGGTCTTGCTGAGTGGCAGAGCGGCCGGGTCCGGGTCGTACGGCCCCGTCGACCCGTCCACCTTGCGGCCGGCGTTGAGCACCAGGTAGGTCCGGTCGGAGTCGACGAGTTCGTGCAGCAGGTCACCGGTACGCTCATCGGCCGTGAGGAAGTAGTAGAACCGGCGGTAGTTCGCGTTCGAGATCCGCACCTGTTTGGCGCTATCACCCCAGTGCATCACGTTGTGCCGGGTGCCGAGACCTTTCCACTGGCCGAGGTGATAGACGTCGACCTCCCCGGTGTGCCGGGTCATCGCCTCCGCGAACCGAAAGGCATTCGCGTCCCCGGTGCGCAGGTAGTGGTACCAGAGCCAGGAATCAGTGGAGAGCTCGGAGTTGTCCCACGCGTACCCGCCGATGTCGTACCGCCACACGTGCCGATCGGCGTCGTAGGAGTGCATCACATCGCCGTAGTCCCAGAACCCGTACCAGGACCGCTGGTCTACCTGCTGCCGGTGGAAGGTGTGGATCGCGTCCAGGCGGTCCTCGATCTCGGCACGCGCCGGGGTAGACCGATCGACCGGTGTCCACGATCCGAAGACGCCGGCACCGTGCACCTGTTCTGGCGAGGTCACCAGCAGTGGCGGCGCCGCGTTCGCGCGGCTGAGCTCGACCAGCCGCTCCGCTGGCGGTGTCGCCGCGAGTGCCCAGAACGTCAGCTCGCTGGTGCGGGCCACACCGTACGGAGTGCCGAAACCCGGTTCGTAATCCTCGTAGGTGATGTTCAGACCCTCGAGCTGCTCCTCATAGGTGTCCTGCCCCAGACCGTCGTGGTAGAAGCGCACATCCATCGCAGAGGCACGCGGTGACCACATCCATACTGTGGCGCGGGCGGTGTCGGTGTCGGCCCCGTCCACCTCCAGCTCGGTGGGGTGCAACTGCCAGAAGTTTCGCAGCCCGAAGGCGAGACCACCGCCGGGGCTGCCGACGTACCCGAGGCCACCGGCCCGACTGCCTGAATCCACGGTCAGCCAGGAATGCCCGACCGAGGTGCGCTTGCTGATCTGGTACCCGTGAGCAGTGAGCTGGCTGATGCTGTAGCTACCGAACGCCGGGATCAGGTGCAGACGGCTGGTCACGCGCTGATCCCACGTACTCGTGTCCGGGGTGGCTTCACCGGCCACCTGCGCCGCCTTGGCCTCGGCACCAGGATCACGGCGCAACCCGGTGATCGGACGCACCGCCTCGGCCAGCACACCACCCTCGGCGCTGGTGAACCTCACGTGCCGGTCGTGCAGGTCCGCGTGCATGGGCACGGAGAACTCCACCCCGAGTCCATTGATGAAATGCTGGTTCTCGTCTCCGTCGTAGAAGAAGGTGTGCACCAGGCGGATCCCGTCGGATCCGGCGAAGAGAGCGAACCTCAGCACGAACGGCAGCCATCCGTTCGCGCCCCGGCCATGGGTGCCCTCCACCTTGATCACCGCGCGGATCGGCCCATCCTGCTCCACCGTGACAGCGTCCACCATCCCGCGGAACGACTCGTGCGAGATCTGCTCTGCGCGGTCAGTGTCCGGGACATTCTGCCGGGACGCCACCAACCGACCGTCGCTGGCGATGGTCCGGCCGTCCCGGGTGATCTGGCGGATCACCTTGTCACCGGCCTTGGCGAAGTCCACGACGATCACGCCGGTATCCACGCGAACCCGGCCGCCGTTCTCACTCACCCGCAGTGCGGTCTCCGGAGTAGCCGGCTCCCCGCGTTCCAATCGGTACCCATCGGTGAGCGGGCTCGCATCGCTGACGGCGTGAGCGCTCCACTTCAGCGACCCGTCGGGCCACCAAGCGGTACCCCAACTCTGCACGGGGACGACAGTGCCGTCATCGGTGTGCAGGGCGAACGCCTGATCTCCGGGAACACTCCCGCGCGCCCACGGAACGCCCCAGGTCACGCCAGCCGCAAGAACCTCCGGGATGTCCTGCTCGAGCCAGCGCAGGTCCACCGGACCAGCAGGTTCGGTGGGTTCGCGCGGGGCCGCGGGTCCACGGGGAGCCGCAATGGCTGGAACTGCTGCCCCGAGGGCAACACCGGCACTGGCGACGGCGGACGAGGCAAGCATCGTGCGGCGACTGATCTGAACCACGGTGTTCTTCTCCTTCCGGCCGGAGCCGCACGCCATCATTAGCGCGGCGGTCAGGCCTCGATGACTGACCCGCCTATGCTCATCAGCCCACCGATGTCGTGACCACGAACGGACAATTTCGATCAATGGCGTCGCCTGGCCATGACGACCAGGTTCTCCCCTCGCGGCGAGGGACGGAGTTCTACCGTCCATCCCGTCTCACGAAACGCCCGTTGCGCCGCCTGTCGCTGCTCCTCAGCGATCTCGGTGAGTAGCAGGCCGTCCGAGGAGAGCCAGTGATCGGCCTGTCCCGCGAGGCGCCTTTGGATGCTCAGGCCGTCTGTCCCGCCATCGAGCGCGATCACAGGCTCGTACTCCCGTGCCTCACGCGGCATGGTGGCGAGACCGGCAGTCGGAACATAGGGCGTATTGGCAACCACCAGATCGAGTCGGCCACGATCGCGCGGAGGCAGCGCCTCCAGCAGATCACCGGTGTAGACCGGGATGGAGTCGAGGTTGTCCGCGGCACACGCAGTGGCCCTCGGGTCGAGGTCCGCGGCTCGGATCATCAGATCAGGCCGCCGCACATGAAGCGCAGCTGCGATGGCTCCGATCCCGCAGCACACATCTGCCACCTGGGCACCATGTGGCGCCACCTCGGCGGCAACCTCGACCAGATGGGTGGTGCGGGTCCGCGGCACGAAAACGCCAGGTGCGGTGTATAGCCGCAGACCATCGAACTCAACCCACCCCAGAACTGTCTCGAGCGGTTCGCCGTCCAGACGACGGCGGACCAGGACCTCGCGCTCCGGCCCCGCTGCTGCGGCGTTGTTCAGGAGCGCCGCCTCGGCTTCGGCGAACACGCATCCTGCGGCCCGGAGCCGGGCCACCAGCGGATCTTCAAGCACGTCAAGCCGGCGCTATCTCGTCCAGTTCATCGAGATCGACCGGGGTGGGTTCCCAGTACACGGCAGCCACATTCGCCTGCACCTGTTCCGGCCGGGACGCTCCGGCGATCACTGAGGCCACCGCGGGCTGCGCTGCGAGCCAGCCGATGGCCACCTGAAGCATGCTCATCCCGCGGTCAGCGGCGAACGCCTCCAAGGCTTCGATTCGATCGAAGTCCGCCGCCGCGATTCGCTCTGGACGCCGTGCCAGCCGAGTCCCCGCCGGTGCGCCTTCCCCGCGACGGTACTTCCCGGTCAACAGGCCCGAGGCGATCGGGTAATAGGGCAAGAGCCCCGCCCCTAGGTGATTGAGGGCGGGCACCAACTCGCGTTCGACACCGCGATTGAGCAGGTTGTACTCATTCTGTGCCGAAACCATCGGGGTGCCCCCATCGGCACGTGCCGTCCAGTCGGCGTCCACCACCTGCCAGCCCGCGAAGTTCGACGAGCCGAGGTACCGCACCTTGCCCTCGACCACCAGTTCGTGCATGGCAGCGAGGGTCTCCTCGATCGGCGTGTGCGGATCGGGAGTGTGCATCTGATAAAGGTCGATGTAGTCGGTACGCAGACGGCGCAACGAGCCCTCCACGGCCTTGCGGATGTACCGGCGCGAACCGCGCACGCCCCAGTCCGGACCGTTCAGACCCCCGGTGTCCATTCCGAACTTGGTGGCGATCACTACCTCGTCCCGATGACCGGCCAGGGCCTCGCCGAGCAGCTCTTCACTGCGGCCCTTGGAGTAGACATCGGCAGTGTCGAAGAGGGTCACTCCGGCGTCCAATGCGGCGCCCACGAGGCCAGGAACGTGCTCTGCCGCTACGGTTGCCCCTAAGGTGTTACATCCAAGTCCGACGGCGGAAACCGTCAGGCCCGAGGCGCCGAGCTGGCGATACGACATGGTGTACGTGTCCACGCAGACCATTTCACCACGTTCTCCGTGCGCGAACTTCACATCACCTTCACGTGCGACCGGAACAGGACGCACGCCTCGGCCGTTGGACTTACTGGAGACGACCACAAGTCACAAGGAGGAGTCGCGATGGCTGATCGAGCATTACGCGGCACGAGGATCGGCGCGAACAGCATGGAGACGGAGGCGAACGTCGAGTTCGCCCCGCGTATCGAGGCGGTCTACGACTGCCCGGACGGTCGGGTGATCGTCATCCCGTTCTCCGCGGAGGCTGAGATTCCACCGGTATGGGAGGCGCCCGGAGGTGGCGAGGCGCTGCTGCGCGATGCCGATCGGCCCGAACCCAAGCCCGGCAAACATGTCCGCACCCACTGGGACATGTTGCTTGAGCGGCGCACGGTCGCCGAACTGGAGGATCTGCTGACCGAACGCTTGCAGTTGTTGCGCAGCGGTCAGCTGCGGCGCCGCAGTGCCTGAGTAGCACGCCCCCACCACTGACGCCACTGCCTGGAGCGCCTTTCGGCGCCCCAGGCAGTGGTGCGCCAGAGGGCCTCCACGACGATCGCACGGCTCATCTTCGAGGTGCCCTCGAGTCGTTCAGTGAAGGTGATCGGCACCTCGGTAATCGTCCCGCCCAGTTCGCGGACCCGCCGGGTCATGTCCACCTGGAAGCAGTACCCCTGCGAATTCACCTCCGTGAGCTTGATGCGCCGAAGGATGGCTGCGGTGAACACCCGGAAGCCGGCCGTTGCGTCGTGGACCCCGAGCCCGATCGCCGCGTTCGCATAGGCGTTGGCGCCGCGGCTCAGGTACTGCCGATACCAGGGCCAGTTGACGGTGCGGCCCCCCGGTATCCATCTCGAACCGATGGCCAGCTCTGCGCCTGAGGCCACGGCGGTTAATAGTCGAGGCAGATCCTCCGGATGATGGGACCCGTCGGCGTCCATCTCCACCACGAGGTCGTAGTCACGATCAAGGGCCCAGGTGAACCCGGCCACATAGGCGCGCCCCAGACCCGCTTTCTGCGGCCGGTGGAGCACATGGACGGCCGGGTCGGCAAGAGACCGCTCCGCCGCCCACCGCCCAGTGCCGTCCGGACTACCGTCGTCCACCACGAGCACGTCGGCCCCCGGTGCCGCCCTGCGGGTGCGGGTCAGGGTGTCCGGGAGCGAATGCCGCTCGTTGTACGTGGGAATGATCACCAACGTCCGCGTCACTGGCCGCTCCGGCGGCGCCCGGTGACCAGCCCGAGGGTGAAGGCACACGCCACCAGCACCGTGGCCAGGATGATCGGCCAGTCCCCCAGCCGGTCCGCCACGGTGAGTGAACTGCGCAACGGCAGCTCCGCCGTCAACGTGTCATGGGTGAAGAGCTCCGTACGTTCAAGCACCGTCCCGTCGGCGGCGATCACGCCGCTGACTCCTACGGTGGAGATCTGTACAGTCGCGCGCCCATGCTCCACGGCGCGCAGTTGCGACATGGCGAGTTGCTGCTCACTCTCGGCGGTGTATCCGAACGAGGCGTTGTTGGTGGGTACGAAGAGCACCTCTGCCCCGCCCTGAACTGCTTCGCGGATCACTGCGTCGTAGGCCACCTCGAAGCAGATCACCGTCGCCACCTGCACCGTGCGCTCCAGACGCGGCAGGTCGACCGGCACCACGGCGATCTCGGTGCCTGGAGCGATGTCCGTGCGTACGAGATCCACCGCCGAGGAGAAGATCCGCGCGAAATCCCGGATCGGGATGTACTCGGCGAAAGCCGCCGGGATTTGCTTGGCGTAAGAGAAGACGGCGCCCTCACCCACTTCCCAGAGCACCATGTCGTTGAATCGGGCGTCGTTACCGTCTGCGTCTAGTCCATAGGAGTCGGTGCCGAACAGGATCGGCGTGCCGATCGCGGAGGCGGCATCATCGAGCATCGCGGCGGCATCGGCATCCTCGCGGGGGTTGATGTCGGTGGCGTTCTCCGGCCACAAGACCAGGTCCAGCGTGCCGGTACCGACCTCCTCGCTCAGTTCGAGGGTGCCGTTCACATGGTTGGTGAGCACCTCGCGTGCGTTCGCGAACGCGCCAAGGCCCGGTTCGGAGACATTTCCCTGGACCGCGCCCAGCCGCAGAGTCCCGGTTTGGGCCGCCGTCGGTGTTGGGATTACCAGCCCCACGGCAAGTATTGCCGCCACGCCAGCCCCGGCCCCGATGATGACGCCCCTACTCGCTGGGCAGGATGCATCCGGCGACGCTCGACGGCGCATCAGCAGTCCGATCACGGCAGCCGCCAACCAGAAACCGCACAGCGCCGTCACGAAGGAGACCGCAGGAGCCCCCGCGATCGCAGCGAACGGCAGAAGGGGACCGTCGACCTGGGAGAAGGCGAGCCGTCCCCATGGGAAGCCCCCGAATGGCCATACCTGCCGCAGTTGTTCGGCCACCACCCAGACCACGGCGAAGACGACACCGGGCAGGAGCAGGCGGCCACGCAGCCATGCAGCCCGTCGAGACCACGTCCACACCGCTGCACCTGCCGCGATGACGCCCGCTTCGGCCACGCTCAACGCCAGCCATGGGATCACCCCGACCGCCGCATTGGCCCACCAGATATGCGGGAGGAAGAAGGCCAGGCCCCAGACCCACGCCACGAGCGCGTTCCACCGCGCGGAATCACGGCGCAGCGCCACGACGAGCACGGCCATGCCGACGATCGCCAGCGGCCACCAGGATCGCTGCGGGAAGGCTGTATCGGTGAGCAGACCCCCCAGGGCCGCCGCGAGCAGCGTCAGGGCCCGGGCCGGCACGAGCATGCGCGCTGGCGACGGAGGGTTCGGGGCCGCAGTAGCGACGGTGGCGGACACCCCTGCAGGATACGTCCCGGGCAGTCCTGATGCGGACCGGCGAGACGGGGTACCCGACAACGCAGCTGGGTGCGCCGTCGGGCCCCGAGACCCCACCGACCGGCTCGCGCATCCTTCGGTCCGGAACCCCTGCTCGGTCAGCCCCGTTTTCTACTGAATGCGCGAGCCTGGTCGGTGACTGCACCCCTGTTTCAAGGAGCAGTACGGAACGTGAACATACCCTCGTCACTCGCTCACGCCAAGGGGATGAACGCGCAGGTCACGGGCGTATGCGCAGGTCAGAGGCACCAAGACTGATTGCAAGAATCTGCCATCAGTCGGCGTGTCGCAACGTGCGTCGGTGGCAGATCGTGGTCGGTGTGATCGGTACGGGTTCCGGCCCGCTATCCTCGGCAGTCACAACAGTCCCACCACGCCCAGGAAACGCTGATCGGGACGTGCCTGGATGTCCGCGATCGCCTGAGATACTTGCTGTTCTGCAGAGGACGAGCGTAGGAGGCCAGGTGCTGGCAGCAGAGCGGCGTGCGCGCGTGCTCGACGCCGTCCTCGCCCGCGGTGCGGTCACTGTGACCGATCTGTCCGACGCTCTCGACGTGAGCCCCATGACTATCCGTCGCGATCTCGATTCGCTCGCGCGTGCCGGCCACCTGGACAAAGTGCACGGCGGTGCCACCACGCGGCGTAGCGCCAGCGCTGAAGAGGTCGGTTTCGACCACAAGGCGGGCCGCGAACGCGCAGAGAAGGAGGCGATCGCCGAGCTGGCAGCGAACCTCGTTGCGCCGGGTATGGCCATCGGCCTGTCCGCGGGGACGACGACCTGGGCGCTGGCGCATCGGTTGCGGCGAATCCCCCGCCTCACGGTGGTGACCAACTCGCTGCGGATTGCCGATCTGCTCCATGGGCCACCACGACCCGGTGAGGTTGCTCCAGCCGAGGTGATCCTCACCGGGGGCGTACGGACCGCCTCAGACGCCCTCGTGGGCCCGGTGGCCGTGTCCTCATTGGAGCGGCTGCATTGCGACATCGTCTTCCTGGGCGTGCACGGAATGGACGCGCGGGCCGGGCTCACCACCCCGAACCTGCTGGAGGCTCAGACGGACAGGGCGCTGGTGGCCGCCGGACGGTCCGCCGTCGTGGTGGCCGACCACACGAAATGGGGCACCGTCGGCCTGACGACTATTCTGCCGCTGACAGAGATCGATCACCTCATCACCGATGACGGCCTGCCGCCAGAAGCGGTGAGCGCGTTGCGTGAAGCTGTCGCTGACCTGCGGGTGGCTCCACCGAGCGCGAAAGACTGATGGTCCTCAGATCGTGCCGTGAGCAACGATCCCGCGCCGTACGGCGGCGATGGCCTCGCGAGCGGTGTCGCGCAGCCGCGGCGTCGGAGCGGCGATCGCTACGTGGTCCAGCAGATCAAGCACCTGGCGAGTCCACCGCACGAAGTCTCCTGCGGCCAGGTCTCCGGCGTCCAAGACGGCAGATAGAGAACCCCCACGTGCCCAGGCGTACATCGGGCGCACCAACCCGAGGTCCACAGGGTCGGCACCGCTGAGGCGGTGCTCCCGCTCGAGTTGCTCCAGGCGGTGGGATGTACGCGTCGTCTCGCGCACTGCCACGGCCAGGGTCCCGTCTGGCGGCCCCGGTGGCGTCGGAGGGACCGCAGGATCATCACCGCGAGACTGGTACAGCACCACGGAGGCGACCGCTGCGAGCCCGGCGGCGTCGAGGTCGGCCCATGCCCCCGAGCGCAGGCATTCGGCCAGCACGAGGTCCTTCTCGCAGTACAGCCGGCGCAACCACTGCCCCTGCTCGGTCACGCGGGCGTCGTCACCGTCCCCTTCAAGATATCCGAGCGAGGCAAGTACCCGGCACACCTTGTCGAAGTCCCGGGCGATCGAGGCGGTTCGTCCCTCGATACGTCGGAGGAGGTCCCGATGCTCCGACTCGAGGGTGGACCTGCGCTTCGCCCAACGAGCGTGCTCCTCCCGATCGGCGCAGCCGTGGCAGGCGTGGTGACGAAGCGCCTCGCGCAGCTCGACCAGAGTGCCGTCCGTGGCGGCGGCTGAGGGAGGTTTGGCACGGGACGGGGCGTCGTCGGCCTGCGCACCCAGGGCGTTACGCATCGTGGACGCGAGATCGCGCCGCTCAGCGGGACGCCGGGCGTTGAAGTGCTTGGGAATGCGCACCCGGGTCACCGCCTCGGTGCCGTAGGGCAGATCCGCCGGCGGCATCCGCACCAGCCGCGGCTCGGCAGTGAGCAGGCTCAGTGGCGGTCCGTCCAGCCCCGCAGGCGTGGGATTCTCCAACACCACGGCGAATCCGGCGCGCCGCCCACTGGGGATCTGCACGACATCGCCCCGCCGCAAGCCGGCCAGCAGGTGGTCGGTCGCCTCCCGGGCACTCCGGGAGCGGCTGCGGGAGAGTTCCCGCTCCCGGTGGCTGATGGCGTCGCGGATCTGCAGGTACTCCTCGATATCACCCAGGTGGCATGTCATCGCCTCGGTATAGCCATCCAGTGCTTCACTCATCGAGCGGGCTTTCCGGGCCAGTCCCACCACACTGCGGTCGGCCTGGAACTGGGCGAACGATGTTTCCAGGGTCTCCCGAGCGCGGCTCCAGCCGGTGGTGGCGATCAGGTTCACTGCCATGTTGTACGTCGGTGTGAAGCTGGAGCGCAGCGGGTACGTGCGCCGGCTGGCCAGCCCTGCGACCGCCACCGGGTCTACCCCAGAGGCGTAGAGCACGACGGCGTGCCCCTCCACGTCGATACCGCGGCGCCCGGCGCGTCCGGTCAGCTGGGTGTACTCCCCCGATGTGACCTCGGCGTGTCCGCGGCCATCCCATTTGGTGAGCTTCTCCAGCACCACCGACCGGGCTGGCATGTTGATACCGAGGGCCAGGGTCTCGGTGGCGAAGACGACCTTGACCAGACCCGCCGCGAAGAGCGCTTCCACTGTCTCCTTGAACACCGGAAGCAGGCCGGCATGGTGAGCTGCCACGCCGGCGAGCAGCGCTTCCCGCCAGGCCCAGAAATCCAGCACATGAAGGTCCTCGGGGGGCAGGTTGGCGCATCGGCGCTCCACTTCGGCGTCGATCTGCGCGCGTTCGGCCGGGGAGGTCAGGGCGATCCCGGAGCGCGCCACCTGCTGCACGGCAGCCTCACAGCCGGCCCGGGAGAAGATGAACACGATGGCCGGAAGCAACCCGGCGCGGTCCAGCTGATCCACTACGAGGAACCGCGGCGGAACCCGCACCTGCTGCTGGCGGGCGTTGCCGTAGCGGGACCGTCCTCGTCCGTTGCGCCGCCCGCCCCGGCCCCCGCTCCCCCGCGAGGGTCCCGACCGTTCCGCCGCACGGATTGCCTCGACGAGGTCAGGGCTGATCGGCGGATTGATGCCCGGGTCGGTCGGATCCACGTCCGAGCCGTACAGGTCGAGCAGGTCGCGGCCGACCATCATGTGCTGCCACAGCGGCACGGGCCGCCGTTCGGAGACGACCACCGAGGTGTCTCCCCGGACCTCAGTGAGCCACTGGCCGAACTCCTCCGCATTGGAGACCGTTGCCGAGAGGGAGACCACCTGGACATCACGCGCGAGGTGCAGGATCACCTCCTCCCACACGGGGCCACGGAACCGATCGGCCAGGTAATGCACCTCGTCCATGACGACGAAACCGAGTCCCCGAAGTGCCGGAGCATCGTTGTAGAGCATGTTCCGCAGCACCTCTGTGGTCATCACCACCACCGAGGCGTCGCCATTGATCGTGGTGTCGCCGGTGAGCAGTCCGACGGCGTCGGCGCCGTGCACCCGGCGCAGGTCCTGGAACTTCTGGTTGCTCAGGGCCTTGATCGGGGTCGTGTAGAAGGCCTTACGCCCCTGCTCCAGGGCAAGCGCGACGGCGAACTCTCCCACAATGGTCTTTCCGGCGCCCGTCGGGGCGGCCACCAGCACGCCGTGGCCGTCCTGCACGGCGCGGCAGCCCTGCTCCTGGAAGTCGTCGAGAGCGAAGTCCTGGCGCCGGCGGAACCGGCTCAGGGGTGTGTCCTCCTCGGTCTGTCTGCGGCGGAAGGCGGTATAACGTTCGGCCGGGCTGGACATGGATCCAGGCTACGCGTTGCCGAGGATCTGCAGGGCACCGGGCCGCAGACGGGCCCGGATGGGCAGTCGGCCCAACAATTCACCATCGGCGTAGACCGGGGGCGGCGGCCGGCTACCGGGCAGGGCCTCGAGGATCACCTCGCGCGCCCGGATCACATCCACCCGGGCCGATCCGAGGTGAGCGCCGGAGTAGACCCGCGGGAACAGGCGCAGGAGCGCCGCCCGCCCCATCGCGTGCCCGATCACGACGTCGATGAGCCCGTCATCCATGCGGGCTTCTGGTGCGATGCGCATGCCGCCGCCGAAGGACGTCCCGTTCGCGAGAGCCACGAGTGTGGCGGGCAGTTCCCGCACGATTCCGTCGATCGTGATGCGGTAGCCGTACGGGCGAAACGCAGCAAGCTCGGCGAGTACGCCGCGCACGTAGCGTCCACCGCCACGGGGCCACCGGTAGGTGTTCGCCCGGTGGTTCACGGCGGCATCGAATCCGGCCGAGAGCACGCATGCGGTCCACTCCAGAGCCGTCACGTCCTTCTCGGGAAGGCCGCCATCGTCGCCCTGGCCGGGCTGATGGACCTGTGTGGCGATCACGTCCAGACGCCGCGGCGCACGCGTCAGTCCGGCCAGGACGTCTGCCACCGCGCGGGGCACATCATGGACAGCGAGTCCGAGGTTGCGGGCGAGGTCGTTTCCGCTGCCCACCGGCACGATCCCGAGCGGCACTGTGGTGCCGGCGACGGCATTGACGCCGAGATGAGCCATCCCGTCGCCACCGACGCTCACGAGGGCATCGATCTCCCAGAGTGCCGCGCGGGCCCGCGCCAGGGCATCCGCGGCGCTCGCGCCGGACAGATCGAGGATCTCGTGTTCGCTCCGTCCGAGCGCGGCGAGGGCATCGCGGCCCAGGAGGGCACCGCGCCCATGCCCGGCAGCAGGATTGACCAGGACGCCCAGTCTGCTCACCGGACGGTCACGAATCGTCAGTGTCGCTGGAGCCGGTCGTGGCTGCTGATCCTGCGGGGGAACTGCCTGTGGATCCGTCCTCGCGTAGTGCCGCGTTGAGCTCGGCGTCCTCGATGGCCGCCTTCTTCGCCCGACGGCGGTCGTTCAACATACTCACGCCGACGGCGAGGAAGTAGAGCGCGACGATCGGCAATGACATGAGTACGAAGGTGACTGGATCGGCTGTGGGGGTGGCCAGCGCGGCGAGGACGAAGATGATGATGACGGCCCAGCGCCATCCCTTCAGCCAGGTGATGCCCTTGACGAGGCCGAGGAGGTTGAGCGCCACCAGCACCATCGGCAGCAGGAACGCGAAGCCGAAGATGAGCAGGAACTGCACCACGAACTTCAGGTAGACAGTGGCGTCGATGAACAGGGAGGACTGCGTGCCCTCCGGGATGAACTGCGTGAGCAAGAAGAAGGTGTTCGGCAGCGCGATCCAGGCCATCGCCACTCCGCCTGCGAACAGCGGGACGCCGGTGACCAGGAAGGCGACCGCGGAGCGGCGCTCCTTCGTCGTCAGCCCCGGTGCGAGGAACGCCCAGAGCTGGTACATCCACCACGGGCTGGAGGCGAGTACGCCGAGGAAGGCAGCGACCCGCAGTTGGACATCGAAAGATGAAGCGATGGTGCTGAAGTTGAGGCTGGCGTCAATATCCTGTTCGGCTGCCAGCTGCGCCACCGGCTCCTGCAGGAGTTGGAAGATCGGCTCGTACAGGAACCAGCCCCCGATGGTGCCGACGACAAGACCGGCAGTGGCGAGCAGCAGCCGCTTGCGCAACTCTCGCAGATGCTCCCCGAGGGGCATCCGCCCCTCAGGGTTTGACCGTGAGACCACGTGGGGTCAGGACGTAGTGGTCTCGTCGCGGCGCTGGTCGGCGGTCTGCGACGGTGATGTGGGCGTGCCCGTGGACTCGGTGGTGCCGGTCGTGCTGGCTCCGCCATCGGAGCGCCGGGTGGTCGAGTCGTCCACCGAGATGTCGGTGTCCTCCTGCAACTCCTTGATCTCCTTCTTGAAGACCTTGAGCGACTTGCCGACGTTCCCGGCGATGTCCGGCAGACGGCTGGCCCCGAACAGCAGCAGCACGAGGCCGACGATCACGATCCAAAACACAGGATTCTTGAGCATGGTGGTTCCTTCGTCGGAATGGTCGTAGCGGTCGGTGGTCTAACAGGTCACAGGGGCATGCCGATCGCCCGCCACCTATCCAGGGTACGCGATCGTCGTTCGCGGACGCGCTCGGCACGCGCGGCCACGTTTGCTGCGCGGGCGTGGCGCCATTCCTCACGCTGGCTCGCCGTGGCGGCAAGGTGCGGGCTGAACGTGCGTGAACGCGCCTGGGCCTCCAGTTCGGCGACCGCGTCGTTGAGTCGCTCCATCACCTCGGCACTGTGGCGGGCCTGCTCCATGAGGGCCTTAAAGCCTCGCCACAGGTGGCGTGCGATCAGGAACAGCACAGCGCATGCGCCGAGTACGAGGACTGTCCACACCGCCAACCAGATCATGAGTTCAGCCTAGGGCACATCGGCGTGATCCGGGCGTGCTGAGTCCGAGTACCGGGTTGCGGCCTCGTCCTCCAGCAGACCTGCCGCGGCGTAGGCATCCAGAGCGGTACGAGCACGTGCGCTGAGCCCGAGTGCCACGTCCGCTGGTTCTACGGCCTGCACGTCTGGGCCGAGCCCGAATACCAGGTTGTGCAGCCACGCGAGGTCCACGACGTCAAGCTCGACCGCGAATCGTCCGTCGTCGAGATCCGTCACCGCAGTCACGGGGTACTGCTCGGCAACCCAGCGGGCCCGCGAGGACAGCACCAGCCGCACCTGCCAGCAGGCTGCAGCAAGCTCCGGTTCAGCCGACTCCGGTAGCGCGATGTCCGGATGGTCAGCGACCGGAGCCTCGAGCATCCTGGCTTCCAGCATCCGATCGAGCCGGAACTGGCGCACGTCGGCGGCGCGGTGACACCAGGCCATCAGGAACCAGCGGTGGGAGTCGGTGAGCAACTGCAGGGGGTCCACGGTCCGTTCGCTGACCGTGTCCGCAGCCGAGACGTATCTCAGGTGCACCTGCCGCCTCTCCCGCAGTGCCGCACGGATCATGCTCAGGTGTGCCGAGACATCGGCACCAGAGGAGTCCGCGACCCGCACATCCACTGAGGTGGACGTCTCGGCCGCGGCACCAGCGGCCTGGGCGAGCTTGTCCGCCGTGCTGGACAGCACCGCATCGTCGGTCAATCCAGGGGTTGCCTGGAGTGTGCGGAGGGCGGTCAGCAGAGCCAATGCCTCCTGTGGTCCCAACCGGAGCGGCCGGTCCATACCGCGTGAATCGGTCAGCGTCAGCAGGTTGCGTTCGTGATCATCGGCCGCGAAGTCGATGAGATCGTCGTGCATGTAGCCGGGCGTGCCGGAGACCCAAAGCGTGTCGACGTCCATGAGTACCTGGCCCGCACTGACGCCGAAGTGCTCGGCCACCTGCTCCACCGGCACGCCCCGGTTGTTCTCGAGATAGGCGATCAGGGCGAGCATGCGCACCACCCGATCACCGGCCGTCTCCGCCATCAAATCTCTCCCCAGCTCTGCGCTGCGCGTAACCGTCGCAGCACCGCACTGCGCAACTCGGCAGGCTCCAGCACCAGGACATGCTCACCGTAGCCTGCGATCTCCTCGGCCAACCGGCCCACCTCGGTGACCTCGAGGCGCACCACATCGCGATCAGCGGGTGCGCCGAGATGGTTGGCCGGCTCGGACCGCGCACGCAAGGCGGAGGCCCGCTCAGGGGTGAGGGCGAGGACCACTTCCGTGGTGGGCACCGGTTGTGGCTCGATGGTCTGCGGGATCTGCACCTGGCCAGGCGTGCCCACCCGGTGCACCGTTCCGATGATCCGGGAGAGTCGATAGGAACGCTGTGCCTGCCGGAGACGATCGAAACCGATCAGGTACCAGCCGCGATCTCTGGCGACCAGACGCCACGGTTCCACCGTCCGCTCCCCCGTGGCGCCGGTGTTTGCCGCGCGATAGGTGAACTGCACCGCGATTCGATCGGTGATCGCATCCAACAGGTCGCCGAATGCCGCGTCCGGACCGCGCACCCGTAGAGCCAGCCCGGTGTGCTCGGCCGGATCGCTGAGGTCACTCACCGCTCGCAGCTTCGTCAGTCCCCGTTGAGACTGCGTGGCGAAAGAGGAGTCCTGCCAGACCTGCGCCGCGAGCGAGAGGACACCCACCTCGGCTGGGGTGAAGTTCACCGGGGGTAGGGAGTACTCAGTCATATCGATGCGGTAGCCGACATCATCCTCATGAGCTGAGTCGGTGAGCGTGACGATCGGAATACCAAGTCCGCGCAACTGGTCCTTGTCGCGTTCGAACATCCGGTCGAAGGACTCGTCGGAGACGGCATCGGCGTAGCCGTTCACCTGCCGGCGAATGTCACTCTTGGTCATCCTGTGACGTGTGTGACTCAGGGCGATCACCAGGTCGAGCAGACGCTCGGCGGCCGGCACACGCTCACTCTTCATGGGAGAACACGCTACCCGCGATAGATTGCCGTGGTGATGACGTGGCGGGACGGCGTGGTGCACGCCGTGGGGAACCGGTGGCCCGGTGCAGTGGAGATCGAGGTCCGGCTCACCGTCAGCAGCGGGCACGAGCCCGCCCGCGGCGAGATGGTGCGGGCCTTGGCCTATCCGGAGCTCGTCGGTGAACCCGAGCCGGGCGACCGGGTTCTGGTGTCCACCACGGCGCTTTCGCGAGACCTCGGCACCGGCGGGTACGCCTTTGTGGTGGCCCGGCCGGACACCTTGCCCGATGACCCGCCTGCGGGACCGGGTCACATCATGAAGGCCCGGTACACCCCGCTCCAGACGATGGTGCTCGGCGTGGACGAACAGGAGTCCCCGGCCCACGAGGTACTGCGGGATGCCGACGACATCGCCGGTATGCCCGTGGTGATCGCAGACCTGCACTCGGCCCTGCCGGCGATCCTGGCCGGGGCGCGCTATGAGGCGTCGCGGCTCGGGCGCCCGGTTCCGTCGGTGGCATACCTGATGACCGACGGCGGCGCCTTGCCGGCGTGGTTCTCCCGCACGGTTGCCGTGCTTCGTGAGGTCGGCTGGCTGCAGGCCACGATCACAGTCGGCCAGGCGTTCGGTGGCGATCTGGAGGCGGTGACGGTGCACTCCGGACTCCTCGCCGCGCATCTGGTCACTCATGCGGACTTCGTCGTGGTCGCCCAGGGCCCGGGCAATCTCGGCACGGGGACCCGATGGGGGTTCTCGGGCGTGGCCGCGGGTGAGGCGGTGAACGCCGCTGCCACGTTGGGAGGCCGCCCGGTCGCCAGCCTGCGAGTCTCGGGTGCCGATCCGCGGGAGCGGCACCGTGGGATCTCCCATCACAGCATGACGGCGTACGGGCGAGTAGCGTTATGCCCTGCTGATATCGCCGTCCCGGTTCTTGCGGGTGAGCTCACCGACCTCGGTGCGCAGGTGCAGCGCCAGGCCGGCGCACTGGCGAGTCGGCACCGCTTGGTGCCAGTGCCCACCGGTGGGCTTCTGGACGCGTTAGCACAGGCCCCGGTGCGGTTGTCCACCATGGGTCGCGGCCTTGCGGACGACCCCGGCTCGTTCCTAGCGGCCGCTGTCGCCGGCGTCCATGCCGCCCGGCTCGTGGCGGGCCACCAGGGCGGCGAGCCGTCGTGATTCCTTCCGGGCCCGTTCGCCGTCCACCCGCTGGATCGCCATCACGGCCAGCACGCTACCGTCGCTGAGATCGAGCGATACCCAGTCCCGTTCGCCGAAGCGCACGCCGACGATCTGCGCCCAGTCGACTCTTCTGCTCGAGACCACATTGCGGACGAAGAGTCCGCGCGCATCGGGGATCGCGGCAAGACTGGCGAGCCGCACCAGCAGCACTGAGATCAACGCTACGAGGAGGCCGGCACCCACATGCGTGGCAGGGTCGGCGAGGTCGCGCGTGGCCAGCACGAAGACCATCCACCCGCCGCCTAACCACCCGATCACCCCGAAGCTGACCAGGCGCGTGGCGCGTGGCCGGAACGGTGCGTACGGGCCGGCAGTCATCGGCGGTTCAGAGCCGGCTCGCGTGTATCCCGGTCACGATGATCGCGCGGGCACCGAGCTCGTACAGCTGATCCATGATCGGATTGGTTTGGCTACGCGGCACCATGGCGCGCACGGCCTTCCACCCCGTGTCGTGCAGCGGCGAGACTGTCGGTGACTCCAGCCCCGGGGTGACGGCGACGCAGGCGTCCACGTGCTCCACCGGGCAGTCGTAATCCATCAGCACGTACTTGCGCGCGACCAGTACGCCGTTCAGGCGGCGATCCAGGGTCTCCAACCCGGGCTTCACCTCGGCATTGCTGGGTCGGATCAACACGGCCTCGGACTGCAGGATCGGCTCACCGAATACGTGCAACCCGGCTGCGCGGAGTGTGCCGCCGGTCTCCACCACGTCGGCCACCAGATCGGAGACCCCGAGCCGCACCGTCGACTCGATCGCCCCGTCGAGACGCACCACGTGCGCCTCGATTCCCCGTTCGGCGAGGTAATTGCCGACGAGGTGGGCATAGCTGGTGGCCACCCGCTTACCGTCGATGTCGGCCAGGGACGTCACGCTCTCCGGCGGGCCAGCGAACCGGAAGGTGGACGCAGCGAAGTCGAGCGCGCGATGCTCGATGGCGTCCACTCCGGAGTCGAGCAGCAGATCGCGACCGGTGATGCCGGCGTCGACCACACCTTCTCCGACATACACGGCGATGTCACGAGGGCGCAGGAAGAAGAACTCGACGCCATTCTCGGGGTCCGGCAGCACCAGCTCGCGGCCGTCGCGGCGCTGCCGGTAACCCGCTTCGCGCAGCATCTGGCTCGCAGGCTCGGAAAGGGAACCCTTGTTGGGCACAGCAATACGGAGCACGGGGGTCCTTCGGGTCGTGATGTGGGGTGGGGGAAGAGGCACCTCACAGGTGCGTGTAGACGTCCTCGAGAGTAAGTCCGCGGGCGATCATCATCACCTGCAGGTGATAGAGCAGTTGGGAGATCTCCTCGGCGGCCTCGGCATCGCTTTGATACTCCGCAGCCATCCACACCTCGGCGGCCTCTTCGACGATCTTCTTGCCGATCGTATGCACACCGGCGTCCAGCTCGGCCACGGTGCCCGAGCCGGCCGGGCGGGTCTGTGCCTTGTGCTGAAGTTCAGCGAAGAGGTCGTCGAAGGTCTTCACGTGGCAAGAGCCTACTCGTCATCGGTGAAGGCATCGTTATACGCCTCATCTGCTGGGACGGTCGTCTCGGTCAGTCCCGCCTCGGCGAGGAAGGCCGACATCTCCCGCCATGGTCCGGTGTGGGAGCCCCAGCCCGGCCCCGGCTCCCCGTACAGCGGAACGGTCGCCTCCATCGTGGCGCGCATGATCGCCTCCTGCTCAGCGTCCACGGTGCCGGGGATCTCCTCGATCGCAGCGTGCACACCGAGTGAGGGGTCGGCCACGATATCGGCCACGGCACGTTCCACAGCGCTGACGACACCGCGTAGTGCCTCTGTCTCGGTGGTGGTCAGGTCCTCGGTGGTGCCCAGGCCGATCCCGACCAATGGCACGTCCCCGATCGGGACTGCGCGCACATCCAGGCCGGTGGCGGCGAATTGGGGGATGTCGTTGTTCTGATAGCCCATCACGGCGTCCACGTGACCTTCACTGAGGGCCGACTGTTGCGTGAAGCCGATGTGCTCGATCGTGACGTCCGCTTCGGTCAGGTCCGCCTGCGCCAGCATGGCGAGCAGGCCGAAATACGTCTCTCCGAACGGCCCGGGGACGCCGACGGTACGCCCAGCCAGATCGGCCGGCGATTCGATCTCGGAATCCGTGGGAACAATCAGCGCAACCGGGTACGAGGTGTACAGGGTGGCGATACTGACCACGGGGACGCCCTGGTCGCGCGCCTGCATCATCTCGTCCCCGCCGGCGACGACCACCTGTTCGGTGCCATCAGTCAGCGCTCCGAACAGGTCTTCGGACTCCCCGTGGTGACGCAACGTCACATCCACACCGGCCTCATCGAAGTACCCTTCCTGCTCAGCGCGATAGAACGGCGCGAACTGCACGTTCGGTACGTAGGTGAGCCCGATGGTGAGCGAGGGTGCCTGACCGGCGGATGCACCGCCGTCGGACGTTTCCGGCTCCTCAGTGGCCGGGGCGGTGCACCCGGCGAGGGCAGTGGCAAAGGTGACGCAGGCTGCGGCGAGCAGCGTGCGCCGTCGTGGGTGATGCGGGGAGGTCACCATCGGACTCTTCTCTCCAGGGCTCGTACGAGCAGGTAGAACCCGACCGCGCAGGCGGCCAGGACGATCAGGGTGGCGAACATGCCGGTGGTGTCGGACCGGTCACGGTAGATGGAAAGCAGCAGCCCCAGGCCCTGTCCGCCCATCACGAACTCCCCCACGACGGCGCCGGTAATGGAGAGCACGAAGCCGTTGCGTACACCGGCGAGCACCGAGGGCATCGCCAAGGGGGCCTCGATGTGCAGCAGCATTCGCCATCGTCCGGCGCCGTCGAGTTGGGCGGCGCCGAGAATGTCCTCATCCAATCCGGCCAGGCCCAGGGCCGTGTTCACGACGATCGGGAAGAACACCAGGAGCGCGCACAAGAGCGCGACCGGGAGCAAACCGTACCCGAACCAGAGCACGATCAAGGGAGCGAGCGCAACGGCTGGGATGGCCTGGGTGGCGGCGAGATAGGGACCGAGCGCGGCAGACGCGGCTCGTGAGCGGGCGATCAGGTAGCCGAGCGGCAGGGCCACCACCAGGGCGATCAGACAGCCGAGCAGGCTCTCGGTCAGCGTGGTGCCGGCGTAGGTGAGGATGTCGCCGTCGCGAAACTCGGCGATCAGTCGCTGCAGCAAGGCAGTGGGCGCGGGCAGCACGCGGGAGCTCGTGACGCCGGCGATGAGTTCCCAGAGGAGGAGACCTGCGGCGCCCAGAACCACCGGAGCAACCACCGATGTGCCGACCAGGTCTGCGGCATCGGCCGCGCGCGGGGTGCGCGCACGCATCGCAGACGGGCTGCGGCGGAGCCTGGACATCGGCTGCGATCCTCTCCCCAGGTACTCCCGGGGTCGGACCGACGGGCACCGCGCCACGTCGATCCTCGGCGTCACCGATTGCGGTGACCCCGCGTGCTTCCTCCCATCCGGACTTTCACCGTCGGTCCTGGAGTTTCACCAGGTCAACCGGCCGCCGAAGCGGCCGGGTCGCGGACTGTCACCGCCGGTTCGGACTTTCACCGACCCCGGAGCACGTTGGACTCTGGCGCCATTCTGTCATATGCGTCCGTGCCCGGTGACGAGCACCGCTGCGCGGCCACCGGCGCACATCAGCTGGTGTACGCGCTGGTGGCGGCGGCACGCAGAGCGGTGATCTCGGCGTTCGGATCCTCGGCCGAGTACACGGCCGAACCCGCCACGAACATGTTCGCCCCGGCGGCGGCGGCGGTGCCGATGGTGTCCCGGGAGATCCCGCCGTCCACCTGCACCCAGATGTCCCCGCCGCGGGCGGTGATTGCGCTGCGGGTGCGGCGGATCTTCGGCAGTGTGCCTGTGATGAACGACTGGCCGCCGAAGCCTGGCTCGACGGTCATCACGAGCACCATGTCGAACTCGTCGAGAAGGTCGAGGTATCCCTCGATCGGCGTGGCGGGACGAAGTGCGAGTCCTGCTCGTGCGCCCTTGGCGCGAAGCTCGCGAGCGAGGCGCACGGGCGCGTTCGAGGCTTCGGCGTGGAACGTCACCGATGCTGCTCCGGCCTCGGCGTAGCCGGGCGCCCACACGTCGGGTGCCTCGATCATCAGGTGGACGTCGGCAGGTACCGAGGTGGTAGCGAGCACGCGTTCGACCACGGGCAGCCCGAAGGTGATGTTCGGAACGAAGTGGTTATCCATGACGTCCAGGTGCACGAAGTCAGCGGCGCCGATCCGCCCGATCTCGTCGGTCAGGTTGGCCAGGTCTGCGTTCAGCACGCTCGGGGAGATCAGGATCGGCACGGCCGGATCGTCCGGTGTGGCAGGGGCTGGCTCTGTCGTCATGGGCGCCAGCCTAGCTTTCTCGCGGTGCGGGCAGATCGGCGGGCGGGGCGTCAGCGCCGGATCAGGGCGAGGAACATCGCGTCGGTACCGTGCCGGTGCGGCCACAGCTGCAGGTATGGGCCGTCCTGGTGATACTGGCCAGTCAGTGGCGTCGGGCTCACCTGAGAAGCCACCTCGACGGCGTCCAGCACCTGCGCATGTTCGGTGCGCTTAAGCACGTCCTCGACCACCATCCGGGTCTCGGCCACGTGTGGCGAGCAGGTCACGTAGGCCACCACTCCCCCGGGCCGGGTCGCCGCCAGGGCCGCGGTGAGCAGCTCCCGCTGCAGCGGGCCCAGGGTGGCCAGATCCGTGGGGGTGCGGCGCCAGCGGGCCTCGGGGCGGCGGCGCAGCGCCCCCAGACCGGTACACGGGACGTCGACGAGGACCCGATCGAAGCCGCCAGCGGGTCCGGCGCGGCCGGCGTGTTCGGGTCCGACCTCGCGTCCGTCACCGGTGCGGACCTCGAGTCCGGGGAGCACCTCGCGCAGTGCTGCCGTTGATTGCTCGACCAGACGCGCGCGGTGCGCGGAGATCTCGTTCGCCAGCAGGCGGCCTCCGGGAGCCCGTTCGGCGAGCAGGGCGCCGAACAGGGCCGCCTTGCCGCCCGGTCCGGCGCACAGGTCGAGCCAGCTGGAGTCCGAGCCGTCCAGGGGTGCAGCGGCGGCTGCGAGGGTGACGAGTTGGCTGCCTTCGTCTTGTACCCCGGCGCGGGAGTTGCGGACTGCATCGAGCGCGGCGGGATCGCCGTGGGCCAGGAGGCGTGCAGTGCGCGTCCATTGGCCAGGTGCCGCATCCGGGACATCCTCATCGGTGGACAGCCCGGGGCGGAGCACCACGGTGACGGCGGGCGCGGTGTTGTCCGCCTCGAGGAGTGCCGGAAGGTCCTCGGCGCCCTGGGATGTCTCGGTCAGCGCATGGCGCAGTGCTCGCACGATCCAGGCGGGGTGAGAGGAGGTGAGCGCGAGTCGCTCGGTCTCATCCGTGATCTCGCTGCCGATGATCTCGAGCCACTCCTCGAGCGGGCGCTGGGTGACTTGGCGCAGGATCGCATTCACGAACTGGGCGGCGCCGGCTCCGACAGTGGAACGGGCGAGACCGACCGTGGCGGAGACGGCTGCGTGATCCGGCACGCGCATCGCAAGCACCTGATGTGCCCCGAGCCGGAGCACGTCCAGGACCGGCGGATCGAGCTGCGCGAGCGGACGGGAGGAGACAGTCGCGATCACAGCGTCGTATCGGTCGCGATAGCGCAGGGTGCCGTAGGCGAGCTCGGTGGCGAATGCGGCGTCCCGGCCACGGACACCACGCTGGCGGAGCATCGGCGGCAACGTCAGGTTGGCGTAGGCATCCGAGTCGGCCACGGTGCGCAGCGTGTCGAACGCCGCACGACGGGCGGGATCGGCGTCCCGGGCGCGTTCGGCAGGGCGCTGTGCGGTGCGCTGGCGAGGTGAGCGGTCACGGTCGCCGTCGGGCCTGTTCGGGCTAGAGCCACGGCGGCCGCTGTTGGGTCGGCCATGGCCACGACCGCCGGACGATCGTCGCTCTCCAGGGCCGGAACCTTCCCCGGCGGAGCTTTTGCCCTGACTCATGTGTTCGGCCCCTCCACGTCGAAGGTGGCAGCAGAGTCCAGGCGCGCGCCGCGGGCCCAGTCGGTCGCTGCCATCCAGCTCTTCCCGGGTGGGGCGATCTGTCCGAGTAGAACTGGCGCCGTTCCCGTGCCGACCATGACCCCGTCGTCGCTGATGGACAGGTGGCCCGGTGCCAGTGCTGATTCTGCGGCACTGGCAGTGCTGCTCGTGCCTGCTGCGCTGGTGTCAGCGAGACGAATCGGGCCGATCTTCACCCTGGCGCCGTCCCGCGTGGTCCACGCACCCGGTGCCGGGGTGCACCCGCGGATGCGCCGGTCAATGGCTGCAGCTGGGTGCCTCCAGTCGATCTGTCCATCGGCCGTCGTCAGACGCGGTGCGAGGCTGACCCCCTCGTCTGGTTGTGCCTGAGGGCTAGCGCTGCCGTCGGCAATCGCGTCCAGAGACGCGGTCAGGAGTGCAGAACCGGAGGTGGCGAGGCGCTCGAGGAGGTCACCGCTGGTGTCTGTGGGCCGGATCGCCTCCGTCATGGTGCCCAAGACCGGGCCGGTGTCCAGGCCCGTCTCGATCTGGAACGTGCTGGCTCCGGTGATCTCGTCGCCGGCGATGATCGCGTGCTGAACGGGAGCGGCACCGCGCCAGGCCGGCAGCAGCGAGAAGTGCAGGTTGATCCAGCCGTGTTCGGGGAGTGAGAGAGCCGGCTCACGCAGCAGCGCACCGTAGGCCACGACGGCGCACACCTCTGGCGCCAGCTCGCGAAGCCCCGCGAGAGTCACGCCCTCGTGCGGCCGGTCCGAGGTGAGGACCGGGATTCCTGCGTCGTCGGCGGCTGTGTGCACGGGACTGGGCGTGAGAACGCGCTTCCGGCCGACGGGAGCCGGTGGCCGGGTGAGCACGCCGACGACCTCATGATCGGAGGCGAGCAGCGCGAGGAGGGATGGGACGGCCACGGCGGGCGTCCCCGCGAACACAACACGCATGCGAGCCAGTCTAGATGCGCGGCAGTAGCGGCCCTGCCGGCCTCCAGTACGCAACGCCATGTCCGTTGTGCGAACATCGTCGTCCGGGTGGAGCCTGGTGCCAGGACGGCTGGAGATCAACGATTGACAGGTCCGATCAACTGACGCGACCGAAGGAAGAGGACCTACCGATGACTGCTCTCGACACCGATCTGGACCAGCTCGCGACCGACTATCGCGAGCAGGGCTTCGTGCTCGTGAAAGGGCTGATCAGCAAGCAGGAGGCAGCGGAGTACCGGGAGATCAGCCATCGCCTGGTGGCGAACCAGGCGGAGAACCCGACCTGGGGCTCAGCTACTGAGGTGGCGATGGGCAAGCAGACCAGCTTGCAGCATCTGCACGACACACAGTTCTACGATGCCGCGTTCGCCAGGTTGCTCGTGGACGCGCGGTTCACGCGGGTGGCAGCGGCCGTGATGGGCGGACCGAATGTGCAGTTGCACCACACGAAGCTGTTCGTGAAGCCGCCGGAGAACGGCTCACCTTTCCCCCCGCACCAGGACCACCCGTTCTTCCCGCATGAGCGGCACACCGTGGGTGCGGCGATCTTCCACTTCGATGACGCTCCGGAGGAGAAGGGGTGCGTGCGGGTGATCCCCGGCAGCCACCGCGCAGGTCCCCTCGAGCATGACCCGGAGGGAAGCTTCCACCTGCCGCAGATCCCCTTCGAAGACACCATCGCGCAGCCAGCTGAGGCGGGCGACGTGCTGTTCTTCACCTATCTGACCGTGCACAGCTCAGGTGTGAACGTCAGTGACGAGGCCCGCACCACCTGGTTGGTGCAGTACCGCGACCCAGCAGACCGGGTGATCGACCACGCGCACACCCACTCCCTCGGCCAGGGCATGATGCTCGCCGGGTCTGATCCGACGATGCGCCAGGACTGACCGAGCGACGAGGAGTCCGTGACACCTGTGGAACTCAGCCACCTCGCCCGGTCGGGCGGCATCGAGCGCTTGCGCGGGCTGCTCGACCGGGGCGTGGCCGATGGATTCGAACTCGACTTCGTCGAATGGGGCCACTACTCGCCGGAGTACTGGCGAAACTACCTGCACACCCACTCCTACTACGAGGTGTGCCTGGCCTACTCCGGGGCGGGGACGTTCACCGTGGACGGCGTGGACCACGCGGTACGAACGGGTGACCTGTTCCTGGCCCGCCCGGGGGACGTGCACGAGATTGTCTCCGACCTGGCTATGCCGCTCGGGATCGTGTTCTGGGGGTTCACGCTGGAGGCCGGGTCCGGGGCAGAGCCGTCGCGCGCAGGGTGGTGGCGTGGCTTGCTCGATCGGGAGGCTCCGGTGATCTCGCGGCGCCTGGGTGCGCTGCCCGGGGTGCTTACAGCACTTGCGGCCGAAGGCGAAACACCGCAGTCGGGCCATCGCGCGACGGCGACCTCGCTGGCCACGGCTTTGGCCGTGGCCACGGCACGTGCCTATGCCTGCGAGAGCGATCGCGACCCGGGCGAACCGTTGGACCGAGGACCGGTGCTGGTCGCACTGATCGAGCGGTACCTCTACGACAATCTCGACCGCCCGATTTCGGTGCGGGACATCGCGAATGTGGTGCACCTGTCCGAGCGGCACACTGAGCGGCTATTCACGGGGGCGACCGGTGAGTCACTGATCGCCGGGTTGCGCCGTCGCAGGATGGAGCGGGCGGGGAATTTGCTGCTGGAGTCCGAGCTCACGGTGACGGCGGTCGCACGCCAGTGCGGCTACTCCGAGGTGCGGCCGTTCAGTACCGCTTTCCGCCGACACTTCGGCCAGACGCCCAGTGAGTTCCGGCGGCTGGGGGGCACCCGGCACCTGTAGGCGCCGATACCCGTTCGGCCCGGCTTGCATCGGTGCGGGGCTTGGTCAGTGGGCTGTTGCGATGAGGCGTTGAAGGCAGGCTTGTGCGGGTGGTCCCCAGGTGGCCTTGCCGCCGGGGCGGCCGTGGACGCCGGCGTCTGCGATCATCAGGCAAGCGATGGCGCGGGCGACTGCGCAGCCGCGGGCACGGCGCAGGGTTGCCGCATCCGGGGTCGGTCGGTAGGTGTGATTGAAGCGCTCGGCTGCGCCGTCGGGCAGCAGGATCCAGGCCGCGGCGAGGTCGTAGGCAGGATCACCGGCGCACAGGTCACCGAAGTCGATCACACCGCAGATGGTGCCGTCCGCGGTCAGCACGTTGGCCGGATGCAGGTCGCCGTGGAGCCACACCGGCGCTCCTTCCCACTCAGGCGCTGCTGCGGCGTCGTGCCAGATTGCGCGGACAGCGTCGGGATCTGGGACGAGCCCCAGTTCCGTGGCCGCCGCGATGCCTGCCAGGACCTGCTCGGTGCTTGCGGCCAGAGGGCCTCCGCGATCGCGACCGGCAGGGGCATCGGTGGGCGCTGGTCTGTGTAGTGCGTGCAGAAAAGTGGCCAAGGTCTCAGCCGCCTCTGCACCGCGCGTGACGGGTGAATGGTCCGCGGGCTCACCCGGGACCCAGGTGGTCACGATCCACGGTCGCGGAAATTGCTCGGAGGGTTGACCGAGCCGCTGCGGGATGGGCACCGGCAGTGGAAGGTGCGGCGCGAGAGTGGGCAGCCAGGTGTGCTCCTTGCGCAGAAGCGCATCTGCCGACTGCGTCGCCCACGGCAATCGGACGGCGAGGTCGTCGCCGAGGCGCCACAGTTGGTTGTCCCAGCCACGCGCACCGAGCGTCACAGGGCGATCGGCTAGATCGGGATGCTGTTCGCGCAGCAGATCGTGGACGAGCTCAGCAGTGATCTCGATCTCGGTGTGTGCCATCTGGAGCAACGCTAGTTCGGTCAGCCCGTCCGTGTGCACTCCCTGGGTGAGTCGCTCGCTCGATCCTGCAGGTCCTCAGCCATCGATTCGGTACGCGGTCATACACCGGCAACGCCGCCTCGTGCCTGGAATCCATTCTCGACATACCAGCGGCCCCGTCGACTAGTGGGTGTCGGCGGGGTGCGGGGCGGGGCGTTCAGAAGGGTGGGTCGGCGCCACGCGGTGCGTGGGTGCTCGCGGGGGAGCGAGGGCTCGCAGCTGGATCGGTGCTCGTGGACCAGTGGGAGCTCGTGGCTGGACCGGTGCTCGCGGGTGAGTGGGCATCGGGGGCTGGGTGGTGCTCGTGTGGCGGTGTAGTACCGGTGCGGGGCGAACGGGTATCTCGGTCCGGGTGTGGGTCGGTGCGGAATCGTGGCGGTGGTGGTGTGGCTGCTGCTGTCTTCTTCATGGCGGTGATGGCGCGTTCGCGCACTCTGGCCACGTGCGGGTCGAGCGCGCCGAATGGGCTGCCCGGGCGCTGGCCGGGCGGTCGATCTGTCTTTCCCTCAGAGGAGTCCTTCGCGCGGCCTGGTCCGGGGATCAGGTAGGTGCCGGTGGTGGTGACCAAGTACTGAACCCCGTCGGGGTCTGTCCAGAGGTAGGTGCCGGGGGTGATCATCAGGTAGGACCAGCCCGCATGGGTTTTCGCTCGATGGTGACGGCGGCACAGCGCGGTCAGGTTGGCGGTACTGGTGGGCCCACCCTGGTCATAGGGGATGGTGTGGTCCTTATCAGCTGCGCGGGCGGTGCGCTGGCAGTACGGGAAGCGGCAGTGCCCATCACGCAACAGGATCTGCTCACGCAGTCGTGGGTTGGCTTCATAGGTGCTGGCGCTGTAGTGGGCGTTCAGATCGATCACTGGTCGCACGATCACCCGCCCCGCCGCCTGGCACCAGGAGCGGACCTGCTCGGTGGTGACCGGGGACTTGGTGTTCTCACACCGCCCGATGGTCCCGGCACCGAACACACTGCCCGCGGCGTAATCTCGCCTCTCACCATTGCCGGGGTTGAGAGCGTCTGCGGGCAGGTGGAGGTAGAGCATCACCGTGCGACCAATCGCACCGTGGCCTGCACCTGAGTCTGTGCCGGCTACGTCGGGGGTGAGGGTTTTGGTCCCAGCGCCAGTACCTGCCCCAGCACCGGTGTCGGTCTCGGCGTCGGCACCGGTGTCAGTGTTGGTGTCGGTCTCTGCCAGGGGGAGGGTGCTTTGCCCTCTCGCGAGGTCACCCACAGCGATGGAGCGGCGCACGTCCTCACTCGTGCCGGGCAAGAGTGTTGCGAGAGCCCGGGCACGACCACGCACGGCGGCGTCCAGATCGAGAGCATCAGCAACCTCCAAGGCCCCGTCAACCTGCACGATCGCCCCCGAGCCCGCCACACCCGAGGTGGCGACCTCGTCAAGGCGGACATCGAACCGGCGCCCCTCCAACGCTGCCAGGCGATCGGCTTCTGCCTGTGCGGGGTCGAAAGACTCCATCGCAGCGCTCACGGTGCGTTCAATCTGAGAGATCGAGCAGGTCCCGATGGTCCAGGCCACCTGAGCATCCACCCACCCAGCACCGGCGAAGGGGAGCTTCTTCGTCAACCGGGCCACTGCCCGGGCGCGGTGGATGCTGATCTGCCCGGCCCGCACCCGGCCCCACAACACCGGCAACCGGTACGCCAACTCCACAATCGAGCCGACGTAGTACAACGCGGCTTCGTTGGATTGCCCGAGCGCGGCCGCTAACCGGGTGAACCCCAGATCCGAGACCAACGGCACCCCCGGACCGGCCAGCCGCATCGGCACCGCCGTGCCCGGCAAACCAGCCTCCGGAAGCCCCGGCTCCTCCTCCGGATCGAACACCCCTGTCGCGCCAGCTCCACCGTCGAAGCCATCAGCATCAATGGCGTGCTCACGCACCCACTCCACGACCAACTCAGCACACTCGACATCCACCGCCCGAGCCGCCATCCGGTTCTGCCGCACAGCAGCCAACACCGCACTCCCGGCCGAAGCCGAGAACACCGAACCGCTGGCTGTCGAAGTCATACCCAGATCATCCCAGCGACCACCGACATTGCCCCGTTTGCCCAGGTCAGGGGGCCACATGGTTATACGCGCCCTTCTCTTGGCGCGCCGAATCTCACTTCTCCCCGCAGACCGACTCTTCCTGTTTCCTTGCACGCTATGGTGGCGACAGCACCGTGAATTCACGGTTTGTGTACCAGCGGCTCAGCCGGACGGTCACCAACAGCCAGGGGGTGACGCCCTTGAGTGCGCCGCTGGGAGTGGGACTGGGACTGCGCTCGTGCCGAGCGCCAGACGCGCCCGTTTCCAAGACGCTCACGTGCGCAGCTGGCACCGCAAAGTCCCGTCGACGCCATCGAGGCTGAGCCGCAGACTCATCGTGCTGTCTCCGGTGAGCGTTCACGCATTGGGAACTAGCGCAGCACGGCGAGGGTGACCGCCTCCTGCTGCCCCTCCCATTGGCCGCGCAAAGCTGCTCGAACACCGTCCGACGCCGACGCCACAAGCGGACGCCGGTACGTCACGAGCGCACCGTCGGCGGCAGTGGTGGAAATCGTCTCGGCAGGCCGCTGGTCCGGGTTGTAGCGATCAGGAGCGACGGGCTCAGACCGCAACTCTCCCGTCCCATGCACTTCGGCCTGAGTGGACCGGACGATCCGCTGGCCCGCCTCGTCGAAGAGCTCCGCACCACTGCCTGCGGTGAGCATCACTGAATGGAGCACTGCAACGTACACAGGATCACCAGGGGCGTCGTACACCCAGCGGGTACCGAGCACGGAGTGCTCCATCGTCCCGATCAGCGAGTCCTCGGCACCGGGCAACGCAGCATCGCGGTATGTCAGCGGTACCTGGACGAGGTCCCCGTTCTTCGTACGGGTGAGCAGTGTCTCGATGCCGACCTGACCGTCTGGATCGTCGAAGCGAAATGTCGCCACCACCTCGACCGGTTCATCCCCGGATGCCCACGCCTGCTGCGGAACCCAGCGCGCTACCAGTTCCAGCTTCGTCGGGTGCAGGTGTGCCCTGTGCAGGAGTGCCATGGACACATGCTATGCCGGAGCGGCTTCAGCCTCCTGGCGTCGGAGCAACACCGATCTCGCGACAGCAGGCCGGATGATCGCAGGATGATCCGCGGCGCGGCGCCACTCATCGCATCCTCGCCGACCTGGCCGAGCCGGCCGGGTCGACCACCCCTGTCTCAGGAGGGCCAGCCTTGTGCACCGACCGAGGCAGCCAGCGCAGGGCAACAAACCCGAGGATGAGATGCAATGCGCTGGCCGCAGCGACGGCGACGTGCATGCCGGTGAGGAAGGCCGTCTTGGCCGCAGCGATCGAGGTGGTCGCAAGGCCAGGGAGTTGAAGCGTCTCATCCAGCGTAGGCGCCAACTCGGGTCCTTCGAGGCGGAACACCAACGCCGCCACCGACCCGAGCACCGCTATCCCCAGCGCATTGCCGATCTCGTTGCTGGTCTCAGCAATCGCACCTGCTGAACCCGCTCGCTCAGGGGGGACCGCGCCGACGGCGGTGTCAGCGACCACCGCGAAGGAGATCCCATAGCCGACGCCGGCAATCATCGTGGATGCGACGAACCACCCGACTCCACCCGTGACAGTGGTGAGCAACAGCGCTAGGAGGCCGACGGCGATGGAGGTGTGGCACACAAGGAGCGCTGTCCGCTTCCCCACGCGATCCACGACGAGCGGTGTGATGATGCAGGTGATCGTGAGCACCACAGCTCCCGGTAGCGTGATGAGGGCCGCATTCAGGATCGGGATGTTGAGGACCGATTGCAGGTAGATCCCGGATAGGTAGGCGGCCGCCGACCACGCGGCAAGCGGGAGCAGGCCGGTGATCACCGCGACAGTGAAGACGCGGTCGCGGAACAGCGAGAAGTCGACGAGCGGACGTTCCAATCGCCGTTGCCGGATCGCGAACCATGTCAGCAGGGCGACGCCCGCGATCACAGCACCCGCGGCGATGATGGAGATCCCATCGGCCGCAGCATGTTTGAGGCCATAGATCGCCACAAGCAGACCGACGGCGGAGGTCACCACGCTCATGGCGTCCACTCGTCCTGGACGAGTGCCGCGCACCTCGCCGAGCAACACCGGTGCTAAGCAGACGAACAGGACGAGGACCGGGACATTGATTAAGAACACAGACCCCCACCAGAACCGTTCCAGCAGGGCGCCACCGATGACAGGGCCGATCGCGAAACCAGCGGCGAACGCTGCCGCGAAGATGCCAATGGCCTGAGCTCGACGCTTCGGATCGGTGAACAACTCACTGAGTACCGCCAGGGCGGAGGGGAGCAACGTGGCACCGGCGATCCCCATCAGCGCGCGCGCAGCGATCAGCAGCTCCGGTGTGGTGGCGAATGCGGCAGCGGCCGAGCCGATGCCGAACACGGTCGCGCCGATCATGAGCAATCGGAGCCGCCCGTAACGGTCGCCGATACTCCCGAAGGCGATGAGCAGCGAGCCCACGGCGAATCCGTAGATGTCCAGGATCCACAGCGCTTGATCGGCATCGGGATTGAGGGCCTGGCTGACCCGGGGCATCGCGAGGAACAACACGGACCCGTCCATGGAGACCAGGAGCACCGGCCCGAGAACCACGAGCAGACCGAGCCAGGATCGGGTGTGTGAGCTGGGTGAGGCGTGTGCTGTCATACCGGCAACGCTCCAGTCCAGAACCGGCGCGAACCAGACACCTGGTGTGGGTATACCCAGCAGATGCAGGCAGGCGCGGGCATGTACGCCTAGGCTCCATCGTGTGGAGTCCTTGGGAACCTTCTTGAAAAGCCGACGCGATCGGGTCACCCCGGACTCGATCGGGCTACGCACCTATGGGTCCGCACGACGAGTTCCTGGCCTCCGGCGTGAAGAGGTGGCCCACTTGGCCGGGGTCAGCGCCGGCTACTACACGCGGTTGGAGCAGGGCCAAGCGGAGACAGCCTCCAGGCAAGTCCTCGACGCCCTCGCACGAGTGCTCGCTCTGGACGCGGTGGAGATCGCCCACCTGCACAACCTCTCCCGCCAGCCGGCGCGCCTTGCCCTCGCCGAACCACCTGCGGAGCAGCCGCACCCGCGCGTCCTCGCGCTGCTGGATTCACTGGCCGAGTCAACTCCGGCCGTGGTACTGGGCAGACGCGGTGACGTACTCGCCTGGAACCGCACCGGACATGCACTGTTCGCCGAGCACGTGAACTTTGATGCGCCTGGGGACCCGGATCGCCGTCCTTCGATCCCACGGATGTTCTTCCTCGACGCACTCACCGGTGATCTGCACCGCAACTGGGACGAACTCGCTCGAATCCACGTCGCCTATCTGCGCCTCACTGCCGGGCGATTCCCCACCGACGCACGGCTGGCAAACCTCATCGGTGAACTCACTATGCGTAGCGACCGGTTTGCGAGGTTGTGGGCAACCGGCGATGTTGCCGACTGCACCACTGGGGACATGTACCTCCACCACCCGACCGTCGGTGCCGTGAGCATCGCCTACCAGGTCTGGTTGCAGCCGGACAGCCCCGACCACCGCCTGGAGATCTACACCCCGAACGATGCGGCCACGGCGGATGCACTCCATCTCCTTGGCCGACGCTTGCCCGGCGACCAGGACCGCAACGTCCAGGAATCCGCAACCTTCGTTGCTGGCCGTCGCCCTACACCGCCACGCCCCAGCCACGCAGTGCCATGCGCCACTGCTCCGCCGAACTGAAGACCTCCGCGCGTATTCCAGCCGCCCGGGCTGCCGTCACGTTCGCCGGGCTGTCGTCAGTGAATGCCGTCTGCCCCGGAGTCAGACCAAACCTCTCGATCAGGAGCTGGTAGATCGCTGGATCCGGCTTCACCAGACCCACCTCGCCCGAAACCAGCACGTCCTCCATCTGCCCGATCGCGGGTGCGGCAGCCACACCGTGGTGGAACGTCTCGGCCGACCAGTTCGTCAGGCCAAGGACCCGAACTCCGGCCGTCAGCAGATCCTGGACGAGTTCGGCCATCCCCGGGATCGGGCCTGTCAAGGCCGCGTCGAAGCGGTCGACGTAACTGTCCATCTGGCGCACGCGATCACCGACCCTCGCGGCGACCTCGGGCCTGATGTCTGCCCACCGCTCCCCCGCATCGAGTCGGCGGTTCAGCACGAAGAAGTCCAGTTCGTCCAGCAGGTCCTGCGTGCCCTGCTCCCCCAGTTCATCGATCCACACCCGCCGCGGATCCCAGCCCACGATCACCTGCCCCAGATCGAAGACCACCGTCTCCACCGAGCCTTCTCGATCAGGATGTACCGTCACGCTCGCCTCCTCTCGCTCACCACTGCGCTGCCACGTGGCTCACCACTGCGCCAGCCTCTCTCGATCACGCGTCCGCACAATCAGAGCCGGTCCGGATCAACACGCACCCGCACAGTGCCGGGATCCTTGCGCGCACTGCGCACGGCCGCCGCCTGCGCGAGGGAACGCCCGAGCACGTCCGCCTGCGCCCGCGGCGCACGCACCAGCAGCCGCACCCACTCACCACCGTCGGGACCGACCTCGTCCACCGGCACCGGCCCCAAGGTGACCGCGCCGTCGGGAAGGGTGAGCATCGATTCGAAACGTCGAATCGCCGCCGGGTCACCTGTTGCCGCAGCCAACTGCGCCACCGGCGGGAAGTCGAGTTCGGCCCGCTCATCGAGTTCCCGCTCCGCATGCCCCACCGGATCCCATCGCACCAGGGCCTGCACCGGAACCGGACCGCCGTGGCCGAGCACCATCACCTCACCGGAACATCGCACGAGTGCGGCCGCCCGCATCCACCGCCGCAGCGCCTCCACTGACGCACCGAGTTCGGGACGCCCGGTCAGTACCGCCGCGTCCAGCAACAACCCCGCACGGTAGCCACCGTCCGCCACTGGCTCGGCGCCCGGTGTCGCCACCACCAGGCGGGGCCGATCGTCCACTCGGTCGGTCACGCCCGTCTCACCACCGGAGACCAGCACCGGCACCCCAGGGAACGCGCGCCCGAGCTCCTCAGCCGTGCGGTCCGAGCCCACTCGCACCGCACGCACCGTCGTGCCCTCACACACACGGCACTGCCATTGGGTCTGCAGGCGGCCACACCATCGGCAGGTGGGCGTGGCATCGGCACGCGAGACCGCCAACGGACCATGGCACTCGCGGCACTGGGCTGGTGTTCGACACGTCTGGCACGCGACCACCGGCAAGTACCCCGACCGTGGCACCTGCACCAGCACGGGACCGTCATGGAGGCCCGCTCGTACCGTCCGCACCGCCATCCCCGGGATCCGCGCACGGCCTGCAGCACCCTCCCGGTCCAGGTCCACATCACCGGGCGCGACCACCCGCGGCGTGCGATCTCGGACCACGCTGCGCGGCGCGTGGACCGACCGTGCCCACCCCTCATGAACGAGCACCTGCGCGTGTGGGGTCCGATTGAACCCACCGATCAACGCCCCCGCACTCTCCGCGGTGGCTCGCATGGTGAGCACCTCCCGGATGTGTGGATACGGCGCCCGCTGCTCGGTGTGCAAGTCGTCGCCGTCGTCCCAGCACACCACCAGGCCCAGGTGACGAACGGGGGCGAACGCGGCTGAGCGAGTCCCCACCACCACGTGCGCCTGCCCCGTCAGTGTCAGCAGGTACCGGCGGTAGCGCGCGGACGCACCCTGATCCGCGGTGAGCACCACGTGTTCGACCTCAGCGGCGTCCAGCGCGTGAGCGAGCAACGCCACATCACGCTGATCCGGGAGGCACACGACGGCGTCCCGTCCGCTGGACCGGACCGCCCGGATAGCAGCGGTGATGGCCTGCGCCCAGTGCATCCCGCCGGACCGGCCCGGCTCGCCAGTCACACGCTCAGGATCGGGCGAGCCTGCACCGTCGGGCGATAGCACCGGTGCATCCCATGGCAGAGCAGACCACACCGCCCGCGGGGAGTCCCCGATGGCCAACCGCCGCAGGAACGCGTCGCCGCCGACGTAGCCGGCCCACGGCATGCGGGCACCGTCCTCCAACTCCGCGATGGGTTCGACTTGTGGATCCGGCAACGGGTCCGAGCGATGACCGTCAAGCACCGCACCGCTATCAGCCACTGACCACGGAATCCGGCTGTCCCGTTCGGAGTCCAGAGCCGAGAGCACGGCCTTCTCCGCGGTCGCATGCCGTGGTGGGATGGCCAGCCGCAGCACATCGGTGACTGTGCCCGCGTACCGGCGCGCCACCTGCCGGGCCAGTTCGAGGATCCCGGGAGTGAGCACCGCCACCGGTGAGACCACCTTGCGTAGCGGTGCCAAGGTGCCGTGATGGGTGGAGGCTGCGGTGCGCCCCACCACGTACCCGTCCCGTTCAGTGCCCGCGAAGCGCACTTTCACCCGCACCCCCGGGTGGACATCGGTATCCATCGATTCCGGGATGCCGTAGTCGAAGGTGTGATCAAGGTGTGGCAGCGGCACGTCCACGTAGACCTGGGCGACTGCGCCGAATGCAGGCCGAGCGGTCGTGGGCATACTGCCCGGATCAAGCAGGCTCGGCTGTTCGACGTTCACAGCAACAGATCCCATCACGAACAGGTGACATCGTGCAGACTCGCCGAGAGCAGCGCCGTCCCACCTGCCGTCGGCATCGCAGGCGACTCAGGAAAGGCCGGCGAGTGCCGAACGCAACGCCTCGACCCGGTCCGTGCGCTCCCAGGTGAACTCCGGCAGCTCGCGGCCGAAGTGGCCGTACGTGGACGTGAGCGCGTAGATCGGGCGCAGCAGGTCGAGTTCCGCAACGATCGCACCCGGGCGGAGGTCGAACACCTCGCTGATCGCACGCGAGATCTGCTCGTTCGGAACGGTCTCAGTACCGAAGGTCTCCACGTACACGGCAATCGGGTGTGCCCTGCCGATCGCATAGGAGACCTGCACTTCGCACCGGCGAGCCAGACCCGCCGCCACCACATTCTTCGCCACCCACCGCATCGCATAACTCGCGGAGCGGTCGACTTTCGAGGGGTCCTTCCCGCTGAACGCCCCGCCACCGTGCCGGGACATGCCACCGTAGGTGTCCACGATGATCTTGCGCCCGGTCAGGCCCGCATCACCCATCGGCCCCCCGATCACGAAGGTGCCGGTGGGGTTCACGAGCAGGGTGTAGCCGGAGACGTCGATGCTCAGCTCCTCGGCCACGCGCGCCAACTCGTGCGCCACCACGTGCTCACGGATCGCCGGCTCAAGATCCTCCGCCAACCGCACGTCCGCTTCATGCTGGGTGGAGACCACCACCGTGTCCACGGCCACCGGCCGATCGCCGTCGTAGGCGATGGTGACCTGGGTCTTACCGTCCGGGCGCAGCCCTTGCACGATCCCCTGCTTGCGCACGTCGGCGAGGCGGGCGCTGAGCCGGTGTGCGAGCAGGATAGGCAACGGCATCAGCTCACGCGTCTCATCGGTGGCGTATCCGAACATCAGCCCCTGGTCGCCCGCGCCCTGCTCGTCGTATGTCTGCGCCACGCCGGCTTCGCCACCCTGGTGCCGCAGTTCCCACGACTTGTCGACGCCCTGGGCAATATCCGGGGACTGCTGCCCGATCGACAGGGAGATTCCGCAGGAGTGGCCGTCGAAGCCCACCTCGGAGGAGGTGTACCCGATCGCGCTGACCACATCGCGTACCAACCGCGGGATCTCCACGTAGCTCTCCGTGGTCACCTCACCGGCCACATGCACCAACCCGGTGGTGACGAGGGTCTCCACGGCTACCCGAGACTGCGGGTCCGCAGCGATCATCGCGTCGAGGATCGAATCGGAGATCCGGTCGGCCACCTTGTCGGGGTGCCCTTCGGTGACGGACTCGGAGGTGAACAGACGGATACTCACCCGGGGAGCCTACCGCTGCGCGGACCCGTCTCCCCCACCGGCGCCCGCACGGTCCCGGTCCCGGTCCCTGAGAAGATTCACGACGGCGTCCCACACCACGGCCGCCACGTCGTCCTTGGAGCCGCTGCCCTGGACCACCTCGGTTCCGTCGGCGTCCAGCAGGTGCACCGCGTTGGGGACGTCCCCAAAGCCTTGATCCGTGCCGACGGCGTTCACGGCAAGCAGGTCTGCGCCCTTGCGCAGTGCCTTCGCGCGCCCATGCTCGAGCACACTGCCGTGGGCGTCGCCGGTCTCGGCCGCAAACCCCACCACCACCTGCCCGGGCCTGCGGTCCTGCACGAGAGAGGCGAGGATGTCGGGATTCTGAACCAGTTCAAGGGGCGGGACCACGCCGTCGTCAGTCTTCTTCGTTTTGGTGGCGTTCGCCGTGGCCGGCCGGAAGTCCGCTACAGCCGCTGCCATCACCAGCACGTGCGCATCCGGTGCGCTGCGGTGCATCGCCTCGGCCAACTCGGCCGTGGTCTCCACCGCGCTCACGTGCACGCCATCGGGGAGCAGGGATGCGTCGATATTCGCGGCCACCAGCTCCACATCGGCTCCGCGACGCGCGGCGGCACGTGCCAGCGCGATCCCCTGCCTGCCGCTCGAGCGGTTGCCGAGGAAGCGGACCGGATCCAGGTATTCGCGGGTGCCCCCGGCGCTGATCGTGACGCGCAGACCCGTCAGGTCCTGCTCTGTCTCTGAGTTCTGCTGGGTGGCTGAGTCGTGCTGACCTGGGCCGTCCGCGCTGTCGTCCCGCAGCGTCCCTTCCGCCAGCAACGTCGTGACGGCACGCATCAGATCCTCCGGCTCGGGCATCCGCCCAGGACCGGTGTCGGCTCCGGTGAGCCGGCCCACCGCCGGATCGAGTACATGCACGCCCCGTTCCCGCAGAAGCGCCACATTGGCGCGCGTGGCGGGGTGCTGCCACATCTCCGTATGCATGGCCGGTGCCATCAACACCGGGCAGGTCACCGTGAGCAGGGTCGCCGTCAGCAGATCGTCGGCGATCCCGGCAGCGGCTCGAGCCAGCAGATCGGCGGTGGCCGGAGCCACGATCACCAGCTCCGCCGCACGGCCCAACCGCACGTGATCGACGGTGTCTGCGCCGTCGAAGACGGAGGTGGTCACGGGTTCGGCGCTGAGCGCCTCCCAGGTGGGCGCGCCCACGAACTGCAACGCCGCCCGGGTGGGAATCACCCGGACGGCGTGACCGTCCTCCCGCAAGGAGCGCAGCAGGACGGGAACCTTGTACGCAGCGATCCCGCCGCTCACACCGAGCAGGATGCGCATCGGGCGGCTCAGTCCTCGGTCTTCTCGCTCGTCAGCAGGCCCTCGTTGATCTCGCGCATCGCGATCGAGAGGGGCTTCTCCTGCGGCTTGGTTTCCACCAGTGGGCCCACGTACTCCAGCAGGCCCTCGTTCAGCTGCGCGTAGTAGGCGTTGATCTGACGGGCACGCTTGGCTGAGAAGATCACCAAGGAGTACTTGGAGTCGACGGCCTCGAGCAGGTCGTCGATCGGGGGGTCGGTGATGCCCTCGGGCGCGGCAACGATTCCTGACATTGTGGTCCTTCGCATTCGTCGGTGTGGCGCAGGTGAGCAGGCGCGATGATTCGCGCGGTGCGCACTGCCAGCCCTCCATGTTACCTGGTTTGCCGGGGGCTCCGGCCGAGCGGCGCGCGGGGGCGCCGGGACGACTCGGCCCCGGATCCTCCGAATCGGCCGTCCGGGCCGCATCCCATGAGTGCCACGAGTTCGTCGGTGGCGCGTGACACGTCGTCATTGACGATCGTGTGATCGAACTCCGCGGCGGCGGCCAACTCCACCTGCGCCGTCACCAGTCGTCGCTCCCGCTCCTCGGCATCCTCGGTCCCGCGGCCCTCAAGACGCCGGACCAGTTCTTCCCAGCTCGGTGGGGCGAGGAAGACGAACTGTGCCTCGGGCATCGTCTGCCGTACCTGGCGTGCACCCTGCAGATCGATCTCCAGCAGCGCTGGCCTCCCGGCAGCCAGCCGATCCTCCACCGGACCCCTCGGGGTGCCGTAGGAGTGGCGTCCGTGGACCACGGCCCACTCGAGGAAGTCCCCGTCACTGACCATCTGCGCAAACTGTTCGGGTGGGAGGAAGTGATAGTGAACTCCATCCACCTCCCCCGGCCGCGGCGGGCGGGTGGTTGCCGAGATGGAGAGCCAGACCTGCGGATACCGGTGGCGGACGTCGGCCGAAACGGTGCCCTTCCCGACAGCTGTGGGGCCCGCCAGCACGGTCAGACGTGCACGGTCAGAGCGCTCAGCCAAACCGCTCGACCAGCTTGGCGATCTGCTGCGGACCCAGGCCGCGAATCCGTCGTGACTCCGAGATGCCCACCTCAGTCATCACCGTACGAGCGGTCACCTTTCCCACGCCGGGAAGTGATTCGAGCAGGGAAAGTACCTTGAGTTTGCCGATGGCGTCGTTCTCGTGACCCTCGGCGATGACCTCGGAGAGCTTGCCCCCGGAGTATTTCAGGCGGTTCTTCACCTCCGCGCGGGTCGCACGAGCCTGCGCGGCCTTCTCGAGCGCTCTCGTACGCTGCTCGGGCGTGAGTGGAGGAAGGGCCACAGTCGTCACCTCGCCGATCGGGATGTCATGAGAAAGTATGCCTGGCAACGTAGCGAGCCGCCGGGCGCAAATCAATCGCCAGTAGTGGTCGGAACCGGCTCGCGCAGGCCACGAAGGTCCGCTTGGACGGTCCGTGCCGCAGCAGCCAGGCTCTCACGATCGGGGCCCGCGGTGAGAACTTCACGCGAACTGGAGGGGAGTACGGCACGCTCAGCACCGGCGAAGACCGCCTGGAGCTCGGCCGCTCCGGCGCCCTGCGCACCCAGCCCGGGCGCGAGCAGTGGGCCGTCCACCGCACCAAGATTCATCCCGAGCTCGCGGGGTGCCGATCCCACGGTGGCGCCCACGACGAGCCCCACGCTGCCGAGCGGCTCCCCGGCGGCGATCTCATCGGCGTTGCTTCGTGCGGCCTCGGCCGCGATCCGCGCGGCCACGGTGATCCCATCGTCGCCCCGCGCGTGCTGCACCTGCGCACCCTCGGGATTGGATGTCAGGGCCAGCACAAAGACGCCACGGCCCGTGGCCCGCGCCTGTGCAATCAGCGGCTCCAGCGTCCCGAAACCCAGATAGGGCGTCACCGTGACCGCGTCGCCGGCCAGCGTGGAATGCTCACCCACGAAGGCCGCGGCGTAGCCGGCCATCGTGCTGCCGATATCGCCACGTTTGGCGTCCACCACGCACAACATCCCGGCCGCCCGGCAGGCGGCAACGGTGTCTTCCAGGGCCGCGATCCCGGCGCTGCCGAACCGTTCGAAGAACGCCGCCTGCGGTTTGACCACTCCCACTACGCCGGTCAACGCCTCGACCGTGCGCAGAGCGAACTCGCGAACCCCGGCCGCGTCATCGGTCAGGTCCCACTGTGCCAGCAGGTGCGCATGCGGATCGATACCCACGCAGAGCGGACCGAAGGTGTCCAGGGCCTGGGTGAGGCGGCGTCCGAACGGCATCGGCGATGCCTCGCTCATCACCGGTGCCCCTGCACTCCGGCCACAGATGCGCGCCGGGTCCGGTCGGCTCGGGCCTGATCGTGATCCTGGAGTGATCGCACGGCGAACGGGCCGCGCCGGAGTGCCTCGATGGCCTGCACGGCGGCTGTGAACTGCTGCATGGTGGTCACGATGGCGCGGTCGGCCGCGGTGGTGGCGGCACGGATGTCGTAGCCGTCGGCACGCGCCCCCTTACTACCCGGCGTGTTCAGCACCATGTCCACACCGCCGCTGTTGATCAGGTCGATGATGGTGCCCTCTCCGTCCGGTCCGGTGCCCTCGGATGCCTTGCGCACCACCTCGGCGTCAATTCCGTTGCGGCGCAACACACTCGCGGTCCCCGCGGTGGCCAGGATGCGAAAGCCGAGCTCGACCAGCCGGCTGACCGGCATGGTCAGGGACCGCTTGTCCCGGTCGGCCACAGAGACGAACACGGTGCCGCCTGTGGGCAGGCCACCGAAGGCCGCCGCCTGGGACTTCGCGAACGCGAGCGGGAAGTCCACGTCGTACCCCATCACCTCACCGGTGGAGCGCATTTCCGGGCCGAGGACCGTGTCGACCACTTGACCGGTGGCCGTCCGGAACCGCTTGAACGGCAGGACCGCCTCCTTCACCGCCAGTGGCGCATCGAGGTCGGTCACAGAGGCATCGGTCGCGGGCAGAACGCCGGCCGCGCGTAGGTCCGCGATCGACTGCCCGCTCATCAGCAAGGCCGCGGCGCGCGCGAGCGGCACCCCGGTGGCCTTGGCCACGAACGGCACCGTGCGTGAAGCGCGCGGATTCGCCTCGAGGACGTACAGCACATCTGAGGCGAGGGCGAACTGAATGTTCAGCAACCCGCGCACGCCCACGCCGTCGGCGATGGCCTCGGTGGAGGCGCGGATCCGCTCGATCATCGAATCCGAGAGCGTCACCGGCGGCAGCACACACGCGGAGTCACCGGAGTGGATGCCGGCTTCCTCGATATGCTCCATGACCCCGCCGAGGTACAGCTCGGTCCCGTCGTAGAGCGCGTCCACATCGATCTCGATGGCCTGGTCCAGGAACCGGTCCACCAGCACGGGTGCGGGGAGCCGGCCTTCCTCGGTACTGGTTCCGGTGGCCCGGGAGACGTAATCGACCAGCTGGGACTCGTCGTAGACGATCTCCATCCCGCGCCCGCCCAGCACGTAGGAGGGACGGACCAACACGGGGTAGCCGATCCGGTCGGCGATCTCCTTCGCTTCCACGAGCGTGATGGCAGTTCCGAACGCGGGTGCGGGGAGTCCCGCCCGCATCAGGACCTGGCCGAACAGGCCGCGGTCTTCCGCTGCGTCGATCGCCGACGGCGGTGTGCCCCAGATGGGCAGGCCCGCCTCGGCGAGGCGGTCGGCCAGGCCCAACGGGGTTTGTCCGCCGAGCTGCACGATCACCCCGGCCACTGGCCCCACCGCGAGCTCGGCGTGATAGATCTCGAGCACATCCTCGAAGGTGAGAGGTTCGAAGTAGAGGCGGTCGGCGGTGTCGTAGTCGGTGGAGACGGTCTCCGGGTTGCAATTGATCATCACCGTCTCGTACTGGCCGGAAAGGGCCAGCGCCGCGTGCACGCAGGAGTAGTCGAACTCGATCCCCTGCCCGATCCGGTTCGGTCCGGAACCGAGAATGATGACTGCTTCCCGCTCGCGCGGTTCCACCTCCGTCTCAGCGTCGTAACTGGAGTAGTGGTACGGCGTGCGGGCCGCGAACTCGGCTGCACAGGTGTCCACCGTCTTGTACACCGGGCGCAGGTCGTAGGCATGGCGCATCTCCCGCACGGTGTCCTCCCCCAGCCCACGGATTCCGGCGACCTGCTCGTCCGAGAAGCCATGCCGCTTCGCGGCCCGCAGCACGTCCGGCGTCAGATGCGGGGCGGACCGGACCTGCTCGGCCACCTCGTGCAGCAGCAGGAACTGATCGAGGAACCATGGATCGATCCAGGTGGCATCGAAGAGCTCGCTCAGTTCGGCGCCGCCCCGGATCGCGCGCATCACATCGAGCATGCGGTGATCGGTGGGGGTACGGATGGACTCCAGCAGCGATGCGGTCTCCTCGGCATCCGGTGCCGGGGAGGTGAAGTCGAAGCTGGAGCCGGCGTAGTCGATCGATCGCATCGCCTTCTGGAGCGCCTCGGTGAAATTCCGGCCCAGGGCCATCGCCTCCCCCACACTCTTCATCGTGGTGGTCAGCGTGGGATCGGCGGCGGGGAACTTCTCGAACGCGAACCGCGGGACCTTCACCACCACATAGTCCAGGGTCGGCTCGAAGGAGGCCGGGGTGGAGCCGGTGATGTCGTTCGGGATCTCGTCCAGGGTGTACCCCACCGCGAGGCGTGCGGCGATCTTCGCGATCGGGAAGCCAGTGGCCTTCGATGCCAGTGCCGAGGAGCGAGAGACCCGCGGGTTCATCTCGATGACCACCACGCGACCGGTCTCGGGATGCACGGCGTACTGGATATTGCAACCCCCGGTGTCAACGCCCACTTCGCGGATCACCGCGATGCCGACGTCGCGGAGCTTCTGGTACTCCCGGTCGGTGAGAGTCAGTGCTGGCGCCACCGTGATCGAGTCACCGGTGTGCACTCCGACCGGGTCCACGTTCTCGATGGAACAGACAACCACCACGTTGTCCGCCTTGTCCCGCATCAGTTCGAGCTCGTACTCCTTCCACCCGAGGATCGACTCCTCCAGGAGCACCTCGGTGGTCGGCGAGTAGTGCAGCCCGGCACCGGCGATCTGGCGCAGCTGATCCTCGTCGAACGCGATCCCAGAGCCGAGTCCGCCCATTGTGAAGGAGGGGCGCACCACCACGGGGTACCCGAGGTTCTCGACCGCGCCGAGTACCTCCTCCATCGAGTGACAGATCGAGCTGCGGGCTGATTCGGCCCCGCACCGCTCCACGACACCCTTGAATTGCTCACGGTCCTCGGCGAGGTGGATGGCCTCGATGTTCGCGCCGATCAACTCGACCCCGTACTTCTCCAGCACACCGGCCTCGTGCAACGCGATCGCGGCATTCAACGCGGTCTGGCCGCCCAATGTAGGCAGCAGCGCGTCGGGCCTTTCCCGCTCAATGATGCTGGCGACGACCTCGGCAGTGATGGGCTCCACGTAGGTGGCGTCGGCGAACTCAGGGTCGGTCATGATCGTGGCCGGGTTGGAGTTGACCAGGATCACTCGCAGACCCTCCTCGCGGAGCACGCGGCAGGCCTGCGTGCCGGAGTAGTCGAACTCGGCGGCCTGTCCGATGACGATCGGGCCGGACCCGATCACGAGGACGCTGGAGATATCGGTGCGGCGGGGCATCAGGCGTGGTCCTTCGTGGTGGAAGTGAGCAGGTCGACGAACCGGTCGAACAGGTAGGCGGCATCATGTGGGCCGGCGGCGGCCTCGGGGTGATACTGCACCGAGAACGCGGGGAGGTCGAGGCACTGCAGGCCTTCGACGACGTTGTCGTTCAGGCCCACATGGGAGACGATCACCCGCCCGTACCTACCGCCATCGTGGGGAGCCGTGGTCTCGGCACCGATCGGGGCGTCGACGGCGAAGCCGTGGTTGTGCGCGGTGACCTCCACCTTGCCAGTGGTCACGTCTTGGACGGGCTGGTTGATCCCGCGATGGCCGTAGCCGAGTTTGTAGGTGCCGAAGCCCAGTGCTCGCCCGAGGAGCTGGTTGCCGAAGCAGATCCCGAAGAAGGGGATCCGTTGATCCAGCACGGAGCGCAACAGCTCAATCGCGTGCGCCGCCGTCTTCGGATCCCCGGGGCCGTTGGAGAAGAACACTCCGTTCGCACCGGTAGCTCGGATGTCGTCGAGCGTGGAGGTAGCCGGCAAGACGTGGACGCGCAAGCCGCGTTCGGCCATCCGTTGCGGTGTCATCGCCTTGATGCCTAAATCGATCGCGGCGACCACTGCCATCGGATCCCGGCCGGCGAACTCGCCCGTGGGCTCCACCACGTACGGCTCGTCCGTGGTGACGGCGTCGGACAGATCCGCCCCGTCCATCGGTGGCGAAGCGAGCACCTGATCGAGAAGCTCCTGCTCGGCCCGAGCGCCAGGGGTGTCCGGCAGTGCCGAGCCGGAGAAGATCCCGGCTCGCAGCACACCCCCTTCACGCAGGTGCCGGGTCAGGGCGCGGGTGTCCACGTCACAGATGGAGACCACGCCCTGCGCGTGGAGTTCGTCACCGAGGCTGCGTTGGGAGCGCCAATTCGACGGGCGACGCGCGGGGTCGCGCACCACATACCCGGACACCCAGATGCGGTGGGATTCCTGGTCCTCGTCGTTGACCCCCGTGTTCCCGATGTGCGGAGCCGTCATCACCACGATCTGTTGGTGATAAGACGGATCGGTGAGGGTCTCCTGGTAGCCGGTCATCCCGGTGGAGAAGACGATCTCGCCGAACGTGGCCCCGCGTGCCCCGTAGGCCCGTCCGCGCATCACGGTGCCGTCCTCCAGCACCAGCAGGGCCACGTCCGTGGCGTCGTCGCGAAGCGAGGTGGTGGGCGATGCTGAAGTCGCTGCGGACACGGTGTCATCCTTCTCGAACGGCGGGGTCGTCATGTGGTGGGGTTCCGATCCTCGGGGAGATCATGGGGCTGGCCGTCCAGTACGGTCGCCACCCCGCGGTAGAACGTGGCGCGCACGCTCCCCGGGAGATTCCGGGCCGCGAACGGTGTGTTCTCACTGGCAGTGCGCAGCCCGGCCGGGTCAACCGTCCAGCGGGCGTTCGCGTCCACCAGCGTCAGGTGGGCCGGCTCCCCGACGGCGATCGGCCGCCCTTGGCCGGCCACCCGCCCGATCTGTGCCGGAGCGGCGGACATGGTGCGGGCGACATCCGCCCAGCCGAAGTCACGGGCGTCGTCGTTGACCATGGCCTCGATCACCACCGAGAGTGCGGTCTCCAGCCCGGTCATCCCCATGGCGGCTGCCGCGAACTCGCAGTCCTTGTCCTCGCTGGGATGTGGGGCGTGGTCGGTGGCGACAATGTCGATGGTGCCATCGGCCAGGCCGGCGCGGACGGCCTCGACGTCCTCGGCCGTGCGCAACGGCGGGTTCACCTTGAACTGCGGGTCGTACTCGCGGATCTTCTCGTCCGTGAGGATCAGGTGGTGCGGGGTCACCTCGGCCGTGACGTTGATGCCACGGGCCTTCGCCCAGCGCACGATGTCCACAGAGCCCGCGGTGGAGAGATGGCAGATGTGCACCCGTGATCCGACGTGTTCGGCGAGCAGGACGTCGCGCGCCACGATTGCCTCTTCGGCCACGGCCGGCCACCCGGTCAGGCCCAGCTCAGCAGAGACGATGCCCTCATGCATCAACGCGCCCTCGGTCAGGCGAGGTTCCTGGGCATGCTGGGCGACAACGCCGTCGAAGGACTTCACGTACTCAAGGGCGCGGCGCATCAGAACCGGATCGTGGACGCAGAGGCCGTCATCGGAGAACACGCGCACACGCGCTGCCGAATCGGCCATCGCGCCGAGCTCGGCGAGCTGGGTTCCGCCAAGGCCCACGGTGACCGCTCCGACGGGCCGCACTTCGGCCCATCCGGCGTCGTGGCCCAGGCGCCACACCTGCTCCACCACGCCAGCGGTGTCCGCCACGGGAGTGGTGTTCGCCATCGCATGCACGCAGGTGTATCCCCCGACGGCGGCCGCCCGGGTCCCCGAGGCGACCGTTTCGGCGTCCTCCCGGCCGGGTTCCCGCAGGTGCGTGTGCAGGTCGACGAGGCCGGGGAGGGCGATCAGCCCGTCGGCATCGATCAGATGCGCATCCGTGGGTGCCTCGGCACCAGCATCGGCGCCGAGCGCAGCAATGACACCGTCGGCGAGAAGCAGATCGCTCGTCGTCCCGTCCGGCAAGGCGGCTCCGCGCAGGAGATAGGCGGTCACGGGTGGTTCCTCCCTGTGGGTGAGCTGTCGGCACCGGCCAGCAGCAGGTAGAGCACGGCCATCCGGACGGCCACGCCGTTGGAGACCTGTTCCACCACGGTCGAATTGGCCGAGTCGGCCGCCTGAGCGGAGATCTCGAGGCCGCGGTTCATCGGACCCGGGTGCATGATCAGGCAATGTCCGGCCAGCATGGCCAATCGCCGCACGTCCAGGCCGTACCGGCGGGAGTACTCAGCAACGGACGGGAAGAACCCACCACCGGCGGCGGACATCCGTTCGCGCTGGACGCGGAGCATCATCACGGCATCGGGTTCGATCTGCGCCAACGTCGCATCGAGGTCATAGGAGAGAGCACATGGCCACGTGTGGGCGCCGACGGGCAGCAGGGTCGGTGGCGCCACCAGCGTGACGTGCGCGCCAAGGGTGTGCAGCAGGTCGACGTTCGAACGCGCGACCCGGGAATGCAGCACGTCCCCGACGATCACGACCCGTTTGCCCTCGAGGCCGGTGCCGGTGCCCTCCTCCGGCATCAGGTGCCGGCGCATGGTGAAGGCGTCCAGCAGCGCCTGGGTGGGGTGTTGGTGCATCCCGTCCCCAGCGTTCACCACGGGAGCGTCGATCCAGCCCGAGGTGGCCAGCCGTAGCGGTGCACCGGACGCCTGATGCCGGATCACCACCGCGTCGGCCCCCATCGCCTGCAGCGTCTGCGCGGTGTCCTTCAGCGACTCCCCCTTGGAGACCGAGGAACCCTTCGCGGAGAAGTTGATCACGTCAGCGGAGAGTCGTTTGGCGGCGGCCTCGAAGGAGATCCGAGTCCGCGTGGAGTCCTCGAAGAACAGGTTCACCACGGTCAGCCCGCGCAATGCCGGGAGCTTCTTGATCTCCCGGGACTGCGTGGCGGACATCGTGGCCGCCGTGTCGAGGATGTGGATGGCCTCGTCCTTGCTGAGGTCGCCGGCGGAGAGGAGGTGCTTCATGAGAGCACCACCTCGTCGGCATCGTCGAGTTCGCTCACGTGCACGCTGACTCGCTCATTGCGGGACGTGGGCAGGTTCTTGCCGATGTAGTCGGCGCGGATCGGGAGTTCGCGGTGCCCACGGTCCACCAGTACGGCCAGCTGAACTGCCCGAGGACGGCCGACGTCGGAGACGGCATCCAGCGCGGCGCGAACGGTGCGCCCGGAGTAGAGGACGTCGTCGACGAGGACGACGACCTTGTCCTCGAGCCCGTCAGGTGGGATCCGCGTCGGCTCCAGGCCTCGGGTGGGCTGGCGGCGCAGGTCATCGCGGTACATCGTCGGGTCGATCGTGCCGACGAGGTCGCTGAGGGCTCGTTCCGGGCCGGCAGGCGAACCTTCGGCGGCGAGGATCCGGGTGCCGATCCGTTCGGCCAGCGGTGCGCCGCGCGTGGGGATACCGAGGAGGACGACGTGCTCTGCGCCCTTGTTCCGCTCCACGATCTCGTGCGCGATCCGAGTCAGAGCCCGGGCGATATCGCTCTCGGTGAGGACAACCGTCCTCGGGGCGCCAGAAGTCATCGGCTGATGCCTCCTTCTCCGCCTCACGGGACGGGATTAAAGGGTTGCGTGCCGAGAGCCCACTCTAGCGCTCCCCGGAGTGCATCGACGTCCCGTCCCGCCCTGGTGTGCCCAACGCCACGTCCGGGTCGATCACCGAGGCCAGGAGCCCAGTGAGCGCTGCGGCCGCATCGCCGGGATCCATCGCTTCCAGCGTGGCCAGCACCGGCGCCATCTCTTCCGGCAATCCCTCAGTCGCCACTTGCGCGACCAGATCGGGATCCGGTGCCCGCGGAGAAAGCCCGCGCACCTCGTCCGCGCCGGCCCGCAGCGCCGCCACGAGGTCACGGGTGACGCGGTCTGTCACCGGCGTCAGCGTCAGGTGGGCCGTTCGTGGAAGCGCCGTGTGGTCAGGCTGGGTGAAGGCGGGTTGCGCCTGGAGCAGGAACCCATGCCGGCGGACCGCGTCCACCAGAGCGAACGGGTCCACCTGGTGCGCCGGTGCACGTGCGGGGTCGGCCGCGACCGCGAGCAGGGCCGCGGCCGGGCGACCCACCACCGTCAGGCCGCTGATCCCGCTGAGCGCCTTCCGCACGGCGCTCGTCGCGTGTGCCGTCTGCTGCACAAGCTCGGCATACCCGGTCGTCCCGAGCGCCCGCGTCACCGCCCAGGAGGCAGCCAGCGAGGTCGCCGACCGGGAACCGAGCATGGTCGGGTTCACCACGGGATAGCCGGGCCACTCGGTGGTGGCGTAGTACTGCGCCCGATGCCGCTCGCGCCCGCGGTACAGGACCACCGAGGCCCCCTTCGGGGCGTAGCCGTACTTGTGCAGGTCGGTGGACATCGAGGTGACGCCGGGAACGGCGAAGTCCCACTCGTCCTCGTGGCCGGGCCACCAGGGCAGCAGCCAGCCACCGATGCATGCGTCCACGTGCAAGGGCACGTCGCGAGCAGCCAGTGCCGGCGCGACCTGCGCGATCGGGTCCATGGTGCCGAACGGGTAGTTCGGTGCGCTCAGGACCACCAAGGCAGTTGAGTCGTCGACGGCGGCGAGCATGGCCTGGGCGTCCACCGCACCGGTGTGGGGGTCGACGGGCACTTCGGTGCGTGCGAGGCCGAGATAGTGCGCCGCCTTACGGAAGGCAGGGTGCGCCGTCGTGGGCAACACGAGCCTCGGCGTTTCGGCATGAGGCGCGGTAGTGCTGTCCGAGTGCGCAGCCAGCCAGCGCTCACGCGCGGACTTCACGGCCAACAGGCAGGACTCGGTGCCCCCCGAGGTGACCGAACCCACCACGGACTCGTCCCCGTGTAGCACCTCGCGGGTGAATGCGACCAGGTCGCGCTCGAGTACGGCCACCGAGGCGAACGTGGTGGGGTCCAGGCCGTTCACCGGGAGGAACATCGTCGCGGCGCGTGCGGCGAGCTCGTCGAGCTCGGGGCGACCGTGGTCGTAGACGTAGGAGAGCACCCGGCCGCCGTGCGTCGGCGGGTCGGCGGCCCGGACCTGGGTGAGGGCGTCCAGCACGGACGCCGGTGACTGCGGTTCGATCATGGGGCATCTCCGGCAGTGGATCGGTAGCGGGACAGGGGGATCAGCGAGGTCAGGGCAAGGAGTGCCGGGAGCACGCTGAAGATCAGCACCACGCCCAGCAGGGCACTGTCTGGCTGTGCGGCGGGATCGCCGCCGGTGCGCGAGACGAAGCCGCACACGGCGAGCACAGTGAGTGCCAGAGTGGGTCCGAGCGCCAGACCACCCGTCTCCCCCGCTGTCCAGATCCCGGCGATCACGCCGGCCCGCTCGACAGGCTCGTCGTCGTCGCGGCTGCCAGTGCTCTCAGTGCTGTTCGTGCTGTCGGTGCTGTTCGTGCTGTCGGTGCGGGTGACATTCGCCGAATGCCGTCGACGGGCGGCACGGTCGGCCGCGATCACGTCCGGCAACATGGCGAGCGGGTACAGCTGCATCCCCGCGTACGCGATACCGGCGAGGCCGACGGCGGCATAGACCCACCAGCCGACGCCCACCGTCATCAGGGCCAGCGCCGCGGTGGCGGCGGTGAACAGCAGGGTGCTGGCGACGAAGGCCGCGCGTTTACCGATCCGGTCCGCTAACTTCCGCGCGGGCACCATCACCAGGAGCGCCGGCGCCACCAGGGCTACGAACAGGAATGTGACGGCCGACTCATCCCCGAGTACGTACGTGGCCACGTACTGCGCGGCAGCGAGCATGGCGCCGGTGGCCAAGGCCTGCAGCACAAAGGTGGCCAGCAGGGCACGCAGCGGCGGGGATTCCCGCAGCGCAGCGATCCCGGTTCGGATGGCACCTGCGCCGGGCGCAGGCCCGGCGGGTGCGGGAGCCTGGTCCAGTCCGGTGCGCGCCAGAGTGCGCCTGCCCGCCCGGCCCGCGCCAAGGGCAGCCACGAGCATCCCGGCACCCATCACGAGGCCGCATACGAGCGCCATCACCAGGTATCCCGTGCGTCCAGAGCCGGCCGCATCACGGACCATCGGGCCACCCGCGCCGAATGCGAGGATCGCCAGGGCCAGCACCGCGATCCGTGGAGCAAGGAGGTGCGTACGCGCCCGCGGGGTGTGCGCGAGCTCGGCCGGAAGGGCGATATAGGGCACCTGGAAGAGGGAGAACGCCGTGGTCGCGAGCAGGAAGGCGGCCACCACCCAGGCGGCAGCGGGCACCCCGGTGCCCGGTGCTGCGAAGAGCAGCACGAAGGTGGGTGGGACCAGTACAGCCCCGGCGAGCATGAACGCCGTCCGGGAGCCCCGCCGTCGGGCGCTGGCATCACTGAGACGTCCCACGAACGGGTCCACGAGGACGTCCCAGATCTTCGGGACGGTCACCACCAGAGAGGCGATACCGGCAGCGATACTGAGCGTGTCGGTCAGGTAGTAGCTGAGCACCAGTCCCGGCAGGGTGCCGAACCCGCCCGTGCCCACCGAGCCGATCGCGTAGCTCCCGCGCACCCCGCGCGGCAACATGCCGACGGCGGAGGCGGGAGCGGAGGGCACGTCAGTCCACCAGGCTCGGTCCCAGTTCGGAGATCCGGCCGAGCAGACCGTTCACGAACCCCGGTGACTCGTCCGTGCTGAGGCTGCGGGCCAGGCCCACCGCTTCGTCGATCGCGACGGCGTCCGGAACGTCGTCGTTGTAGAGCACCTCCCAGGCGCCCACTCGTAAGATCGCGCGATCGACCGTAGGCATCCGCTCCAGGGTCCACCCCTGGGAGAAGCTGGAGAGAACCTCGTCGATCCGTTCGGCGTGCGCCGCGAAACCCTCCACGATCTCGACGGCGTACTCAGGCAGCGCCGCCTGCGTCCCGGGCTCGGTGATGCGTTCGGCGAGTACCGAGACCGGGGTCGGCCGGCCAGGGTCGGTCCCTGCCGCGACCGCGCGCTGATCGGCCTCGTACAGAACGTCGACCGCGCGTTTACGCGCCTTCGTGCGTGCGGGCATCGGGTGTGCTCTCAGTCGTTCACGCGGCCGAGGTAGTCACCCGAGCGGGTGTCCACCTTCACCTTGGTGCCGGCCTCGAGGAAGAGGGGCACCTGGATCTGGTATCCAGTCTCGATGGTGGCAGGCTTGGTCCCTGCGGAGGAACGGTCGCCCTGAAGGCCCGGCTCGGTATAGGTGATCTCCATGACCACAGACGTGGGCAACTCGACGTACAGAGGCGTCTCCTCGTGCAGCGCCACGATGGCCTCGGCACCCTCGAGGAGGAAGTTCGCCGCAGTGCCCACCGCGGCCTCGGGCACGGTGAGCTGTTCGTAGTTGCTCGTGTCCATGAACACGTAGCCGGTTCCGTCGGCGTACAGGTACTGCATGTCGCGACGATCCACGTTCGCCGTCTCGACCTTGACACCGGCGTTGAATGTCTTGGCGACCACCTTGCCGGACAACACGCCCTTGAGCTTGGTCCGGACGAACGCCGGGCCCTTGCCAGGCTTGACGTGCTGGAACTCGACGACGGACCAGAGCTGTCCGTCGATGTTGAGTACCGTGCCGTTCTTCAGGTCATTGGTCGTTGCCACGCGGCTATCCTCACTGCTGTTCTCGGGTGGTCGGGGTCGCAGGCACGCGTGCGACTCCTCATGTGCGCCCGCTCAGGGTAACGTGCCGATTCGCCGCGCGGCACCAAGGCCTCGCGGCGGAGCACGCCTCACGTCAGAAGTCTGAGGAGGCCGAGCGCGCCGGCGCCGATAGCGCACGCCCACAGATACGAGGTCAGCGTACCGACGAGGAAGCGTTCGGAGACGCCCGCCTCTCCGTCCAGGGTGCGGAAACGCCCGAGGCCCTTGACCGCCACCACGACGGCGATCCCGGCCGGGTAGCCCACCAGGATGGTGCCGGTGAGGGCGAGGCGCTCCAGGATGCCGATCCACAAGCCACCGCGCAGGACCTCCTCGGGGGCTCGAGGCTCGGTCGCCTCCTCCTCGCCGGTCCCAGCATTAGCGGCGCCGGCGGACTTGGTGTTGCCAGCGGCGGGCGCCTTGCGCGTCACACGGGCGAGCACCCAGCCGGTCAGGGGCGCTCCAAGCGCGGAGGAGAGCCCGAGTGCGGCGAGGACCACGCCGACCGTGAGAAGCACCTGCGGAACGGACATGGTGATCATCCTGCCGTGGCAGCGTCGAGATCGGCGAGGAGGCGCACCGCGAGCGGGTGCACTGCGCGTTCCTCCTCCCACATCGCCGCGCGGAGACGGTCGCTGACGGCCTGGGGGCTGATTCCGAGTTGCTCGGCCACGTCCTTCGCCGTGCGATCGCCCGCTGAGAGCAGATCGATAGCCTCCCAGCCGGCGTCGGAGCGGCGGCGCACGATCACGGTGAGCAACTGCAGGAGCGCTTCGCACTCTTCCGCGGCCGCGGCATCGGATGCTTCCAGTGCGAGCGGCACCGGGACAGTTCGGCCGCGTGCCCGCTCCACGGCATCACGCGCGTGCAGGAACGCGGGCCCGGTGGACGCACGTGCCGTTTCCGCCAATGGCAGGCTCGCGGCGCCGACACCGATCCCCACGCTCCATTCCTGGCGACGCTGCAGGGCGAGGGCGATCACCAACGTGGTGCGCGCATCGGTGAGGACGCCCTGGACCTCGTCCCCGACAGTGCGTTCGAACCCGAGCGCGACGCCGTCGGCGTCGCTGGTGAACTCAGCGAGAGCCGCGAGCAGTGCGGGTACCTGATCGCTGCTGTGACGGGAGTTGTCCTGGTCAGCGGTAATGACGAACATAGATCAAGGGTAAAACCTTGATCTATGAATATCAAGGCCCTTGCCTTGATCATCCGCGATCAGGCCTCTCCCCCTCGGCAGTCAAAGCCTGCAGCGCCAACCGATAGGAATCCACGCCGAATCCCGCGATGGTCCCCGTGGCGATACCCGCGATCACACTCGTATGACGAAACCGCTCCCGCGCCGCGGGATTACTCAGATGCACCTCCACCAGCCGCAGCCCACCCGTGGTGACCTGCGCGGCCGCGTCCCGGAGGGCGTAGGAGTAGTGGGTGAACGCCGCAGGATTGAGTACCACATCGCTGCGGGAATCGACCGCCTCGTGCAGCCAGTGCACGAGTTCAGCCTCGTCATCACTCTGGCGCACCTCGGCGTGCAGGCCGAGCTCCGACGCCCAGGAGTGCACGCGGGCGGTGAGCCCCTCGTGATCGAGGTGGCCGTACACATCCGGCTCACGGCTGCCCAGGCGGCCCAGGTTCGGACCGTTCAGCACCAACACCTCAGTCATCACCACTCCCCTCGCTGATCGCAGTGTAGGTGGCCTCCAGCAGCGCCGGGTCGGGGCCGGTCAACCGGGTCGGCCGGGCCAAACCCTCCAACACCACGAACCGCAGCGTGGCGCCCCGGGTCTTCTTGTCCCGGCCCATCGCGGTGCGCAGCGCCTCCCACGCACCGGGCCGATAGGTGGTCGGCAGCCCGACCATGCTGAGCACGTCGCGGTGTCGGCGGGTCAGCGCGGCATCGATGAGTCCGGCCCGATGCGCGAGTTCGGCCACGAAGACCATACCCACGGACACTGCCTCACCATGACGCCAGCGGAACTCCTCGTTCAACTCCACCGCGTGAGCGAAGGTGTGCCCGTAATTGAGCACCTCACGCAATGAGGACTCTTTCAGGTCGGCGGAGACCACCTCCGCCTTCACCCGCACGGCCCGCTCCACCAACTCGGCGAGCACCGGACCATCGGGCACCAGTGCTGCGAGGGCATCGGCCTCGACGAGCTCGAGAATGCGTGGATCAGCGATGAAGCCGCATTTGATCACCTCGGCCATCCCGGCACGCAGATCTGCGTCACCGAGCGTGCGCAACCAGGCCAGGTCACAGACCACAGCGGTGGGCGAGTGGAAGGAGCCGACGAGGTTCTTGCCTTCGCCGGTGTTGATCCCGGTCTTGCCACCCACGGCCGCATCGACCATCGCGAGCAACGTCGTGGGCACCTGGATCACCCGGACGCCCCGCAGCCAGGTGGCGGCCACGAAGCCGGCCAGATCGGTGGTGGCGCCGCCACCGAGCCCGATCACCACATCGGTGCGGGTGAACGCCGCCTGCCCGAGAGCAGCCCAGCACCGGGCGGCCGTCTGCGCCGTCTTGGCCTGCTCGCCGTCCGGCAGCTCCTCGGCGAGCACCTGGTAGCCGGCATCGGTGAGGCGGGTCGCCACCTGCATGGCGGACTCGGCGAGGGACGGCGGATGCATGAGAAAGACTCGGGTGGCATCGGCCACCAGGGCCGGCAACTCGGCCAGCAGGTCGGTCCCGATCACCACGTCATAATCGTGCTCGGCGCGCACTGGAACCCGTGCGTGCACCTGCCCGCCCGTCGTCATTTCGTCATCTCCGCCAGTACGGCATCGCGGACCTGCTCGGGATTGAGCCCGTCGGTAGGCACGACGGCGGTCGCGAGCCGCTCGTAGATCCCTCGCCTGGCGTCCATCAACAGCTGCCACTGGCGGCGCGGGCTGCCGAGCAGCAACGGGCGGGAGGTGGTCAGCCCCACCCGACCGGCGGCGTCGGCCAGTCCCACGGAGAGGAAGACGACCGTGTGACCGGCCAGCTCGGCCTGAGTATCGGAGTTCAGGACCGCTCCCCCGCCCAGGGCGAGAACGCCGTCGTGCTCCCGCAGCGCCGTGGCCACGGCCGTGCGCTCGGCCCGCCGGAAATAGTCCTCACCATCATCGACGAAGATGTCGGGGATGCTGCGCCCCTCGGCCACCTCGACGTCACTGTCGGTATCGCGGAACGTGACGTCCCACTCCTGCGCCAGCAACCGGCCGACAGTGGACTTCCCCGCACCGGGCGGGCCGATCAGGACGAGACGGGGACCTGGGGCGACCGGCGTGGTCATCGGATGGTCTCCGGGATCGCGTCGAGGTAACCGCCGATGTTGCGGGCTGTCTCGGAGACGGAGTCTCCCCCGAACTTCTCCAGCAAGGTCTCGGCCACGACGAGGGCGACCATGGCTTCAGCCACCACGGCAGCGGGCGCGATCGCGCACACATCGGAGCGTTGGTGCAGTGCGGTGGTGGCCTCGCCCGTGGCCACGTCCACGGTGGCCAGGGCCCGGGGCACTGTGGAGATGGGCTTGAGCGCAGCGCGCACGCGCAGCACCTGCCCGTTGGTCATCCCACCCTCTACCCCGCCGGCGCGGTTGGTCTGCCGGGTGAGGTGACCGTCGTCATCGCGCACGATCTCGTCGTGCGCCACAGAGCCTCGGCGAGCCGCGGTGCGGAACCCGTCGCCGACCTCGACCCCCTTGATGGCCTGGATGCTCATCAACGCACCGGCGAGCCGGGCGTCCAGGCGCCGGTCGGCGTGCACATAGCTGCCCACGCCTGGCGGGATCCCATAGGCGAGCACCTCCACGACGCCGCCAAGGGTGTCGCCCGACTTCTTCGCATCGTCGATCTCGGCGACCATCTGCTCTGAGGTTGCCGGGTGGAAGCAGCGGACCGGGTCGGCATCGAGGGCGGCGACGTCCTCGGGGCGGGGCGCCGGGGCATCCTCGGGCACGCTGATGGGGCCGGTCTGGACCACGTGGGAGACGAGCCGGATCCCGGCGGCCTGCTCGATCAGCGCGGCAGCGACGCGTCCCAGCGCCACCCGGGTGGCGGTTTCCCTGGCGGAGGCCCGCTCCAGGACGGGGCGCGCGTCATCGAGGTGGTACTTCGCCATCCCGATCAGGTCCGCATGCCCGGGCCGCGGGCGGGTGAGCGGCTTGTTCCGGGCCTGCTCGCGGACGTCACCGGTGCCGGCGTCCACGTCGAGGATGCTCGGATCGATCGGGTCGGCGGACATCACCTGTTCCCATTTGGGCCACTCGGTGTTGCCGATCTCGATCGCGACCGGGCCGCCCATCGTGGATCCGTGCCGCACGCCTCCGAGGAGGCGGACCGCATCCTGTTCGAACTTCATCCGGGAGCCGCGGCCATAGCCGAGCCGGCGCCGAGCGAGAGCGTCGGCGATGTCGTCTGTGGTGATCTCCACCCCGGCCGGGACGCCCTCCAGGATTCCCAGCACCGCTGGTCCGTGCGACTCTCCTGCCGTCAACCATCTGAGCATGGCGTCATCCTCCCACGCCTTCGGCGGCCCCCGTTTGAGGCGTCCGTGCTGCGAGCAACGACGTCAGGCGCCGCCCGCAATCCGGTCACCGAGGGCGAGCGCAAGCGCCGCCCCTGCCGCCAGCCATGGGCCGAAAGCCACAGCAGTGCGACGAGTGGCCCTACGCGCGAGGAGCAGGCCAACCGCGAACAGTCCACCAAGGAGGAACGCGAGCACCACCGATCCGACCACGGGCGTCCACCCGAACCAGCCGAGCGCCAAAGCGAGCACGGCACCGAGCTTGACGTCCCCGAGGCCGAGGCCCGATGGGGTGAGCAGGCACAGCATCAGGAGCGCGCCGCCCACCGCGAGCGAGGCAAGCAGGGCGCGCGCGAGATCGGGCCAGTCACCGGCACCGACCAGGGCGCCGACGAGCCATCCGAGCAGGATCACGCCGCCGGTGGGAAAGACGAGGGCGTTCGGAAGCCGGTGGATGGCGAGGTCCACGGTCACCAGGAGGGCGAACATCACGGCCACGACGACGAGGGTGACCAGTTCGACGGCGTGCAGGCCGAGCCAGGGCAGTCCTGCACCAGCCGCAGCGGCAAGCAGCACGTGGAAGCGACGGCGAACCCACGCCGAACTCGCACCGTCCCGGGCGAGCGTGCGCACCTGCGGGCTCGCTGCCCAGGCGACCGCGCCCAGCACTGTCGCACCCACGACGGTCACCACGAGGGCAATCGCCACGTTCTGCGACCACAGGGTGCTCAGCTGCATCGTCCCCATGATTCCAGGGCGCCCGCGGCTGTGCCGGACCCCTGTGGATAACGCACGGTGTCAGTTCAGCTGCGGGCGGCGAGAGCCTGCGTGAGGGCGGCGCGCATCGCCTCGACCGGAGCCTCCCGCCCGGTCATCAGGCGGACCTGTTCGCAGGCTTGGTGCAGGAGCATCAGATACCCCGGCGCGATAGCGCCACCGGCACGCGCCCAAGCGGAAGCGGCCGCGGTCGGCCAGCCCGCGTACACGGCATCGAGCAACACCTGCCCTGGTCGCAACGAGGCGTCCGCGACCCATTCCGTGAGCGGATCTGCCGCGTACTGCGGCAGGGTGAGCACCACCACGTCGGCGGCGGCGAACAGCCCTGGAGCCTCCGGGGCGTCGAGGGCGACATACTCGGGCGACACACCCATTCGGGAGGCGGCGCGGCGCACCGCCCCCACCCGGGCCAAGGACCGTGCGAGCACCGTGGGGTGGGTGATCCCGAGTTCCCCGACGGCGGCCACGGCAGACGACGCGGTTGCCCCACCTCCGACAATCACCGCCCGCGCCGGTCTCCAGCCCTCGGGTGCCACCTCCCGCAGAGCCGCGGTGAGGCCATGCACGTCGGTATTCGCCGCCACGAGCAATCCGCCAGGTTGGCGCAGCAGGGTGTTCGCCGCCCCCACTACCTTGGCGAGCCCGTCCACATGGTCGGCCAGGCGGAGAGATTCGTGCTTGAGCGGCATGGTCAACGAGAGCCCGGCCCAGGAGTCATCCAGTCCGCCGACGAAGCCGGCCAGCTCATGCTCGTCGACATCGTGGAGCTGGTACTCCCAGTCGGTCAGCCCGAGTGCCATGTAGGCGGCCTGGTGCAGGACCGGGGAGAGGGAGTGTGCGACCGGGTGGCCGAGGACTGCTGCGCGGCGACCGGTCTTCACGGGCCCTCGTTGATGATGTGGCGTCTCACTCAACTGTTCTCGGCCTGCCACTCCCGAAGGAGCAGGACGTTCTCGTTGTGCTCTGTCAAGGTCTCGGAGAAGCGTGTTTCACCGGTGTCCAGGTCGATCGTGACGAAGTAGCAGAGATCGCCTTCGGCCGGATTGAGGGTTGCCTCGATCGATTCACGACTCGGCGAGTTGATCGGGCCAGGTGGAAGACCCGGGTTCTCGTGAGTGTTGTATGGCGTGTCCTCGCCCGATTGGCCCTGAGAGACCACGTCCGTCAGTGATATGCCCAGGCCATAGGCGACAGTGGAGTCCATCCCGAGCGTTCCACTCTCGTTACAGAAGTCGAGTCTGTTTTCAATCACCAGGGCAGCGCGGGCACGGTCCTCCGGAAGGATGACCTCCGCCTCGACGATGGACGCTTTGATGAGAACGTCTTGGCGTTCTTCTGCTGCTACGTCCATTGAGTCCAGAAGATCGATGGTCTGATCGACCATACGCTCCAGTACATCAGTCGCCGTATCGTCTGGATGGACGTTGTAGGTCGACGCCGCAAGCCAGCCCTCCATGTTGCCCTCTGCAACGTCGGGGAGATAGTCGGTCGCGACACTCGCCGCAGCCTCCTCGACTTCGGCCACATCGACTTCGAGTCGCTCGGCCACGCGCGCATAGATCTGATCCGCACGCCAGCCTTCAGGGATGGTGATACGCGAGTCCGCGAGTGTCGATCCGTCCGCCATCGCGGCCACCACATCCTCTGCGCGCATCTGCTCCATCAGCACGTGGGTGCCCGGTTGAATACCCGCAGCGTCCGGATTGGCATTGAACGCATTGACGAAGGCCGTGCGGCTGGCCACCACATCTGCCTCGACCAACACCGTGGCCATCTCACCGCCACTCGCGCCCTCCTCGATCACCACCTCGACCTCGCCGTTACCCGGGCCCGGATAGTCGGTGGGTGCCTCGGAGGCCTGCTCATTGCCATCCAGAAGCGGACGCACGAGCACCCAGCCGCCACCCACGAGCAACGCCAGCGCCACGAGCATCACGAGGAAGGAGACCACGTTGCGGCGCCGTTGGGCACGGCGTTTCGCCTGCCGCAGACGCGCCGATGCTCGACGCGCCCGAGTCGACTCGGGTGCGTCATTGAACAGGTCCGTCACGTGCCCTCCTGGTTCGAATGGTCTACGCCCGCCACCTCGATCAGCTCCCCTGGGGGCCTACCCTGCTGACGCTCTGCGTCCAAAGCAGCCTCCAGGATCGTTACTGCGGCCACCTGATCCACGACCTCCCGGTGGCGGCGGCTGCTCCGACCGGCCGCGTGCAGCACCTGGTGCGCCGTGACGGTGGTGAGTCGCTCGTCCACCAAGCGGATCGGAACAGGCCTGATGGTATGGAGTAGCTCCCCAGAATACGCCCGCACCGCACGTGCTGCGGGCCCCTCAGTTCCGTCGAGGCTTCGAGGCAGTCCGACGAGTACCTCAATCGGGTCGTGTTCGGCCACGAGCTCACCAAGTTCGCGCAGTCCGTGCCGCTCGCCCTTGCGGGAGACCGTGCGCACCGGGGTGGAGAGGATTCCGTGCAGATCGCAGCGCGCGACACCGATGCGAACTGCGCCGACATCGATCGCGAGCCGGACGCCGGTGCGGAATCCTTCAGGCACGCACACCGTCCAAGTCGGCTGCTACGGCGCGGAGCGCCTCCTCGAGCGATCCGGCATCCGTGCCACCGCCTTGGGCGATATCGTCCTTCCCCCCGCCGCCACCGCCGAGACGGGTGGCAGCCACCCGGACCAACGCACCGGCCTTCGCCCCTGCGGACCGGGCGGCGTCGTTGGTCGCCACCACCACGACGGGACGCTCCTTGACCACGGCACCCAAGGCGACCACGGACGGCGAGGACGAGCCCAAGCGGTCCCGGATGTCCAGGACCAGCGAGCGGACGTCGTCGGCGGAGGTGAGTTCACCCAGGGTGGCGGTGACTGTCCGGATTCCGCCACGATCGGCGGCCGATGCGGCCAACTCGCCTGCACGAGCGAGCAACTGCCCCTGCCGGAGCGAGGCCAGTTCGCGCTCAGCGTCCTTCAGGCGTCCTAGGATGCCGGAGATCCGATCGGGGAGTTCCTCGCCGCGGGCGCCAACCAGTTGCGAGATCTGGCCGACCAGCGCATGCGCTTTCGCCTGGTTGTCATAGGCACCTTGGCCCACCAGAGCATCGATTCGACGCACGCCCGATCCGATCGAGGACTCCCCCAACACCGTCACGAGGCCGAGTTCGCCCGAACGAGCCACGTGCGTGCCGGCGCACAGTTCCTTCGACCAGTCGCCTCCGATGGAGACCACCCGGACGCGGTCGCCGTACTTCTCCCCGAAGAGTGCCATCGCACCCTGGGCCTTGGCTTCGTCCAGGCTCATCGTTTGATCTGTCACGTCCAGATCGTCGGCCAGGCGTTCGTTCACCCGCTGATCGATCTCGGAGATCACCGAGGCGGGCACTGAGGATCCGTGCCGGAAGTCGAACCGCAGGCGGGAGGGAGCGTTCTCCGATCCTGCCTGAGTGGCCTGCTCCCCGAGAAACTCATGCAGGGCCTTGTGCACCATGTGGGTGGCCGTGTGTGCACGGGCGATGGACCGACGGCGGTGGGTGTCGATGGTCGCGACCGCCGTCTCGTCCAGGGCGATGGATCCCTCGGTGAGCGTGCCGCGATGGACGTGCAGCCCCTTCACCGGGGATTGCACGTCGGCCACGTCCACCACGCCGCCGCCGGCCAGCGCAATCGTCCCCTGGTCGGCGAGCTGACCTCCGGCCTCGGCGTAGAACGGCGTCTGGTCGAGGATGACCTCCACCTCCGCGGGGGCCTGGGCCACCGGAGCAGAGGTTCCATCGACCACCAGGCCGACCACGCGTGCCTGCGCGGCATCGTCGGTGTAGCCCAGGAACGTGTCCGGTCCGCCGAGGCGGCTCAGGAAACCCTGGTAGACCGCTGGGTCCACGTGCCCGGTTTTCTTCGCGAGAGCGTCGGCGCGGGCACGGGAACGCTGCTCGGCCATCAGGCTGCGGAAACCGGCCTCATCGACGTCGACGCCCTGCTCGGCGGCCATCTCCAGCGTCAGGTCGATCGGGAAGCCGTAGGTGTCGTGCAGGGCGAACGCGTCCGTGCCGGGCAGGACAGCGCGGCTCCCTCCGGCCGAACGTGCCTTGGCCACGGCTGTGTCGAGAATCGTCGTGCCGGAGACGAGGGTACGGCGGAAAGCGTCCTCCTCCTCATAGGCCACTTGGCTGATCGACCCGAACGCCTGGGCCAATTCCGGGTAGGACTCGGCCATCGCATCCTTGGCCACGGGCATCAGATGTGGCATGGCACGCTCAGTCACGCCAAGCAGACGCATCGACCGGACCGCACGCCGGATCAGGCGGCGCAGCACGTAACCGCGACCGTCATTGCCGGGGCGGACGCCGTCGCCGATCAGCATCAGGGCCGATCGCACGTGGTCGGCCACCACTCGCATGCGTACCTGATCCGGGTCGGCAGAGTTCCTGCCGAGCTGATACTGGGCACCAGAGAGCTCTTCCACGGTCTGGATGAGCGGGTACGTCTGGTCGATCTCGTACAGGTTCTCTCGGTCCTGCAGAATCGTGGCGAGGCGCTCGAGCCCGAGGCCGGTGTCGATCGACTTCCGCTCCAGTTCGCCGAGCAGCGGGTAGTCCTTGCCCGCGCCAGGTCCACGAAGGAACTGGTCGAAGACGTTGTTGTAGATCTCCAGGTAGCGGTCGCCGCCGGGATCGACAGTTCCGCCCTCGGCGTCTGGCCCGTACGCGGGCCCGCGGTCATAGTGGAACTCCGCACACGGGCCCGCGGGACCGGGCTGGCCGGTGTCCCAGAAATTTTCCTCGCGCGTGAGCTTGACGATATGCCGCGGGTCTACACCGATCTCCAGGAGGGCACGCTCAGCCTCAGCGTCCTCGTTCCAAATCGTCACCCAGAGCCGATCGCCATCGAGACCGAACCCACCGTCTCTGGTGGACCCGGTGAGCAGCTCCCAGGAGAAGCCGATCGACTCGGACTTGAAGTAGTCGCCGAACGAGAAGTTCCCGCACATCTGGAAGAACGTGCCGTGCCGGGTGGTCACCCCGACGTTCTCGATGTCGTTGGTGCGGATGCACTTCTGCACACTCACCGCGCGCGAGTAGGGCGCCTCCTCGGTGCCGACGATGTAGGGGATGAAGGGGACCATCCCGGCGATCGTGAACAGCACTGACGGATCTGGCGAGATCAGCGGCGCGCTCGGCACCACGGTGTGACCGCGCTCGGAGAAGTAGGTCAGCCATCGGTTGCGAATCTCGGCGGTGCGCATGGGTTCTCGTTCGTTTCAGTTCAGCGGGGACTCGGATGAAGGGTCAAGGTGCCAGGCCGGTGTGGGCTCAGAGATCGTCGACAGAGAAGTCGTCGGGCCACGTCTCGGCGACACGTCGCTCGCGTGCGGCACGGGTGTGACGCGCCCGTGTCGCTTCCTCTTCGCTGGGCAACAGGGCCGCCGTCAGCGAGGCTTCGTGCTCGGCCATCGATGACCGCAGCTGTTCGGTGAGTTCCTTCGCTGCACCGGCCAAGGTGGTGACCGATTCCGCGAGCCCCGCGGGGCTCACCGCGTGGGTGATCGCACCCACACGTTCGTTCGCCCTACCCAGCTGACGCAGCACGACCACGGTGATCCCGACTCCGACGCCAATCCACAGCAATCGCTTCACGTGCTCTTCTCCCCCTTGCCGAAGAGGCCGCGCACAGCCAGTGAGAACGCTGCGATCTTGATCAGGGGGGCGCCCACGGTGGCTGCCACGAGCGAGGTGAGCGCTGAGACGTTGGTGGACACCTCGGCAGCGGCGGTGGTGACCGTGTCCACCTTGCTGATCTGAGCGTTGGTCGAGCTGATCGTCACGGCCGCTTCGTCGATCACGGGCAGGGTGTGCTCGGTCACGTCAGAGAGACTCTTGCGCGCTTCGTCCATCACCCGCCCAAGCTTGAGCAGCGGCACGGCCAGTGCGCCCACGAGTAATACGAACGCGATCGCCGCGATGAGTCCGGCGATGTCACCGAGAGACATGGCTGAAAGTTCTCCTACGTCTTGAGGGCAAGCACTCCAGGGGCGAGACTACCCCGCGGCACCCACCGTAGCGGCGGCCCCACTGGGTGGATATGACAACGCCCCAGGGACGGCGAGAGTGCCGTCGCCCGGGGCGCGTCAAACAGGTGAGTCAGCGTGAGTAGTGCTCAACGACCAGCTGCACGTCGCAGGTGATCGGCACTTCAGCCCGCTTCGGGCGGCGGGTCAGCTCGAAGCGGAGCTTCTCAATCTGCACGTCGAGGTACTCCGGCACTGTGGGCAGCACGTCCCGGTGCGCACCAGCGGCCGCGACCTGGAAGGGCACCATGGTCTGGCTGCGGGGCTTGACCTGGATGACCTGTCCGGGCTTGACCCGGAAGGAGGGGCGGTCCACGAGCTTGCCGTCGACGAGGATGTGGCGGTGCACCACGGCCTGACGAGCCTGGGCCATCGTGCGGCCGAAGCCGGCGCGCAGCACGAGTGCGTCCAAGCGCATCTCGAGCAGCTCGACCAAGGACTCACCGGTCAGGCCCTGCTCGTGACGAGCCTCAGCGAACGCCCGGCGCATCTGCGCCTCGCGGAGACCGTACTGCGCGCGCAGCCGCTGCTTCTCCTTCAGACGCACGGCGTAGTCGGACTCGGTCCGGCGACGAGCGCGGCCGTGCTCACCCGGCGGGTAGGGCCGCTTCTCGAAGTACTTGACGGCCTTCGGGGTCAGGGCCAACCCGAGTGAACGGGAGAGCCGGACCTGCCGGCGCGTGCGGTTCTGCGATGCCATAGATTGTTCCTGTCGTGTTGAGGATGACGTCACACCCGTCCCAGCACTGTGCAGGCCGAGGACGTGGGTGTGGGGCCAACTCCAGGTCGATTCCCATGATGTGGGCGGAGACCATCGGCTAAGACCCCAGGTGTGCCCGACTGGGCAACCCCACTACTCTACCGCACCCACCACGTCCTGCTCCCCACCCGCACACCAGCCCACCATCACACCCCGGCCCGAACCCACCACCCCATCGCGAGTGCGGCCGATGAGGCGGTTGGACTGAAGTCATGGCATGTCTCGACGGCCGACCCCATTGCCCGATGTGCTGACGGCAGGCACCTTCAGTGTCGCTGACGCTCTTGAAGCCGGCGCGACGCGGGGACAGTGACAACGGTCCACCCTCGATGCGCCACTCTGGGGAGTTCGCAGCATTCCCACGCCAGCGGCCGGCACGCCGGAATTGTGGTCACGCTGTGCGTCCTACGTCCCCGCTCTGCATGCGCACTATGCATTCAGCCACGTGACCGCGCTGATCGTCCGGGTGCGCCGGCAATCGCCCAGCGATCGCGCGGCTCTGCCGTATGAGACCGCACTCATTGCTCACCGAGTGCGGGAGATCTCGCGAATATCTCCGCAGGTGAGCGAGATCGGCCGCACTCGCGCAAGGGGGCGAGGGTCAGGTGGTGCGGCCGAGGAGGTCGCGCACGCGGTCGAGACGCTCGGTCAGAGTGCGTTCGAAGCCGCGGTCAGTGGGTGTGTAGTACCGCGACCCGGCCAGCACCTCCGGCAGGTACTCCTGCCGGGCCACACCGTGCGGCTCGTCATGGGAGTACACGTACCCGGCGCCATGGCCGATCCGCTGAGCACCCGCATAGTGGGAATCACGCAGGTGCGCGGGCACCACCCCGATTCGCCCCGCCTGCACATCGGCGATGGCGGCATTGATCCCCGCATAGGACGCATTCGACTTCGGCGCGCTGGCCACGTGCACCACCGCCTGGGCGAGGATGATCCGCCCCTCGGGCATTCCGATCAGCGCCACCGCCTGAGCCGCCGCCACGGCCGTCTGCAGCGCGGTCGGATCGGCCATTCCCACATCCTCGGACGCGGCGATCACGATACGGCGGGCGATGAACCGCGGGTCCTCCCCCGCCACCACCATCCGCGCCAGGTAATGCAGTGCAGCATCGACATCGCTTCCGCGCATCGACTTGATGAACGCACTGATCACGTCGTAGTGCTGATCACCGTCCCGGTCATAGCGCACGGCAGCCACGTCAATGGCACGCTCCATCGCCTCCAACGTGATGCTCTCCGCCTGGGCACTCGCGGCCGTACCTGCCGCCGCCTCCAGAATGGTCAACGCCTTGCGCGCATCGCCCCCGGCGAGCCGGAGCAGGTACTCACGAGCATCGTCCTCAAGCGAGATGCGGCCGCCCAGACCACGCTCATCGCTCAACGCACGAGTGATCAAGGCGTCCAGATCCGCAGTCTCCAAGGACCGCAAGGTGAGCATGATCGAGCGGGACAGCAGCGGCGAGATCACCGCGAAGGAGGGGTTCTCGGTGGTGGCTGCCATCAACGTGACCCACCGGTTCTCCACGGCCGGCAGCAGCGCGTCCTGCTGCGTCTTGGAGAAACGGTGCACCTCGTCGATGAACAGCACCGTCTCCTCCCCCGAGCCCGCCAACCGCCGTCGGGCATCGGAGATCACCGTCCGCACGTCCTTCACCCCGGCGGTCACCGCGGACAGTTCCACGAACCGGCGCCCGGAGACGTGCGCGACCAGGTACGCCAGGGTCGTCTTCCCCGTTCCCGGCGGGCCCCACAGGATCACCGACGATGGCGGAAGTGCGCCCGCCTCGGGCGGGTCGATCAGCCGGCGCAGCGGCGATCCGGCTTCCAGCAGATGCGACTGCCCGAGCACCTCCGCGGGCTGGGACGGTCGCATCCGGACCGCGAGCGGTGCCCCGGCAGAGGGCTGCGGGACACCCGCATCATCGGTGCCGGCTGACTCAAACAGGTCCACCCGTGAAGCCTACGCGCCACCGGTGACATCCTGAGCCTGCCATGATGGCGTCGTGTTCGACCGTCTCGGGCGCACGGCCGCCCATCATCCCCGTCGCCTCGTTATCGCATGGCTGCTTCTGGTGGCCGTTGCCGGCACTCTCGCGCTCACCGGGTTCGGCTCCCAGGGTCTGTTCGATCGCCTGCACTCGGGTGAGCCGCGGGTCCCGGGTTCGGAAAGCCAGGAGGCGCGCACCCTCATCGAGGAAGCCTCCGACGACGGCCCGAGCGTGACCGCCGTGCTCACCGAGGTCGATCTCACCGATCCGGAGACGGTGACCACCGTCGGGCGAGCAGCCGCCGCGATGCACTCCAGACTCCTGGCCACCGACGGGGTCGAGGCCGTGACGGACGCCTTCGCCTTCCCCGGCGGACTGGAGTCCGAACAGGCCGCACCATTCGTCGCAGCCGACGGCGACGGTCTCATCGTCACGGTGAACCTCACGCCCGATCTCGACTCTGCTGACGAGGAGGGCGTGCACGCGCTGGTGGTCGATGAACTCACCGCCTTCGGCACCGAGATCGGTGCCACCACGCAGATCTCCAGTCCCACGCTGATCACCGAGGCGATCGTCGGGCAGATGGAGGACGACCTCGTTACCGGGGAGATGGTCGCCTTGCCGATCTCCCTGCTCGTGATGGTGGTCGTCTTCGGTGGGTTCCTCGCCGCGGGGATGCCGCTCGCCGGTGCACTGGCCTCGATCGCGGGCGGATTGGGGGTGCTGTGGGGCTTCTCCGCCGTGGTTGACCTGGACTCGGTGGTGGTGAACGTCGTCACGGTCCTCGGCCTGGGCCTGTCGATCGACTACGGGCTGCTGATCGTGTCACGGTTCCGGGCCGAGATCCGTCGCGAGGTCGATGCCGAACTCGCGGACACGGCGCCGGGGCGCCGCCGACGGCATGCGCACCGCCGCGACGGTGCTGTGGTGCGGGCGATGCAGACCACGATGACCACGGCGGGACGCACTGTGGCGTTCTCGGCTCTCATCGTGGCGATCGCCGTGGGTGGCCTGTTGCTGCTCCGCCCGGACATCCTCCGCTCGCTGGGTGCAGCGGGTCTGTCTGTGGTGGTCATTGCGCTGCTCTCGGCCCTCACCCTGGTGCCGGCGCTGCTGGCTTGGCGGGGGCGGCGAATGGTGCGCCCGTCCATCCTCATGCGGATCCCGGGCCTGCGTCTCCTGCTTGGCCGATTCGGTGAGACGGCACCGGCGCGCGGGGTGTTCTCCGCCCTCGCCGAGCGGGTGCAGCGGCATCCGTGGCTGGTTCTGCTCGGCACCGGCCTCGTGCTGGTCTTCCTCGCCTCACCGCTTCTGGGCCTGCAGATGCGCAACTCCACCATTGACCTGCTGCCGCCCGGCACAGAGCAACGCGACGTGATCGAGACCATTGAGCGTCAGTACCCGATGCTGGGCCAGCCTCCGGTCCAGGTGCTCGTCGAGACCGGCGACGAGGATGCTCTTGCCGACCAGATCGCCCGGATCGACGACGTGGCCGGTGTGGACCCGGCGCAGCCGGTGAGCGAGGAGCACATGCTGCTCGGCGTGCGCCTCGCCGACGGGATCGACCCGGGGGGTGCCGAGGCCGCCACCGTGGTCGAGTCCATCCGGGATATGCGCGAGGGCACCGGGGCAGGAGCGGATTCAACGTTCTGGGTGCTCGGCCAGGCCGCCAACCAGATCGACTTCACCGATGCCCTCGTGGACGGTCTACCGATAGCCGTCTCGGTGGTGGTGCTGGCCACCTTGGTGCTGCTGTTCCTGATGACCGGCTCAATCCTGGTGCCGTTGAAGGCACTCGCCGTGAACACCCTCTCGTTGGCCGCGTCACTGGGCGTCACCACCTGGGTATTCCAGGAAGGTCACCTCTCCGGCCTGCTCGGGTTCGAGCCGGTCGGTGGCCTGGAGTCCTACGTGGTGGCTGTGGTGGTGGCGTTCGGCTTCGGTCTGGCGATGGACTACGAAGTGTTCCTGATCGCACGGATCAAGGAGTTCTACGACGGCGGCGCGCACGGTTCCCTCGCCGGCGACAACGACGCGGCCGTGCGCGATGGACTGCAACAGTCCGGACGCATCATCACCTCCGCCGCGCTGGTGATCATCGTGGTCTTCGCCGGATTCATCAGCGGCGAGCTGGTGGTGATCAAGCAGGCCGGGTTCGCTCTCGCGGCCACCGTGCTGATCGACGCCACCTTGGTGCGGATGCTGCTCGTTCCCGCCACGATGACACTGCTGGGGCACCGCAACTGGTGGGCGCCCCGCCCGCTGCGCGCGCTACACGGCCGCTTCGGAATCGCGCACTGACTCGCCTCGGCGAGCGTGGATCACGAGCGCTCAGGCATCGGCCGGGCGCCGGCTCTCCCACTCCTGCACGAGGGTGAACCCGAGCCGTTCGTACACGCGGCGGGCGTCGTGATTGTCCGCGTACAGTGCCAGGCTCACCTGCCCCGTCGCCGCCAGGCCGAGGCGGGTCACCGCGGCAGTCACGGCAGAGCCCAGCCCCCGACGGCGAACGTCGGGATGCGTCGCGATCGAACCCAGGTGCACCTCGGCCTCCCAGTCGCTTGCAGCCGCCATACACCGCAGCGCCCCGCCGCCGTCCCGCCACCCGAACCAGCGCGTGGCCGGCTTGTCCAGGCTGGTGTAGGAGTGCGGGAGTGCCGTGCCTTGCAGGGCCGCCATCGCGACCCGATCGGTGACCGGATCGAGCTCGATCACCGAGTCCTCGTCCAGCTGGGGTGGTGGCGCGGCAGTGCAGAGCATCCAGTCCCAATGGCTCACTCGCGGCACGGCCAGCCGCTCCCGCACCCCATCAGGCAGCAGGTCCCAGGCCCCACGCGTGAGGCTCACCACCGCCGGTGCACCCGGGCCGAGCGCTGCCTGGCTCGCGCGGCCGGCCGTGGCCACGTCGCTCGCCACCAGGTCGGCCAACGCGTGAGGCTCACCGAGGCCGATCAGTGCCCGTCTGCCCGACTCGCCCGCCGCAACGGTCAGCGCCACGGCCTGCTCGGTGCTCCAGGCCACCGCGTCGCGATAGCGCGGGACGTCGGCACGCAGGACCGGGTGGTCGCTCCATGACTTCCCCAGGTCCGTGACGTCCCGGACCACGGCTCGTCGGACGGTCACTGCGGGGGGTGCGTACCGCCGTCGGGGCCCTCTGCTGTGGCGGCCGCCTCGCGATCTCTGCTGTGCTTGCCCTGCTTGCCCTGCTTGCCCTGTTCGCCCAGTGTGGCCGATTCGGCCCTGGCGTCCACCCCGGCTTCCTTGCGCTGCTGCGCGGAGATCGGCGCGGGTGCACCGGTGAGCGCGTCGTATCCGCCGCCGGACTTCGGGAACGCGATCACATCGCGGATCGAGTCCGCCTTGGCCAGCAGGGTCACGATCCGGTCCCAGCCGAACGCGATCCCGCCGTGCGGCGGGGCGCCGTAGGCGAAGGCGTCGAGCAGGAAGCCGAACTTCTCCTGGGCTTCCTCGGCGCCGATACCCATCACCTCAAAGACTCGGCGCTGCACGTCCTGGCGGTGAATACGGATCGATCCGCCGCCGATCTCGTTGCCGTTGCAGACGATGTCGTAGGCGTAGGCCAACGCGCTGCCCGGGTCCTCCTCGAACCGGTCGATCCACTCCGGGGTGGGCGAGGTGAAGGCGTGGTGCACGGCGGTCCAGGCACCGGCACCCACGGCCACGTCGTCGTCCTCGCCGGTCGGCTTGAACAGCGGCGCATCCACCACCCACAGGAACGCCCAGGCGTCGGGGTCGATGAGCTCGCACCGCTTGCCGATCTCCAGCCGGGCCGCACCCAGGAGTGCCCGGGCCTGCGCCGGCTTTCCGGCAGCGAAGAAGACACAGTCACCGGGCTTGGCGCCGACGGCCTCGACCAGGCCGGCACGCTCGGCCTCGGAGAGGTTCTTGGCGACTGGGCCGCCCAGTTCACCGTCCTCGGCGATCGTCACATACGCCAGTCCCTTGGCACCGCGCTGCTTCGCCCACTCCTGCCAGGCGTCGAACTGCCGGCGTGGCTGCGAACCGCCTCCTGGCATCACCACGGCGCCCACGTACGGTGCCTGGAACACCCGGAACGGGGTGTCGGAGAAGTAGTCGGTGAGCTCCGTCAGCTCCAGCTCGAAGCGCAGGTCCGGCTTGTCGGTGCCGTACCGGCGCATCGCCTCGGCATAGGTCATCCGCGGGATCGGGGTCTGGATCGAGTACCCGATGAGCTCCCACAGGGCCACCAGGATCCGCTCGGCCAGTTCGATCACATCGTCCTGCTCGACGAAGCTCATCTCCACGTCGAGCTGGGTGAACTCCGGCTGACGGTCGGCGCGGAAGTCCTCATCCCGGTAGCACCGGGCGATCTGGTAGTAGCGCTCCATCCCGGCCACCATGAGCAGCTGCTTGAACAGCTGCGGCGACTGTGGGAGGGCGTACCAGGAGCCGGGCGCCAGACGTGCGGGCACCACGAAGTCGCGGGCCCCCTCGGGCGTGGACCGGGTCAGCGTGGGCGTCTCGATCTCCACGAAGTCGCGCGAGTCGAGCACCTCACGTGCGGCACGGTTCACGGCCGAGCGCAGCCGAATCGCGTGCGCCGGTCCGGGGCGGCGCAGGTCCAGGTAGCGGTGCGCCAGGCGCACCTCCTCCCCCACGCTCACCTGCTCATCGAGGGCGGTGGAGACCTGGAACGGCAACGCGGCGCTCTCGTTGAGCACGACGACGGTGCTTGCGATCACCTCGATCTCGCCGGTGTTGAGGTTCGGGTTGGCATTGCCCTCGGGTCGCTGCGCGACCGTACCGCTCACCTGCAGGACGAACTCCGAGCGCAGCGGGTGCGCCACCTCCTCATCGCGCACGACCACCTGGACGATGCCGGAGGCATCGCGCAGGTCCAGGAACGCCACCCCGCCGTGATCGCGGCGACGGTCCACCCACCCGGTCAGGGTGACGGTGGTGCCGATGTCGGCGGCCCGCAGAGTGCCGGACTGGTGGGTGCGAAGCACGAAGATCCTCCTGGACGTTTCAGGCGGCCGCCCGATCGGCGGCCCCTGCGAATCCTAATGGCCAGCCCAGGCCGGAGCCGCATGGTCAACCCTGGGCACGCTGCACCGAGCGGGTGTACAGCTGCGCGCGCTCCACCCGGTGCCGCACCTCGGCCAGCACCACCTTGTCAGCAACCTGCTCCACCGCACGGACGAGCTCAGCTCGTGCACGTCGGCGGCGGCGTGCGGCGCCCACCCGGGCGAGCACCGCCGTCAGGAGCGCGGTGAGGACGCCGAGCAGCGCCCCACCGAGGAACAGCGCGGTCGGCCACGGCAGACCCGGAAGTTCGGGCCAGGGCTGCTGTGCGGGTACGGGGCCCAGCTGCGGGGTCCATGGTGCCGGGAGCCCCAGGTACCGGATCCCGGCGATCACGGCGAGCCAGAGTGCGCCGGCCACCGCCAGGGCGAACCACATCCACTGCACCGCCGAGAATGCACCGAACCAGTGCGGATCGCGGGTCCGCACGACCCGGTGGGACACCACGGCCGCATCGAGGGCGTCCGCCAGCTCCTCGGCGCGGGCGAGCGCACCGGCGCGCAGATGATCCCGCCAGGGGCCCTGGGAAGCCTGAGCAGCGTCGTCCCCGAGTGCCCGCAACGCTGTGGTCACCTCCGCGCGCACGGACGGCGACGCGGGTGTGCCTGAGGAGGCCACCACCACCGGGGCGTCCGTTCCCTCGCCCGAACGCACCGGCCCTGCCCGGCCCAGATGGAGGCGGCGCAACGGATCGGGGCGGAATCGGCCGAGCCAGCGCGTCACGGGCCAGCCTGCGCGAGCCCGTGCATGATGGCGGTAGGACCCGGCGACCGCGCCGGCCACCCGATCCACACCGGCCGCTGCGGTGAGCCGATCGGTGAGGCGTCGGCGATGGGCGGCGGTGAGCGCGGCAGGCGCTCCCGGTGGGCAGGCGTCGGCGAGCAGGTCTGCAGCGGTGGCCACATCGGCGGCGAGACGTGCCCTGGCCGCACCGCGACGGGCTACCACGTCGGCGAGTGTCTCGCGTAGGTCGCTGAGCCCCTGTCCCGTGGTGGCCGAGACGCCCAGCACGGGGATCCCAGCGAGCCCGTCCTCGGCCATCCGCTCGCGCAGATCGGCCAGGACGGCCTTGGCGTCCGCCGGATTGAGCGTGTCCACCTGGTTCAGGACGGCCACCGTCACCTCGGCATGGCGGGCCATCGGGCGAAGGTAGTGCTGGTGCACCACCGCGTCGGCGTACTTCTGCGGGTCCAGGACCCACACGAGCATGTCGACCCGTTCCGCGAGCCGGGCGGCGCGCTCGTGGTGGTCGGTGCGGACTGAGTCGATATCCGGCAGGTCGACCAGCACGAGCCCGTCGAGTCCGGCACCCTCGCCGACGACCCGGCGTTCGATACCGAGCCAGTCCAGCAGCGCCCCTGCGGGCTCCATTCCCCAGGTGATCGCCACTGGGTGAGCGGTCGTCGGCCGGCGCGGGCCGACATCAGTGACCGTGTGCCCGGCAAGGGCATTGGTGAGCGAGGACTTCCCGCTTCCAGTGGCTCCGGCGAGGGCAACCACCGTGTGTGCCGCGGACAGGCCGCCGCGTTCGTGTGCGTGGCGCAGCGCCGTACCGGCCGCGTCCTTCGCCCGGTCGAGGTGTGGATCCGCGGGAACGTTGAGCTCGTCGACGGCGTCCAGCGCCTCAGCGAGCGCATCCAGCTGATCGGCGAACGGGATCGATCGTGCTCTCATGACCGGCCCGTCGCATCGACGGCAGCGATCGCTCCCGCTGCGGCCGCGCGCAGCGCAGCGGCGGAATCGGCAACCGTGCCGGCTTCGGGCACCAGCGCTGAGAAGCGCTGCTGTTCCTGGAGGAACAGCGCCTGGACCCGGCTGTGCAGATCCTCGCGTGCCCGCTCGGCCAGCCGGCGGACCGCCTGATCTCCGAAGATCGCTTCGAGCAGCTTCTGCGCGACCACTGCCGTGCCGCCGGCGATGGCCACCTCGGCGCCGATCAGGCCACCAGTGGACGCGAATGCCACCACCATGAGCACCACGGCCACCCCGTTCACGCCGAAGGCCATAATCCGGGCTGTCGTGCGCTTGTCCTGACCCTCATGCTGGACCAGCTCGAGCAGGAAGTGCTGCCAGGCTCGGATCTGCTCGGCGGCGCGGTCGGCAAATCCGGCGTCGGCGGCTTCGAGGGCGTGCCCGGGATGCTCGTTGAGCAGGGCTCGCCCTGCCGGTTCGGTGGAGAAGGCGCGGTAGGCCCGTTCGGCGGCTGTGTTCGCCTGGTCGACGAGCACCACATGCACGCCATGTCCGATGGCCTCCTCGACCTTCTGAGCGGGCTGGGGGCGGCCGGTGAGGAACGCCGTCACCCGGTCCCTCGCCCGGCCGACCTTCTGCTCCACCGAGCGGAAGAACTCCCCGGTGCCGACGAAGTCCTGCCACCGGGAGAGCACCTCACCGCGCAACAGTGCGCCGTCGGCAAGCGTGGCCAGCAGATCGGAGGTGTCGTACGCGGCCTCGATCCGTTGGTGCAGATCGCGCGCGAGGTGCTGCTGCGCGTCCACGGCATCGGCCAACTGGGTGGCGCCGCCGGCCGCGCCGCGCACAGCACCGTGCAAGGTCTGGCGGGCCACATCGGCTCGCGCGGACGCATCGTCGGTGAGGTGGCGCAGCCACGCCGCGAGATCGTCGACAGCACCCTCCGGGAGCATCCCCCGAGCGTCCAGTTCGGTCTCGGTCAACAGGAACAGCGGCGCCTGCGCAAGCCCTTCGGCCCGGAGCATGCCGGCGAGGTCGTCGCTGACCTCCGCCAGCACAGCGGCGGGGATGCGGTCGAGTACCACGGCGACCACGGCGTCTCGCCGGGCGGCATCGCGCAGCAGGTCCCAGGGCACCGCATCGGCGTACCGGTGTGCCGTGGTCACGAAGATCCACAGATCGGCCGCCGCGAGTAGTTGGCCGGCCAGCGCGCGGTTCGCGTCCACCACAGAGTCGATGTCCGGGGCGTCCAGGAGAGCCAGCCCAGGGCCCACCCGCTCGGTCTCCAGGAGACGCACGACTGCTCCGGTGCCCTCGTCCGGGACGGTCGCGCCCTGGACGCGCGCAAGGTGCGGCAACACGCGAGGGCGAACGAACCACGTCGCATCGCTCGGATGGTGGATGAGCAGCGGGTCCCGTGTGGTGGGCCGCAGCGCCCCGGTCGTGGCCACCCGGTCACCGACCAGCGCGTTGACAAGGGTGGACTTTCCGGCGCCTGTGGAACCACCCACGACGGCGAGCAGCGGCGCCTCCAGTGAGGACGCCCGGGGCATGACGTAGTCCTCGAGCTGGGCCTGCAACTGCGCGCGGTGGCGCCGGGCGACCGGCGCGTCGGGGGTCTGCAGCGGAAGTTGCGCACCGGCGACGGCATCCCGGAGGGCCTGCAGCGCATCGTCCATGACAGCGATCATGCCAGCCCTGCCCTCGGGGCCACATCTGGTCGCCGGCCATGCTGGAGGCGTGCCGGCCCTGCTGATCCGGGCCGGCCAGTGGTGACGTTGCGCACAGCGGCACCATTGCGGGGGCCTTGGGCCGTAAGATGGTCGGCGTACCTGGAGCGCAGATCCCGCACAGGGCCCTGGCGGAAGCACCGCCTTTGGACGCCAGCACGTGGCGCATGGAGTGAGGGCCAACGCGGAGCAGGACCGACCGGTCCGTGGCCTCCGCATCGATTCACCCGCTGAAGGACCGCTATGTCTGCTGCCCCCGTGCCCTCCTCATTCGACGATCTCGGCCTCCCGAAGGCCTCCCTCGCGGCCATCGCCGCCCTCGGATTCACCACCCCCACTGACATCCAGTCCGCTGCTATCCCGGCTCTGCTCGAGGGGCGCGACCTGGTCGGTGTGGCCCAGACCGGAACCGGAAAGACCGCGGCCTTCGCCCTGCCGATGCTCGCCCGCGTGGACGCCGGCCAGGCACGTGTGCAGGGGCTGGTGCTGACCCCCACCCGCGAGCTAGCCATTCAGGTGGCCGACGCCATCACCACCTTCGCCAGTGGCTCCGGAGCGAATGTGCTGGCAATCTACGGCGGTGCACCGTACGGGCCGCAGCTGCGCGGACTCTCCCGCGGAGCTCAGATCGTGGTCGGTACCCCGGGCCGTGTGATCGACATGCTGGAGAAGGGCGCCCTCGACCTCAGCGCCGTGCGCAGCCTCGTGCTCGATGAGGCCGACGAAATGCTCCGGATGGGCTTCGCCGAGGATGTGGACCGGATCCTCTCCTCGGCTGCCGAGGACCGCCAGACCGCGCTCTTCTCAGCCACCATGCCGCCGGCGATCCGGTCGGTGGCGCGCCGGCACATGAACAACCCGGTGGAGGTGGCGACCTCTCGGCAGTCCTCGACCACCGACACCATCACCCAGACTTACGCCGTGGTGCCGTTCCGGCACAAGGTGGGCGCCCTCGCCCGCGTGCTGGCCACCACCGACGCCGAGGCGGCCGTGGTCTTCGTGCGTACCCGTCAGGCTGCCGAAGAGGTCGGGGCCGCACTGCAGGAGCGCGGCGTGAGCGCCGCGACGATCAGCGGTGACGTGGCCCAGAAAGAACGCGAGCGAATCGTGGAACGACTGCGCTCGGGATCGGTCCAGGTGCTCGTTGCCACGGATGTGGCGGCTCGTGGCCTCGACGTGGACAAGATCGGGCTGGTGGTCAACTTCGACGTGCCGCGCGAAGCAGAGGCGTATGTGCACCGCATCGGCCGCACCGGACGGGCCGGCCGCAGTGGTCAGGCACTGACCTTCTTCACCCCGAAGGAGCGCTCACGCCTCACGGCCATCGAACGCCTCACCCGCACCTCGCTCACCGAGGCCACCATTCCCACCCCGGCACAGGTGAGCGCACATCGCGCACAAGGCGTTCTCAATTCGCTGAGCGAGCGGATCTCAGCTGGACGCCTGGACATGTACCGCGAGCACCTGGCCAACCACCTCGGTCCCGATGGTGACCCGATGGAGACCGCGGCGGCACTCCTTGCCCTGGCCGTGGGCGATTCCGGACCTCGCAGCGCCGACGAACTGCATGAGGCTCCGGCACCGCAAGACCGCTTCGACCGGGAGAGTGGACCCAGCCAGGGCGCGCGTGGCGGCGCAGGCAGCCGCGGGCGCCGAACCCCGAACGGCACGGTGTATCGCGTGGCCGTGGGCCACAGTCACGGCGCACGCCCGCAGGACATCGTGGGAGCGATCACCGGCGAAGGTGGCCTGCGCGGCTCCGACCTGGGCAAGATCGACATCTTCTCCCGGTTCTCTCTCGTGGAGATCGGCGCCGAGCTCAGCTCCGACGCCAACCGGAAACTGTCCGTGGCACGCGTGGCCGGGCAGCCGCTGCGGATCCGACCCGACACCGGGCCCACGAGTCACCGGGGTGCTGATCGTCCGTCCTCGGCGCGACCGCGCCGCGACACCCGATTCGGCTCCAAGGACGGTGCACGGCGGGACAAGCCGCGCGCCGGTGCAGGGGCCGGCCGCAGCCACTGAGCTGACCGGCCGCAGCCACTGAGCTGAACCACTGCGTCGAACAACTCAAAGCACCACGAAGCGGCGGCGGTCCACACGAGTGGACCGCCGCCGTCGTTGGTTCAGTCCTACGGTGTGGCCGCCGTCACCCGCGGCCATAGGTCCTCCGCCGGCGGAGCCCACACGGCTGGCTCAGCCGTGACCTGTTCGCCCGAGCGGATGTCCTTCACCTGGTGCTCCCCCACGCCCGGGAACCACACATACGGAATCTGGCGCCGGTCCGCGAACTTGATCTGCTTGCCGTACTTCGCCGCCGAGGGGGCAACGTCGGCCGGGATGCCCCGCGCGCGCAGTGTGGCCGCTACCGCGTCACTGGCATCGCGTGACTCCTCATCCGTGACTGCCACCAGCACTGCGGTGGGGACCGGGCGGCTGGCGCGCGCCAGGCCGGCGCCGAGGATGCGCGAGAGCAGGCGGGTAACGCCGATCGACATCCCCACACCGGGGTAGCTGGTGCGGCCATCGGAGGCGAGTGAGTCATATCGTCCGCCGGAGCAGATCGACCCCAGCTGTTCGTGCCCGACCAGGGTCGTCTCGTAGACGCTGCCTGTGTAGTAGTCCAGGCCGCGCGCGATCTTCAGATCCGCCACCACCACACCTGGTGTGCGCCGGCCTGCGGCTTCCACGAGGCGGACCAACTCGTCGAGGCCCTCATCCAGGAGCGGTGTGCGCACACCCAGGGCCAGTACGCGGTCCGCGACGCTCGCGTCGGTGCCGGTGATGGCAGCCAGCTCGAGGCAGGCACGCGCTTGCTCGGCCGAGGCATCGTTCTGCTCGTGCAGGAGCTGGGCCACACGATCCGGACCGATCTTGTCGAGCTTGTCGATCGTGCGCAGTACACCGTCCACATCGGTGAGCCCGAGGCCTTCGTAGAAGCCCTGGGCGACCTTACGGTTGTTCACCTGGATCCGCACCGGCGGTACACCGAGCTCGCGCAGGCGCGTGAACGCGTCGGCGATGACCAGCGGTACCTCCACCTCGGCGTGGAACGGCAACGTCCCCTCACCGACCACGTCGATATCGGCCTGGGTGAACTCCCGGAACCGTCCCTCCTGCGGCCGCTCCCCGCGCCAGACCGACTGGATCTGGTAGCGCTTGAACGGGAAGGCCAGCTGGCCGGCGTGTTCGAGGACGTAGCGCGCAAACGGAACGGTCAGGTCGAAGTGCAGACCGAGCGATTTGTCGCTGGGGTTCTCTCCCTCGTTCTCCGCGTGCAGACGACGCAGCACATACACCTCTTTCGAGGTCTCGCCCTTGCTGAGCAACTGCTCCAACGGCTCGACGGCCCGCGTACTGATCCCGGCGAACCCATGCAGCTCGAAGGTGTGCTGGATGGAATCCAGGACTGCGCGCTCGACGGCGCGGCCCTCGGGAAGCCATTCGGGAAAACCGGACAGGGGTGAGATTCGAGCCATACTGCCCATCTTCCCATCGCCACCGGGTATGGCGGACTCGCCGAGAGTTGTGACCATCCCGTGACCGCGGGTGTTGCGTGCAGGGAATCGGCGTGTGGCAGGCTCAACTAGTATCGGCAAGGTTGTGCCCGCTGGGCGCGACACCGGCGGTGGACATGTGCCCGCCGCAGGTATCACGGCCACGAGGAGGAGTCCGGATTGTCCCCGAGCAAGCGGGAGAAGGAATACGCACGCCGTCGGTACGCCAAGCGTGCGGCCCGCCAGGAGCAGGCCGCGAAGGTGGCTCGGGAGCGACGGATCGTCGGCGCCGTGGTGGTAGCAGTGCTGGCTGCGGTGGTCGTGCTGTTGATCGTGTTGAATCCCCGCGGTGATACCGATCCGGAGGCAACGCCTCCGGCCGAGTCGGAGACGACGGCCACGGCGGAACCGACCGGTGACGAGCTCGAGCCCCTGCCCACCACCCAGCCGCAGACCTACGACACACCTCCTCCGGCCAGCGACTCCCTGGACACGAGTTGGGACGCCGTCATCCACACCAGCGCCGGCGACATCGCGGTGACCCTGAACGGTGCGGACGCCCCTGCGGCCGTCGCCTCGTTCCTGATGCTCGCGGGCGACGGCTACTTCGACGGCACCGGGTGCCACCGACTGCTGCCGGACTCACTGCTGCAATGCGGAGATCCCACGGCCACCGGAACGGGCGGTCCTGGCTACTCCTTCGGTCCGGTCGAGAACGCTCCCGAGGACGACATCTATCCCGCCGGCACCCTGGCGATGGCGCGTCAGGGCAATGACGGCGAGTCGATGGGCTCGCAGTTCTTCCTCGTCTTCGCCGACGTACCACTGCCCAGCGACTCCGCCGGCGGATACACCGTGTTCGGTGAGGTCACCGAGGGACTTGACATCCTCGAGCAGATCGGTGCCGCCGGGACCGTGGACGGCGGTCCGGACGGCCGACCAGCCCAGAACGTGATCATCGAGAGTGTGGACATCCAGTGACCGAGCAGCAGCCCCAGCCCGACCACGACGAGGCGAGCGAGACCGTGAGTAGCGAGCAGCAGCCCCAGGTGCCGACCGAGGCGAACGGGCAGGAATCACCCAACCAGGCCACAGCAGCGGAACCCGCGACGGCCCCCGAGGTGACGGCCACGGCTGAACCAGAGGGCGTCACCGATCCGGTGTCTGCTGCCGAGGCCGACGCCGCAGCCTCGGTTGAGGACGCCGCATCAACGGCAGACGAATCGGCCTCGGATGCGGTGCAGCAGCCGGCTGAGACTGAGGAACCCATGCCTGGCGTGGCGGAACCAACACCCGACGCGGCGCAACCAGCATCAGGCGCTGAGGAGCCAGCACCCAGCACGGAGGCGCCCCCGGCAACGCCGACTCCGGCCCAGGTGCCGAAGCCCTCAGCTATTCCGACGCCGGCGGCCATCGCGCCGAGGACGCGCCCCCGGGCCGCCGGGGCGACGCCGCCGAGTCCCGTCGCGTCACCGGCACCCGAGCCCGGCGCCGTACCCACCTCCCCAGTGACCGACCCGGGGGCACCGCCGATGGATCCAGCGGAGGTGGCGGCCGCCAGCACATTCGGTCGAGTCGCCGATGACGGGACGGTGTATGTCCGCGAAGCTGGCGAGGAGCGCGTCGTCGGACAGTTCCCGGACGTCACCGAAGCCGAGGCGCTCTCCCTCTACATCCGCCGCTACCTTGATCTCAAGGCGCAGGTGGACCTGTTCGAGGCGCGGATCGCACAGCTGACGATCAAAGACCTGGACAGTACGCAGCACAGCCTGGCCGAGGCCCTCGAGGCACCGGCAGCGGTAGGCGACCTGGACGGCCTGCGCTCACGCTTCGATGAGCTCAAGGCGTTGGCGACCGAACGCCGTCGGCAGATCAACGCTGAACGCGAGCAGGCACGTGCGCAGGCGCTCGCCGAGCGCACCACCCTGGTGGAGCAGGCGGAGGAGATTGCCGCCATGGATCCAGCACGGGTGCAGTGGAAGGCCCAGGGGCAGACGCTGCGCGATCTGCTCGATTCCTGGAAGGCCGCACAGAAGGCCGGGCCGAGGATCGACCGCGCCAGCGAAGATGCGCTCTGGAAGCGGTTTGCCGCTGCGCGTTCGACCTTTGACAAGAACCGGCGCCAGTTCTTCGCGGAGCTGGACAAGACCCACGCTGAGGTGAAGCAGGTCAAGGAGCGGCTCATCGAGAAGGCCGAGGCGCTCTCGAACTCCACCGAGTGGGGGCCCACCACGCTCGCCTACCGGGACCTGATGGCCGAGTGGAAGGCATCCGGGCGGGCGGCCCGCAAGGAGGACGACGCCCTGTGGGCGCGGTTCCGTGCAGCCCAGGATGTCTTCTTCGAAGCACGCAACGCCACGAACGCCCAGATCGACGCGGAGTACAGCGAGAACCTGACGGTCAAGCTCGCCATTCTCGACGAGGCCGAGGCGCTCCTACCCGTGGGTGATCTCCGGGAAGCGAAGGCCAAGCTCCGGGATATCCAGGACCGTTGGGAAGCAGCCGGCAAGGTACCGCGGGGTGACGTGCAGCGGATCGAAGGTCGCATGCGCACGGTAGAAGAGGCGATCCGCGATGCGGACCAGAACGAGTGGCGCAGGAAGAACCCGCGCGTGCGCGCTCGCGCTGAAGGCGCTGCCGCGCAGTTGGAGGACGCGATCGCCGGCCTCGAACAAGATCTCGAGAAGGCGCAGGCATCGGGTGACGAACGTGCCATCGCCTCAGCCACTGAGGCCTTGGAGGCACGTCGGGCGTGGCTCGAGCAGGTGCTGCGCGCCGCTGACGACAGCCGCTGAACCCGCCGCCACACCGTGAGGCGGTGCGCACGGGTCAGTGCTCGAGCCGGTCAGTGCTCGAGCCGGTCAGTGTTCGAGACGGTCAGTGATCGAGGCCGGCGGGCTTGTCCGAACGCGATCCGGTGGTCCGGAAGACATCGAACACGCCATCGATATTGCGCACGGCACGCAGCACGTGGCCCAGGTGAGATGGTTCGGCCATCTCGAACACGAACTTCGAGATGGCCACCCGATCGCGTGAGGTGGCGACATTGGCGGACAGGATGTTCACGTGGTTCTCCGAGAGCACCTTCGTGACGTCGGAGAGCAGCCCGTTGCGGTCGAGAGCTTCCACCTGGATCTGTACGAGGAACACACTCTGCACGCCGGGTGCCCACTCGACGTCGATGATCCGCTCCGGCTCACGGCGCAGCGCCTCCACATTGGAGCAGTCCGCCAGGTGCACCGAGATCCCCGCGCCCCGGGTGACGAAGCCGACGATCGGATCGCCCGGCACGGGAGTGCAGCACTTCGCCAGCTTGGTCCACATGTCGCCGGCATCCATACCCCGCACGACGATGCCCGGGTCCCCCACTCTTGTCCTGCGCGTGGTGCCCGGGCGAGTGACCTCGGCCAGATCCTCGTCGTGGCCTTCTTCACCACCGAGCGAGGCAACCAGCTTCTTGACGACGGTGGCAGCTGAGATGTGCCCCTCACCGACGGCGGCATACAGCGCGGTGACATCCGCATAGTGCAGTTCATCGGCCACGGCGACGAAGGTGTTGTGGCTCAGCAGACGTTGCATCGGCAGGTTCTGCTTGCGCATCGCCTTGGCCATCAACGTCTTCCCGGTATCGACCGCCTCCTCGCGACGTTCCTTGCTGAACCAGGAGCGGATCTTGTTCCGGGCCCTGGGACTGTTCACGAACCCGAGCCAGTCCTGACTCGGCCCGGCCCCTTCGGCACGGGAGGTGAACACTTCCACGGTGTCACCGTTGTCGAGTGTGGACTCCAGCGGAACGAGGCGGCCGTTCACCCGGGCGCCGACGGTGCGGTGCCCGACCTCGGTGTGCACCGCGTAGGCGAAGTCCACCGGCGTCGAACCCGCGGGCAATGACAGGACGTCCCCCTTCGGGGTGAACACGTACACCTCCGCCCCGGACATCTCGAACCGCAAGGAGTCCAGGAACTCCCCCGGATCCGCCGTCTCCCGCTGCCAGTCGACCAACTGACGCAGCCAGGGCATATCGTCGGTCTCCGCGTTCGACCGAACGCGCGCGCTCTCCTTGTACTTCCAGTGCGCGGCCACCCCGTACTCGGCCCGGCGGTGCATGTCGTGGCTGCGGATCTGGATCTCCACAGGCTTCCCCGTGGGCCCGATCACGGTGGTGTGCAAGGACTGGTACATGTTGAACTTCGGCATGGCGATGTAGTCCTTGAACCGGCCAGGGACCGGGTTCCACCGCGCATGCAGCGCACCAAGCGCGGCGTAGCAGTCGCGCACCGAATCCACCAGAACCCGCACGCCCACGAGATCGTAGATGTCGGCGAAGTCGCGGCCGCGCACAATCATCTTCTGGTAGATGGAGTAGTAATGCTTGGGTCGGCCCGTCACCGTGGCCTTGATCTTCGCGGCGCGTAAATCCTCGATCACCTGGGTGCGCACCACGGAGAGGAACTCCTCACGCGCGGGAGCACGCTCAGTCACCAGGTGCACGATCTCCTGATAGACCTTCGGGTAGAGCGTGGCGAAGGACAAGTCCTCGAGTTCCCATTTGATGGTGTTCATCCCCAGGCGGTGCGCCAATGGGGCGTAGATCTCGAGTGTCTCGCGGGCTTTGCGTTGCGCTGATCCCGGTGCGACGTAGCGCCACGTACGCGCGTTGTGCAGCCGGTCGGCCAGTTTGATCACCAGCACGCGGATGTCCCGGGCCATGGCGATCACCATCTTGCGGACGGTCTCGGCCTGTGCGGCCTCGCCATAGATGACGTTGTCCAGCTTGGTGACGCCGTCCACCAGCAGGGCGATCTCCTCGCCGAAGTCACGGCGCAGATCATCCAGCGAGTACTCGGTGTCCTCCACCGTGTCGTGCAAGAGGGCGGCCGCGAGTGTCGGTGGCGTCATGCCCAGCTCGGCCAGGATGGTTGCCACGGCCACCGGGTGGGTGATGTACGGGTCGCCGCTCTTGCGCATCTGCCCGGTATGCGCGCGTTCGGCCACCCGGTAGGCACGCTCGATCAGCGAGAGATCGCCCTTCGGGTGGTTACTGCGGACCACCTGGATGAGCGGGTCGATCGCGGCCGGCGGCGTCGCCGCCCGGCCGCCGAAGCGGACCAGGCGGGATCGCATGCGCGCCGGAGGCGTGACCTGGTCAGCGCCCGCCCCGCGCTCGGCTGCGAGATCCTCACTCATACTGTGCCGTCCTGGTCTGAGCACTGCGGTGCCTCGCTTCGGTACACCTCGTACCTCGGCGTCCCTTCGCGGGGGCTCCTCATGCTCATCCAAATATCCTACGCGCCGACGGCGGCCATCAGCCGCCGCTCAGTAGGTCACCAGAGGATGCACGACCCGGCCAGGCAGCTGCTCTCGACCGTGTAGCGCGACAAGCTCGATCAGGAAACCGAGACCAGTCACGGTGGCCCCGGCTCGTTCCAGCAGTCCACAGGTAGCTGCGGCCGTCCCGCCCGTGGCCAGCACGTCATCGAGCACGGCAACACGCGCCCCGGGCCGCACGGCACCTTCGGACAGTTCGATGCTGGCGCTCGCGTACTCGAGCTCGTAGTCAGCGCGCAACACCGGAGGCGGAAGCTTCCCGGCCTTACGCACGGCCACCAACGAACATCCAAGCACCGCCGCCAACGGCGCCGCGAGCAAGAACCCGCGCGCCTCCACCCCGGCCACCGTGTCCACTTCGCCGCCGAACGTATCGGCGAGGTGACCGATCACCGCAGAGAACGCCGTACCATCGGCGAGTAACGGAGTGATATCGCGGAATACGATGCCTGCCTCGGGATAATCGGGCACCGATCGAACCCGCGCCCTGACCAACTCTTCCAGCCCGGGGGGCACGGGTAGAGGACTCATGGTGGCGGCCTCCGGTCCACACCGGGCCACGTGCGCTGAGCAGGAACCCGTGCGGAACCGGACCTCACTTGCGCGGCCTTCCCCGCTTCCGGCGCGGTTGAGCCTCGTGACCCTGGTGGCCTCCGGCCACCAGGCCGCCCGTACCGGCGAGCACTGGCTCGTCCTCGCCGCGTGCATGCGCCTCCTCGAGGGCAGCCTCGCGCCGTGCAAAGACCGTCTGCGTGTGCTCGGCGATCGGGGGACGGCGTGATTCCAGGAACGCGTGCAACGGGGTCGCGATGAAGATCGACGACGCCGTCGAGGCAATCATGCCGATGAACAGTGCAAGTGCGATATCGCGCAGGGTTCCGGCACCCAGGAGGAACGCGCCGATGAAAAGGATGGCAGCGACCGGCAGCACGCCCACCACCGACGTATTGATCGAACGCACCAGCGTCTGATTCACCGCGAGATTGGCGCCCTCGCTGTACGTGTAGCGGGTCTGCTCGCCCAGCTCCGCGGTGTTCTCACGCACCTTGTCGAAGACCACCACCGTGTCGTACAGCGAGTACCCAAGGATCGTGAGGAAACCGATCACTGTGGCCGGTGTGACCTCGAAGCCGATGGCGGCGTAGATCCCGACCGTGAGCACCACATCGTGCAGGAGGGCCACGAGTGCCGCCACTGCCATGGTCCACCTGCGGAAGTACAGCGCCATCACCGCGCTGACCAGGATCAGGAAGATCACCAGCGCCTGCAAGGCTTTGGTGGTCACGTCCTGCCCCCATGCGGGGCCCACGAAGGAGGATGTCACGTCCTCGGGGGCCACGTCATAGGCCTGCGCGAGTAACCCGGCCAGTTCCGTGGTCTCGGTGTCGGTGAGTTCCTCTGTCTGCACTCGGACGCTGTCGCCGCCGACGATGCTCACGCGGGCTACCTGATCGGCGTCAACTCCGGTGAGGACCTCGTGGGCGATGTCCTCCTCAGGTGTGGACGTGCCAGAGACGGTGAACTCCGAACCGCCGCTGAACTCAATACCGGCGTTCAGCCCGCGCACACCGAGTACAAGGATCGACAGGAGAACAAGGACAACTGCTGCCGTGAACCAGCGCCGCCGGTGGCCGACGATGTCGTAGGACCGGCTCCCCGTGTAGAGCTGGTTGCCGAATGTGGCGAAACTCGCCATCACCGCTCACCGTCCTTCGTGCTCGGCCCGGCAGCCGCATCGGCGCGGACATCCGTTGCTGCATCTGGATCCGGTGGATAGTGCTCGCCCTGAACGGAAGCGTCCGGATCCGACTGCTGCTCCCGCTCTGCCCGTGCCGCGAGCTCAGCTGCGCGACGGCGTTCGGCGATCGTCTGGCCACCTGTCGGGGCCTCGGCACTGGTGCGTACCCGTCCACGGCCACGGTAGAGCGGGACAGTGGATCCAAGGTGTTCCGGGTCCAGCCCGGAGAGCCGATGCCCGCCGCCGAAGAATCGGGTGCGCACCAGGAGCTGCATCATCGGATGGGTGAACAGGAACACTACGAGCACATCGATCAGCGTGGTCAGGCCCAGAGTGAAGGCGAACCCTCGCACTCCCCCGACCGCGAGGGAGTACAGCACCACGGCCGCCAGCAGGTTGACGGCGTCCGAGGCCAGGATCGTGCGCTGGGCACGAGCCCAGCCGAGATCCACGGCGTCCTCGAGGCGTCGCCCCTCGCGGACCTCGTCCCGGATCCGTTCGAAGTACACGATGAACGAGTCGGCGGTGATACCGATCGCCACGATCAGGCCCGCCACACCGGCCAGAGAGAGCCGATAGCCGATCAATGACGACAGTCCGGTGATCGCCCCATAGGTGAGCGCACCGGCCATCAGCAGGCTCGCCATCGTCACCAAACCAAGTCCGCGGTACTGCAGCAACGAGTAGAAGACCACCAGCACCAGACCGATCAGGCCGGCGATGATGCCCCGTTCGAGCTGCTGGGCACCGAGCGTGGCAGAGATCTGGTCCTGGCTCTGCACTTCGAAAGTGATCGGCAAGGCACCGAAATTCAGCTGGTTCGCCAGCGCCTGCGTCTCCTCCTGGGTGAACGGATTTGCTGCGCTCCCCTGGATCGACGCCTCGCCACCCGGGATCGGCGTGTCCACGCTGGGAGAGGAGATCACCAAACGGTCCAGCACCATCGCGAACCGGTTCTGACCGGTTCCCGCCAACCCGGCGAGCCGCTCGGTGATGTCGGAGAACACCTCACCGCCGGCGTCGTTGAATGTGATCTGCACGATGTACTCGTTCGTGACATTGCCCTGCTGGTCCACGTACAAGCCGGAGTTCGCGTTCTCGATATCGGTTCCGGCCAGTTCGGAAGGACCGAGGATGTACTTGGCCGTGCCGTCCTCGGCACAGGCCACCAAGGGAGCGTCGGGATCGTCGCCGCCGGCGCCAACCAGGTTGGCGGGATCGGTGCAGTTCAGGCGGTAGAAGTCGAAGAGCACCTGTTCGGTGATCCACGCCGTGTCCGAGGCGCTCGTCGGCTCCGTGGCCGGCTCGTCGGAGAGCTCGCCATCGCCGTCCTGATCGGCTGCGGTCCGGGCCGCTTCCTCGAGTTCTGCCTCCGTGAAGTCAGCGGGATCAGCAGGCTCCTGCGCAGGCTCCTCATCTGCAGCCTCCGGATCCTCAAGCGCCTCCAGAGCGGATGGGTCGATCGGGCCAGGGCCGGCCTCGGTCAGCAACACACGGAATCGCATCTGCGCGCTGCGGCGAACCAGATCGAGGGTCTCCTGAGTCGGGTTCCCCGGTAGCGCAACGACGATGTTCTGCCCGCCCTGGCTGGTGATCTCGGCCTCAGCCACACCGCTGGCGTCCACCCGCTGGCGCATGATGCGAATCGCCTCGGCGATCTGATCCTCAGTCACCTCGCTGCCCTCGGCCGTCGGCTGCAGGATGAGCTGGGTGCCTCCTTCGAGATCCAGGGCGAGGCTTGGGGTGAGCTGACCGTCCGACCACTTGGTCGCCGCGCCCAGGCCCCCGAAGAGTAAGGCGGTGATCACAGCGAGGAGGATCACGGAGCGCGCAGGATGCACCCGATTACGTGTAGCCACTCGTACTTCTTCCTAGCAGGCGCCGACCCTCACGGCCCGGCGGCGGTGGGAACTCAGATCCGGTCGTCCCGGCGCATGTCCTTGAGCTCGTCCCGGGTCTCGAAGGCCGCGTTCCGCGGCTCGTCGGTAGTCGAGGAGGTCTCGCTCACGTGCTCGTCATCCGATTCGGCCAGGGCGTCCTCGTCCTCACCGTCGTCGTCGACGGCGTCCTCATCCTCAATCAGGCGTGCGAGCGCTGCTTTGACGAACTTCAGCTGGGTCCCCGGGCCGGACTCCAAGGTGACCGTCTCGCCCTCGACTGCCACGACCGTCCCGATCAGGCCGCCGATGGTCTGGACCTGCTGCCCCTCGGTGAGGTCGTCTCGAAAGGAGAGCTTCGCCTGCTGCTGCTTGCGAGTGCGCCAGTTCAGGAAGAGGAGAGCACCTAGTCCGACGACCAGGATGATCAGAAATGTGGGATCCATGAGCAGGCACGCTCCAGCGAGTGAGAAGTCAGGTCTTCAGAAGACAACGGTCCGCTCGATTGTAGGTGACCGGCCGCGGGCCACCAACCACCACGTCACTCCCAGAGAGTCGCTGCCGGGTTCGGCGGTGTCAACCCCAGGTGGGCGAAGGCCGCCGCGGAGGCGACGCGACCGCGTGGTGTGCGCACCATGAGCCCCTCCCGGACGAGGAACGGCTCGACCACCGTCTCCACTGTCTCTGGTTCCTCTCCCACGGCCACCGCGACCGTCGTCAGGCCCGTCGGGCCTCCGCCGAACCGCTCGCACAGGGCGCGCAGAACAGCCCGGTCCAGGCGGTCCAGCCCACGCCGATCCACCTCGAAAACGTCCAGGGCTGCCATCGCGGCGGCCAGGTCCAGCGCGCCCGTACCGCGCACCTGCGCCCAGTCCTGGACGCGCCGCAGCAGACGGTTCGCGATCCGCGGTGTACCCCGGGCGCGCGAGGCGATCTGTGCAGCGGCATCGGGGTGTAGTTCAGCCCCGAGTAAACGAGCCGATCGGGTGAGCACCAACTCCAGCTCGTCGTGAGAGTAGAAGTCCATATGCGCGGTGAACCCGAATCGATCCCGCAACGGTGCCGGAAGCAGTCCCGACCGGGTGGTGGCGCCCACCACAGTGAAATGGGGCAGGGAGAGCGGGATGGCAGTGGCGCCCGGTCCCTTGCCGACCACGACGTCCACCCGGAAATCCTCCATCGCGAGGTAGAGCATCTCCTCGGCAGGCCGGGCGAGCCGATGGATCTCGTCGATGAACAGCACGTCCTGCTCCTGCACCGCCGAGAGGATCGCCGCCAAATCCCCCGCGTGTTGCACAGCCGGACCGGACGTGATGCGCAGCGATCCGCCCACCTCGGCGGCAATGATCATCGCCAGTGTGGTCTTTCCGAGCCCTGGCGGCCCGGCGAGGAGGACATGATCGGGCGGTTTAGCGCGTGCATTCGCGGCATCGAGCACCAGCGAGAGCTGGTCGCGCACCACGGGTTGCCCAATGAACTCATCCAGCCGGCGCGGCCGCAGTGCCGCCTCAGCGGCCCGGTCCAGCTCATCGGCCTCGGCGGCGAGCAGGTGGTCCTCATGCTCAGCCACGTCCACCACCGAGATGCAGCAGGGCGGCACGGAGCACGGCGCCGGTGTCCGCTTCGTCCTGGGAGCTATTAGTCAGCACGGCATCGACGGCCGATTCGGCCTGTTTGACCGCCCAGCCGAGCCCCGTCAGAGCCGCCACCACATCGGCGCGCGTACTCGCCGCCGACGCCGTTGCCGGTGTCGGCGGGGCGCCCTCGGTCGCAGGGCCGAGCCGATCACCCAACTCCAGGATGATCCGGCGAGCTCCCTTCTGGCCGATCCCCGGAACGAGCGTGAGTGCCTTGGTGTCTTCAGTGGCCACGGCGCGGCGCAAATCCTCGGGATTGTGCACGGCCAGCATCGCCAGCGCCAGTCGCGGGCCGACACCGCTGACGGTCTGCACCATCTCGAACACGTCACGCTCTTCGGAGTCGACGAATCCGAACAGCGTCATGGAGTCCTCGCGCACCACCAGCGTGGTGGCCAACGTGGCCTCGGCCCCGCTGCGTAGACGCGCCAACGTGCCCGGCGTGGCGTGCACGCGATACCCAAGCCCGCCGGTTTCGAGCACGCAGGCGTCGAGTCCGATATGCGCAACGCGACCGCTCACCGAAGCGATCATGTGGCGATCCTTTCGTGGCCGGGGAGACGATGAGGACGGAACTCGGACACATGTTCGCGAACATCCGTACGAGTGCCGAGACTACCTGCCGCGAGCCACCTGCCGCGCACGACCCGCCGAGCGCGCACGAGCCTCGGCCTGCGCCCACGCGCGCTGCGCCCCGGTCTGCTCCGCTGCGCCGGACTGATGGATCGCACCGACGGCGTGGGCACGCCACGCATGTGTGATAGCCAGCGCCAGTGCATCGGCTGCATCGGCGGGCCGCGGCGCCTGATCAAGCCCAAGGAGCCGCCGGACCATCTCCTGCACCTGAGCCTTCTCGGCCCGGCCGTGACCCGTCACCGCCGCCTTGACCTCGCTCGGCGTGTGCAGGGCCACCGGGATGCCGGCCCTGCTGGCTGCCACCATCGCCAGGCCCGCGACCTGTGCGGTTCCGGTCACCGTGCGCACGTTGTGCTGGGCGAAGACCCGTTCGACCGCCACTGCATCAGGCTCCAGCCGGGTGATCCAGGCATCGATCTCATCTGCGATCATTCGCAACCGAGTGCTGGGGTCATCGCCGGGCTCCGTGCGCGCCACCTGCACATCGATGAGCCGCAGCTCCCGGCCACGGGACTCGACCACGCCGAGACCGCACCGGGTCAGGCCAGGGTCGATGCCGAGAATGCGAAAACTCACATCCTCACTCTCTCAGCCTGGTGATACCGCAGCGCTGACCGACACCCGCTGGCGTACCCACGACCCGGCGCGGGATCAGTCGTCGGCGTCGAGCTCGGCGAGCACCTCGTCAGAGGCATCGAAGTTCGCAAAGACGTTCTGCACGTCGTCGCTGTCCTCGAGCGCCTCGATCAGGCGGAAGATCTTTCGTGCGCCATCGGCGTCCACCTCGATCTGCGTGGCGGGCACGAACTGAGCCTCAGCAGAGTCGTAGTCGATGCCTTCACCCTGCAGCGCCGTGCGGACGTCCACCAGGTCGGTCGCCTCGCTCAGCACCTCGAAGGACTCGCCAAGGTCGTTCACCTCTTCGGCGCCGGCATCGAGCACCGCCGCGAGTACATCGTCCTCGGTGAGCCCGTCCGTCTTGGAGACCAGCACCACGCCCTTGCGGGTGAACAGATAGGAGACGCTGCCCGGATCGGCAAGTGAACCGCCGTTGCGGGTGAACGCCACGCGCACGTCCGAGGCTGCGCGGTTCTTATTGTCCGTCAGGCATTCGACCAGCACCGCCACGCCACCGGGCGCATACCCCTCGTACATGATCGTCTCGTAGTTGGCGCCACCGGCCTCATCGCCCGAGCCACGCTTCAGCGCGCGCTCGATATTGTCGTTCGGAACGGATGACTTCTTCGCCTTCTGGATCGCGTCGTACAGCGTCGGGTTCCCGGCCGGGTCCGCACCGCCAGTGCGAGCGGCCACCTCAATGTTCTTGATCAGCTTCGCGAAGAGCTTGCCCCGCTTGGCGTCGATCGCCGCCTTCTTGTGCTTGGTCGTCGCCCACTTGGAGTGACCCGACATGTGTGTTCACCTCTCGCATCAGTTCGTGTGCCCCGCAGCGTGTGCCCTACGAAGCACGTGACTCAGCGGTGCGCATGGACCAGATCGAGGAAAGCGCGGTGGACGCGCACGTCCCCGCTGATCTCGGGATGAAAGGCCGTCGCCATCAGCGCACCCTGACGTACTGCAACGATCCTACCGGTCGCGGGTCCCGTGCTCACCGTGGCCAGCACCTGCACGCTCGGACCTGCCGTCTCGACCCATGGCGCCCGGATGAACACCGCTCGCATCGGCGCGTCACTCGATCCCGCGCCCAGAGCAGGCGCGTGAAGGGCCTCCTCGAAGGAGTCCACCTGCCGCCCGAACGCGTTCCGGCGGACTGTCACGTCCAAACCACCAACGGTCTGCTGGCCCTCGATACCGTCGAGAATCCGGTCGGCCAGCAGGATCATGCCCGCACATGAGCCGTACACCGGCAGACCCGCCGCGATGCGTTCGCGGAGCGGGTGCATCACGTCGAATCGCCGGAGCAGTTTGTCGATCGTGCTGGATTCGCCACCCGGCAAGACGAGGGCGTCCACCTCCGCGAGCTCGCTGGCGCGGCGAACCGGTGCGGTCCGCGCACCGCACTGCTGGAGTGCACGTGTGTGCTCGAGTACGTCGCCTTGCAGCGCGAGCACTCCGATCACCGGGGGGCTCATCAACGCATCTGCCCATCGCCGTCGTCAGTGTCCGGCAGCGAGCCGGTGATGGCGACATCCTCGCGTTGCAGACCTAACGCGAGAACCGTTCCGTCCCATCCCTGACGCCAGGCTCGAAGCAATTCGGGAAGCTCGGCAGGGAAAATCTCCACGCTCACCTGAGCGAGATCCTCGGGATGCCACCAGGCCACCTCGTCCATGAACCCTCGTTCGACGGCGGTCCAGCCGTGGGTGCTCACACTCACCCCCGTGCGCACATGCGCGAGGTAGAAGACCTCATCCTGGCGCACGGTCTCAGCGAGGAAGTCGAACTCCGCCGCCCGCGTCAGCACCGGACCGACGAGCCTGTCCGGATCGACGACCAGGCTCGTCTCCTCGGTCAGTTCGCGAACGGCGGCCTCGCGCGGAGTCTCCCCGGGTTCGATACCGCCGCCGATGGTGAAGTACCACGAGCGTTCGGGCTGATCCGCATCGTGTCCGCGGGCGAGCAGCACGCGTCCATCGTCGTCGAAGACGACCACGCGTGCCGCCCGGCGGAACGCGGTCCCGTCGGGCAGTCGTTGCCAGTCGGGCCCGAGGTTCGAGCCGGTCACGCCCTCGCGCTCACCAGCCACGCTCGGCGAGCCGGTGTGCGACCGGCAGGTCGTCGACGTTGATACCCACCATGGCCTCGCCCAGGCCGCGGGACGCATCGGCCACCTGGGCCGGATCATCGTAGAAGGTGGTCGCTCGCACGATCGCGGCAGCGCGCTCGGCGGGGTTGCCGGACTTGAAGATGCCCGATCCCACGAACACTCCCTCGGCGCCGAGCTGCATCATCATGGCGGCGTCGGCAGGAGTCGCGATGCCACCGGCGGTGAACAGCACCACCGGCAGTTTGCCGGCGGTCGCGACCTCGCGTACCAGCTCGTACGGGGCAGCCAGCTCCTTCGCGGCGACGAACAACTCATCGTCCGGCAGGTTCTGCAGGCGACGGATCTGCTGGCGGATCTGGCGCATGTGAGTGGTCGCATTGGAGACGTCACCGGTGCCGGCCTCACCCTTGGACCGGATCATCGCGGCGCCCTCGGTGATCCGGCGCAGCGCCTCGCCGAGGTTCGTCGCACCACAGACGAAGGGCACGGTGAAGGCCCATTTGTCGATGTGGTTGGCGTAGTCGGCCGGGGTGAGCACCTCGGATTCGTCGATGTAGTCCACGCCGAGGCTCTGCAGCACCTGCGCCTCCACGAAGTGCCCGATCCGGGCCTTCGCCATCACGGGGATGGAGACGGCCGAGACGATCCCGTCGATCATGTCCGGGTCACTCATCCGGGAGACGCCGCCCTGGGCACGGATATCGGCAGGAACCCGTTCCAGCGCCATCACAGCCACGGCGCCCGCATCTTCAGCAATCTTCGCCTGATCGGGTGTGACGACGTCCATGATGACGCCGCCCTTGAGCATCTCCGCCATCCCTCGTTTCACTCGAGCGGTACCACGCTCAGTGCCGTGGGTGGGCGGGGGCGTCATCGACTCAGACACAGTGACCTCGAACAGGTAGGCGGACGGCGGCGGAGCACCGCGAGACGATGACCAGTCTAGTGGCCCGCCGGCGCTCCCCCGCTGTTCGCCCCCACCATCTCACTGTGAGGCGGACGCCTCGCTTGGGCAGGATGTCTCACCTGCGCGCAGCGGCCGCATCGGCAACTGCGCGACGAGCAGCTGCGATCCCCTGCAGCAACTCGGTCTCGGTTCGTTCGGCCCGCGTGGAGCGGCCGGAGCGAACCTTCTGGCGCCGGTAGGCCAGGGTGGTCGCATCCCGCTGGAATGACACGGTGGCCGCCTTGGCACGCTCGCCGTAAGCCGCCGCCCACGTCTTTGCCTGGCTACGCAGCCGTAGCGACGCGAGCATGTCGACCTCATGCGGGGCGAACCAGCCCGCCGCGGCATACTCCCCCAGCCGGGACCGGATCACCCGGGCCTCGAGGTGTCGGAGCCAGAACAGCAGACCGACGGTGCCCAGGAACAACGGCATCTGCACCAGGAGGTACACCGCGAAGAAGTTGCCGCTGAGCGAGGCGCTCCCGTTCCAGAGTGCGTGCAGGACAATTGCTCCGAGCAGTCCGATCGGGAAGGCGAGCACGATCATCACCTTCCGCGGTGAACGCGCCGCAAGCCCGATCGCCAGACCGATGCAGGACGTGAACAGCGCGTGCGCGAACGGGGACACGAGCCCACGCAGCACGAACACCTCTGCCACCAGTTCAGCGTTCTGGGAGAAGTAGAGGATGTTCTCCGTGAACGCGAAACCCGCCGCAATCGTGGCCGCATAGACGACGCCGTCGACGGGGCCGTCCAGGTGGTTGCGCCGCAGGAGGAAGATCAACAACACGCCAAGCCCCTTGACCAGCTCTTCCGAGATCGGCGCGACGATCACCGCACCATAGGTCTCGGCCAGGGTGGGGTCCTGGGTGGACTCATAGATCCGCATGATCGCCGTCGTATTGATCACCAACGCACTCAGCACGGCGACACCGGCGCCCCAGAGCAGTGCCATCACCAGCATGGTGGCGGGTTCCGGGTCCCATCTGTCCAGCCACCGCACCCCGAGCAGGACGATCGTCAACGGCACGAGTGCGAGGACGAATCCAATCGAGGTGTTCCCCAGACCGGTCGCGATGGCGATGTAACCGATGGCCACCAACATGGCGAGTCCACCCACGATCGAGACGATCAGCTGGAACACGAAACGGTTCCCACGCCGCTGACCCGGCGCCCACACCTGTTCGATCGGCCCGTGAGCCGCTGTCAGGCCGACCTGCGGCCACGGGGACGGCGTCAGCGGCGCAGCACCGGCTCCCGGAGTGTGGCGCACAGATGCCCCGGGTCGATACGCGGGTGGGTATTCCAGCGGCATGGCGTCGCCCCTAGGAGGGTGGGCCCGCGGAAGGCGCAGTCGGGTCGAGCACGTCGAGCGCGTCGTCCATCTCGAACGGCCGGGGCATCGGCGCCCTCCCAGCTAGCCGGAACGCGCGGATCACCGGCGAACGCCGGATATGGCGAATCTGCACGACAGCGTCGTTGTGGAAGCGTCGGGCGAGCTGAACGCGATATGCGTGGTGCGCCAACCGGGCAAGGAGCGCAACGCCGTCGGGATCCTCGGCGATCCTGCGCTGGTCGGACTCTGCGCCGAGCGCACCCCGCAACGCCCGGGTCAGTTCGCTCTCGACCAGACCGCGGGCCTCCGCCGCCGCGACCGAATGCTCACCCACCGTATCCTCACCGACCAGGCGCTCGGACTCCACGGCCGCGCGCCAGCCGGCATCGGCCACGATCAGCGCACCGGCCGGGTCCAAGATTCCGGACTCGGCCACCGCGATCGCAGCTTCGGCCCGCCGCACCAACTGCGCTTCCAAGGTGGCGCGCGATGTTGCCTCCCGGCGGTGCAGACGGTCCAGGCGCCGTGCCAGACTCACCAGAACGAGGACGGCCACCGCCACGATGGCCACCACGATCAGTGCCACTTCGGCCGAGCCCATCAGGTCCTCCCCCCGCCGAACAGGCGGCCGAGCATTCCACGGCGACGGCCATCTCCTGCGTGCGCATCTCCCGCTGACTCGTGCACCATCGCGTACACGTCCAGGATACGGGTGGAGACCTCGTCCCAGTCGAATCTGGCCACCGCGGTGCGCGCATACCGACGGCGGGCATCCCGCTCGTCGACGTCCTCCAGAGCACGGCAGACCGTGGCAGCGAGCGAATCGGAGTTGCCCGTGCTGAACAGGAAGCCGGATCCGCCGTTGTCGAGCACTCGACGAAAGGCCGACAGGTCACTCGCCACGACTGTGGTGCCAGCGCTCATCGCCTCCACCAGGACGATCCCGAAGCTCTCGCCACCGGTCTGCGGGGCGACGTACACATCCACCGATGCCAGCAGGGCTGCCTTCTCCTCGTCCGAGATGCCACCCAGGCCCTGCACGGCCTGCGCATGCTCGCCGAGTCCGGCCAGTGCCCCGTCCAGATCCCCGCGACCGGCGATCAGGAAGCGCGCGCCTGGGTGCCGGGCGCGAATCCGTTCGACCGCACCGAGCAGGACCGGTAGCCCCTTGCGGGGCTCGTCCAGGCGCCCCAGGAAGGCAATCGTCGGCGCATCCGGGGCGCCCACCCATTCCGGATTCCGGGTCGCCGCAGCGAACGTACGCGTGTTCACCCCGTTCGGAATCACCACGGCGTCCCCACCCAGGTGCTCCACCACCGTGCGCCGGGCATCCTCGGAGACGGCGATCCGTGCACTGATCCGTTCCAGACCCGGGCGCACCAAAGGGTAGGCGAGCTGCAGCGCGCGGGAGCGCTCTTGTGCGGAGTGAAAGGTGGCCACCACTGGGACTTCGGCGAGGCGGAGCGCGATCAGGCCGACAGAGGGGGCGAACGGTTCGTGGATGTGCAGCACGTCGAAATCGCCCGCGGCGAGCCACCGTCCGGTCCGAGACGCCACGACGGGCCCGAACGCCAACCGGGCCACGGATCCGTTGTACCGCACGGGCACGGCGCCCCCGACGGACTCGAGGTACTCCGGGACCTCCGTGTCCTCTTCAGCGGGCGCAAGGACCGAGGTGGGATGCCCTTGCTCGATGAGCCGATCGGCGAGGTCTCGGATGTGGAACTGCACGCCTCCTGGAGCATCGAAGGAGTACGGGCAGACCAGTCCGACCTTCACCTCTGGACACCATTCGGTTCCGCTCCCGGCGCGGGACGTCCCTCAGTGCTCGAGGACGTCGCGGGAGGCGCGTACTGACCGCGATGGCGCTGTGATGCTGCGCGGGCGCGTGCCAGTCGCTCCGGATCCAGATCCTTCGTGTAGATCTTCTGCAGCATGTGCCAATCCTGCGGCACCCGTGCGAGGGCGTCGGCGTAGCGCCGGAACCAACGGCGCGTCAGCGCGGCGACGCGCTCCTGGCTGCCCGCGTACTCCGCACGGTCGGGCGCCGGTACCTCCTCAAGAAAGTGGATGTGGATCCCCCACGGACTGCGGGCCGCTTTGCGTCGCGCACCGTACAGGCGTTCATAGTGGATGAGCACGGGAACCAACCGGAGGTTCCGAGCCAGCGCGAGCGCCGCAGGCCCGGGTGCGACCATCACCGTGTGCGCTCCGAGGGGCACCTCCACCCCGGTACTGGAAAGGTCACGATCTGCGAGAAGGGGGACCACACCGGGGCGACGAGAGGCGCTCAGCAGACGCCGGAACACGCCCCCACCACGCTCGAACGGAACGATCACCATGCCGAGCGACTCGCGGAACTCGACGAACTCCTGAAAGAGCTCCTCCGGCTCCAGTCGTTCGGCCACCGTGATGACGGTGCCGAGATGCCGGTTCGCCCACGCTCCGGCGAGGTCCCAGTTGCCGGCATGACCGAGCGCCAGGACGACGGTCTCACCGGCGGCCGTGTGCGCAGCGATCCGCTCATGCCCGGTAGCCCGCACGCGGGCGTCCACCTGGGCCTGAGTCATCGCAGGGAGCTGGAACGCCTCACAGTAGTAGCGCATGTACGAGCGCATCCCGGCGCGGCTGAGGCGGCGCAGCCGGCGCCTGCTCTGGCCCGGCACAAACCGGTCGAGATTGCGTTCGAGCTGAACGACACCGGGCACCCGCAGGCCGTGCGCAACGATCGCGACGACGTCGAAGATCCCGCGGGCCAGGGGCCCCGGCAGCCGCGGCACCACCCGCCAGGCGAGGGCGAACACCCGGGCCGGATCGACCGCACTCATTGCTCCTCCTCGACGCGTCGGCTCTGCCGGAACACGGTGGCGATGCGTTGTACGACCGTGATCATGCTTGCCACCGCGAGTACGCCAAGCACCACCACGAGAAGCTCGTCGGGAGCGCCGAGGCCGACGGCCAACGTAGCCACGAGGGCGACGATGAGACGATCCGCTCGCTCGGCGATCCCCACTTTGGCTGTGAAACCGAGGCCCTCGGCACGCGCGCGCACATAGGAGACCACCATGGAGAGCACCAGGCAGGCCGTTCCGACCGCCAGGCCGGGCAATTGCCACGCCGGAGGGGCCGACGTCACCAGATACCAGCTCAGGCCGACGAACACTGCAGCATCGGAGAACCGGTCCAGGGCGGAATCGAGGAACGCGCCAAACTCCGATGTTGTGCCGCGTTCGCGGGCCATCAACCCGTCCACCGAATCGGTCAGGGCGAGCGCCCCGATCACCAGCGCACCCACGGTGAGGTGGCCGGTCGGGAAGAGCCACAGCGCTGCCGCAACCACCAGGATTGCGCCACCTACGGTGACCGCGTTCGGACTCACTCCCGCGCGCACGAGGGCGCGTGCCAGTGGACCGAAAAGCGTCTCTGTGAATCCTCGTCCACGCCTACCCAGGACCATCGCTGCCCCCCCAATGCTCGCTCAACTCGCGCCGCGTGTCCTCGAGGAGTTCGGGCAATGCCTTGGTACGGGCGATGATCGGCAGGAAGTTGGCGTCGCCGGCCCACCGGGGCACCACGTGTTGATGAGCGTGCGCGGCCACCCCTGCCCCCGCCACCTCACCGGCGTTCATGCCGAGATTGAAACCTGCCGGACTCTTCGTGGCACTCAGCGTCCGCATTGCAGCCTCGGTCAGCTCGATGAGCTCACCGCGTTCCTCCACCGACATCGTCACCAGGTCCGGGACGTGCCGGTACGGGCAGATCAACAGGTGTCCGGGGTTATACGGGAAGAGGTTGAGGACCACGTAGCAGTGTGTTCCGCGGTACACCACCAGCCCGTCAGCATCCGGGCGATCCGGCGATGAGCAGAACGGGCAACCGATCCCTGGGCGGTCGTCGGTCGGCTTCGACTCTCCCGCGATGTACGCCATCCGGTGCGGGGTCCAGAGCCGCTCGTAGCCGTCCGGCGTGCCAGCTAGTGAGTCGATGTCCTCCACCTCAGACCTGCACGCGCTGCTCGATCGCGTCCCGCACCAGTGCCACGGCCTCGGCCACCGGGACCCCGTTGCGCTGGCTACCGTCCCGGAACCGGAACGACACTGCCCCTGCTTCGGCATCGTCGCCGCCGGCGATCAGCACGAACGGCACCTTCTGCTTCGTGGCGTTGCGGATCTTCTTGTTGAACCGGTCATCGCTGACGTCGACCTCGGCGCGTACGCCGGCTGCCACGAGCTGTGCGACCACGTCGCGGACGTAATCGTCGAAGACCTCAGCCACGGGGATCGCGAGCACCTGCACCGGTGCCAGCCACGGCGGGAAGGCACCCGCGTAGTGCTCGGTGAGTACTCCGAAGAAGCGCTCGATGGATCCGAACAGCGCGCGATGGATCATCACCGGACGCTCGCGTGCGCCGGAACTGGAGGTGTACTCCAACTCGAAGAGCTCGGGCTCGAAGAAGTCGAGTTGAATCGTGGACAGCTGCCAGGTGCGCCCGATTGCGTCCTTGGCCTGTACGGAGATCTTCGGGCCGTAGAACGCTGCCCCGCCGGGGTCTGGCACCAGATCGAGGCCGGAGGCTTCAGCAACTTCGGCGAGGGTACGAGTCGCCTCGTCCCAGGTGTCTTCATCCCCGACCGACTTCTCCGGGTTCCGGGTGGACAGTTCAAGGTAGAAGTCGTCCAGGCCGTAGTCCTTGAGCAGATCGAGGACGAACGTCAGCAGGGATCCGAGCTCGTCGCGCATCTGCTCCCGGGTGCAGTAGATGTGCGCATCGTCCTGGGTGAAGCCGCGGGCCCGGGTGAGCCCGTGCACCACCCCGGACTTCTCATACCGGTACACGTGGCCGAACTCGAAGAGCCGCAGCGGGAGCTCACGATAGGAGCGTCCGCGTGAGCGGTAGACGAGGTTGTGCATCGGACAGTTCATCGGCTTGAGGTAATAGTCGTGTCCGGCCTTGGTCACGGTGCCATCGGCGTCACGTTCTTCGTCCACCCGCATCGGGGGATACATGCCGTCGGCGTACCACTCGAGGTGCTTGGAGGTCTCGAATAGGTGGCCCTTGGTCACATGGGGGGTGGAGACGAATGAGTAGCCGGCCTCCACATGGCGGCGGCGGGAATAGTTCTCCATCTCCATCCGGACCATGGCGCCCTTGGGGTGGAACACCGGAAGGCCTGATCCGATCTCCTCCGGGAAGGAGAACAGATCGAGTTCAGAGCCCAGCCGCCGATGGTCTCGGCGTTCGGCCTCGGCGAGGCGCTCAAGGTGTGCGCGCAGGTCGTCCTTGTCTGCCCAGGCAGTGCCATAAATGCGTTGCAGCTGCGGGTTCTTCTCGCTCCCCCGCCAATACGCGGCCGCACTGCGCATGAGTTGGAAGCCGTTCCCGATGAGCTTGGTGGTGGGCAGGTGCGGACCGCGGCACAGGTCCTTCCACGCCACCGAACCGTCCCGGCGCAGGTTCTCATAGATGGTCAGGTCCCCGGCACCCACCTCGGCGGCGGCGCCCTCGGCCGCCGCGCCGGCGTCCCCGCCGGCTCCCTTCAGCCCGATCAGCTCAAGCTTGTACGGCTCGTCGGCCAGTTCGGTGCGCGCCTGCGCATCGGTCACCACCCGACGGCGGAAGGACTGACCCTCCTTCACAATCCGGGCCATGGCCTTCTGGAGAGCCTTGAGATCGTCGGGGGTGAAGGGAGTCTCGACGTCGAAGTCGTAGTAGAAGCCGTCCGTGATCGGCGGCCCGATACCGAGCCTGGCCTGTGGGTCAACCTGCTGTACGGCCTGCGCGAGCACGTGGGCGGTGGAATGGCGCAGGATCTCGAGGCCGTCGGGACTGTTCAAGCGCACCGCCTCGACCACGTGACCACCGCTGACGACGACGTCGAGGTCTCGCAGGGCTCCGTCCACGCGCACCGCGACGACGTCCCGCTGATCGCCGTACAGGTCCGTGCCCGTGGTGCCCACCGGGACCGATCGCGGTGAGTCGTCAACACGGAGAGTGATCTCGGGCACGGGGAACTCCTGAATGGATGGGCGGTGGTCGTTCACGATCGTATCCACTCCCGGGAGCCGACCTGGACTCGATTTCGGCAGTCCGCCCCGTGCGCCATGCCGTGCTCCAGGGGGAACGACGCACGAAGCCCCAGAGCGTGGCGACGCTCTGGGGCTTCGTATCGTGTGGTGGGCGATACTGGGATCGAACCAGTGACCTCTTCCGTGTCAGGGAAGCGCGCTACCGCTGCGCCAATCGCCCTCTCGAGTGCGAGGTGGGTACGGGATTCGAACCCGTGTATACGGCTTTGCAGGCCGCTGCCTCGCCTCTCGGCCAACCCACCGGGTGACGGTTCGGACCCGCCATCTCCACTATGGGTCCCCGTCTCCGAGCGGATGACGGGACTCGAACCCGCGACCCTCACCTTGGCAAGGTGATGCTCTACCAACTGAGCCACATCCGCATGCTGCCTCCCGCACAAATGCGTTCGGCGTGCGTCAGGAACTTTAACCCACACTGTCGGACACGTACAAATCGCACCGGTGTCGTTAGCGTGTGGGGCATGCCACATGAGCCCCCGGCCGCCGCACCGGGCCACCGTGCGCCGTCGACGCGTGCCCTCTCCGACGAGGCCTGGTCCCGCTCGCGTGCATGGTTCCGAGGCGTCCATGCAGAGGGCGTCACTGAGTACGCGAACCTCTCGAGGCAGCCGGACGCGCTTGCTCAGGGTGGGTGGTGGGCCGTCGTGGCCGAGTTCGAGGGGGACGTGCACGCCTGGCGATTCGCCGACGTCGAACGATCGGCCCGGGTGGTACGCGATGCGGGCCCATGGCACGGACCCGTGGCACAGGAATGGACCTCGTCCATGGATCGCACGGCCTACACCGCAGCCGTCGCGGCCGTTCGTGCGGCGATTCGCGATGGTGAGGTGTACCAGGCCAACATCTGCCGGATCCTTACGGCCCGATTGCCCGGACGCCCCGATCCCGCCCCGCTCGCTGTGCGACTCGCCCGCGGCAATCCCGCGCCATATGCGGCTCTCATCGACGTTCCCGAGGTGCCCGGGACGCCGGGCTGCTGGGTCGTCAGTGCCTCTCCGGAGCTGTCCATCGAGGTGGCCGACGGCACGATCGCGTCTGGTCCGATCAAGGGGACCGCCGCACGTGAATCGGAACTGCTGGAGAAGGACCGCACGGAGAACGTCATGATCACCGATCTGGTGCGCAACGATCTGCAGCGGGTGTGCCGCCCTGGCACGGTGACCGTGACTGACCTGCTCCGCGCCGAACACCACCCCGGGCTGGTGCACCTGGTCTCCCGCGTACGGGGCAACCTGCACATCGATCCCGCCCGTGATCGAACTCAATGGCAGGCGATCCTTGCCGCCACCCACCCGCCCGGCAGCGTCTCCGGAGCGCCGAAGTCCTCGGCGCTACGCCTCATCGACCAGCTTGAGAGCGCTCCTCGCGGTCCCTATTGCGGGCAGATCGGCTGGATCGACGCCGATCGGGGAACTGCTCGACTCGCGGTGGGAATCCGGACGTTCTGGTGGTCCGATGGCACGCTCGCCTTCGGTACCGGCGCTGGGATCACGTGGGGAAGCGATCCGGCCGGTGAGTGGTCCGAGACCGAGTTGAAGGCAGCTCGCCTTCTTGGCCTGGCGAGCCGATAGACCGTGCGGCGTGCGAAGGTCGCTCACAACCCTGCTAGCATCGTCTACCGTCACACCGCGAGCGGAATGACACCCGGGCGATTGGCTCAGTGGTAGAGCGCCTCGTTCACACCGAGGAGGTCACTGGTTCGAACCCAGTATCGCCCACCGGGATCAGACGGAGCCGTCCGCACGGCGGCGCCGCAGCATCGCATCTGCATCCCGATTCAGCGGCCCTCGGTGTGCGCACGGACGCTCTCTCGAGCGGTCGGTTGAGGCGTTTCCGAGGGCAACCCAGGTTGAGGGCGTGTTCGTCAGGCCACGACCGGGCCCGGAGCGCGAGAGAGAGCGCAGGGCAGCATCGCTGATTCTGCGTCCGTTGTGCCTGCTCAGGAGGACCACGTGCCGTCAGCCGGCTCCCGTACGTCGACCCGATCCGGTCGGCGGCCTTCACGCGCCAATGACCCGGCGCCGATCCTTCCGATCCTGGCTCGCCGGGTGCGTGAGGTGGAGTCCAAGTCCGTCAAGGGCAAGGTCGGTCCGACCAACCGCATCAAGTTCCAGGTGATCGCGCTGCTGGTACGCGAGGAGCGCGCCCGGATCAAGGCCGACGAGAGCCTCGGGAACGCCGCCCGGGCGGAGGTCCTCAAGCGGCTGGACGGGGTGGCCACCATCCTCGCCCGGACGGCGGCGCAGGACACCTCACTGCTGAGCCTGATCGATCCCCAGGGTGCCCCCTCAGCGGCTGCCCAGCGGATGCGCAATGAGTGGCTGATTGAGTCCGGCGTCGAACTCACTGAAGACGAACTCACGATCAAGGCGCCGGCGCACCACAAGAGTGCCGTGGTTCCCGACGAACTCGCCGCGCGCCAAGTGGTTCCCACTCAAGTGCGCGCACGGGTGCGTGCCAATCCGTTCCTCGAGCCAGATCTCAGCGCCAAGTCGGCCGCTGACGGTTCCGGTTACCTGTCCGGCTGGGACCTGATCGACCCGCTGTACCGGGCGTTCGAACAGGGCGCCGGCGGTGGTGCGGCGACGATGCGTCTGCCGGATGCGCCCAGGCGCGACCTGTTCTCCCCTCGCGACCTCGAGCTGATGCCGCATCAGGCTCGCTTCCTTGAGGCCGTTCGGCGCGGGCATCGCACATTCCTGCTGGCGGACGAACCGGGCCTGGGCAAGACGGCACAGTCGGTGCTCGGTGCATCGGTCGCCCAGGCCTATCCGATGCTCGCCGTGGTGCCGAACGTGGTCAAGATCAACTGGGCTCGTGAAGTGCAGCGATGGACCCCGCAACGCCGGGTCACGGTGATCCACGGCGACGGCCGGGACATGGACGCGTTCGCCGATGTGTTCGTGGTGAACTACGCCGTCCTCGACCGGCACCTGGCCTGGCTTGCCACCCTGGGATTCCGCTCCATGGTGGTGGACGAGGCACACTTCATCAAGAATCTCTCCTCTCAGCGCTCACAGCACGTACTCGCACTCTCCCGGCAGATCCGGGAGCGCAGTCCCGGCAACAACCCGCTGCTGATGGCGCTGACCGGAACGCCCCTGATCAACGATGTCGAGGACTTCAACGCGATCTGGCAGTTCCTTGGCTGGACGGACGGGCACCAGCCCTCACCAGCGCTGACCAGGCGGCTCGAATCCACCGGCCTGACGCCCGCGGATCGGGCCTTCTATCCCGAGGCGAGGGCCGCCGTCATCGATCTGGGCATCGTCCGCAGAACGAAAACGGACGTGGCCAAGGACCTGCCGGCCAAGCGGGTGGCTGACCTGCCGGTGGAGCTGGACAACGAGGTGGGCAAGTCCATCCGTGCTGCTGAGCGTGAGTTGGCCCAACGCCTCGTCACCCGGTACCGCCGCCTGCTGGAGAGCCGCGCGGGTGGATACGACCCCGAGGCCGGGCCCGACCTGGACCTCATGCGCCGGGTCGCACGCGCAGAACTTGAGTCCACCTCCCCCACCGCTGACGGCGAGAACGTGTTCACCATGGTGCGGCGGATCGGTCAGGCCAAGGCGGCCGTGGCGGCCGACTACGCCGCACAGCTGGTGCATTCGGTGGGCAAGGTGGTCTTCTTCGCCAAGCACATCGACGTGATGGACACCGCCGAACGCGTGCTGGCCGAGGCCGGACTGCGCACCGTCTCCATCCGCGGCGACCAGTCGGCGAAGGCTCGCCAGTCCGCGATCGACGCATTCCAGAAGGACCCCGAGGTCTCCGTGGCGGTCTGCTCCCTGCTCGCTGCGGGAGTCGGTCTCAACCTGCACGCCGCCTCGAATGTGGTGCTCGCCGAACTCTCCTGGACGGCGGCCGAGCAGGAGCAGGCGATCGATCGCGTCCACCGGATCGGACAGGAGGAGCCGGTGACGGCCTGGCGGATCCTCGCTGCGCACACGATCGACACGAAGATCGCGGAGCTGATCGACTCCAAGCAGAGCCTCGCGGCCCGGGCCCTCGACGGAAGCGACACCGAGATCGTCTCCAGCGAGACCGTGCAGGTGGACGCGTTGGTCCACCTGATGCTCACCGCTTTGTAAGATGTCCACCCCGCTCACCTGCGGCCCGCCGCGTAGCGTGAGGCCATGGCAGAGAGTCGCTCGTCCCCCTCGCGGCGGCACGCAGCCGCCGGTGTCCTTGCCGGCGGGGCATTCTTCGCCGTCGGTTGGCTGACCGCCACCCTGATCGATCCGCCAGCAGCACCGCACGCGGCGCTGGGCGCAGCAGTGGTGGATCTGACTCCCCCATGGTTGAAGGATTTCGCGATCGCCACCTTCGGGACCGCCGACAAGGCCGTCCTGTTCGTGGTGCTGGGTATCGTCGCTCTCGCCCTGGCAGCCGTCACCGGCATCCTTGCCGGCCGGCGGCGGCCCCTCGGGGTGGGCGCAGTGCTCGCCCTGGCAGCAGTGTGCGCGCTGGCCGCAGCCAGTCGACCGGACACCACGCAGTACGCGATCGTTCCGACCGGCCTGGGTGCCGTCGGCGGCATCGCTGGTCTGCTGCTCGTGCTCGGAGCGATCGAGCGGGACATCAGTTCAGGACCGGCTCGGCGAACGTTCCTGCGCACGGCCACCGCAGTGGGGGCCACAGCCGCGCTGATCACCGTGGCCGGGTCGGCGCTGTCCCGCACGCGGACGTCCGTCCAGGCCGCTCGCAGGAGTATCGACCTACCGGACCCTGTCGATCCGGCCCCGCCAGTGCCTGCCGCTGCACAAGTCGACCTGGACGAGATGCCGGAGTTCGTCAGCCCCAATGACACCTTCTATCGGATCGACACCGCACTCTCGGTTCCCCAGGTCGATCCGCACGAGTGGGAACTGCGGGTGTACGGACTGGTCGACCAGGAGGTTCGACTCAGCTACGCCGAACTGGCCGACTCGGCGCTCGTGGAGGCGCTGGTGACACTCACCTGCGTCTCCAACGCTGTTGGCGGGACACTGGCCGGGAACGCGACCTGGCTGGGCTTGCCGGTCCGGGACGTGCTGGCACGAGCAGGGGTGCAGGACTCCGCGGATATGGTGCTCTCCCGAAGTGCCGACGGATGGACGGCCTCTACTCCCCTGGAGGCGCTCACCGACGACCGAGACGCGCTCCTGGCGATCGGGATGAACGGTGAGCCGCTTCCGACCGAGCACGGCTTCCCCGTGCGCCTGGTGGTTCCGGGGTTGTACGGCTATGTCTCGGCGACCAAGTGGGTGACCGAGCTCAAGGTCACCCGCTTCGCGGACGATGAGGGGTACTGGACCCCCCGCGGATGGGCCGAGCGCGGTCCGATCAAGACCGCCTCACGCGTGGATGTGCCCCGAACCGGGGCTACTGTTCCCGCCGGAGTGGTCACCCTCGGGGGTACGGCATGGGCACAGCAACGCGGCATCACCCGGGTGCAGGTGCAGATCGATGACGGTCCGTGGATCGATGCCGACCTCGCTGCCGATGCCGGCATCGACAGTTGGCGGCAGTGGTCCTTCACCTGGACCGACGCGACTCCGGGAGATCATGCCGTCCGCTGCCGGGCTTGGGACGATCAGGAGCCGCAGACCGCCGAACGCGCGGCGCCCGCACCCGACGGTGCGTCCGGATACCACGTGGTCTCGCTCAAGGTGGAGTGAGCGGGAGCACGCTCACGCCAGGTGATCGGGCGCGCGGGGAGCGGGTCACCCGTGGCAGTCTGGGAGCATGCAGACCTGGCCCGGACACGCCTACCCGTTGGGCGCCACGTTCAACGGAACCGGCACCAACTTCGCCCTCTACTCCAGCGTCGCCGAACGGGTTCAGTTGTGCCTGATCGACGACGATGGTGCCGAGGAGCGAATCGAGATCACCGAGATCGACGCCTCCGTATGGCATATCTATCTTCCGGAGATTCGACCCGGCCAGCGGTACGGATACCGCGTACACGGCCCACACGAGGTGGAACAGGGACACCGGTGCAATCGATCGAAGCTGCTGCTCGACCCGTACGCCAAGGCGATCGACGGGCAGATCGATGGACATGAGTCGCTGTACTCCTACCATTTCGGCGACGACTCGGGGCGGTTGAATACGCTCGACTCGGCTGGGCACACGATGACCTCAGTGGTGACCAATCCGTTCTTCGACTGGGGGCACGACCGCCCCCCGGAGACCGAGTATCACGAAAGCGTCATCTACGAAGCACACGTACGCGGGATGTCGATGCAGCACCCGGAGGTCCCCGAGGACATCCGTGGCACCTACGCTGCAATGGCGCATCCCGCCGTCATCGCCCACCTGGTCGACCTCGGCGTGACCGCTGTGGAGTTGATGCCGGTGCACCAGTTCGTTCAGGACCCGCCACTGATCGAACGCGGGCTGACGAACTACTGGGGTTACAACACGATCGGCTATTTCGCCCCGCACAACGGATACTCCGCGTGGGGCTCGCGTGGTGAACAGGTTCTGGAGTTCAAGAGCCTCGTCAAGGCCATGCACGCCGCTGGGATCGAAGTGATCCTGGACGTGGTCTACAACCACACGGCCGAGGGCAACCACATGGGCCCGACGCTGTCATTGCGCGGACTGGACAACGCCTCCTACTACCGGCTCGTCGACGATGACCTCGAGCACTACTTCGACACCACCGGTACCGGCAACTCGTTGCTGATGCGTTCTCCCCACGTGCTGCAGATGATCATGGATTCGCTGCGGTACTGGATCACCGAGATGCACGTGGACGGCTTCCGCTTCGACCTGGCGGCCACATTGGCGCGGCAGTTCCACGAAGTGGACCGGCTGTCCTCCTTCTTCGACATCATCCAGCAGGATCCGGTGATCTCTCAGGTCAAGCTCATCGCCGAGCCGTGGGACCTCGGCTCCGGTGGGTACCAGGTGGGCGGCTTTCCGCCGCTGTGGACGGAGTGGAACGGCAAGTACCGGGACACCGTCCGTGACTTCTGGCGCGGCGAGCCCTCCACCCTCGGTGAGTTCGCGAGCCGCCTGACCGGTTCCTCCGACCTCTACGAGCAGACAGGGCGAACCCCGATCGCATCGATCAACTTCGTCACCGCGCATGATGGCTTCACGCTGCGGGATCTGGTGTCGTACAACGACAAGCACAATGAGGACAATGGCGAGGACAACCGGGACGGTGAGAGTCACAACCGGTCGTGGAACTGCGGGGTCGAGGGGCCCACTGACGATCCGGAGATCCGCGCTCTGCGCGCACGCCAGCAGCGCAACTTCCTCACCACCCTGATGCTCTCCCAGGGCGTGCCGATGCTGGCGCACGGAGACGAGCTCGGCCGTACCCAGGGCGGGAACAACAACACCTACGCCCAGGACAATCCGACCAGCTGGATCGATTGGGACCTCGATGCGGATGCGCAGAGTCTGCTCACCTTCACCCGGACGCTGATCGAGTTCCGCCGCGATCACCCGGTGCTGCGCCGTCGTCGGTTCTTCGACGGTTCCACCTCGGCGGCCAATGGTCTGCCTGAGCTTCCCGACATCGCGTGGTTCGAGCCGAGCGGTGCGCTGATGGACTCGCAGGGATGGAACACCGCCTACGCCCGTTCCCTCGGTGTGTTCCTGAACGGTGAAGCAATCGATGAGCCAGACGCACGAGGACGGCGGGTGGTGGACGACTCGCTGCTGGTGCTCATCAACGCCGATGGATCCGACCTCGAGTTCGTCCTGCCGGACGCCACCTACGGCAATACCTGGAGCCCGGTGCTCAGTACGGACTCCGACCAGGACCTTCCGGCGGAACTCGCGGCCGAGACGAGCGTCACGGTCACCGGTCGTAGCATCGTGATCCTCGCCCGGCCCGCCAGCGACGCCAGTGACGACGCGGCGGCCCTATGACCGGCCGCAGGCCCGTCTCGACCTACCGGTTGCAGCTCGGCGCGTATCTGACCTTCGACGATGCAGCCGACCTCACTGCCGCACTAGCGGGCCGCGGTGTGAGCGACCTGTATCTCTCCCCCATCCTGGCTGCCGCCCCAGGATCGACGCACGGCTACGACGTCGTGGATCACACCCGGATCAGTGACGTGCTCGGGGGCCGGGATGGCTTCGAACGACTGGTTGCCAGCGCACGGCAGCACGATCTCGGCATCATCGTCGACGTCGTGCCCAATCACATGGCGGTGCCCACCCCGGCGAGCCACAACCGCCAGCTCTGGTCGCTGCTCGAGCACGGCCCCGACTCCCCCGTGGCGAGCTGGTTCGACGTTGACTTCGCCGATGACGCCCAGGTGCTGATGCCGATCCTTGGCCAACGTGTGGGTGCGGCAATGGCCGCCGGTGAGATCACCGTGCGATATGTGGACGAACCGGAGAACCGGATCTCCCCGGACCGTCCGGTGCTGTGCTACTACGAGCACCGGTTTCCGATCCGTGCCGGTACCGAGAACCTGCCGCTGGCGGAGATGCTGCAGCGCCAGCACTATCGACTCGCCTACTGGCGGGTAGCCGATGAAGAGCTGAACTATCGGCGCTTCTTCGACGTGGGCTCGCTCGTGGCGGTCCGGGTAGAACGACCGGAGGTCTTCGAGGCGACACACGCACTGATCTTCGAACTGATGGACGCCGGCCTGGTGGACGGGCTACGCATCGATCACCCTGACGGCCTTGCTGACCCCCGGGAGTACCTGCAACGCCTCCACGAACGCACCGGGGGTGCCTGGACGGTCGCCGAGAAGATCTTGGAACCGGACGAGGGGATCCCGCAGGATTGGCTGGTGGCCGGAACCACGGGTTATGACGCGGCGTGGCGGGTGAACCAGGTCCTGGTCGACCCGGCCGGGGCGGCGCCCCTGGGGGCGTTGATGAGTGAGCTCGCCTCAGATGGCGTGGGGACGCTACCGGCGGTCGTGTCCGAGGCGAAGCGAGAGATCGCCACTGGTTCGCTGTATGCCGAGGTGCACCGGCTCGCGACCCTTCTGGCGCAGTTGTGCGATGACGACGTTCGCCTCAGGGACCACACGCTGCGAGCGATCACGGACTGCGTGACCGAGTTGGTGGTGGCGTGTGACCGGTACCGGGCCTACGTCGTCCCTGGCTCGCCACTCGCTGCGGCAGATGCCGAACTCGTCGAGAGCTGGTCCGCCGAGGCGGCACAGCACCTCGAACCGGAGCGGTTGGAGACGTTGGAGGTTGTCACCGACCTCGTCCTCGGACGCGAAGTCGGCAGCGCCGGGCGCCAGCACGAAGCGCGCCGGGACGAGGTGATCATCCGGTTCCAGCAGGTGTGCGGGGCCGTGATGGCCAAGGGGGTCGAGGACACCGCCTTCTACCGCTGGACGCATTTGACGTCATTGTGCGAGGTGGGCGGCAACCCGCACCGCTTCGCCGTCGGCCCGGATGCGCTGCACGCGTGGGCCTCACGCACGCAACTGCACCACCCGCTCACCATGACGGCCGCCAGTACCCATGATGCCAAGCGAGGCGAGGACGTGCGCGCCCGCATCGGAGTGCTCTCCGAGTTCGGAGAGACCTGGGTGGACCATGTCCATGCGCTGCGCGAGGCCACCGAACGTTCCCGACCCGGCGATCTCGACGGTCGGACCGAGAACCTGCTGTGGCAGACCCTCGCCGGCACGTGGACCGAGACGGGGCCGATCAGCGCCGAGCGATTGACCGGATATCTCGTGAAGGCGGCGCGCGAAGCCAAGCAATGGACCACGTGGACGGGCCCGGACGACGCCCGGGAGTCTGCGCTGGGCGATTTCGTGACCGATCTGCTCAGCAGCGACTCCGTCCACGAACTGATGTCGGCCTGGGTGGAGCGCACCAGGGAGCCCGTCCGTGCCGCCACGCTCGCCGCCAAGGCCGTACAGCTGACGCTACCCGGCGTGGCCGATGTGTATCAGGGCACCGAGATCACCACGGTGGCCCTGGTCGATCCGGACAACCGGCGTGCCGTGGACCATGCGCACATCTCGACGATGCTGGACCGGCTCGACGAAGGCGCCAATCCGCACGATCTCGCCACCGAGAAACTCCGCCTGACCACGGCTGTGCTGCGTCTGCGGCGCCGACGGCCGGAGGCTTTCGTCGGTTCGGGCGCCGGCTATCACCCGCTGCCCACATCGACCACGCACGCTGTGGCCTTTGCCCGCACTGACCACGATCGTGCGGTCGCGATCACGGTGGTGACGCGCCTGTCGGTGGTGCTGCGCACGATCGGGGGGTGGGGCGAGCACACCGTCGTCCTTCCCGAGGGTCAGTGGCGGGATGTGGTGACCGGCCAGGCCGTTGATGGCGGATCTGTCCCACTGGTCAGTCTGTTGTCAGAATCGCCTGTCGCCGTGCTCGAGCGCGCGGATATCAGCGATGATGAGGCACCGAACGAGCAGCCAGTCCCGTGACAGTCCGGGTGTGGGCTCCGAATGGAGAAGCCGTCGAGGTGGAGCTCGAGGCAGGCCGCGAGCCCCTCACGCGGTCCGCGGACGGCTGGTGGGACCTTGGGCGCGAACTCGAGGCCGGCACCGATTACGCCTTCGTCGTCGACGGCAACGGGCCGTTCCCTGACCCGCGCAGCCCCTGGCAACCTCACGGAGTGCACGGCCCCAGCCGCACGTTCGACTCCGCCGCTCACCGGTGGCAGGACAGTGCATGGGCTGGCCGGGACGCACGCGGAGCTTTGCTGTATGAGCTTCATGTGGGCACCTTCACCACGGAAGGCACATTCGACGCTGCGATGGAGCGGCTGGCCTACCTGCGCGACCTTGGTGTCCAGATGATCCAGCTCATGCCGGTGGCCGCCTTCCCCGGGCAGCACGGGTGGGGGTATGACGGCGTCGCGCTGTTCGCCGTCCATGACGCCTATGGTGGTCCGGCGGCGCTGCAGCGATTCGTCGATGCCGCCCACCGCCACCAGATCGCCGTCAGTCTCGACGTGGTTTACAACCACCTCGGCCCGTCCGGGAACTACCTGGGCGTCTACGGGCCGTATTTCACCGATACCCACAGCACGCCCTGGGGTGACGCGGTGAACCTGGACGGTCCTGGCAGTGGGCAGGTACGCCAGTTCATCATCGACAACGCGGTGCGATGGCTCCGCGATTTCCATCTCGACGCGTTGCGGCTCGATGCCGTACATGCGCTCATCGACGCCTCACCCAGGCACGTGCTCGCCGAGCTGGCCGACGCCGTCGCTCACCTGGCTGAGGAAGTCGGCCGACCGCTTTCCCTGATTGCGGAGTCCGATCTCAACGACGTGCGCATGGTGACGGCGACCGCAGCCGGCGGACTCGGGATGACCGCCCAGTGGGCCGATGACGTCCACCACGCCATCCACGCCTACGTCACCGGCGAGCGGCACGGCTACTACGTGGATTTCGGTTCACCCGGGGCGCTCGTGAAGGCGCTGGAGCGGGTGTTCGTTCACGACGGAGGTTATTCGACATTCCGGGGCCAGGACTGGGGCGCTCCGGTGCCGCAGGACGCTGACGGGCACCGGTTCGTGGTCTTCACCAGCAACCACGACCAGGTGGGCAACCGGGGCCGGGGTGACCGCCCGGCGGCCACCCTCTCGGACGCGAAGGTTGCCTCCGCGGCGGCGCTGCTCCTGACCGGGCCGGGGACACCGATGCTGTTCATGGGCGAAGAGTGGGCGGCCAGCACACCCTGGTTCTACTTCACCGATCACGCCGAGCCAGAACTCGCCGAGGCGATCCGCACCGGGCGCGCCCGGGAGTTCGCCGAACACGGGTGGGAGGCGATCTACGGCGCCGGAGTCGAGGCCCCCGATCCCCAGGATCCGGGCACCGTGGCCGCCAGCATCCTGCGGTGGGACGAGCGCGAGCACGGCCGGCACCGTGCACTCGGGGACTTCTATCGAGAGCTGATGCGGCTGCGCCGGGAGGTACCGGATCTGTCCAGCGGTGATCGTCGGCACACCCGCGTCACTGCCACACCGGACTGGGTGCGGATGCAGCGCGGTGATGTGACAGTGGCCGTGAACGTCACCTCCGAGCCGCAGCGGATCCCGATGCCCGGCGCGAACGCGCTCGCGGTGCTCCTCGCCTGGGAGGCCCCGAGCGAGCGGGACGCCGGCGGTCTGGTGCTGCCGCCCGGCGCCGCGGTGCTGGGCCAGGACGCCACGAGCGCGCACTCCACCTGATCGCCGGATCCAGCTCCCTCGTGCGCGTCAGTCGTGGGTGCGCTGCAACCACATCAGCATCTGTGCCGTCAGTTCCCGATCCATCCGTAGATCCCGTCCGTCCAGACTGCGTACCGGCGCGCACAACCGCACGCTCGAGACCAACCAGATGTGGTCAGTCTCGGTGAGCTCGTGCGCCTGGACCCGCCGTGCCCGGGTCGACAGGCCCGCCTGGGACGCACACCGGAACACCCTGTCCTGCGTGGTTCCCGGCAGGATCGACTGGTCGGTCCCAGGAGTGATGAGCTCATCGCCCAGGCGCAACACCACCGACGCAGTCGGCCCCTCCAGGACCGCACCATCGGAGCTGACGAAGATGACGTCCTCGGCGCCGCTGCGCCGCGCGTGGCGCAGTGCGGCCATGTTCACCGCGTAGGAGGTGTACTTCGCCCCCTGGAGGAGCCAGGGGGCGGTCTCCGCGATGTCCGCGCGGTAGCCCCGGTCCAAGGTGAGCACGGCCACACCGCGGGTCCGCGCATCACTCATATCGGGTGCCGGTGCCGCCCGCACCCAGCCGGTGCATCGCCTGGCTCCCTCCTCACCGCGGGTGAGTACCAGCTTCACCGAGAGTTCCGGCGCAGGGTCCACCGCAGCGAGCACCGCCTGCACTGCGGCGTACCAGACATCCAGCCGGGGCCGGGGCAGATCGAGGATGGCGGCTGAGGCGGCGAGGCGCTCGAGGTGTGGGGTCAGCGATTGTGGATGCCCGTCGATAACCCCGATGGTTTCAAAGACCCCGTCGCCACGGGTGGCTCCCAGGTCGGTGACCCGCAGGTGCGGCGCATCCGGGTCCACATCGTGGAATCCACGCCCGTCCATCGGTTCCTGCTCCGTGGGCGCGGTCACGAGCAGCACTCTCGCGTCGGACACGGCATCTCCTTCAGCGGACGGGTCCAGTGGGTTCAGCGTAACGAGTCAGCATGCGCCGTGCGTTCGAGGCGCATGCACATTAATCTGCGACCATGACCACGCTCTTCAGCCGCATCCTGGACCGCGAGATTCCCGGGCGTTTCGTGTGGGAGGACGACGTCTGTGCGGCGTTCCTCACGATCGAGCCCCTCCAGCCCGGGCACACGCTGGTCGTTCCACGCGCGGAGGTCGACCATTGGACGGACCTGCCCGAGGATGCGTGGGCCCACGTGATGGCTGTGGCCCAGTCCATCGGCACCGCCCAGCGGGAGACGTTCAGCGCCGAGCGGATCGGCCTGCTTGTGCAGGGGTATGAGATCGCGCACGCTCACGTGCACGTGTGGCCGTCGCAGTCCTCAGCGGATTTCGACCTGGCCGCAGCCCGTCGGGACGTTCCCGCCGACGAACTGGATGAGGCTGCTTCGCGGCTCGCCCGCGCCCTTCGCGATCTCGGGCATGGCCACCACGTACCCGACTGATCCTCAGATCCGGTGTGGGTGCGCGGGCGATGAGGCACCTATGCTCGTGCCATGCCCGTGATCATCGTTCTCACCGAAGAGGCTCTGCGCGAGTCCGACGTTGCGTCCATCCGTGAACTGCATGCCGATCCCGCTACCAGCTTCCACGTGCTGGTTCCCGAGGACACCGAGCGCAGCCTGGTGGCCGACTTCATCGATCATCTGAGCCTGGGCGAACTCCGTGAAGCCTGGGAAGAACTCACCCATCGACCGACACCCGAGGAGACCTCCGCGGAAGCGAACGAGGCGTTGCAGACGTCGCTCGAGCGGTTCACCGCCTCCGGGGCCACCGCGGACGGCGCCGTCATCGCCGACGACCCGATCCCGGTACTGCGTCAGGCGGTGAACTCCCTGGCCGCCGATCAACTCGTCGTGGTCACTCGTCCGCACGCGGTGGAGGACACCTTCCATCGCGACTGGGCCTCGCGCGCACGTGAGGATCTCGGCCTGCCGGTCCTTCACCTGTACTCGGGGACCAATCGGCTCGGCTGACCTCGCGCGAGGATGGCGGTCAGAAGCCGGAGTCGGTAGGCCGCGGATAGAACGTGCGCAACGCCCGGAGCTGATTCACCTGCGCGAGGATGCGGTACCACCACCGTCGAAGGCTGCGGTCGGCTGCATAATCCAGCGGGTGAACAGCCTTGCGACGGCGGAGCACCGCTCGCACGCGCCGGTACAGTTCCGGATCACGGATGTACCGCCGCAGGACAAAGGTCGGAATGTAGGCGTAGATCCCTGCCTCGCGCGCTTCCTGCACGGCAAGGGCTTCGCCCAGAACGAAGTCCGCCACCACCGAGCGCGCGGCGGAGGCACCGCCGACGTTGGCGTAGTAGTGCGAGCGGCCGGGCCGGGAATTGATGTCAAGCAGCCGAGCAACGCCGTCCCGGGGGTCCACCTTGAAGTCGACGCTGGCGAAGCCACGGTAGTCGACCCGCTCCAAGACCCGCCGCACCGCTTCAATGAGGGCCGGGTCGTAATCGACCATGATCACGGCCGAGTTTCCGATGAACGTGGGCTGGTGCATCGCCAGGAGGACCTGACCGGAGGCCGCCATGGTCAACTCACCGCGAGCGTCCCGATAGCAGTTCACCACGCGGTTGGCAGTGTCGTCGCCCGGGATGAGCTCCTGCAACAACATCGTGCCGCCGTAGCCGGCGTGGGCGATGCGGTCCAACTCGACCACCAGCTCTCCGGCGTCGGCGAGCCGGTACACCTTCCGGCGGCCGGCGAACGTCAGCTCCTCGAACTCCGCACCGGCGAAGGGCTTCATCACGAGGGGGAACGTCAACGCTGCGGCCGCAGCGCGCCACGCCTGCTCATCTCGAGGTAACGCGGTCACCTCCACGGTCCGCGGTGCGGGGATGCCCAGATCGACCAGCACGGAGTTCATGGCGCGCTTGTCGGCGAGCCGATCCACCACCGCTGCCGCGGCGTAGGGAACCACGAACTGCTCCTCCAGGCGCGCTCGGTGACGCATCACGAACGCCAGCTGATGGTCGGAGTTGACCACCAGGAGCCGCACCTGTTCAGCGTGCTCGGCGGCGACCGCGTCCAGGGCGGCAAGGGTGTCGGTATCGGAGGAGTTCGCGCCGGTGAACACGTTCGCGAGGATCGCGGAATCGTTGATCGGCCCGCGCGCCTGCTCGCTGATCACGACCGAACGCACACCGTAGGCCTCGTGGAACGAGCGTGCCATCGCGTAGATGCCCAGATCCGTGCCGAGCAGCACCGGGCACAGGGCGACCGAGCGCATCCGCCATCCTCCTGTCGTTGCCGCCGGCGGCCCGATCTCGAGCCCGCGCAAGTCTACCCACTCCTCTTCGGCGCGCCCTCGGAGCACTCCGGCGTGCGCGCCCTAGCCTGGAGCGGTGAACGTGCAGCGAACTCCGGCCACTCCCCCGGACTTTGAGGCTGCGTTGCTGAGTCTGCGCGGACACCGGATGCGGCCCGAGTTCCACCTCGAGGAGGTTCCCGCTCCCACCCGGATCGCCCCGTACGCCTTGGCGTTGACCGGTGAGGTCAATCCCACCCGCGATCCGGATGACATGGTCGGCAACGGTCGCTTCGTCGTGCTCTACGACCCGGAGGGTCAAGAGGCATGGAACGGTGAGTTCCGTGTGATCGTGATGGCACGGGCCACTCTGGAACCGGAGTTCGCCGCCGATCCGATGCTCGGCGAGGTGGCGTGGACCTGGTTGACTGAGGCGCTGGCCGTGGAAGAGGTTGCCTACCACTCGCTCTCCGGTACCGTCACCCGGGTGCTCTCGGAGACGTTCGGAGGTCTGGAACTGCGCGCGGGAGAGGTCGAGATCGAGATCCGTGCCTCGTGGACCCCGCAGACCTCTGATCTCGCCCCTCATCTACGCTCCTGGGCGCTGCTTGCCTGCCAAGCGGCAGGTCTCCCCCCCGTTCCCGACAACGTCAGCCAGCTGAAGCAGAGACGATGACTCGCCCCACAACGCCACCGGCCACGCCCGAGGCCCCGACTCACGAACCGGTCGAGGAGTCGGACGACAAGGCCCCGGTCGAACTCACCCCTTTGCGCGAACCCGCCGAGGGTGTCCCGGAGGTGATCGAAACCGAGCAGGCGTTCGCGCAGGTTGTCAGCCGCTTCGCTTCCGGTTCGGGCCCTGTGGCGGTCGACGCTGAGCGTGCGTCCGGATACCGGTACGGGCAGCGTGCCTACCTCGTGCAACTGCGCCGCCACGGTGCTGGCACCGCACTGCTCGATCCTCAGCAACTCCCGGACCTGAGCGCCCTCTCCGAGGTACTGAAAGACACGGAGTGGGTGCTGCATGCGGCGAACCAGGATCTGGCGTGCCTGGCCGAGGTGAACCTGGTGCCGATGCGATTGTTCGACACCGAACTCGCCGGACGTCTGCTCGGGCGGGAGCGAGTGGGCTTGGGCGCGATGGTCTCCGGCGAGCTCGGCCTGGAGCTCGCCAAGGAACACTCCGCTGCCGATTGGTCCACCCGGCCGCTGCCGCAGGATTGGTTGCGCTATGCGGCCCTGGATGTCGAGGTGCTCGTGGAGCTGCGGGACCGCCTTGCTGCAGAGCTGGAGCGGGAGGGCAAACTCGAGTGGGCGCTCGAGGAGTTCGAGGCCGTGCGCACCGCACCGCCACCGCCACCGCGGCTACAACCGTGGCGCCGTACATCCGGTTCCCAGCAGGTCCGAGACGGACTCGGCCTGGCCATCGTCCGCGAGCTGTGGCAGGCCCGTGAGGAACAGGCGCGGCTCGCCGATATCTCCCCCGGACGACTGCTCCAGGACGCAGCGATCGTGGCCGCGGCGACCAGCAAACCTGCCACGATGGCTGAACTCGCCGGCCTGCGGCCGTTTCGTCAGAAGGCTGCGGCACGGCGCACCCGCATCTGGTTCGAGGCGGTCGAGCGCGCCCGTGAGTTGGATCCGGCCGCGTATCCGTCCCGCCGGGGACCAGCCACCGACACACTCCCCCCGCCCCGCGCGTGGAAGGACCGGTTCCCAGAAGCTGCGCTGCGGCTCGACGCTGTCCGTGGCACCGTCCGGGAGCTGGCCGAGCAGTTCAATCTCCCCCAGGAGAATCTGCTCACCCCGGCCTTCCAACGCCGTCTCGCGTGGGAACCGCCGCACCCGGTGAACACTTCCACAGTGGCCGGCACACTGGAGGGTCTCGGTGCTCGCACGTGGCAGGTGCACCTCGTTGCGGAGCGTCTCGCAGCAGCGATCAGCGCCGTCGGGGAATAGCAGACTGCACGATCCGCACACAGAATCGGGCTCGGTGCGCAGTGCGCCCCTGCATGTGAGACCACACCAGTGGCAGTCGCGCCACGAATGGCTCCCGCGACATGTCGTCGACGGGTTAGGGTGAGACCAGAAGTATCTAGTACTACCAGTCCCACTGACGTGACCCCGGAGGCCTCCATGCCCTTGCTCGGCCGCGACGTCGTCCTCGCCGACGCCGTCCGTACCCCGTTCGGCCGTGCCAAATCGGACGGACTATACGCCCACACCAGGGCGGACGACATGGCCGTCGCCGTCGTGCGTGAACTGCTGCGCAGGCATCCCAGCGTCATTCCGGATCGGATCGGAGACGTTGCCATCGCCGCCACCACCCAAGACGGTGACCAGGGACTCACCCTCGGACGCACGGTCGGTATGCTCGCCGGGCTCCCTCGGGCAGTGCCTGGCTACGCGATCGACCGCATGTGCGCAGGCGCGATGACCGCCGTCACGAACGTGGCCGCCCAGATCGCGGTGGGCGCCGTCGACGTTGCACTTGCTGGCGGTGTCGAGCACATGGGCCGGCACCAGCTCGGTGCCGCGGCCGACGTGAATCCCCGGTTCGTGGCCGAGCGGCTGGTGGCCGCCGATGCCTTGGTGATGGGCGCAACGGCCGAGAACCTCCACGATCGCTACCCCCAGCTCACCCGCGATCGCGCCGATCGCTATGCCGAAGCCTCACAGCACAAGTACGCCCAGGCATTGGCCGCGGGGAAGATCACCGGTGATCTGGTTCCTGTCGCGGTCTCCGACCCCGAACGAGGCTGGGGCCTGGCCACCGCTGACGAACCTCCCCGGCCCGGGACCACAGTGGCCGGGATGTCCACCCTGCCCACACCGTTCCGGCCCGGCGGCCGGGTCACGGCGGCGACGTCCTCACCGCTGACGGACGGCGCCACAGCCGCCCTCCTGATGGACGCCGACACCGCCCAGAGCCTTCAACTGTCGCCGCGACTCAAGCTCGTCTCGTACGCCTACGCCGGGGTCGAACCCGAAGTGATGGGTGTGGGCCCGGTCCCAGCGACGCATCGGGCCCTGGAGCTCGCCGGACTGACCATGGACGACATCGGCGCCATCGAGATCAACGAGGCGTTCGCCGTCCAGGTGCTCGCCTTCCTTGACGCATTCGAGCTCGCCGACGACGACCCCCGAGTGAATCCCTACGGCGGTGCGATCGCCGTCGGACATCCGCTGGCTGCTTCGGGTATCCGGCTGATGAGCCAGCTCGCCACCCAGTTCGCTCACGACCCCGGCATTCGATTCGGGATCACCACGATGTGCGTCGGCCTGGGCCAGGGCGGGACAGTCATCTGGGAGAACCCGCACCACGAGGCCTCCCGCTCTACCCGGCGGGACCGACGCTGAGACAGGAAGGTAAACCAGTGAGCGAGCGCATCACCCACTCCCTGATCCGGGACGTCACGCTGGAGGATCTGGGCACCCTGGCGCTGATCACCCTCGACAACGCCGCCGGCCCCCGCAAGCCGAACACGCTAGGGCCCGACGGTATGGCCGAGCTGCGCGCCGCCCTGGAATCGGTCACCACCCGCGCACACGCGGGTGAGATTGCCGCTGTGGCGATCACCGGCAAGCCGTTCCACTTCGCCGCCGGTGCAGACCTGCACGGCGCTGCCGAGATCAGTAATCCTGTGGCCGCCCGCACGATCGCCGAGGCCGGGCACGACACGTTTCAGTTGCTCAGCGATATGCCGGTGCCGACCTTCGCCTTCATCGGCGGCGCCGCGCTCGGTGGCGGGCTCGAGCTCGCCCTCTCCTGCCACTACCGCACCGTCTCCTCGGCAGTCCGAGGGATCGGCCTGCCCGAGGTCTTCCTCGGTCTCATCCCTGGCTGGGGCGGCACCTATCTGCTCCCCCGGCTGATTGGGATGGAGCGGGCCTTGACCGTCATCGTGGAGAACCCGCTGCGCCAGAACACTCAGCTCAGTGGGCCGGAGGCCGCCCGGATCGGCATCGCGGACGCCGTCTTCGATCCGGCTGACTTCATCGCTGAGTCGTTGCGGTGGAGCGCCCAGGTGGTCCGTGGCGATGATGTTCCCTCGCGCCGTGAGCCCGACGACCCGGACACCGCCCGTGCCCTGGTGGAGTCGGCCCGCACCGACATACGCTCGCGGCTGCATGACGCCGCCCCGGCACCGGGCCGCGCGTTGGACCTGCTGCATCTCTCGGCCGGTGGTGATCGGCAGGAGTGCTTCGAGGCGGAGAACGCTGCCCTCACCGACCTGATCTGCTCACCGGAGTTCGCGGCCTCCGTGTATGCCTTCGATCTGACCACCCGGCGTGCCAAGTCGCCCGCCGGAGCACCGGATGCCGAACTCGCGCGTCCGGTCCGTTCCATCGGCGTGGCCGGAGCGGGTCTGATGGCTTCCCAGCTCGCGCTGCTGTTCGCCCGCCGGATGCGCCTGCCCGTGGTGATGCGCGATCTGGACGTCATCCGCACTGAGCGGGGCCTGCAGTTCGTGGCAGAGGAGGTGCAGAAGCTGGTCACCAAGGGCCGGATGAGTGCCGCTGAGGGGAACCGAGTCCGTTCGCTGGTCTCGGCCACCACCGACCTCGCCGAACTGCGTCACGCGGATCTGGTGATCGAAGCGGTGTTCGAGGAACTCGAGGTCAAGAAGCAAGTCTTCGCCGAGCTCGAGCACGTGATCTCGCCGGACACGGTGCTGGCCACCAACACCTCCGCGCTCTCCATCACGGCAATGGCAGCCGATCTGGCGCATCCCGAGCGGGTGGTGGGACTGCACTTCTTCAACCCGGTGGCCCAGATGCCGCTGGTGGAAGTGGTCCGGGCCGAGCGCACGGACGATTCGGCCTATGCCACGGCGTTCGCCGTGGCCGCCTCGTGCCGCAAATCCGCCATCGCAGTGGCTGATGCACCGGGGTTCGTGGTCAACCGCCTCCTGGTCCGCCTGCTGGGCGAAGTGCTCGGATCGCTGGAGGACGGCACCGACGTGCGGACAGCGGACCGTGCGCTCTGGCCGCTCGGACTCCCGATGGGGCCCTTCCAACTGCTCCAGCTGGTCGGTCCGGCCGTCGCGGGGCACGTACTGGACACCCTCCGGGAGCAGTTGGGCGAGCGGTACCCCACCTCGCCTGGTCTGCAGGCCATGATTGCCGACGGCGTCCCGTTCGTGGAGTTTGAGGGTCGTCCGAGCGCCAGCTCGCCGGTGGACCCCACGATCAGCCGGTATTTCGGGTCACGTCCCGAGGTCGGAGGTCAGGATGAGGCAGGTCTCTTGCAACGAGTCCGGGACGCCTTGGCCCAGGAGGTGGACCTGATGCTCGCCGAGGGTGTGGTGGCCGAGGCCGCCGATATCGACCTGGGCATGATCCTCGGCGCCGGGTGGCCGTTCCACCTCGGCGGCATCACCCCGTATCTCGAACGCACAGCCGGTACGCCCTGACCGATCGCACGCCGTGGGCCGCCGTCCATCGCGACGCGCGCGACCTGCTGGCGCTGTGCGGGACCGAACCTGGCTCAGACGGGTTCGAACAGACTGGGCTGAGGCGGTGCGTGCGCGGGATCGACGCCGTCGAACAGGCTGCTCACCGATTCGCCGAGATGGATCCGGCGGATCGCCTCGGCGAACAGTTGTGAAGTCGATCGCACGGTGAGGTCATGCCACTGCGGCGGCGCGGGCACGGTATCGGTGGTGACCACTTCGGAGATCATCGGGTGATCCCGGAGTCGTTCCATGGCGGGGCCGGTGAACAGCCCGTGGGTGCACACCACCGATGCCTCGCTGCACCCCGCGTCCGCGAGACGGTCCATCAACTCCACGATCGAACCACCCGTGGCGATCTCATCATCGAGCACGATCGCACGTTTGCCCGCCACATCGCCGACGATGGCGTCGATCACCACGCGATCGTCGGCCAGGCGCTGCTTGTTCCCCGCTGCCACCGGCAGGCCGAGCAGCCGCGCGAACTGCGTCGCTGATTTGGCGTTGCCGAGATCCGGGGAGACCACGATCGAGTCGGTCAGATCCTTGTCGCGGAAGTGCTCGGCGAGCACGCCCAACGCCGTGAGATGATCCACCGGCACTGAGAAGAACCCGTGCACCTGCGGCGCATGCAGGGTCATCGTCAAGACGCGGTGCACGCCGGCCGTGATGAGCATGTCGGCCACGAGCCGACCGCCCAGCGAGATCCGGGAGGCGTCCTTCTTGTCCGATCGGGCGTACGCGAAGTGCGGCATCACTGCGGTGATCTGAGCCGCCGAGGCACCGCGGGCGGCATCGATCATCAGCAGCAGCTCCATCAGGTGCTCCTGCGTCGGCGGCACGAGCGGTTGAACGATGTACACGTCCCGCTGGCGGCAGTTCTCCAGAAGTTGAGCCTGGAGGCAGTCATTGCTGAACCGGGTGATCCGGGACGCGCTGAGCTCGAGGTCGAGCTCAGCGCAGATCCGCTTCGCCAGCGCCGGATGGGCACCGCCACTGAAGACCACGATGTCGCGGGCGGCGATCGGAGTACCGGCATTACGCACGGGTGTTCCCTTCAGATGCAAGGCTCGTTGTCGGTCATGCTAAGGGATATCGCCGCCAGCGAGGAGTGAGGACCTCAGCCCGGCCCGCTGGCGTGCCGAGCAGCGACGGCGTCACTGTGCTGCTGCCCCCGAGCGATCGCCGCTGACACCTCCCGTGCGATGTCTTGGGGTCGCAGTCCGAACTCCTCTTCGAGCTGCGCCCGTGAGGCATGGTCGAGGAAACGGTGCGGAATGCCATGCGCCTGCACGGGCACAGCCACACCGCGATCGGCCATGGCTTCACGGACCGCCGCGCCGAAACCGGAGGTGACGAGCCCATCTTCGATCGTGACCACCAGGTCTACGTCCGTGGCGGCATCCACCAAGGCCGCCGGGACCGGGATCACCCATCGCGGATCCAGTGCCGTGGCGCCGATGCCCTGATCCTTGAGGCGGGACACCACCTGCACCGCAGTGGCTGCGAACGGACCGATCCCGACGACCAGCACGCGGGCCTCACCATCGCCCGCCTCCCGGGCCAGCACGTCCATCCCGCTCATCCGGGACTGCGCCGGCAGCGGCTCGGGAAGCGCGCCCTTCGGGTAGCGCACCACGGTGGGGGCGTCCGAGACGGCCACCGCCTCGCGCAACGCGCTGCGCAGGGTTGCCTCATCCCGTGGCGCTGCCAGTTGGAGCCCAGGGACGATCCGCAGCAGCGCCAGGTCCCACATACCGTTGTGACTCGCGCCGTCGTCACCGGTGATCCCCGCGCGATCCAAGGTGATCGTCACCCCGGCGCGGTGCAGTGCCACATCCATCAGAAGCTGGTCGAACGCGCGATTCACGAAGGTGGCGTACAGCGAGACCACCGGATGCATCCCGGCAAAGGCCATTCCGGCCGCCGACGTGAGCGCATGCTCCTCGGCAATCCCGACGTCGATCACCCGCCCGGGCAGCTCACGTGCCATCGGGGCCAGGCCCACGGGTTCCGGCATCGCCGCCGTGATCCCCACCACGTCCGACCGGGTGCGGGCGATCTTGAGGATCTCGTCGGAGAACACCGACGTCCAGCCGAATCGTGAGGGAACCACGGGTAACCCGGTCTCGGGATGGATCTTGCCGACCGTGTGGAACCGGTCCACCAGATCGCTTTCAGCCGGGACGTATCCGCGGCCCTTCTCGGTGATGGCATGGACGATCACTGGGCCGGCGTAGCGGCGCGCATTGCGCAGTGCCGCATCCAGGGCGTCCAGGTCGTGCCCGTCGACGGGGCCGATCGACTTCAGGCCCAACTCCTCGAAGAGTCCGTGCTGCGGGCGCAGCACATCCTTGAGCCCCTTCTTCATCCCGTGCAGCGCGTCGTAGGTGAATCGCCCGGGAGGTCCTGCCCTGTGCAACGTTCGCTTGCCCCAGCCGAGCATACGTTCGTAGTTCCGATCGGTCCGGACGGCGTCGAGATACCGTGCCAGTCCGCCGACAGTGGGCGAATAGGACCAGCCGTTGTCGTTGACGACGATCACCAATCGCTGATCGGGTGAATCGGCGAGGTTGTTCAGGGCCTCCCACGCCATCCCCCCGGTCAACGCGCCATCGCCGATCACGGCCACGACATAGCGATCGGTGTCTCCCGCGAGCAGTCGAGCCCGCGAGATGCCGTCTGCCCAAGACAGTGCCGTCGAGGCATGAGAGTTCTCGACCACGTCATGGTCGGACTCGGTTCGGCTCGGATAGCCGGAGAGTCCACCTCGCTGACGCAGGTGCGCGAAGTCCTGCCTGCCGGTGAGCAGCTTGTGCACGTACGCCTGGTGTCCGGTGTCGAAGACGATCGAATCGCGTGGTGAGGAGAACACTCGGTGGATCGCCAGCGTGAGTTCGACCACTCCCAGGTTGGGGCCGAGGTGCCCGCCGGTCCGAGCGACTGAGTCCACCAAGAACTCGCGTACCTCGTCGGCGAGGGCCCGCAACCGGCGCGGACTCAGGGCGCGCAGGTCATCAGGGCTGCGCAGGTGCTCCAGCTCGCTCATGGTCCACTCCGTTCTCAGCCTGCTCGAGGGTCCATGCTACGTGCCTGCGCAGGCCGTGGCCCGGGACGCAGGTCCCGGGTCAGCGCGCCAGGGCGTCGTGGATCGAGCAGTTCGTCCCCAGCGGCGATGTGCAGGGCACGTAGTTCGTCGAGTTCGGACAGGAAGGCGTCCGCGTGGTCGGTCAATGTGCCGATACGATCCTCGTCGCGTTCCACCCACCGGAAGTCGCGCCGGTAGGTGTGCCGGTTCTCCACCACGAACAGCACCCGGGAACGTCCGGTCACGTGCAGTTGCCACTGGAGTTGGTCCCGGTAGATCCGGGCGGCACCGTCCAGGTCATCAACCGAGGTCTTGATCTCCGCGATGGAGTGCTCACCGAGGCCATCCGGGGTGGCCAGATGCCGGGGATTCTGCCCGGCACAGAGTAGGCCACTGGGGGCGATCCCAAACCGTTGTTGTACCCATGCCGCAATCACCGGCTCGCGCACGATGCCGTGCTCGAACTGGGGCAGCCGGGGACCTTCCCAGCCGGTGAGTTTGGCCTCCAGGAGCCGGCGGCGCTGCTTGCTCACCCGCCCGTCGGCAGTCACCAGCCGCCGCGCGTCAGTGGCAGTCACCCCCCACAGCCGGGCCCGTAACCATGCGACCCGATGGCGCGAAGAGACGGGAGTGCCATCCGTTGTACGCACCAGCCGATACCCTGCCGCCTCCATCACCCCGGCAGCCTACGACGAGTCGTCTCCAAGAAGGCTCAGCACACGCGGGCAGGCCAGGCTCCGTCGTCAGCGGTTGCGCCTAGGCTGAGGGAATGAGATTCCTGCCGGGACACCACCTCACTCACGATCTGACCTACGACGACGTCTTCCTCGCTCCGTCGTACTCGGACGTGTCCTCGCGTTTCGACGTCGACCTGGCAAGCAACGACGGCACCGGGACCACCATTCCGATCGTGGTGGCGAATATGACCGCGGTCAGTGGACGCCGGATGGCCGAGACGATGGCCCGGCGCGGCGGGTTGGCGGTGCTCCCGCAGGATCTGCCACTGGCCGAGGTGCGGCGCACCATCGCGTCGGTCAAGGGCCGTCACCCGGTGCTTGAGACACCGGTCACCGTGGTGACGACCGATACGGTGCACACGGTGCTGAGCCTCATCGACAAGCGACCTCACGGTGCGGCGGTCGTGCTCGATCAGGGGCGCCCGGTCGGTGTCGTCACCCGGTCGGACTGCCACGGTGTGGACCAGTTCACCCAGGCTGGGGAGGTGATGTCGCCGGACCCGACCGTGCTGGACCTGGAGGTGCTGGAGGGACCGGACGCACTGCGCGGGGCGTTCGAAGCCCAGCACGCGGCGCGCCGCCGGTTCTCGCCTGTGGTGGACGGTTCCGGCCGCCTCTGCGGTGTGCTGACCCGCCTGGGCGCCCTGCGCTCCTCGATCTACACGCCCGCCCTCGACCAGGCAGGTCGCCTGCGTATCGCCGCAGCCGTGGGCGTCAACGGAGATGTGGCAGCCCGCGCCCGGGGACTTCTCGAAGCGGGCGCAGACGTCCTCGTGGTGGACACGGCGCACGGCCATCAGGTGAAGATGCTCGAGGCGCTCCGGGCGGTGCGCAACGAGAACCCGCCGGTGCCGATCGTGGCGGGAAACGTGGTGACGGCCGAGGGTGTCACGGACCTGGTCGAGGCCGGAGCAGACATCATCAAAGTGGGTGTGGGTCCAGGCGCGATGTGCACCACCCGGATGATGACCGCCGTGGGGCGTCCGCAATTCTCGGCCGTGGCCGAGTGCGCTGCGCGGGCTGCAGAGCTGGGCACGCACGTGTGGGCCGACGGCGGTATCCGCCACCCGCGTGATGTCGCCCTTGCGCTGGCCGCCGGTGCCAGTCAGGTCATGGTTGGCTCGTGGTTCGCCGGCACGCACGAGTCCACCGGGGACCTGCGCACAGATCCCGACGGCCGCCAATACAAGGAGAGCTTCGGCATGGCATCGGCGCGCGCCGTGGCTGCGCGGACTGCCTCCGACGCAAGTGCATTCGAGCGAGCCCGCAAGGGCCTCTACGAGGAGGGTATCTCGACCTCCAGGATCTACCTCGACCCCTCCAGACCCGGGGTCGAGGACCTGCTCGACCACATCACGGCGGGGTTGCGGAGTTCGTTCACCTATGCCGGGGCGCGCAGTATCACCGAGTTCGCCGAACGGGCGCTGGTGGGACTGCAGACGCGGGCCGGTTATGACGAGGGCCGCCCCCTCCCAGGCGGGTGGTGACCCATGTTCACCACACTCCCCTATGGCTCGTGGCCATCCCCGCTGGGGGCCGATGATCTCGCTGACGCCTCAGTGCGGCTCTCCGAGCTGTTGCTCTGCGGAGCAGACACCTACTGGATCGAGTCCCGTCCGCTCGAGGGTGGTCGCAACGCTCTCGTGCGCCACCGCGCCGGCTCGACGGTCGATGTGGTGACCACACCAGCTGACGGTGGGACCTTCGACGTACGCACCCGCGTCCACGAGTACGGCGGGGCGTCCTACGCCGTCACCGACTCGCTCGTGGTCGCCTCCCGCCGGGAGGACGATCGCCTCTATCGGATCGACCTCACCGAGGACGCGTTCGCTCCCCCGGCACCGCTGGTGCCCGCTGACGGGCGCCGGTACGCCGATCTGGAGATCGATACTGCCCGTGGCGTGCTCTACGCCGTGGCCGAGGATCACGGCGGACCGGGCGAGTACCGCACGGACCCCACGGCCACTCTCGTCGCGATCCCGTTGGACGGCTCCGCCGCCGAGGATGGCGACGCAGTGATCACCCTGATCAACGGCCCGGACTTCATCAGCTCGCCACGTCTCAGTCACGACGGCGCCTTCCTTGCCTGGATCACCTGGGATCACCCAGCAATGCCCTGGGACTCCAGCACCCTGCAGGTGGCCACGGTGGCCGATGGCGGCGGTCGCCTCCTGCACCACCGGACAATCGCCGGCGGGCCGGAGATCTCCGTAGCCGAACCGCTGTGGACACCGGCGGGCGATCTGGTGCACGTGGACGACCGGTCCGGCTGGTGGAACCTGTACCGCACGGAGTTCGAGGCCGCGCACCGCCGCACCCGGCACCTGCACCCGGCCGACGCCGAGTTCACGATGCCGCAGTGGGGCTTCGGCCCGCGGACCGCCGACCTGCTCGATGAGCATCATCTGATGGTCTCCTTCGGTGTCGGGGGGCGTCGCCGGCTCGGGGCGGTGCAACTGGAGAACGGTGCCCTGGAGATCTGGCCGGGCGACTGGGAACCGGAACGGGACGTGCGCGCCGCGCCTGGTCGCGTCGTCTTCATCGGATGTTCTGCCACCGAACCGCAGTCGGTCATCGAACTCGATCTCGTCCGTGGGCGGGTGAGCGTGCTGCGCACCAGTTCCGGTCTGCGCGTGCCCCCCGAGGCGATCGCCGCGGGCGAGGCCGTCTCCTGGCCCTCCGCGGACGGCGTGGCACACGGCTTCCTGTACCAGCCCAGTTCCGAGGTCGCCATCGGACCCGATGGCGAATTGCCGCCCCTGCTCGTGCTCTCCCACGGCGGACCAACGGCGGCGACCTCGGCAGGGTTCGACCCCGCTGTGCAGTTCTGGACGACCCGAGGGTTCGCCGTACTGGACGTCAACTATGGCGGCAGCACGGGCTACGGCCGTGCCTACCGGGAGCGACTTCACGGCCGATGGGGTGTGGTGGACGTGGCCGACTGCGCGTCCGGTGCGCGCTGGCTCGCCGACCAGGGCATCGTGGATGGCGCCAGGATGGCTGTGCGCGGCGGCAGCGCCGGCGGGTTCACCACGCTCGCTGCCCTCACCTTCACCGACACTTTCGCCGCGGGCGCCAGCTACTACGGAATCGGCGATCTGGTGGCACTGGCCGAGCACACCCACAAGTTCGAGAGTCATTATCTGGACACCCTGGTGGGACCGTACCCGCAGGCCGCCGAGACATTCCGGGAACGGTCACCGATCCAGCACACCGGCCAGCTCCGGGCTCCGATGATCCTGCTGCAGGGCACCGAGGACCGGGTGGTCCCGCCGGAACAGGCCGAGACGATGGCCTCCGCGGTGCGGGATGCCGGGATGGACGTAGACGTGCACATGTTCGACGGGGAAGGTCACGGTTTCCGGCGCGCCGAGAACAAGCGCGCCGCGTTGGAGGCCGAACTGGCCTTCTACGGCAGGGTGTTCGGCTTCACGCCCGCGTGAGTCTCCGCCCTCGAGCCCACCGGGAATCGGTGCGCCGTGGCAGGGGCAACGAAGGGCCGGGGAACGCGGCTCGAGACCGCGTCACCCCGGCCCCACTGCCGGATCGAGCGCTCAGCCCTGGACGAGCGAACGCAGCACGTACTTCAGGATCCCGCCGTTGCGGTAGTAATCCGCCTCGCCGGGTGTGTCGATACGGACCACGGCGTCGAACTCCACGACCGAGCCGTCGCCCTTCGTCGCTGTCACCTTCACGGTCTCGGGGGTCGTGCCTTCGTTGAGCCCGGTCACGCCGGAGATGTCGAACGTCTCGGAGCCGTCGAGGCCGAGCGATTCCACACTCTCGCCGGCCGGGAACTGCAGCGGCAACACACCCATCCCGATGAGGTTCGAGCGGTGAATGCGCTCGAAGCTCTCCGTGATGACCGCCTTCACGCCGAGCAGCGCCGTGCCCTTGGCCGCCCAGTCCCGCGAGGAACCGGAACCGTATTCCTTACCGCCCAGGATCACGAGCGGGATATCGGCTTCGGCGTAGGCCTGTGCGGCGTCGTAGATGCTCGTCTGCTCACCTGTGAGGTGGTTCAGCGTGAAGCCACCTTCGACGCCGTCCAGCAGCTGGTTGCGCAGGCGGATGTTGGCGAACGTACCCCGGATCATCACCTCGTGGTTGCCCCGCCGGGAACCGTAGGAATTGAAGTCCTTGCGTGCCACACCCTTCTCGGCGAGGTAGACGCCTGCCGGTGAGTCCGGCTTGATCGAACCTGCCGGCGAGATGTGGTCGGTGGTGACCGAGTCGCCCAGCTTGGCCAGCACGCGGGCACCGCTGATGTCCTGCACCGGCTCCGGTTCGGCCTGCATACCGTCGAAGTACGGAGGCTTGCGCACGTACGTGGACTCGGTGTCCCACGCGAACGTGTCTCCTTCGGGGGTGTCCAGGGACCGCCACTGTTCGTCACCGGAGAACACATCGGCGTAGTCGGAGGTGAACATCTCGCGGTTGATCGAGGAGTCGATCGTGGACTGGACCTCCTCCGGCGAGGGCCAGATGTCGGCGAGGAACACCGGCTTGCCGTCCTCCGTCCGCCCGAGCGGCTCGTGGGCGAAGTCGAACTCCATCGTCCCGGCGAGCGCGTACGCGATCACCAGCGGCGGGGAGGCGAGGTAGTTCATCTTGATGTCCGGGTTGATCCGGCCCTCGAAGTTGCGGTTACCGGAGAGCACCGAGACCACGGCCAGGTCATGCGCGTTGACGGCCTCGGAGACCTCCGGGTCCAACGGGCCGGAGTTCCCGATACAGGTGGTGCAGCCGTATCCGACCAGGTGGTACCCGAGCTTCTCCAGGTACGGCCACAGCCCGGCCTTGTCGTAGTAGTTCGTCACCACCTGCGAACCGGGAGCCATCGAGGTCTTCACCCATGGTTTGACACTCAGTCCAGCCTCCACGGCCTTCTTCGCGAGCAAGCCGGCGGCGAGCATCACCGACGGGTTCGAGGTGTTCGTGCAGGAGGTGATCGAGGCGATCGCCACCGCACCGTGGAAGAGTTCGTAACTTCCGCCCTCAGGTGTGGTGACCGTGACCGTCTTGCGCGCCTGGTTGCCGATGGCCGGCGAGTCCGACGCGGGGAAGGACTCCTTCTCCGCCTCGTCCACCCCGTTGCGCACCTCGGGGGCGTACGCGGGCAGATCGCGTTGGAAGGCTGCCTTCGCGTGCGAGATCGCGATCCGATCCTGCGGTCGCTTCGGGCCGGCGATCGAAGGGACCACGCTCCCCAGATCGAGCTCAAGGTACTCGGAGAACACCGGCTCGGTGGCCGGGTCGTGCCACATGCCCTGTTCCTTCGCGTAGGCCTCCACAAGGGCGACTTCCTCGTCAGACCGGCCGGTCAGGCGCAGGTACTCGAGCGTGACCTCATCGATCGGGAAGATCGCTGCGGTGGACCCGAACTCGGGGCTCATGTTCCCGATGGTGGCGCGGTTCGCCAACGGGACCGCAGCGACGCCGTCGCCGTAGAACTCCACGAACTTGCCGACCACTCCGTGCTCGCGGAGCATCTCGGTGATCGTCAGCACCACATCAGTGGCGGTGACGCCCGAGGGGATCTCACCGTTCAGCTTGAAACCGACCACCCGCGGGATGAGCATGGAGACCGGTTGGCCGAGCATCGCGGCCTCGGCCTCGATGCCGCCGACGCCCCAACCGAGCACTCCCAGGCCGTTGACCATCGTGGTGTGGGAGTCGGTGCCCACGCAGGTGTCCGGGTAGGCGCGCAGAACCTTCTGCGCCTGCCCGTCCACGGCTACCTCACGGATCATCACGGTCCGGGCCAGGTACTCGATGTTGACCTGGTGCACGATGCCGGTGCCCGGGGGCACCACCTTGAAGTCGTCGAAGGCCGTCTGCCCCCACCGTAGGAACTGGTAGCGCTCATGGTTGCGCTCGTACTCGAAGGCCACGTTGCGCTCGAATGCGTCCGAACGTCCGAACACGTCGATCTGCACCGAGTGGTCGATCACCAGCTCCGCCGGCGACAGTGGGTTGATCGAGGCCGGGTCACCCCCCAGATCTGCCACGGCCTCACGCATCGTGGCGAGGTCCACCACGCACGGCACGCCGGTGAAGTCCTGCATCACCACGCGCGCTGGCGTGAATTGGATCTCAGTGCTCGGCTGGGCGCTCGGGTCCCACTCGGCCAGCGCGCGCACGTGCTCAGCCGTGACATTCGCGCCGTCCTCGGTGCGAAGCAGGTTCTCAGCCAGGACTTTCAGGCTGTAGGGCAGGCGCTCCAAGCCGGGGACTGCGTCGAGCCGGTAGATCTCGTACTCGGTCTCACCCACCCGCAGGGTGCTCTTCGCGGAAAAGCTGTCGACTGTGCTCACGTGCCACTCCTCGGTGCGGATCTTCGTTGGCGCTCTACGCTCCTGCCGACTTACGGAAGGATCGCGTTTCACAATTTATCTCGATATCGAGATAAATACTATCGCAGCGGGACGGCGCCTGCGCGCCGGACGCGCCATCACGCTGGTGTGAGTACCGCCACCGTCTCCACATGGTGGGTATGCGGGAAGAGATCCAGTGCGTCGAGTGCGTCGAGGCGGTACCCGTGCTCGCGTGCGTAGGCCACATCGCGGGCCAACGCGGCCGGGTCACAGGCGACGTACACCACCCGCTGCGGACGGGCGGCCAGTACCTGTTCAACGACCAGCTCACCCGCTCCTGCGCGCGGGGGATCCAGAACGACGACGTCGGGGCGGACATCCGCCAGGAGGCTGGGCAGAAGCTGGCCCACCGCCCCCTCGTGCAACTGCACCTGGGGCCGGTCATGCACGTTGCGGCGTGCATCCCGCACTGCACGTGGATCCGACTCGACTGCATGAACCACACCAGTGCCTGTCACTGCGTCCGCCAACGGAACGGTGAGCAACCCCGCACCGCTGTACAGGTCCAGCATCGTGTCGCCCGGTTCGGCCTTGGCGGCCTCGAGTACCGCGGAGATGAGTTCACCAGGGGCGCAGTCGTGCACCTGCCAGAACCCGGTCGCCGACACGCGGAACGACCAGGAACGCTCGCCGACCCGGACCCGTTCACGCACGGCGCGCCGGGCGCTGCGCATCGGCACACCGTCGACCAACACCATGGGATCGCCCACGCTCGGGGCAATGGCATCGATGCGCGCGCCCGGTCGCCACTCCCGAGCCAGCAGTTCCGAGACGTCGAGCGCGGGCACCGCCAGCGGCATCGACGCCAACGGCACCACCTCGTGGGTGCGATGGCGGTACATCCCCGCCCGGCCGAGGCTGTCGGCAACCAGCTCGATCCGGGTGCGGTATCCCAAGCCGTTGCGATCGTGGTCCGGAGCCGCTGATCGCACCGACACCGTCGCCAGCCGGTCGTCGTCAGGTTCAAGACCGCCGATCCGCGTCAGTGCGTCGCTCAGGACATCTTTCTTCCACCGGCGCTGACCGTCCAGGCTGACGTGTGCCAGCTCGCCCCCACCCACACCGCCCGGTCCGGCCTCCGGCCACACCGAGGGCACCCGGTCCGCCGAGGCCTCCAGCACGTCGATCGCGTCGGCACGCCAGTGCCCACGCCTGCTCACGTCGGTCAAGATGGCACGAACACGCTCTCCTGGGAGGGCATGTCGCACGAACACCACACGTCCATCCATCCGGGCCAGGCAGTGCCCACCATGCACCGGAGCACCCACAGTCAGCTCGACGACGTCCCGCATCCCAGTCTCTTCGATCGCATCCGTGCTCATTCGGCCTCCGTATCGCCATCGGTCCGTACGTCGTGCACTGTCCCGCCCGCTGCCGGACCGACCAACTGCGCCGAGCGCAGTTGCCACGGAACCGAGGCCATGACGACCCCCGGCATATGCAGGAGTCGCGCCTTGAGTCGCGCCGAGCTGCGGTTGTGTAGCAGTCGTTCCCACCAGGAACCCACCACATACTCAGGGACGTAAACCACCACCAGGTCTCGGGGTGACTCCCGGCGAATCGCTTTGACGAATTCCAACACCGGTCGCGTCACTTCACGGTAGGGCGAATCGAGCACTGTCAATGGCAACGGCAGGCCGAGCCTGTCCCACGACGCGCGCAGTGCGCTCGTCTCCTCTGCATCCACGGCCACCGAGATCGCCTGCAACGTCGACGGGCGCGTCGCACGCGCGTACGCGAGCGCCCGCATCGTCGGCTTGTGCACCTGCGAGACCAGGACCACCGCGTGCACTCGGGAGGGCAGCGCCTTGGCCTTGCCCTCATCATCGAGTGCGAGTTCCTCGGCGGCCGCGTCGTAGTGGCGCCGGATCAACCCCATCAGCACGTACAACAGGGCCATCAACCCGACGGCGATCCACGCACCGTGCGTAGCCTTGGTGACCACCACGACCGCCAGTACCACCGCCGTCAACGCGAAGCCGAAGGCATTCACCGCCCGCGCACGCACCATCTGAGCCCGCTCCTGCGCGGCGATCACCGTCCGTAACAGCCGGTTCCAGTGCCGCACCATGCCCAACTGGCTCAGGGTGAACGAGACGAACACTCCCACGATGTAGAGCTGGATGAGCTGGGTGATCTGCGCCTCGAAGATCCAGATGAGCGCGATCGCCGCGACCGCGAGACTGACGATCCCGTTGGTGAGTGCGAGTCGGTCCCCCCGGGTGTGCAGCTGACGCGGGAGGAAGCCGTCCTTACCCAGCACGGAGGCCAATTGCGGGAAGCCGTTGAACGCCGTGTTCGCGGCCAGCACCAAGATCAACGCGGTGGCCCCGACCACCACGAAGAACAACCACGGCACCGAAGCGAAGACCACCTCGGCGATCTGGCCGATCACCGGCGTCTGCACGAAGTCGTCCCCCGGTGCGACGCCATCGAGGCGCAGGTCCCGGCTCGGGTCCTCCACGAACCGCACCCCAGTGGCCCGGGCCAAACCGAGCACGCTCATCAGCATCGTCGCGCCGATCAGACCGAGCATCGCCAAGGTGAGCGCCGCATTGCGCGCCTTCGGCCGACGGAACGCCGGGACGCCGGTGCTGATCGCCTCCACGCCGGTCAGTGCCACAGCACCGGAGGAGAAGGCGCGCAAGACCAGAAACGCCCCTGCGATTCCCATCAGGCCCTGATCCAGCCCGTCGAGGGGAACCACCTCGTAGTCGGCGCTGGTGGCCCGGCCGATAGACCCGGCAGCCCACTGAATACCGCCCACCACCGCCATCACGCCCATCGCGGCAAGGAACAGGTACACCGGCACGGCGAATCCCAGCCGGGACCGCAACCGTCCGCGCACGTTGGCAAGGGCAACGAGGGCGACCATGCCCGTGGCCACCCACTCCTCGTTGCCGCGCAAGGCGGGCCACAGAGTTGCCAGGTACTGAGCACTCGAGGACAGCGAGACCGCCACAGTGAGGACGTAGTCGACGAGCACCGCGCTGCCGACCGCAAGGCCAGCCCTCTTCCCGAGGTTCACCGTGGTGACGTGATAGTCGCCACGACCATCGGGATAGGCGCGAACCAGATGCCGGTAGGAGGCCACCACGGTGAGCATCACACCGACGACCGCCAGGCCCACCCACGGAGAGATCGTGGCCGCGGCGAGGCCGGCGAGAGAGAGCGTAAGCAGAATCTCGTCCGGAGCGTAGGCCACCGAGGACAGCGCGTCCGAGGCGAAGATCGGCATCGCCTCTCGCTTGCGGAGCAATGCGTGCCCGAGACGGTCACTGCGGACCGGTCGCCCGACCAGCAGCCGTTTCGCGGCGTCGACGATGTCTGGCACGCGGCCATGCTACGCGGAACGCCCACCGGACGGCGTCGCCTCATCGCGCGAACACTCGCACCTGCCACACCACGGCGCAGCGGGTGTAGCGTCTTCTCCCGTGCACTTCGTGATCATGGGCGCGGGACGCGTCGGCACCACTCTCGCCGAGACACTCGAGTCTCGCGGACACTCCGTCGCGATCATCGACCAGAACCCGGACTCGTTCCGCCGGCTCCCGGAATCCTTCGAGGGCCGGCGCGTCACCGGGATGGGGTTCGACCGGGACGCCTTGGCGCAGGCCGGCATCGAAGACGCCTACGCCTTCGCGGCGGTCTCCAGCGGCGACAACTCCAACATCATCGCAGCGCGGGTCGTCCGTGAGACCTTCGGCGTGGAGAACGTCGTCGCCAGGATCTACGATCCAGCCCGCGCCGAGATCTACCAGCGCCTCGGGATCACCACGGTGGCCACCGTGCGCTGGACAGCCGATCAGGTCCTTCGCCGGATGATGCCCGCCGGTGCAGCGAGTGAGTTCCGTGACGCTTCCGGTTCAATCACTTTGTGCGAGCTCGATCTCGATCCGGGTTGGCTGGGGCGAACGGTACGTGAAGTCCAGTCCGCCACCGGGGCACGAGTGGCTTTTCTTTCCCGGTTCGGCGACGGGTACATCCCCTCCCCCGACGACGTCCTGCAAGAGCAGGACGTGCTGCACGCCCTTGTCTACACCGAGGCTCTGGACGCGGCCCAGCGCACGCTCAGCCGCCCGCCCAGCCCCGAGGAGGACTAATGCGCGTCATCATCGCCGGCGCCGGCAGTGTCGGTCGGTCCATCGCCCGGGAGCTGATCGGCCACGAGCATGAGGTCACTCTCATCGACAAGAATCCTGCTGCGATGAAGGTGTCCTCGGTCAGTTCGGCCGAGTGGTTGCTTGGTGACGCCTGCGAGATTGCCTCATTCGCCTCGGCACACCCGGAGGCGTGTGACGTGGTGGTAGCTGCCACCGGAGACGACAAAGTCAACCTCGTGGTCTCATTGCTCGCCAAGACGGAGTTCGGGGTGCCACGGGTAGTTGCCAGGGTCAACAATCCGAAGAACGAGTGGATGTTCGACGATGCGTGGGGCGTAGATGTGCTCGTCTCCACGCCACGGATCATGACCGCTCTGGTCGAAGAGGCAGTCTCGATCGGCGACCTGGTGCGGATCTTCACGTTCCACCAGTCCGGCGCAAGCATGTACGAGATCACCCTCGCACCGCGTGCGGCGGTGGTCGGCGAACGCGTGGCAGACATCGACTGGCCGACCGGAGCGGTGCTTGCGGCGATCATTCGGGGCGATCAGCCGATTGCGCCCACCCCAGATGACACTCTGGAGGCCGGTGACGAACTGCTCCTGATCGTCACGTCGGCGGAACCGGACGATCTGGTGACCTTGCAGCATCTGCTCGGGGACGCACCCACAGCCACGTGATCCACAGCACCAACGCCCACATCGGCACGCCCATCACCAGCCGTGCGGTACCAAGCCACCCCGCCTCGGCATTGAGGTAGAGCGGGACCTGAACCGCCAATCGCGCGATGAATGCACCGAACCAGAGCCAGGACGCCTGCACATAGAGACGCCGCAGGCGCTCATCGGCACGCCATGAGGTGTCCTGACCGGTCAGTGTGGCCACGAGCACGCCGACCACGGGCCAACGCACCAGGATCGAGATCAGCACACCGACTGCGAAGCCGGCATTGACGAGGAGGCCCCACGCAAAGAAGTCCGAGGCCTCACCCGATCGCCACGCCCAGACTGCACCGATCGCGACTCCCACCAGTCCACTGAGTGCCTGCGTCAGCGGCGTGCGGCCGATCAGACGGGCAATGGAGGCGACCACAGCGACGCTGACGGACGCCACCACTGCGGGTACCAGTTCGCGGGTGGCGACGAAGATCACCACGAACACGAGCCCCGGTGCAATCGTCTCGATCAGGCCCCGGACCCCACCGACGGACTCGGCGAGGCTGAACTCGTTCGCGGTGAGTTGGCGAACGCCGCGGCCCTCTGCTGCGGCGGCGACCTGCGGCGATGTACTCTCGATCGGCTCGGCGCCATCGGCCCGCTCAGAGCCGTGGCCGCCAGGTCCCGTACTCACGAAACGGCCTGCGAGGGCAGGATCCGGTAGCTGGGGTTGTAGATCGCGGGGCGGGCACGCTCCGGCGACGTCCGGCTGAGCATGCCCTCAGCGCGCAAACGCCGACCCGGATCGATTCCGGGGATCGCTCGGCGCCCGAGCCAGATCAGATCAATCGTGCCGGATCCATCGTAGAGCTCAGCCCTCAGTTCCGGAGCACCGCTCACCGGAGAATAGGTGACCGATCGGATCACTCCCGAAATGGCGACGCGTTGCCGATTCCGGCAGCTCGACACCGGAACAGTGTTCTGACGTTCCACTTCGAGCCGTTCCTGCCCGGCGTCGAGTTCCGACTGCGAGGCAAGCAGCTGCCCCACTCGCTCGCGCCAGCTCACCGTGCCTCCCCTTGCACCGGCGCGCTGCCGGGCAGGTCGAGGGTGGGCACGCTCTGCTCAGGTGCACCCGCGCGCTGGCCCGGCATGTGCAGCGGGAGCAGATCGCGTGGCGGCCGAGGTTCGGGACCGCGCACCACCACGACATCTCCGAAAAGAGACTCCATCACGGCGCCGGCGTCGGCGTCGACGGCTGCCTTACCCGTCAGGACCCCGCGGAGGAACCAGCGAGGTCCGTCCACGCCGAGGAACCGTGCTGGCCGGTGCCCACTGCGACCGTCGGGCAGGCGCACTGGCAACCGCACGAGCAACTCAGTGCCGAAGGGACCGGTCCGTTCATCGACGGAGCCCCCTTGTTTCCCGATCTGCGTGGCGAGCTCCGACCGCAACGTCGACCACAGGCCCGCCGATCGCGGAGCCGCGAACGCCTGCACCTGCAGAGCAGAACCGTCCACTGCGAGATTGACACCGACCACGCGTCGCGTCTTCTTGTCCAACTCCATCCGCACCTGGAGTCCCTGTCGCTTGGGCAACCGCACCGCACCGAGATCGATCCGGTCGCCGAGCTCAGGGACCTCCTCGAGATCCCAGGGGCCGATCAGGCCCTCGTCCGCCCCCTCCGCCGCGGGCGCCTCTGCTGCGCCGATTACGTCGGCATCCGGCGCGGCGGGCTCCGGGGAGGTGGCCCCTCGGCGACGAAACAATCCCATCAGTGCTGTCCTTCCATCAAGGATGCGCTCCCAGTCGAACCGAGGCCGCCCGATCCTCGCGCGCTGCCCGGCAGCCGGTCCACCTCAACCAGGTCCGCGGTCCAGACCCGCTGGATGACCAGCTGAGCGATTCGGTCTCCCCGTTCGAGAAGGACCGGGGCCGAGGCGTCGGTGTTGATCACGATCACCTGAATCTCTCCACGGTACCCCGCGTCGATCGTGCCTGGAGCGTTCAGCACGGTGAGGCCGTGCCGGGCAGCCAAACCCGAGCGCGGATGGACGAATGCCGCGTAGCCGGCAGGCAGAGCGATGGCCAGCCCGGTCGCGATCGCTCGGCGCTCCCCCGGCCGGAGCTGATGCGCCTCGCGGGTGAGTAGGTCCATACCCGCGTCGCCGGGCTGCGCGTAGCGCGGCATGGGTAGATCGGGGTCGAGTCGGTGAACCAGCACCTCGACCCGTTCGTCGGCGCTCTCGGTCATCGTCACCCTCCCGAGCCTACTGGCCGAGGTGCGACCGGCCGACCGTGGCACCCTTGCCATATGACTGACTCCTTCACCGAGCGGGTGCTTCCTTCTGCAGCAGCATGGCTGCTCGCCCCCGCCGGGGGCATCCTCGCGGGAATCGCGCTGCTCCCGGCTAGTGCTTGGGCTGCACTGACCGCATTCCTCGTCATCACAGCGACGATCGCTGTGGTGTTGGTACTCCTGTCCCCCACGATCCGGGTGAGCGAGCAGTTCCTCGTCGTCGATCGCGCACGACTTCCACTGGACGTGGTGGGCCCCGTACAGCGCTTGGAGGGCGGTGACCTCAAGGAAGCGATGGGGCCGGGCCTGGATGCCCGTGCGCACGTGCGATTTCGGGCATGGGCTCGTTCAGCGGTGCGGATCACGGTGGTCGATGCCGCGGATCCGACGCCGTACTGGTTGATCTCCACACGCCACCCGGACACCCTCGACCGAGCACTCCGTGGCGGCGAATAGCCGCCACGTTGCCTCGATCGGTGGTGTGGGGTGGCGATAGGTGTCAGGCCGCGCACTCCGAGCAGACAGGCTGGCCGCCCTTCTCGTAGGCCAGTTGGCTGCGGTGGTGCACCAGGAAGCACTCGGAGCAGGTGAATTCGTCAGCCTGGCGCGGCAGAACGCGGACGGAGAGCTCTTCACCGCTGAGATCGGCTCCAGGGAGCTCAAATCCCTCAGCTGCTTCGGTCTCGTCCTCGTCGACCGCACCAGAGTTCTTCTCCGCACGCCGAGCCTTGAGTTCCTCGAGTGAATCCTCGCTCAAGTCCTCTTCAGTCTTGCGCGGTGCGTCATAGTCGGTCGCCATAGTGGGCAAGCGCTCCGGTTTCTCTCGTGATGGACAGTCGCACGTACAACGCTCGGCGCGCCGATATGTTCCCGTGGCGGGTGAATTGTGCACCATTGGCGCTCGGATTGCATCCTCGACCAGCCGCCGACATGCAGAGCACGCCCGGATCGCGGTCCGCTGAGGGCATGGCCTAGCATCGACGGTGTGGGTTCACGGCGATCCAGTTGCCTCCTTCGGAGGAGAACCCACCGGCGGGAACACGGTGGATTTCACCAGAATCGGACGCCACACCGCTGACAATCCGCTCTCGGGCGGCCCGAACCTGGCAGGCTCGAGACGAGCTGAGGATCGGCTCGTCGGAGCCGAGCACGGAGGCGACATGGTCGAGTTGGAACTTGTGGGTATCCACACGGACGGGGAGCGCGTCGTCCTGATGGGGCCCGAAGGGGAGCGGTACCGCCTGGTGATCGATGATGCGCTGCGCGCGGCCGTGCGTCGGGACCGCCCGCAGCTCGAACAGGTGCGCACCGAAGGTGCCGTACGCCCCCGTGAGATCCAGGTGATGATCCGGGCCGGCGCGAGCGCCGAGGAGATCGCTGAGGAGTCGGGGGCTCCGCTGGAGACCATCCGCCGCTATGAGGGGCCGGTGATCGCTGAACGTCAGCACGTCAGTCAGCGGGCTCGAGCACTCGCCATCGGTCGCGATCCGGGTGCTCCCGTGCTCGCCGACGTCGTCGTGGACCGGTTAGCCTCGCGGGGCGTCGCGGCCAGCTCGATCGAGTGGGACGCCCGGCGGAGCGGAGGTGACCCCTGGGTGCTGGTCGCACGCTTCGTCGCCGGCGAGCGTGAACGTGAGGCGACGTGGCAGGTCGACTTGTCCGCGCGAATGCTCGTTGCACTTGACGACGAAAGCCGTTGGCTCTCCGAAACCGAATGGCCGGTCTCCCCCGGGCCCCGCCGCCACCTTTCCTCGGTACGCGGGGGCGCCCCGTACGACGTCGAGTCCGATGATGAGGTGGACCTTTCTGGTCCTCTGCACGCGGTCGACGCCGCCCTGCACCCGAGCCAGGACGCTGATGGTCCGGACCAGCCAGGATCGGACGACGACGCGAGCCACACCGAGGCCCTGCTGGATCAGCTCTCGGCCAGTCGCGGAGTGCGTCTGCCGGTGGCTGACCCAGAGGAGGACGACGACCTGCATGAACCGATGCTCTGGGACGACCCGCCGCCCGCGCACCCGCCCGCCTCGCACCCGCAGGAGCGACCGGACGCTACGGTCCTGAGCGCACCCGAGAACTCAGGCACGCCCGACGGCGCCACCGCGGCCGGGATGGATTCGGAGTCCAGCACCGAGCATCCCGACTCCGAGACCGAACGTCCCCGGCGCAGTCGCCGACGCCGGACGAGTGTTCCCTCCTGGGACGAGATCGTCTTCGGCGCGAAGCACGACTGACCGCACCAGACCGGGGGCGCCGTGATTCGTCGACGGACTGGACGATCATCGCAAGCGGCGGGACGGGGTCATTGCCGGATTCCTTATGCCTGCACGGTCACGAGCGGTACGGTCACCTCGGCCAGCGTCAGTGCACCGTGCATCCCCACGAGCGCGAGCGACGATTCGCTCTGGCTACGGGAGTCCACCACGGCATGCGTGCCGTTCGCGATCACCACCACATCGCCGACGGTCTCCCTCACCCCAGCACTGACTGGCCCGATCAGCCCGGAGTCGATCAGCTCGGCGCGGGTGATCACTGTCGTGAGATCCCCGAGGGTGTCCCGCCATCGGGTCGCCACCTCTTCGGCGCTGCCCGGGCGGCAGTACAGATGGACGGCGCGCGGCTCGCCCCCGACGAGGTCCACATCGCGGTGGAGCCGCTCGTCGGCGGCGATATCGGTGCGATCTGCCACCGGCACGTCTACCATGCCGTGATCAGCTGTCACCTGCATCAGGGTGCCGGGCGGGAGCATCCGGGCGAGGCGAGCCAACTCCTGGTCGAGAATCGTGAGCGCCTCGGCCCACTCCGGGCACCGCCACCCGTTGCGGTGGCCGATGGCGTCCAGATCACCCCAATAGAGGTAGACCACGTCGACCTGGGGATCCCGCAGTTCCCGCAGCGCCGCATCCACCCGCTCAGACAGTGACTGCGCGGGCGTGTATTCGCCGCCGCGCAGCGCTGCCCGAGTCAGCCCGGAGTCGGCAAAACGCCATGGGCCCACACTGACCGCCAGCCTCCCGGACCGGTCCAGACGTTCGAAGACCGTCGGAATCTGCTGCCACTCGTGCGGGTCCGCGCCACCGTTCCACGAGACCAGATTGACCAGCCCGCCACGCTCACCACGGACCGTGTAGCCGAGCATCCGGGTACGACCCCCTTCACGACCGGTACCGAGATAGGTCACATTCGTTGCGGTCGTCGTGGGGAAGGTCGCCTGCAGCGCACGCAATCGATCTGCACCAGTGAGGAAGGGAGCCCGGTCCGAACAGTCGGTCAGGTTGTACCACCCGAGACCGTCCACCAGGACCACACAGGCCTTTCGGCTGTCGGGCAGACCCAACCGGGACCGGGCGTCTGCCACCTCAGCCTGCTCGTCACCGCCCAGGTCGATCCCGCACGCGCCCACGGCCCCCAGTAGCACGTCACCGAGTCGGCCGACCGGTTCCGCCGGCTTCACTCTCGGGCGGCCACCGTGGCCGCGGAGAGCTCGGACGCGAAAGCGGTGGCTGCTGCCATCGCGTGCGGGCCTTCCGCCTGAGCGCTGACGCGCACGACAAGATCGTCAGGCATAGCCGTGCCCGTCAGGCCATGGTCGGCCTCGCACTCCGGATCCGGGCAGGTCGCCGGTTCTAGATCGATCCGGCTCACCGAGCCCCAGTTGATCGCAATGGTCAGCTCGGTGCCACCAGTGCCCTGAGTATAGGTGACCGGGTCGCTCACCCCGTGGGTCAATCCCACCGAACGAATCTCGCGCAACGCGACTGCCTCTGTCGTGGCCGCCGCGTTCACCGCACCCAGTGGCGCCTCACCCGGAATATCGTCCACGTGAGCAACGACCAAGCGTGTGGGCGTCAGCACCAACGTGGTGATGTGCCGGCGGACCTCGGTCCGATCGAACATGGTCTCCGGATGCACGAGATAGGCGCGCACCGGTTCGCCGGCGAGCGCCACTTCCAGCACATCGGTCACCAATGCCGGGTAATAACCGGCGCGATCGATCTCCCGCCTCAGGTCTCGCAGCTGATCCGTTCGTGAACTCACGTCGCTAGTCTCCCACTTCGGGGGCGTCAGGGAAGTACCCGACGAGCCGCATCGCCGCGCTGCGGCTGCGCGACGTCCACATGCATCCCGAGGATCGCTACTCCGGACTCTGCAACGAGCACCGGGTTGAGCTCCACCACGGACACTTCCGCCAACTCGTCCTTGAGCACGGAGACCCGTCCAAGCACGTCCTCCAGCGCAGCCACATCAGAAGCCGGCAGACCACGCTGTCCGAAGAGACGCGGCGAAGCGCGGAGCGACCGGATCATCTCGGAGACGTCCTCATCGGTGAGCGGCGGCACCCGGTAGCTCACATCTCCCAACAGTTCTACGGCGTCTCCGGCCAGCCCGACACTCAGGATCGGGCCATAGAGCGGATCCTCTGCCGCACGGATGACACAGGCGACACCCGGAGGCGCCATGGCCTGGACGTCGAAGCTGGCGGTCCGGCCAGTCAATGCTCGAACGCGCGCCTCTGCTTGCCGGTAGGCCTCGGTCAGCTCGGCCGGCGTCGACAGGTCCAGCCTGATGGCGCCGAGATAGGAACGATGCCGAAGCAATTCGTCCACGGTCTTCAGCGCCACCGGCCACCCGACCTCCTCCGCGGCGATCAGCGCCTCCTCCAGAGTGCTCACCCGGCGTTCGGACCATGTCCGGATTCCGTGTGAGCCCAGCAGCTGGCGGGCACGTTCGGGCGGGAGACGCTTGGTGGTGCCGGCTGGCAGACCGGTGAGTTCGGCCTGGACGAGGTTTTTGGCTCCCCGGCGGTCCACATCGTCGAAGTCGACCCGCCGGCCACGTCCACTCTCGCGCCAGCGCCGGTACTGGCGCGCCTGTGCGATCGCGGCGACGGCGGTCTCCGCACTCGGAAAGGTCGGCACCTCGACGGATTCGACCGCATCCTCATGGCCCGCTTCACCCGCTGATCCGCGCGGGCCTGCTGGTCCGATCAAGCCGGTGACTGCGTACAAGGTCGCCGCGACGGTCCGCCCGGACACCTCAGCGAGTCTGCGGATGTGTGCGCTGATGGGACCGGTCTCGGGGGCCAGCAGGGGGGCATACCCGACCACGGCCACGTCCCAATCATCCCTGGCCAGCGCCGCGTCCACCTGTTCGGCGTACTCTGCGGCCCCGGCACGGGGGCTCATCGCGATCGGGTCGCAGGCGAGGGTGAGGCGATGGTGGCGGACGAGCTCCGCGAGGACCGCAGCCTGCGCACCGGTGTTCGTGATGACCAGCACGCGGTCTCCGGCCGGGAGCGGCTGCTCGCTGAGCAGGGCCGCCAGGTCAAGCATCTCCGTGACCGACTGGGTCTGCAGCACCCCCGCCTGGCGCATCAGCTCGTCCAATGCCCGCCGCGGTACCCGGGTGGTCCGCACGGAGTGCCCCGGGAGCTGCAACTGTCCGGTGGTGCCCGCGATCATGGCCACCACCGGTCCCTTCTCGGACAGGCGCCGTGCCACCCGGGAGAACTTGCGCGGGTTGCCGATCGACTCCAGCCGCACGCAGGCCACCGTGGTCTGATCGTCGGTGGTCCAGTACTGCATCGCGTCGTTGCCGGACACATCGACCCGATGTCCGGCCGAAAGGAACGAGGACAGACCGAGGCGACGTTCGGCGGCCCCGTCCAGCAGGTGGAGCCCGGCTGCCGCGGACTGGCAGAAGATCCCGATACGGCCTGCGCGCACGGGCCCCGTCCACAGCGTTGCGTTCAACGCCTCGGCCTCCCCGCCGGTGAGTACGCCGAAGGATCGCGGTCCGACCAGCCGCATCCCGTACTGACGCAGCGTTCGCACGAGCGTGCGTTGCGGCACCTTTCCGGAGGGCTGCCCCGACTCGTAGCCACCGGTGTACAGCACCACCGCGCGGACCCCCACACGGGCCAGCTGCGGGACCAGATCCAACACCTGAGCTGCTGGGGCGGCCACCAGCGCCAGGTCGATCTCTGCACCCGCCTCGGGTTCGAGGTCCTCCACTCGTGGGGCGCCAGGGCCTAGACCGGCGGTGACGACGCGCCCAGCAGCGACCCGACCCAGACCCGAGCGAAGCCGCTCAGCGAACGCCGTACCCTCCTCCCCGGCACCGACCAGGAGCACCCGGCGCGGTGCGAGCACTGCACGCATACTCAGCGCCTCCGCGCGACGCTCACGCTCCATCAACACCGCCAGCGAACGATCGGTCGGTCGGATCGTGAAGGAGACGCTCACGATTCCGTCGTCGAAAACCTGATGGACGTCGTACCCGGCATCGGTGAACACCCGCAGCATCCGGGCATTCTGCGGCAGGACGTCCGCGACGAACCGGCGCACCCCGAGTTCTCGACCTGCGGCCGCGAGGTGCTCGAGCAGCACGGAGCCGAGTCCTCGTCCCTGCGCGGAGTCAGAGACGTTGAAGGCGATCTCGGCGGAGTCCTCGTCGACCCGGTCGAACCGGCCAATGGCCACCAGCTCCCCACCGGACTCCAACACGAGCGCCACCCGGGTGCGGTGGTCCACGTGCGTGAAGTGATGCAGATCCCGCGCCGGCAATCGCTCCAGCGGGGCGAAGAATCGCAGGTACACCGATTCCGGCGATTGCCGCGCGTGGAATCGCTCGACGGCGTCAGCATCCGTCGGCAGGATGGGCCTGATCCGCATAGTGGTCCCGTCCCGCAGCACCACATCGGCTTCCCAGTGCTCCGGGTAGGTGGTCTCCCCCACCGGGGCGTTGCCGTGAGCCATGACACGATCCTAGATGGCGCTCACCGGTGTGTACTGGCCGTGCTGATCGGCCCGGCAGGGGATGATGAGTAGATGGCACGCCGCAGCACGCCCGGACCAGAGCAGACCCCGGTCGACTCCATCGTCATCGATACCGACGTCTCCACCGAGATGCGTGGTTCGTTCTTGGAGTACGCCTACTCGGTGATCTACTCCCGTGCCCTTCCCGATGCGCGGGACGGGTTGAAGCCGGTGCACCGTCGCATCCTGTTTCAAATGGCCGAGATGGGGCTGCGGCCCGACCGTGGGCATGTGAAGTCGGCCCGGGTGGTCGGTGAGGTCATGGGCAAACTGCACCCGCACGGCGACGGTGCCATCTATGACGCCCTCGTGCGGATGGCGCAGTCATTCTCACTGCGACTGCCGCTGGTCGACGGTCACGGCAACTTCGGGTCCTTGGACGATGGCCCCGCGGCCCCGCGGTACACCGAGGCGCGGCTGGCGCCGGCGGCCCTGGTGATGACCGCGGATCTCAACGAGGACGTCGTTGATTTCGTTCCCAATTACGACAGCCAGCTGACTCAGCCGGAGGTGCTGCCCTCCGCGCTTCCGAACCTGCTGGTCAACGGTGCGTCCGGGATCGCCGTCGGTATGGCCACCAACATGCCTCCGCACAATCTCGTCGAAGTGGTCGCCGCGGCGCGGCATCTGATCGCTCATCCGGATGCCGATCTGGAGGCGCTGATGCGGTTCGTGCCTGGCCCGGACCTGCCAGGCGGGGGCAAGATCGTCGGGTTGGACGGAATCCGGGAGGCGTATGCCACCGGTCGCGGTTCATTCCGCACCCGGGCTACGGCCCGAGTGGAGAGCCTCACCCCTCGCAAGAAGGGAATCGTGGTCACCGAGCTGCCGTACCAGGTGGGCCCGGAACGGGTCATCGAGAAGATCAAGGACGCCGTCCAGGCAAAGAAACTCCAGGGCATCGCAGCGGTGAACGATCTCACCGACCGCGCCCATGGGCTGCGGCTGGTGATCGAGGTGAAGAACGCCTTCAACCCCGAAGCCGTGCTCGCCCAGTTGTACCGGCTCACCCCGCTTGAGGAGTCTTTCGGGATCAATAACGTGGCGCTGGTGGAGGGCCAGCCGCGCACTCTCGGGCTACGTGAACTCCTTCAGGTCTACGTCGCGCACCGGCTCACCGTGGTACGCCGCCGGTGCGAGTTCCGGCTCGCCAAACGGCGCGAGCGTGCTCACCTTGTCGAGGGCCTGCTCATCGCCATCGCGGACATCGACGAGGTGATCTCGGTGATCCGCACCAGCGATGACGCCGAATCTGCGCGCGCTCGCCTGATGGCAGTCTTCGACCTTTCTGAGGCCCAAGCCGAGTACATCCTCGAACTGCGCCTGCGGCGGCTGACGAAATTCTCCCGGATCGAACTCGAGGCCGAGCGAGACGAGCTGGCCAAGGAGATCGAGGCGCTCGAAGAGATCCTCGGCGACGAAGGCCTACTCCGGGATGTGGTCTCGGACGAACTGGCCCGCGTAGCAGCTGAGCATGGAACGCCGCGACGTACGGTCTTGCTGGAAGCTTCCGGTGCCACCGCCACGGCGGAGTCCCACCAGTCTCGTGCACGGCAGGGTCGTGGCAATGACGTCCCGCTGGAGATCGCCGACACTCCGTGCCGAGTCCTGCTCTCGGCGACCGGTCTCCTCGTCCGGACCGCGGACGCTGCCGAACCGACTCGAGCCGGTGCCCGCAGCGCACACGACGCGCTGCACGCCACCGTGCGGGCAACTACCCGAGGTGAAGTCGGCGCGGTCACCAGCCGTGGCCGGATGTTGCGACTGTCGGTGATCGAGGTGCCCGCCCTGCCGCCCACCGACGCCGCGCCTAGCCTCTCGGGTGGTGTTCCGGTCAGCGAGGTTCTGATGCTGGAGCCGGGCGAGCGGGTGGTTGGTCTGGCGAGGCTGGACGACGATGCTGTCCCGCTCACGTTGGGCACTCGATCGGGCCAGGTCAAGCGGGTGACTCCCGATTACCCCCGCAAGGAAGTCTGGGACGTGATCTCACTCAAGGACGGTGATGAGGTCGTCGGTGCCGCCGACGCCGCAGACGAGGACGAGCTGGTGTTCGTCTCCTCGGAGGGGCAACTCCTGCACTTCCCGGCCGCGCTCGTACGGCCCCAGGGACGTGGTGCCGGTGGGATGGCAGGGATCAAGCTCGGCGGCGGTGCAGTGGTCGTCTCGTTCACGGCCTTACCTGCCGGGCGCACCGATGAGGCCGTAGTGGTGACGGTATCCGGTTCGTCCACCGCGCTGCCCGGCACTGTTCCCGGGTCCGCGAAGGTCACCCCCTTCGCCCTGTTCCCTGGCAAGGGCAGGGCGACCGGTGGCGTCCGCGCCCACCGGTTCCTGCGTGGAGAGGACTCCCTGGTGCTGGCAGCTGTGGGACCGGACCCCATCCGCGCCGTCGGTTCGGCCGGCCAGCCCGTGGACCTGCCGGAACTGGACGAACGGCGGGATGGATCAGGTCGTCCGCTGGACGTCTCCATCGCCGGTCTGGGGTGAGTCGGCCGGCTCGTCACCGCCGGGGTCCGCAGGTGCCTGCCGTTCGACGCGCCAATGGCGCAGGAGGCCGGCCGCAATGAGCACCTGAGCAGCGATATAGGTGGTCATCACTATCAGGTCGTGCGACGGCAGGGCGTACCACGCGGAGAATGACTCAAGTCCGAGTAGGGCGTCGGAGATGAAGAAGATCAGTCCACCGATACCGGTCATCGTGTTCACCCGGGTGCTGACAGCGGCGGCCGCGACGAGGACCAGGCCGTACACCGCCACCAATGGCAACAGCGGGCCTGCCCCAGACACGCACGCCGCGAAGAGCCCCACGAAACCTGCGAGATAGCCGAGTGCGACGATCGGGCGCAGCGGCCTCGATCGCAACCGGACAAAAGTGGCCACGAAGCACACCTGCGCAACGCCAAAGGCCGTGACCATCGCGATGAATCCTGCCTCGTCGGCAAACACCCGAGGGGCCGCATCTCCGATCCAGGAGAAGAACAGGGCGCCTGCGTAGAGTCGAGCCGGCCGGCTCCCGTGCGGAACCTCTGCTCGGTTCCACACAGCACCAGCCAGCGCGGGCACCAGCAGAACCTGAGTTCCATCGGCCAGTGTATGCGCGTCCACCGCCTGGGCAGCCAGGTGGAGGGCGATCACGAGGCCGGCGGCGATGTCCCAGGCGCGGTTCATCGGTTCCTCACAGTTCGATGGTGTACGTCGTCGATCCCCGGGTCGGCTCGAAGCCGAGTTTGCCGAAGAGCCCGAGAGAGTCCTGCCGCGTGGCATGATCCACGCCGAGTGCCGCGAACTCCATTCCTGACGCGGCGAACGCACTCATCGCACGCACCAGCAACGTCGTCGCGATCCGCTGACCACGCCACGGAGCCCGCACGCCGAGCATATCCACGTATCCCTCCGACCAGCCCAGCGTTGCCCAGTCCTGTTCGTACCTGCTGGAAAGGAGATACCCGGCAACTTGGGCACGGTCACTGGTCCGGTCGAGTACGAGGAAGCTCCACTCGGGAACGAAATAGGTACGTCCCTCAGCCCAGAGTGTCGCGCTCTGGGCCGGTGCCTGCCCGCTGGAGCTTTCATTGTGAGCAAGGCGGACCTGTTCGTCCAACTCGGCCGACCAAGGCTCGACGCTGAGGGGGCGTTGGACGGAGACGTCAGGCAATTCCAGACTCAGGTCCCTACGCATCTCGGTGTGGTATCCGGCTTCGGTGAAGCCGTAGCGGCGCACCAGGTCTGCCGTATGGCTCATCTCCTCCTCAACGTGTACGACGATCGTTCCCGTGCCATGATCGTCGTCGGCGAGGATCTGCCTGGCGCGCTCGATCTGCCATTCGAGGACAGTTGAGCCCACCCCGCGATGCCGGTAGTCGGGACGGACACCGCCATCCAGGAACACTCGCACCGGCCCCTGCTCTCCAGGCGAGACACTGACCAGACCGAAGGCACACAGGCGACCTCCGGCGTCGAAACCCCCGATGGAATTCTCGGCCAAGTCCGTCCATTGGGTCACGAACGACTCATCCAACTCCTCCCGGGTACTGCGGTAGGGAAGGTCGTCGTGCTCTTCGATCTGCTGCCACAGTGCAAACAGGGTCGGGGCGTCCTGATGCTCCACAGCCCGCCACAGCAGGCCAAGTCGCTGCTCCCCCGCCCCGATCACACGCGCACCGACGATCCCGTGGTGTACCGGATCGCCTCCCCGAGAGTCGTGAAACCCAGGGTGCCGGCAGCGTCGAGCACCCCGTCCTGGTGGACGTCCACGTCAATCCGTGCGGTAACCATGTCAGCGGAAGCGTAGGCGCGCACTGCCGCGGCGAGCAAAGGCAGTGCCACATCGGCACTGCACACGTCGACGCCGCAGAAGTCGAACTGCAGGTGCGCCACGCCATGGTCGGGCCATGCTGCGGGCGTCACCGCACCCTCCAATGCACCCACGCGTCGGCCGTCTCGCCGCGCCTGCCACCGCGTGCCGGCGGCGAGCTCCTCGCGGTGAATCTCCAGGCCATCGACGCCCGTGACCGTTCTAGGTGCCGGGGCCGACGTGGCCGAACCTGTGGTGAACGTCCGGTGCATGGCGCGGACCCGCCCGGCCGAGGTGAAGCCGGCGGCAGCGGCCAGACGCCGCTGGTCCGTTCTGGTCTCATCGACGAGAATGTCCGCCACCACCGCACCCGCGCGCTGGGCGCACGCGTCCTGCCAGCGGAGCATCGCTCGTCCAATTCCACGGCCCCGCCACCCGGGGTCGATCATGGCCCAGAGGAGGGCCCTCCCGCCGTCTCGGCGCACGAGCGCCACTGTGCGAAGCGCACCGTCCGGGTCGACCCCGGCAAGTGAGTCGAACTCGAGGTCCACTCCGGCCGACTGCTGCCGGGAGGGGTGCAGATCGAGCGAACCTGGGTGCAGGCTCTGATCGACAGGCCAGGAACGGCTCAAAAGCTGCCGCACGGCCTCGTCATCCCGCGTGGTCAAGGGTCGCCACGTGAGACCGAAGTGCCGCCCAGGCAGTGGGGGGCGCCCTTCGCTCACGCGTCGATCCGATCCCTGTCCAGCTCGTTGGCGCCGGCGATGATGAAGTCCTTCCGCGGCGCCACATCGTTGCCCATGAGCAAATCGAACACCGTCTCGGCCGCCTCGATGTCGTCCATCGTGATCTTGCGTAGGGTCCGGTGGGCAGGATCCATGGTGGTTTCGGCGAGCTGGTCGGCGTCCATCTCCCCCAGACCCTTGTAGCGCTGGATCGGCTCCTTGTAGCGGCGGCCCGCCTTCTCCAGGGTACGGAGCAGCTGGCGCAACTCGGCCTCGGAGTACGTATAGGTGATAGAACCCTTGCGCTTGCCCTGAGCGGTCGTCTCCACTCGGTGCAATGGCGGCACAGCAGCGAAAACGCGGCCCGCCTCGACCAGTGGTCGCATGTACCGGAAGAAGAGGGTCAGCAGCAACGTGCGGATGTGGGCGCCGTCGACGTCCGCGTCGGTCATCAGCACGATCTTGCCGTAGCGCACGGCATCAAGCTCGAACGAACGACCGGATCCCGCTCCGATCACCTGGATGATCGAGGCGCATTCAGCGTTCTTGAGCATATCCGCGAGAGAAGCCTTCTGAACGTTCAGGATTTTCCCACGGATCGGCAGCAGCGCTTGGAAGTCGGACTGCCGCGCCAGCTTGGCGGTGCCCAGAGCACTGTCACCCTCGACGATGAACAACTCCGAGCGTTCCACATCGTCACTGCGGCAGTCGGCCAGCTTCGCGGGCAGGGTTGAGGTCTCCAGCGCGTTCTTGCGCCGCGAGATCTCCTTATGAGTGCGTGCCGCGATACGTGCCCGCATCTCGCCGACGACCTTCTCGAGCAACGTTGCAGCCTGCGCCTTCTCGGTGCGCTTGGCAGAAGTGAGCAGAGCGGTGATCTCGGTGTCGATCACCTTGGCGACGATGCCACGCACCGGTGCGGTGCCGAGCACTTCCTTGGTCTGCCCCTCAAACTGGGGCTCCGGCAGACGCACGGTGACGACGGAGGTCAGGCCGGCCATCACATCGTCCTTCTCGATGCGTTCCTTGCCGCTCTTGCCAGTGAGTTTCAATCGGCGGGCGTTGGCCTCGATCTGCTTGCGGACCGCCTTGACCAGGCCCTGTTCAAAGCCGCTCAAGTGAGAGCCGCCCTTCGGGGTGGCGATGATGTTCACGAAGCTGCGAACCTCGGTGTCGTAGCCGATGCCCCAACGGAGTGCGATCTCCACCTCACAGGTGCGTTCGACCTCGACCGGGCGCAGGTGACCCTTGTCGTCCAACTGCTGCACCGTCTCCGTGAACGTGCCCTGGCCACTCAACCGCCAGGTGTCGGTGATGGCCGTGTCGGCCGAGAGGAACTCGACGAAGTCGCTGACTCCGCCGTCATGACGGAAGACCTCCTCCACCGGGCCGTCTTCGCCAGGTGTGCCCATCAAACGCCGTTCGTCCCGCACCGTCAGTTGCAGCCCTGGTACCAGGAAAGACGTCTGCCGCGCCCGCGTGATGAGCTCGTCATAGGAGAATGCTGCCGACGCCGGGAAAATCTGACGATCGGCCCAGTAGCGCACCCGGGTACCGCTCACACCACGCTTCACCTTGCCGACTTTGCGTAACTCCGAGTGATCGGTGAACGGCGTGAAGGGTGACTCCGGTGACACTGCACCGGTATCGTCGAACGTCCCCGGTTCGCCGCGATGGAACGACATGGCGTAGGTGGCCCCACCCCGGTCTACCTCGACGTCCAAGCGGGACGACAGTGCGTTCACCACGGAGGCGCCCACACCGTGCAGACCGCCGGACGAGGCGTAGGAGCCCCCTCCGAACTTGCCGCCGGCGTGCAGTTTGGTGAAGACCACTTCGACACCGCTCAGGCCCAAGGCCGTCACGTTGTCCACGGGGATGCCGCGCCCGTTGTCGCGGACCTCCACCGAGTTGTCCGGATGGAGCACGATCTCGATCGCGTTGCCGTGCCCTTCGAGGGCTTCGTCCACGGCATTGTCGATGATCTCCCACACACAGTGCATGAGGCCCCGCGAGTCGGTGGAGCCGATGTACATGCCGGGGCGCTTGCGCACAGCTTCGAGGCCCTCGAGCACCGAGAGGTGACGAGCGGTGTAGCTGGCATCCGTGGAAGTTTTCGACACGCTCCCCATGGTATGCGGGCCTGCGGGTGCCATCTCGGAACGCCACCCGGAACGGCGGAATCGGCTCCCGGCGAACCCGTCGCCGTTCCGCAGTGAGCGAACTCTGCCCTTCTGAGGAATGCGGCTGGCCGTGCAGGTGGTTACATGGCGGTGTGAGCACATTGACAGCCGACAACGCCCATGACGCACTGACCGCGGCCGACCGCTGCGACGCCTGCGGAGCTCAGGCATACGTACGCGTGCTCCTGGATGCCGGTGAACTGCTGTTCTGCGCGCATCACGCACGCAAGCACTCGGAGAAGCTGACCACGGTCGCCACCCATATCCAGGACGAGACCGAACGGCTACACGCCGACGCGGAGTCCACCGACAACTGAGCCAGCCGCAGCGCGGCACGGCGAGTGAGAGCTACTGACGATCAGTTCGGACCACTCCGACTGAGTGAAGCCACGCCTCACTGAGGCCAGGCTCGGCTTCGATGCGGACCGTCGCCGGGATCACTACGCTCGATCCCATGACCACCAACGCACACTCCGAATCCACCTACGTCCGGCTGCTCACCGAGCAGATCGGTCACGAGTTCGACGCGCACACGCAGTACGTCGCGATCGCCGTGTGGTTCGACGGCCAGGACATGCCGCGGCTCGCTGCGCACTACTACCGCCAGGCTCTTGAAGAGCGCAACCACGCGATGATGATCATCCAGTACATGCTCGACCGTGATCTCCGCGTGGCCATCCCCGCCGGTTCGCCCGTCCAGAACGACTTCTCCGACATTCGCGAACCGATCGCCCTGGCGCTGCAACAGGAGAAGCAGGTCACCGAGCAGATCGAGGCCATCTTCCAGGCGGCCCGAGCCGAGTCGAATGTGATCGGTGAGCAGTTCATGCTCTGGTTCCTCAAGGAGCAGGTGGAGGAGGTCGCCTCAGCCAGCACCTTGCTCACGGTGGCCGAGCGCGCCGGAGACAACCTCTTCGATCTGGAGAATTTCCTCGCCAGGGAGTCGATCGGAGACGGCGGGGAGTCAGCCGATGCACCGGCCGCGGCGGGCGGCGCGGTCTGAACCAAGGACCGAACTGCTAGAAACACTTCCGAGCCTGAATGCACAGGACCGCGGCGAATCTCGATGATTCGCCGCGGTCCTGTGCATCAGCCCTGTGGGCAGGGGCTCAGTCCAGGTAATCGCGCAGCACCTGCGAACGGCTGGGGTGGCGCAACTTCGACATCGTCTTGGACTCGATCTGGCGAATCCGCTCACGAGTGACCCCGTAGACCTTGCCGATCTCGTCCAGCGTCTTGGGCTGGCCATCAGTGAGACCGAAACGCATCGAGACCACTCCTGCTTCACGCTCCGAGAGCGTATCGAGCACCGAGTGCAGCTGCTCCTGCAGGAGGGTGAAGCTCACGGCGTCAGCTGGCACAACGGCTTCGGAGTCCTCGATCAGGTCACCGAACTCGGAGTCTCCGTCTTCCCCGAGCGGGGTGTGCAGCGAAATCGGCTCGCGACCGTACTTCTGCACCTCCACGACCTTCTCTGGCGTCATGTCGAGCTCCTTGGCGAGCTCCTCCGGCGTGGGCTCACGGCCCAAGTCCTGCAGCATCTGGCGCTGCACACGTGCCAGCTTGTTGATGACCTCCACCATGTGCACCGGGATGCGAATGGTGCGGGCCTGGTCAGCCATGGCGCGAGTGATCGCCTGCCGGATCCACCAGGTGGCGTAGGTGGAGAACTTGTAGCCCTTGGTGTAGTCGAACTTCTCGACGGCGCGGATGAGCCCGAGGTTGCCTTCCTGGATCAGATCCAGGAAGAGCATGCCGCGGCCCGTGTAGCGTTTCGCCAGCGATACCACCAGGCGCAAGTTCGCTTCGAGCAGGTGGTTCTTCGCACGTCGCCCATCCTGGGCGATCCATTGCATCTCTCGACGGAGTTTCGGCGCCATACCGGCGGCGTCGCTACCGAGCTTCTCCTCCGCGAACAGGCCCGCCTCGATCCGCTTGGCGAGCTCTACTTCCTGCTCGGCGTTCAGCAGCGCGACCTTGCCGATTTGCTTGAGGTAGTCCTTGACCGGGTCGGCAGTGGCACCGGCGGTGACGACCTGCTGGGCCGGTGCGTCGTCATCATCGGAGTCGGAGTAGACAAATCCACCGGCCTCCTCGGTTTCAGCAGTCTCGGCTGCGGTGGACGTCGTCGCCGGCGTGGCTTCATCGACCTTCGGACGATCCTGGTCGGGCGTATCCGAGGCGCTGTCCGCTTCCGGTACGGCCACGAGGGATTCCTTGTTTGCTGCCGCCTTCTTCCGGGCGGTGGCAGCGGTGCCTCGCTTGGCCGCGCTGGCCTTCGCGGGTGTCGCAGCGTCCGTGCCCCCGCTGTGCTCTGCCTTAGCCTTCGACGATGCAGCGGGCTTCTTCGCGTTCGGCTTCGAGGCGGACTTCTTCCCGGCCGGCTTCGATGCAGGCTGCTGGGCGCTTGGGGCGTCCTCGGACGCCGAAGGGGACTCCACGGTCGCGGTGGTCCCACGGCGCGGGGCCGCATTAGCGACCGCTCTGGACGGCACGTCGGTCACGGTAATCTTGGCTGTCTGCATGGCGCCGAGAACCTCCTTGAGACGGCGGGGCTTGACATCGGCCTCCTCACACGCCGCTCGAAACTCGGTCGCAGTGAGCGACCCGCGCTCCAAGCCGGTTCGGAACGCCTTCTGCAGAGCAAAGTGTTCAAATTCGCGGGGCAGCACGGCGTGGGAACGAGGCGACGGCACAGAAGACCTTTCGGCGGGAGACAAGGCGCGGACGGCGGACTGAACGTCGCGGCGTCCTACAATTATAACCGCCCAGTGGCGATGCGGCGGGGTGTAGGTATCGGAGCAGCGGAATTGAGGCCACAGGGCGAAACCACGGGTCGGCCGCGATGACCTCACCTGATGCGTACCCGCCACGGTCTCCAACGGCCGATGGGCGCGAGATGTTCCCTGGCGCCGACACCCGTGCACTGTCTGCAGGTCCCGTACCGGACCGGCGAAGGTGCGGAGCGGATCTAGGGGCCAGGCGGGGAGCCCGCCATCCCCTCGGCCACGGCGATGCACTCGCGCTCGACTTCCTGCCCGTCGATCAGCGCGACGATGTGGTCCTACGAGAGCTCGGGCTTGACGGCGAGCACTGGGCAGGGCGCGTCCAGCAGGATGCGCTGTGCGTTCGAACCCAGAATCAACTTTCCAAGTGGCGATCGCCGACGCAAGCCGATGACGATCAGCGAAGCGTTGAGTGACTCGGCAGCTGCCATCAGCGCCTCCGCCACGTCACTACCCGGTGCCACGCTGCGCACTTCCCTCAGCAGCTCACCGTCGATACGTTGCCGCACCTCATCCGCAGCCAGATCGACGTCTGCTTGTTCGGCACCCCGCGGCGCGTGCACCACGACTGTCACTGTGTCTCCTCGCCGACCCGCCTCTTCGACGGCCGCCTCGAGCGCGGCGCGCCCCTCGGCGGTGGCGATGAATCCGACCACGATCACGTCGCACTCCTCCCGTTGCCCACGCGCCGACCCTAGCGCGTCCCGATGGAAGTAGCAGATCGTCCCACTGTGCCGACATGTCTCGGCCCGTCGTGAGGGCCGCCGTCTCAGGCCGAACGGGGTTCGCGTACCCACCCCGGAGCGACACCGCCGGCAACCACGGCACTGAGCAGCCGTGCGAGCGGATAGCTCGAGTCGATCTGCGCAACCCGTTCGAGCAGCAAGGCCGCGCGCGCTCCGTCACCACCCCACCAGGCCAGCCACGCTGCCGTGCTCAGGACGGGCACTCGCCATCGCCGACTGGCATGCGCTCCCAGGAGCCCCAAGGCCGCGTTTGCTGCGTGGAGCCTGCCTTCGTGTGGGTTCACGCTACCCGTGAAGAGCGCCTCAAGGACGGCCCCTCGTTCTCGGTCCGAAAGAGCCCGCCCCGTGGCCGCCCAGAGCAGCACACCGTCGCGCACCCAGTCATCCGCCAGACCCGCCAGAACCGCACCAACGAGGGCGGGCTCAATCGGAGCCGCGAGCTCCTGACCCGGCTGCCCGATTCGATCGATGAGTTCCACCCAGCGACGTAACGCGAGACGCCGCCATCGCATGGGATCGATGCGGTCACGGCGTCCCTCATATCGGGTAGCAGCTGCGCTCGCCGCGCGTCGGCCGGGCGCCGACCGTTCCATATCGGCCACAAGCTCCCTGCGGGTGGAGGCGTAGGAGTGACCGCGGAACACCATGGTGGCAGTGACCTCAGATTCCTCCAGTATCGCCGCGGGCCGACCGGCGGCTGGGCAGCACGGCGGATCAGAGCACTCCACGCATCGGAACGCCTCATCCGAGAGCAACCACGTCGTGGCTGGATCGGCCCATGGCGTCTGCAACCACCATCGCAGCACCTCCCCCGCATCCCCCTTGCGATGCGAGATTCGCAACCAAGGCTCGTTGCTGACGAGCACGAACAAGGCACCGACCGCACTCTCGCGCGCAAGGTGACGTTCCGCTTCTGCCTGCAGCCGGGGTTCTCGGGCCAGGTCGGCGAGATCGAAGCGTGCCACCACGCCGATGGACATGCTGTCGGCGGATCGCCGCAAGGCGACCATGACAGCGGATTCGTGTGGCTGGAAGCCGAGCTGAAAGGGTAGCCAGGACAGCACGTCCACCGGATCGTCTAGCGCGATGCGCAGCGGTGGGTGTGCGGTCGCCTCGGGAATGCCGGTGATGTCGTCCATGGCAACCATCTGAGTCCATGGAACTGCGGCACGCTGTCGCCGGCCGAGGGGGGTGTGGGTTCCAGTGCAACGCGTGCCGCCGCGATGGACAACGCCGACCACGCGAACCCCTGTGGACACGGCACCGATGGTGGATGTCTCTCCTCTCGAGAGTTATGGCTGCCACCGCGGGGCCCACTTTCGCGACGATGACGCCCGCGCACATGGGCGGCTGGGCACATCGGCACATCGGCACATCGGCAGGACCGTAGGCTGGACGACGTGCGCGCCACCGACTCCGAGACCCGACTCGACCACCTTCGTGCAGCGGTCGCGGACCGCGTGCTGACGAGCTTGACCGAAGTGATGGCAGCACACGAGGAGGTGGGCCCTGAGATCGGTGATCTGGGCACTGTGGCCGCGGACATGCTTGCGGGAGGTAAACGCCTCCGGGCCTCCTTCGCAGCGGCCGGATGGATGGCTTTCGGGGGCGCCGACCTCGATGATCGGATCATCGCAGCCGGAGCCGGGCTCGAACTCTTCCAGATGGCCGCTCTAGTGCATGACGACGTCATCGACGACTCCCACACTCGGCGTGGACGCCCAGCCGCACATCGCCAACTCGCTACCCGTCACCACCAGCTCTCCATGGTCGGCGATGCCGACCGCTTTGGTGCCTCGGCCGCCGTCCTCCTCGGCGATCTCCTCGTGGTGGCATCCACGCGAGAGCTGGACGATGCGCTCGACCGTCTTCCTGACTCCGAACGGCGCTCCGCCCGCCGCATCGTGACGGACATGATGGCCGGGGTGACCTTCGGCCAGTACCTCGACATCTACGCCCAATCTGCGCCCTGGGCCGACGATCCCACTGTGGACCTCGACAGGGCACGACGCGTCTTGCGAGCCAAGGCCGCGCGCTACAGCGTGGAGCAACCGCTGTGCCTCGGCGCGACCATGGCCGGTGCACCGCCAGCCGGAGTCCGCGCGTGCGCCGAGATCGGCTTACCGATCGGCGAGGCTTTCCAACTCAGGGATGACCTGCTCGGCGTCTTCGGCGATCCGGCACTGACGGGCAAACCCGCTGGTGACGACCTTCGGGAAGGAAAGCGGACCGTGCTGATCGCGACCACGTTGCAGCGTGCTGGGACCGAAGCCGCTCGCGAGTTGCGTCACGCCATCGGGAACCCTGAGCTCGACGCAGATGCGCTCACCCGAGCGCGCGAGATCATCGTCGCGACCGGTGCGCCCTCGGCCGTCGAAGCACTCATCGCCGAGCGGACCAGCGAGGGACTCGCGGCCATCGCTTCGGCACCGTTGACGAAACCGGCGGCGGACGCCCTTCGGGCTCTGGCGGCTGCGGCGGTGTCCCGCACCGCCTGAGCCTAGAAGGCCAAGTGCTGCGCCGCACGTCGGACGGCGTGCGTCCGACCGCGTCGAAGTGCATCGATCGGGCGTTCGTCCAACTCCTCGTTCGGGGCGAAGAGCCAGACCACGATCTCCTCGTCATCGAAACCTGAATCGCCCAGCTGCATCACAGTGCCACGCAACGAGCTCAAGACGACATAACCGGGCTCCCCAGGCTCACCAGATGCGAGGAACTCCTCAGGGACGGACCACACCCGATTCGCTCCGCGCCGCACGGCCACCAGCCGCCGTTCGGCCACCAGGTCCCGGACGTCCCGCAGCCGCGAGTCCAGGGCGTCGGCCACTTCCGGCAGGCTCAGCCACCGGCTGCTCTCAATCGGGCTCTCAGTCACGGCCTGAGCCTACGGGTCAGCGCCGTGGAGGACGAACGGGTTGTCAGCACCGACCGGCAACCACTACTGTCACAACTGTCTCACCATTCTCATACACCTCACTCACCACAATCGTCACGTCAGACACGCCGTGTCGCCGATCAAGGCGACGGACACTTCGGGGGAATCCGCCCATGACTCGCAGCACGCGCAGCGCCAGGACGCGCCGCACCACGTCCGTCACGACCTTGGGCGCGATCGGCGCGGCCACCGCCGTCGGCCTCACCGCTACCGCCGCACCCGCCGCCGCGGCACCCGCCACGGTCGACGTGACGCGAGAGCTCAGCAGCGCCCCTCAGCTCGCTTCCCGCCACAGCGTCGGCGTGGCGAGTGTCGATCGTGCCCCCTCGGACACGATCTACACGGTGCGCGCGGGCGACACCGTCAGTCATCTTGCCCTGCGGTATGACACCACGGTGCGCGCCATCGTGAACGCCAACGACCTCGGGTCGCGTGCGATTATCCGCATCGGACAGACCCTACGCATCCCCGGATCCGGCTCCTCCAGCAGCGGCTCCTCCACGGGTTCGAGTTCCAGCAGTTCGAACTCGTCTGGCTCCAGCTCCAGTTCGAGCAATGGGGCCACCTATCGGGTGCGTGCGGGTGACACGGTCTCGGGCATCGCCGCCCGGCACGATTCCTCCGTGCGCGCCATCATCAACGCCAACAACCTCAACTCCAACGCCCTGATCCGCATCGGCCAGACCCTGCGCATCCCTGGCTCCAACTCCTCCAGCAGCGGCTCCTCCACCTCCAACTCCTCAGGCAGCGGCTCGTCGCAGTCCTCCAACTCCTCGAGCGGGTCCTCGACCACTGCCTCCAGCTACCGCGTCCGGGCGGGTGACACGGTCTCAGGCATCGCCGCCCGGCACGGCTCCTCCGTGCGCGCCATCATCAACGCCAACAACCTCAACTCCAACGCCCTGATCCGCATCGGCCAGACCCTGCGCATCCCTGGCTCCAGCTCCTCCAACGGCGGCTCTTCCACCTCCAACTCCTCAGGGTCGGGAACCTCCGGTAGTTCGAGCAGTTCCTCGGGTTCCTCGAGTTCGAACGACTCGACGGCGAGCACCACGCATCGCGTCATCTCCGGCGACACGGTCTCGGGCATCGCCGCCCGCTACGGCAGCAGTGTGCGCGCCATCATCGATGCCAACAATCTCGGCGCATCAGCCGCGATCCGGGTCGGACAGAGCTTGCGGATCCCGGCCGGCCTGGTCTCCAACACCTTCCTGCACTACACCTACTCCTCTGACGTCACCGCAGCCGCCAACGCGAACAAGCGCACGCTGCTGGCGGCAGATCTGCCCAGTCGGTCCCAGATGCAGTCACTCATCCGGCAGACCGCGAATCGGATGGGCGTTGACCCTGCCCTTGCGCTCGCCGTGGCGTATCAGGAGTCCGGTTTTGATATGGCAGCCGTCTCCCCCGCCAACGCGATCGGCGTCATGCAGGTGATTCCTTCGTCCGGCGAATGGGCCTCCACCCTCGTCGGACGCGAGCTCAACCTGCTCGATCCGCAGGACAACGTGACGGCCGGCATCGCCATCCTGCGGACACTGCATCGCGTGGCAGACAATGACCGCGAGGCGATCGGCGGCTACTACCAGGGACTCGGCTCAGTCCAGCGCAACGGCTTGTATGACGACACTCGCCGGTACGTGGCTAACGTGCAGACGCTGATGACACGCTACGGCTGAGGCCCGCCGATCGCGGCCAGCGCCCATACACTCGGCTCATGGCCACCACTGTCGCCGACCCGCTGATCGGCCGCTTGGTCGACAGCAGGTACGAAATCACCGCGCGCATTGCTCGCGGTGGTATGGCGACCGTCTACCGAGCGCTGGATCGCCGCCTCGATCGCATTGTCGCGCTGAAGGTGATGCACGCACACCTGGCCGAGGGCGCGGATGTCGCCGCCCGGTTCCGCCGAGAGGCCCGCGCTGCCGCCAGGTTGGCCCACCCGGGCGTCGTCGGGGTGTTCGATCAGGGCAGTGCCGATGACCTGAACTACCTCACCATGGAGTTCGTTGACGGCACGAACCTGCGCACCGTGCTGCGCCGTCGCGGCGCGCTCCCCGTCGGTGAGGCGCTCCGGCTGATCGAACATGTCTTGAGCGCGTTGGCGGCCGCACACCACGCTGGCCTTGTCCATCGAGACGTGAAGCCGGAGAACATCCTGGTCGCTCATACCGGCGAGGTGAAGGTGGCCGACTTCGGATTGGCCCGTGCCGTCAGCGAGGCGACGGCGGCATCCACCGGCAGCCTCCTCGGCACCGTCGCCTACCTCTCCCCCGAGATCGTCACCTCCGGAAACGCCGACGCTCGTGCCGACATCTACGCCGTCGGTGCCATGCTGTTCGAGATGCTCACCGGCCACCAGCCATTCCGCGGTGAGACGCCGATCCAGGTGGCCTACCAACACGTGCACGACGTCGTACCCGCACCATCGGAGTCCGTGCCGTGGCTCCCGTTCGAGGTGGACGAACTCGTCCTGCGAATGACAGCGCGGGATCCGGCCGACCGCCCAGCAGATGCAGGCGCTGCCCTCGCTCTGCTGCAACGCACTCGCGACGGTCTGCAGACGCACCAACTCGGCATCCGCGCCGACGTCAACGGTACGGAGGGCGACACACAGACCCCGATGGTCACCGCCACCGTGCCCGCGGCCGATGACGTCGTCACCGAGGACTCCGACGCAACGGGGACCACCACGGGACTCGACCACACCGGGACAGTCGCGCTCCCGATCGGTGCCGTCGCCTCAGCACCCGCCGAGCCTGCCCAACGGCGCCGAGTGCGGCGGCGCCGACGCGCCGGCATCGCCGTAGTGATCCTGCTCCTGATTGCCACACTCGGCGGCGGCGGGTGGTGGTACGTCAACGTCGGACCCGGTGCCTACGCCGAGGTTCCGGACGTCGCCGGTGCCGAGGAGGCAGACGCCCTTGCCACGCTCGAGTCGGGCGGTTTCGTCCCCGTCACCACCGCCGAGCACTCCGACGACGTCCCTGCCGGCGCGGTGATCAGCACCGATCCGGCCGCGGGGGCCGACCTTCTCCGCGGTGGTGAGATCACGGTCGTGGTCTCACGCGGGGTACAGATGCTCGCCGTACCCCGCGTGGCCGGCCTTCAGGAGGGCGCTGCGATCGAAGCGATCGAGAACGAGGGCTTCACCGTGGCACCAACGGTCGAGCAGTCCTATTCACAGGATGTCGAAGCCGGCGTCGTGATCAGCAGCGATCCGGAGGAGGGCACCGAGACGCGGCACGACACCCCGGTGACGCTCACGGTCTCCCAGGGCAGGGAACCGATCACCATCCCCGATGTGGTCGGCGCAGACGAGGATACGGCTATCTCCGACCTCCAGGAAGCGGGCGCCGAGCCCCAGATCGACGGGTCTGCTTATCACGACAGTGTTCCCGAGGGACATGTCCTCACACAGAGCCCCGAGAGCGGAGACGCACTGCGTGGTGACATCGTGATGCTGACGATCTCTCTCGGCCCCGAACTCGTCGAAGTACCAGACGTCTTCGGCGAGCAGTATCAAGACGCCGAAGCGGCCCTGGAAGCACTCGGCTTGACGGTCGCTCGCGAGAACGTCTTCGGTGGCGTATTCGGGACCGTGCGCTCACAGTCGGTCCCTGCCGGCGACGAGGTGCCGCTGGGAACCGAGATCGTCCTGTCCGTGGTCTGAACGACGCGCCGGCCCCTCAAGGAGTGGCGTCGACCGCGAAAGCCTCAGAGATCCTGGGGCACCGGGCGCGGAGAAACCTCCTGGTAGGCGTAGCGCTCCTGCCGCCACGCGTCACCACGCCGGTGATAGCCGCGCTGCTCCCAGAAGCCGAGATGCATGGATTCATCGGTCAGGTAGTTCCAGCCACGCACCCACTTGGGCCCTTTCCACGTGTACAGGTGGGGAACGATCAACCGCATCGGTGCGCCCCGATCGCGGGGCAGGGGTTCACCGTCCAGGTGCGTGGCCAGTACCGTCCGGGGCGAGAGCAGATCATCCACTGCCACGTTGGCGGCATATCCGAACTCCGCGAAGACCAGCAGTTCGCGTACGTGTGGCGCAGGCGGCGCAAGCTCGATCACGTCCGATGCGCGAGGGCCCGCCCACCGCTGATCCAAAGCGGACCAGCGCGTGGCGCAGTGCATATCAGCGACAACCTCGCGCACCTCCAGGCGCGCCATTGTCTCCCAGTCAAACACATGCTCGACGCCATCCACGGTGGCGCCCCCCACGGTGAACGACCACCGATCAGGCCGCGGCCGCGGCACCGGCCCGTAGTGCATCACGTCGGGTTCGGCACGCCAATGCTGCCCCGGCGGAAGCACTCGCTCCAACGGAGCTCCTGCGGCGTCCCTGGCATGATCCATCAGGATCCTCGCAGCATCTCCGCCACCAGAAACGCCATCTCCAGCGACTGCTGGTGATTCAGGCGCGGATCAACGAGGGTCTCGTAGCGGCGGGTGAGCGCGTGATCGTCGATCTCCTCGCTGCCGCCGAGCACCTCGGTGACATCGGAACCGGTCAACTCCACGTGCAGGCCGCCGGGCACCGTGCCCAGGCTGCGATGGACCTCGAAGAAGCCGCGTACCTCGTCGATCACGTCACTGAAGCGACGAGTCTTATACCCGTTGGCCGAGGTGATCCCGTTGCCGTGCATCGGGTCGCACACCCACGTCACCGGACGACCGTCGGCACGCACCCCGTCGACCAGCTCCGGGAGCAGGTCCCGTACCTTCGAGGCGCCCATCCGACTGATGAAGGTCAATCGGCCCGGTTCACCGTCGGGGTTGAGCCGGTCCATGAGGGCGACGGCATCGGCGACAGTGGTGGTCGGTCCGAGCTTGACTCCGATCGGATTGCGCACCTGAGCAAAGAAGTCCACATGTGCACCGTCAAGGTGGCGGGTCCGCTCCCCGATCCATAGGAAGTGTGCCGAACAGTCGTAGGGAAGGCCGGTCCGTGAGTCAATCCGGGTGAGTGGACGCTCGTAGTCCAGCAGCAGTCCCTCATGGCTGGAGAAGAATTCCACAGTGCGCAGAGCATCGAAATCCGCACCCGCGGCGCCCATGAAGCGAATGGCCCTGTCGATCTCAGTGGCGAACGCGTCGTACTGCGCGTACGCAGGGTTCTCCATGAACCCTCGGTTCCACTCGTGCACGCGCCTCAGGTCGGCGAAACCGCCCTGCGTGAAGGCGCGGATCAGATTCAGTGTGGTGGCCGAATTGTGGTAGGCATCCACCAGCCGCTGGGGGTCCGGCACTCGCGCCGCCGCGGTGAAGGCGTGATCGTTGACGATGTCCCCGCGGTAGGCGGGAAGCGTGACCTCACCTCGGGTCTCGGTGTCGGAACTGCGTGGTTTGGCGTACTGCCCGGCCATTCGGCCCATCTTGATGATCGGCATGCTCGCCCCGTAGGTCAGCACGACCGCCATCTGCAGGATGGTCTTGATCTTGTCGCGGATATTGTCGGCGGTGAGTTCACTGAAGGTCTCGGCACAGTCGCCCCCCTGCAGGAGGAACGCCTCCCCCCGGGACGCTGCAGCCATGTGCTCGCGCAACCGATCCGCCTCACCGGCGAAGACCAGCGGGGGGACTCCTCCGAGGCGTTCGGTGGCTGCGGCGAGTGCTGACGCATCCGGCCAGGTGGGCTGCTGCCGCACCGGCAACGCACGCCATCGATCGAGACCAGTCAGGACCGCGGGGTCGGGGATCACACTCACGGACCTCAGGATACGCACCGACGAGCCGCCCGCTGACCATGTGCTCACGACGTCCGGCGCACGGACCGCTGCCCCAATGACTCACCTTCACCAACGCCGGCACCCGGCCCGAACTCTCGGTCGGGCCGGGTGCCCCATGGGGCGGACCTCGCCGGCTTCAGTCCTCGCCAGCGTCAGTGCGCGGCCGGCTCGGCGGCCACCAGCGGCTGACCGATGCTGGCCAGCAGCTCACCGAACCAGTCCACGGTGACGTCGAACGCCTTGCCGCCGGCAATGCGGGTGAACGAAATCGCGCTCAGTCGATCGTCGTTCTCCTCGTCGTGCCCGATCACCCCCGATTCCCCGGCGAGTGCCGTGTCCACGGCAAGGTCGGTCATCGAACGAATGAGCTCGAGGTCGGCAGCATTCGCGGGGGCGGAGCGCGAGAAGTATCCGGACTTCTGCACCATCACCTTCTCCGCCCCGATCAGGTCGGCGAACTGCTTGGCGAACCAGGCACCCGGGTTGATCGTGTCAAGCATCACGTGACCGAATGGGTCGCGCTTGACCTCCTCGCCGGCGGCTTCGAGTTCGGCCACGATCTCGGGTACACCGGCGCCTTCAGAGAGGAAAATGTTCACATTGCCGACCTCATCCATGATCGAACGCAGCCGCGCGGCCTCGGCCTGCAGGTCGACCTTGAGCTCGGGGAGCAGCACGGCGTGCACGTCCCACCGCTCCTTCGTCAGGCCCAGACCGGGGTTCCACGAGCGCTCGGACCACCATGACCGGTAGTCGCGTGCCGCAGCTGCCGTGAGCCACCCGCAGTGCCGTCCCATCACCTCGTGCACGATCAGCATCCGCGGGTTCACCCGGTGCTCCCCGATGATGTTCTGGGCGAACCGGGAGGCTTCCGAGGCAGCGGTCATGGCACCGAGGGACTGCCGGATGGGGACGATGTCGTTGTCGATCGTCTTGGGCAGGCCCACCACGGTGAGGTGATAGTCGTTCTGTTCCAGGTAGCCGGCCAGATCCGCGGCCGTGGTGTTCGTATCGTCGCCGCCGATGGTGTGCAGCACGTCGACGCCGTCGGTGCGCAGGCGCTGCGCGGCTACCGCGAGCGGATCCTGGCCCTCCTCGACGAGCCCTCGCGAGACGAGATCCTTCGCGTTGGTGAGCTTGACGCGGCTGTTGCCGATCGGGCTTCCGCCGAACTCGTCGAGCACGTCGATCGCAGCTCGCGCCTGCTCATCCACTACTACGTAGTTGCCGGTGAGGAGACCGTGGTAGCCGTACTGGTAGGCGATGATCTCCGCATCGGGGAGCACCTCGCCATAACGGCGCACCAGGCCCGCGACGGCGGCCGACAGGCACGGGGCGAATCCGCCCGCGGTGAGCAGGGCGATCCGGCGGATCGGAGCATTCTGGGACATGTGGCGGGGGCCCTTTCCGATGGGTGTCTATCGAGGAGCGAAACGCACCGATCTACCGATCGGTACCTGCCCTCATGCTACTGATCGCGCGCCTGAACTCACTCACCCGTAGCACCGCACCCTTCTGTGCAGCGTTCGTTCCCGTCAGCACCTCACCGTAGAGTGAGAGGCATGCCCGAAGGGACTCCCGACGACAGCGACTCCCCCGCTGATCGACCCGAGCCGACCGACGCCGACATTGATGCCCGCTGGGCAGAGATCACCGCACAGCTCGGCGATCTGCACACGCAGACGGGCGATGCACCTGGCGAACGCCGGCCCACCACGGAGACGACGGGCACTGCGGGACCGGTAGAGCTGCCCCGTTCGAGCGAGGGTGGCGAGCGGCCCGGCACCGATCTTGCCGGACCGCGGGATTACACAGTGGCCGACAACGCCGAAGAGGCTGGTTTCGTGCCACCCGACCCTCCGCTCCGGGCGCACGATCCACTGCCGACGTTGGCGTGGTTCTTCGCCTTGGGTGGCCCGATCCTCACCGTGCTTTTCCTCATCGTGTGGCCCGCCGCACCGTCATGGGTCTACCTGGCAGCCATCATCGCCTCGATCTTGGGCTGGCTGGTGCTCTTGTGGCGGATGCCGCGGGGGCGGCGCTCCGACACTGACGACGGCGCAGTCGTGTAAGTCAGACGTAGTCGCCCAGGCGCCGATAGAGTGAGGCCAGCATCTCGACCGTGCCAAAGGAGCCACTCTCATGAAAGACACCGACGTTCCGCTCATGGTGAGCACGCCAGCCGAACTGACGATCCCAGACCTTCTCCTCGACTGGGCGGCGAAGGAACCCGAACGGGTACTCATCGAGTTGCCCGACGGCGACGGCTGGGACCCGCAGTCTGCCGAGGCACTGCACGAGCAGGTGCTCGGGGTGGCGAAGGGCCTGATCGCTGCTGGCGTGAGCGCCGGGGACCGCATCGCGATCATGTCCCGTACCCGCGCCGAGTGGACCGTGCTCGACTTTGCGATCTGGTACGCCGGAGCCATCACCGTGCCGATCTATGAGACCTCCTCAACGGAACAGGCGCGATGGATCCTGTCCGATTCCGCAACAGACCGCGTCGTGACAGAGACCGCCGAGCTCGCCACGCTCATCCGCGAGGCCGCAGGCGACAATCAGCCGCAAGACCTCTGGGTCATCGATGATGGCGCGCTCGATGAACTCACGCGCGGCGGGTCAGAGGTGACCGATGAGCAGGTACGCGAGCGCTACGACGCATTGCGCCTGCAGGATCTGGCCACCATCATCTACACCTCCGGGACGACCGGGCCGCCCAAGGGTGTCGAGCTCACCCACGGCAACTTCGTGGAACTGTGCCGTAACGCCACCGCGGCTCTCGGACAGGACATCCTGCACGACAACGCCCGCACCCTACTCTTCATGCCGTTGGCGCACGTGTTCGCCCGGTTCGTCTCAGTGCTGACCATCTGCGCCGGCGTTCCGATCGGGCACGTCGGTGATCCGACGACACTCCTTCAGCACATCGGCACCTTCCGCCCCACCTTCATCCTCTCCGTGCCCCGCGTGTTCGAGAAGGTGTACAACTCCTCCGAACAGAAGGCCGCTGCCGCTGGGAAGGTGAAGATCTTCCGCTGGGCGGCCGGCGTGTCCACCGCGTACTCGAAGTCTCTCGACACCGGCGGCCCAGGCGCGGCACTCAAGATCAAGTACGCGCTAGCTGACAAGTTGGTGCTGCACAAGATCCGCGACGCGCTCGGCGGCCAAGTGGAGTTCGCGATCTCCGGTGGTGCACCGCTCGGTGATCGCCTCGGGCACTTTTTCCGTGGCGTCGGCGTCCGAGTACTCGAGGGATACGGCCTCACCGAGACCACGGCGCCTGTCTCGGTCAACGTCCCGGCACGCTCGAAGATCGGCACAGTGGGCCCCGCGCTACCGGGGATCAGTCTGCGCATCGCCGAGGACGGCGAGATCCTCGCCAAGGGCATCGCGGTATTCCGCGGGTACCACAACAACGACGAGGCCACCGCAGAGGCCGTCACCGACGGGTGGTTCCACACCGGGGACCTGGGCGCACTCGATTCCGACGGATACCTGCGGATCACCGGCCGGAAGAAGGAGATGATCGTCACCGCCGGAGGCAAGAACGTCATCCCCTCTCAGTTGGAGGACAAGATCCGCGCCCACGCGCTGATCAGCCAGTGCGTGGTCGTCGGCGATCAGCGACCGTTCATCGCCGCGCTGCTCACCCTCGACGCGGAGATGCTCCCGACGTGGCTGTCCAATCAAGGCTTGCCCGAGATGAGCGTGCTCGAAGCCGCAGAGCACCCGCACGTGCGCGCCGCTCTCCAGGAGGCGGTGGACAAGGCCAATACCTCCGTCTCCCGCGCGGAGTCGGTACGACGGTATGAAGTTCTGGGCGACGATTTCACCGTCAGCGACTACCTGACCCCGAAGATGAGCGTGAAGCGCAACCTGGTCCTGCGCGACTTCGCTGAACGGATCGACGACCTCTACGCCAAAGCTGCCGCCGAGCGCGAGACCACCTAAGCTCAATGGCCGCGGACGGAGCGTCCCGAGCCGTCATGTCACAGGTCGCGCGTAGCGTGCGCAGAGATGGCCGAGAATCTCCTGCACCCGCCCCGACCGGGGCGCCGTCTGCCGCGCGCGGACGATCCCGCCCAGCCAGGCTCGCCGGGTGCTCGGGAGCATCCCGGCACGCCGCTCCAGCTCGGGCTGGACGAGCTCGGCACAGCGTTGATCGACGCGACGTTCGTGGTGGTGGACCTTGAGACAACCGGCGGATCTCCGCGGGAGAGTGCGATCACCGAGATTGGCGCGGTCAAGGTCCGTGGTGGTGAGGTTCTCGGTGAGTTCCAGACCCTGGTGAACCCCGGGATCGGGATCCCCCCGACGATTACGGTGCTCACGGGCATCACGAATGCCATGGTGATGACCGCTCCCCCGATCAACGAAGTACTTCCGGCCTTCCTGGAGTTCGCCCGAGGTGCCATCCTGGTGGCACACAATGCACGCTTCGACGTCGGGTTCCTGCGCGCGGCCAGCGCCCGAATGGATCTCGTCTGGCCACGCCCGCAGGTGGTGGACACCGTCGCCCTCGCCCGCCGAGTGGTGACGCGCGACGAGGCGCCGAACCACAAGCTGTCCACTCTCGCACCGTTGTTCGGCTCGCCGACAGCACCGGACCACCGCGCCCTGACCGACGCACGCGCCACCGTTGATGTGTTGCACGCACTACTCGGGCGAATGACCGCTCTCGGCGTCACCCACGTCGAGGACCTCGCCACTGCCGCAGACCCCGTACCCGCCCGACGACGACGCAAGGCCACGCTTGCCGACGACCTCCCGACCGGACCCGGCGTCTACCACTTCCTCGGACCAGGCGGGGAAGTGCTCTATATCGGCACTGCGGTGAACCTGCGCCGGCGAGTCCGCAGCTACTTCACGGCGGCCGAGAAGCGGGCACGAATCGCCGAGATGGTCGATCTGGCCACGTCGGTACGACCCATCCCGTGTGCCACTGCCCTCGAGGCCTCCGTGCGGGAACTGCGCGGCATCGCCGAGCACCATCCGCCGTACAACCGCCGTTCCCGGTCACCGGAGAAGCAACCATGGGTCCGCCTGACCGACGAAGCCCATCCGCGACTCTCGGTGGTGCGCACTGTCCCTCCTGAGCACGCCGGGCAAGCGATCGGTCCGTTCACCTCCCGAGCTCAGGCCGAGCTGGCTGTCTCGGCCCTGGTAGCGGCCACCGGACTGCGCACGTGCACCACCCGGCTCGCTCGCACACCCACAGGCTCGGCCTCGGCCTGTGTGCTCGCCGAAATGGGCAAGTGCCTCGCCCCCTGCGTGCACGAGGCTCCGCAGTACTCCGGCCGAGTCCTGGCCGCGCAACGAGCCCTGTCCGGCGACGCCTCAGCAGTGGTCGCTACGGCACGCGTGGCCATCGCGAGACTGGCTGCACAGCAACGCTACGAGGAGGCAGCCGTCCGCCGTGATCAGCTCGTGGCGTACCTGCGTGCCGCTTCTCGTACCGAGCGGCACAGCCCACTCCACCGTGCACCACAGGTCATCGCCGCGCGTCGACATGCCGACGGCGGCTGGGAGCTGGTTCTGATCCGCCACGGCCGGCTGGCCGGAACCACAGTGTCCAGACCCGGTGCTCCGGTGATGGCCGTCGTCGCCGCACTGGCCGACAGTGGCGAGCAGGTCCCTGCCGCCGCGGCGCTCGGCGGTGCGGCCACCGCGGAGGAGACCGAGTTGGTGCTGCGGTGGCTCGAGACGCCCGGTACGCGCCTGGTGGAGGCCACTTTCGCCGACTCCGATGGCGGCTGGTCCGTTCCCCTCCGCGGTGCCACCGCGCACCTGCCACGCCTGGCGGAACGGCAGGTGCGCGAGACGGAGAATCGTGCGCTCGGCACACCAGCAGATCTTTCGCTGCCCACTGCGGCCGTCCCACCCGGGCGCAGCACCAGCGACTCGGGCGCGGCATGATGGTGGACGTGCTGCCGGTCGGTGCACCGGGACCGGCACCGTCATCGCCGCCGCTACTGGAGGAACACTGATGCAGACTGCCATCGTCCTGATCGACGCCGAAGCCGCGAGAATACCCGAGGTTGCCAGCCAGGTAGCCGAGTTGCCCGGGGTGAGCGAGGCCTACTCCACCACCGGCGATGTGGATGTGATCGCACTTGTTCGGGTCACGGCCCACGAACAGCTCGCCGACGTGATCGCCGATCGGATCAGCAAAGTCCCCGGGGTGCTCAGTACCCGTACCTACATCGCATTCCAGGCATACTCCCGCCATGACCTGGAGGCGGCGTTCGCGCTGGGACTCGACGACTGAGAACCCGCCGGGCGCAGGCGCCGCTGATCGCAAGCGCCAGCAGGGACCCACCATTACCGCGCCACGCACCTCAGGCTCGGGTCGCCGCGACCCATCGCTCAAGCACGGCAGCCGCTGCTCCGCTGTCCACCGCATGAGCGGCGGCGTCGATTCCTGCGGCGAACCGATCGGTCAGGCTGCCCTCGGCGGTTCCAGGAACACTGCCATGGGCCACCAGCCCGGCCGCCGCGTTCAGCAGTACGGTCTCGCGCACCGGCCCTGCTGCTCCAGCGAGAACGTCTCGCGCGACCTGGGCGTTCTGCTCTGGCGCACCGCCACGCAAGTCGTCCAGCGTGGCGCGCGACATACCGAACCTCGTGGCATCGAGTTCGTGTTCCCGGACGGTCCAACCGCTGGCTGCGGTGACCTCCCACACGCGCGCAGGTGCCGTCGTCGAGAGTTCGTCCAAGCCATCCTCACTGCGGAAGACCACCGTTGAGGTTCCCCGCGCCGCGAACACACCGGCGACGATCGGTGCCATGCGGGCATCCCCGACCCCGATCGCTCCTGCGCGTGGTCGCGCCGGGTTCGTCAGTGGCCCGAGGATGTTGAAGGCTGTCGCCACGCCGAGCTCGCGCCGGGTCGTCGCCGCGTGCCGGAAGCTCGGGTGATACACCTGGGCAAACAAGAAAGTGATGCCGGCCTCTCGAGCGACTCGAGCTGCCTCGGCCGGGCTCAGGTCCAGACGGACGCCAAGCGCTTCCAGAACGTCCGCCGAACCGCTCGCGGAGGAGGCCGCGCGATTGCCGTGCTTGACCACGCTCACCCCGGCGCCAGCCACCACCAGGGCGGCCATGGTCGAGATGTTCACACTACGGTGCCGGTCCCCCCCAGTTCCGACGATGTCAACCGCGTCGGCGTCGATGTCCGCGGCTAGCGCGTGCCGGCGCATTGAGTCCGCCAGACCGCTGATCTCTGGGACCGTCTCGCCTTTGGCTCGCAGCGCCACCAGGAAGCCGCCGAGAGCGATCGGATGACTGTTCCCCGCCATCACCTGATCCATCACCCAGGTCGTCTCGGCTGTCCCCAGATCCTCACCGGCCACCAATCGGGTGATCAACTCGGGCCAGCTGTAGGCGTCAAGCGGGGTGTCCGCGTTCACTGCGATGCGAACATGTCAGCGATGGTCTCCTGCAATACGAGGGGGTCGAGCGGCATCGACACGACGGCGTCCGCTTGCGACCACGAGGCAAGCCAGGCGTCCTGGGCACGGGCGATCAACAGCAGCACTGGCGGACACTGGTAGATCTCGGTCTTGAGGCTCCGGCAGAGCCCCATCCCGCCGAACTTCGCCGACTCACCGTCAAGGATCACCAGGTCATAGTCACCGTTCTCCACGTAGTCCACGACAGCCGCGGGCGTTGCCGCCTCCTGCCAGAGAATCCTGGGGGTGTGGGCCGAGGCGCGGCGCCCGACGCCAGTGAGAACCTGGCCTCGTGTGGTCGCGTCGTCGCTGTACAAGAGCACCGATACCGTGTCCTCGGTCTCAGGAACTGCCGCGTCATCGTGCTGTACCGCAGTCATGGTGGTCCTTCCTGGGCACGCATCGGCCCGCACCGTCGTGGTCCCCACCGATGCTAGTCGCCGCTGGGCCGAGGCGTGTGCATCCGCAGCGCCTCCCGGATCCGTGACGTCACGACGAAACGTCCTCGCGCGTCACGTCGTTGCGGGGTGCGACGCGCCGACAGATCACATTTCAGGCGCGATCGCGCCGGAAAGCCCGATCCAGGCCACTTGCGGTGCCCACCACGGTCTCAGAACCGCCATAATGACACCGTGTCGTCTGCAACCACCCACCCAGTTACGCCCCACCTGGCGGTGAACCGGCCCAACCTCACGCAGGTGGGCACGATCGTCTGGCTCTCCTCGGAGCTGATGTTCTTCGCCGGGTTGTTCGCGATGTACTTCACCCACCGCTCGGTCGCCGGACCGGAGGTCTGGGGACAGGGATATGACTTCCTCAACATCACGTTCTCCGGAGTCAACACCCTGATCCTGGTGCTGAGTTCAGTCACCTGCCAGCTCGGCGTATGGGCCGCAGAACGGTTCCAGCCGACGCGCAGCGGCTCGCTGCTGCAGCTCACCAAGTGGGGGATGCAGGAGTGGTACATCCTGACCTTCGTGATGGGGTCGATCTTCGTGGCCGGTCAGGTCTACGAATACGCCGAACTGGTGGAGCACGGACTCACGATCTCGAACTCGACCTACGGTTCGGTGTTCTACCTCGCCACCGGCTTCCACGGACTACACGTGGTTGGCGGACTGATCGCCTTCCTTTTCGTCCTGCTGCGGTCCTTCGCCGCCCACCGGTTCGGAGAGCACGAGGCGACGACCGCCTTGGTGGTCTCCTACTACTGGCACTTCGTCGACGCCGTCTGGATCGTCCTGTTCGGCGTCATCTACCTGCTACCGATGCTCTAGCAGGGACCCCGCCCGCACACCCGACCCCCATCTGATTCGAGGACTCGTAGAAGTGAAGGCTCTAGCGGCAGGTCGACGACACCGGCTGGCACCCGTGGTCCTGATGACACTGGCTTTGCTGTTCACCGGTGCCCTGTACGCCGCGTTCGCCCCCAGCTCCGCACAGGCGGATACCGCCACCGCAGACGACGTCGCCGAGGGCGAGCGGTTGTTCATCACGAACTGCTCCACCTGCCACGGTCTCGACGCCGAAGGGATGGACACGGCCCCGTCGTTGATCGGCGTGGGAGCCGCGTCCGTGCACTTCCAGATCGTCACCGGTCGGATGCCGATGGATGCGAACTCTCCGCAGGCAATGGCCAAGCCGCCACAGCTGACAGAGGAGCAGGCACGGCAGGTAGCGGCCTATATCGCCTCACTCGGCCCTGGCCCGACTATCCCGTCCGAGGAACAGGTCGACCCCGCATTGGGTGACGCCGCCGTCGGTGGTCAACTGTTCCGCACCAACTGCGCCATGTGCCACAACGCCGTCGGCGCAGGCGGTGCGCTCACCGACGGTAAGCACGCTCCCGCGCTCTACGACTCCACACCGACCGAGATCTATGAGGCGATGCTCACAGGCCCGCAGTCGATGCCTGTGTTCAATGACGTCAATCTCACTTCTGAAGAGAAGCGCGACATCATCGCCTACCTGTATGAGCAACGGGAACCGAACCCGGGCGGGCTCAGCCTCGGGTCCATCGGTCCCGTCTCTGAGGGACTGTGGGTCTTCGTCGTGGGCATTGGTGTGCTCATCGGTGCAGCCGTCTGGATCGGAGCGCGGTCGTCATGAGTACCCAGCCGAACAAGGAACTGTCCGCACCGGAGGGCACGCAGTTCGAGAATCCGGGCATCGCCCCGCACCGTCCTCGCCTCGGTGACGAGGACGCCAAGGCCGCCAAGCGGTCCGAACGGCAAGTCGCGGTGCTGTTCACCATTTCCATCCTGGCCACCATCGGGGCGATCGTCGGGTATGCGGTGTACCCCGTCTCGGCCACGGACGCCAGCAACCTGCGCATGAACACGCTCGTGCTCGGCCTCGGCCTCGGGCTCGGCATGCTCGGCATCGGAGTCGCCGCCGTGCACTGGGCGAAGACGCTGATGAACGACCACGAGAAGGTCGAGGAGCGGCACGCCCAGCGCGGGGATGACGCGACCCGAGAGCGGGCAGTGGAGATGTTGCGCGAGGGCGCCGCAGACTCCGGGATCGCTCGCCGTCCACTCCTCAAGGGCGCGCTCGGTGGCGCACTCGCTCTCGCGCCACTCAGCTTCCTCGTCCCGCTGGTCGGAAACCTGGGTGCCGACTGGAACGTCTCCAAGTTCCGGCACACGGCATGGGCGGGTGCCCCGGACGGTGGCCCTCGCTACCTGGCCACCGACCCGACCAATCGGCGTCTGAAAGCCTCGGAGATCACGCGAGGCAGCATGTTCCACATCATGCCGTGGGGCTTGCCAGAGGAGGAGCACTACCTCGAGGAGAAGGCGAAGGCCGTCGTCATCCTCATGCGTGTGGACCCTTCCATCCTCAAGGAACCCGAGGACCGCAAGGAGTGGTCCTACGACGGCATCGTCGCCTACTCCAAGGTGTGCACGCACGTCGGGTGCCCCGTAGCACTCTACGAACAGCAGACCCACCACGTGCTCTGCCCGTGCCACCAGTCCACGTTCGACATCACCGATCAGGCCAAGGTGGTCTTCGGTCCCGCGAAGCGGCCGCTGCCACAGTTGCCGATCGCCGTTGACGACGAGGGTTACCTGTACGCCCAGCACGACTTCAACGAACCCGTCGGCCCGAGCTACTGGGAGCGTGAGCGATGAGCACCCGTACCGAGGTACCCCGCCAATCGCAGGCCTCCCCTGCCATCGCCGGCGGAGCCGACTACCTGGACACCCGCGTGGGTGCCTCGAAGATGGTCAAGGAGTTCGCCCGGAAGATCTTCCCGGATCACTGGTCTTTCCTGCTTGGCGAGATCGCCCTGTTCAGTTTCGTGGTGCTGATCCTCAGCGGCATCTTCCTCACGATGTTCTTCGTGCCGAGCATGACCGAGGTGCACTACCCGGAAGACGCTCTGCCCGTGACCATGCAGGGGTTGGAGATGTCCGAGGCGTTCGCCTCCACGGTCTGGATGTCCCACCACGTGCCCGGCGGGCTGCTGATGCGGCAGATCCACCACTGGGCCGCGCTCATGTTCGTGGGTGCCATGACGGTGCACATGATGCGGGTGTTCTTCACTGGAGCGTTCCGGAAGCCGCGCGAACTCAACTGGCTCGTCGGCTTCACGCTCCTGATCCTTGGTCTTGCCGCGGGATTCACCGGCTACTCACTCCCCGACGATGTGCTCTCCGGTAACGGCCTGCGGATCGCCGATGGTGTGCTCCGGGCCATCCCGATCATCGGCAGCTACGGAAGCTACATGCTCTTCGGTGGCGAGTTCCCGGGCACGGACATCATTCCGAGACTGTTCACCGCGCACATCCTGCTGGTTCCCGCGCTGATCCTCGCGCTGATCGCCCTGCACCTCTTTCTCGTGGTCTGGCACAAGCACACCCAGTTCCCCGGCCCTGGTCGCACAGATCGGAATGTGGTGGGCTACCCGCTCTTCCCTGTGTACATGGCGAAGGCCGGTGGCTTCTTCTTCATCGTTTTCGGCGTGCTCTCCTTGATGGGCGCATTGATGAGCATCAACAACGTCTGGGTCTACGGCCCGTACGACCCATCAATCGTCGGGGCGGGTGCCCAACCGGACTGGTACATGCTGTTCCTCGAGGGCGCCTTGCGCCTGATGCCCGGTCAAACCGAGTACGTGATCGCCGGCTACACGCTGTCGTTGAACGTCCTGGTCCCCGGTGTCGTCGTGCCGGGCCTGCTGTTCGGGATCCTTGCGCTCTTCCCGTTCATCGAGAGCTTCGCCACCAAGGACACCGGCGAGCACCATGTACTCGACCGGCCTCGGAACGCCCCGGTGCGTACCGCCAGCGGCGTGGCCATCCTGAGTGTGTTCTTCGTGCTCGTGGCGGCGGGGTCGAACGACATCATCGCCACCCACTTCGATCTGTCCCTGAATGCGATCACGTGGGCCTTCAGAGTGCTGATCTTCGTACTCCCAGTGATCAGTTTCCTGGTGACCAAACGAATCTGCCTCGGGCTGCAGCGCAAGGACCGCGAGGTCGCTCTCCACGGCCACGAGACCGGTCGCGTGGTGCGATTCGCCTCCGGCGAGTACATCGAGGTCCACCGTGAGCTGGACGACTACGAGCGATGGGTGCTGGTCTCCCACGAGCCTCGCCGTCCCCTGGAGATCGACGCCGAGGAAGACTCCTCCGGGGTGCGCCGCACCGGATACCGCAAGGATCGCTTGCGTCAGCGCATCTCCCGGTTCTTCTACGAGGACCGCGTGGAGCCTGTCACTCCGGCCGAACTCGCGGCGTCGCATTCCCACGGCGACCACGATCAGGTCGAGTCCGATCCAGCACGCGAGACGCTCGAGGCGCGCTGACGCAGATCCGGGTTACGGTGAGATGGCCTGGAACGATCAGGGCACACGATGTCCGTTCCGGCATCGACTTCGATGCCGGAACGGTCAGGCGGCGGTCCGCCGTCGCCGACTACGGAACGCCACGTCAACACGGGAGGAAACCCGATGGCCCAGTACACGCTTCCTGACCTGCCCTACGACTATTCGGCACTCGAGCCGCACATCTCCGGCAAGATCATGGAGCTGCATCACGACAAGCACCACGCGACGTATGTGGCCGGGGCCAACACTGCCCTGGAGAAGCTCGCTGCAGCCCGCGAGTCCGGTGACCTCAGCTCGGTGAACCTGCTCGAGAAGAACCTCGCGTTCAACCTCGGCGGGCACATCAACCACACCATCTTCTGGAACAACCTCTCTCCGGATGGCGGGGGTGAGCCTGATGGCGAGCTGGCGGCAGCAATCACCGAGTTCTTCGGCTCCTTCGCAGCCTTCCAGAAGCACTTCGCGGACAACGCCGCGGGCATCCAGGGGTCCGGATGGTCCGTACTCGGCTGGGACAGCCTGGGTGAGCGGCTGGCGATCTTCCAGTTGTTCGACCAGCAGTCCAATGTGCCGGTATCCATCACACCGCTGCTGATGCTGGACATGTGGGAGCACGCGTTCTACCTGGACTACCTCAACGTCAAGGCGGAGTACATCAAGGCGTTCTGGAACATCGCGAACTGGCAGGACGTCGCCGCGCGCCTGGAGAAGGCTCGCGCGCAGTCCACGGTCTGATTCCTGCCTCTCTGGGCATGATGCCGTGGGCACACCAGGTCGATACCTGGACGCATGAGTCCCGAGCCCAGAGGCTCCCCGGCAGGCTCTGACACTTCTCGACAGATCCTGACACTGCTCAACAGGTTCAGACACTGCTGAAAGGGCCTCACCACACTCGTGGTGAGGCCCTTTCAGGCTCGTGTGGTGAGGCCCTTTCAGGCTCGTGGTGGCGGGCTCTCACTCCACTCGAGGACCGCGCCGTCCGTGTGGACGCCCGATACCGGGAGGCCACCCGTCCCAGGGCATCGACTGGAGCCGGTCATCGGGTCAGTGCGTCGACTGGAGCCGGTCATCGGGTCAGTGCGCGTGATGCCCGCGGCTGAACTCCAAGACGTGTCCGACGAGGCCGATGAAGGCGATGACGACTCCGATTCCCACCAGCCACCACCCCACTGCCACGCCGAGGAAGACGAACGAGACGGCGATGCCCAGCACCAGCGGCCACCAGCTCCACGGCGAGAACGTGCCGTACTCGCCCGCAGCGCTGTCCACATCGGCCATCGGGTCATCCTCAGGCCTCGGATCGATCCGACGGCTGAGCAGGAACAGATAGAAGCCCACCAGTGACCACAGTCCGACCACCAGGGCCAGGGCCGTGGAGCCGACCGGCTCCCAGCCGGACCACAGACCGTAGATCACGAACATCGGGACGAAGAATCCGAGCAGGCCGAGGAAGAAGACCGCCTCAGTGCGGATCGGCTTATGCGGCTCGGTACGCGGTCCGTGTGCCTTCTTGCTCATCGTCCTTCTCCGCTCTCACGCTGCGTCCGCTCGGCTGCGACCTCGGGTTCTCCGCTCCGCTCCGCTTCGCCATAGACCTTGTCGAGAAGGTCGGGCTCCGGCTGCGTGTGGTCGAGCGCGGACACCTCGGGATGGTGCAGATCGAATGCCGGTCGCTCGGACCGGATCCGCGGGAGGGTCACGAAGTTGTGCCGTGGCGGCGGGCAGGACGTGGCCCATTCCAGCGAGTTGCCGTGGCCCCAGGGGTCGTCGACGTGTACCTGGGCTCCTGTACGCCACGTCTTGTAGACGTTCCACAGGAACGGCAGCGTCGACAGTGCGAGCACGACGGCGGCGATCGTGGAGAGCTGGTTCATCCAGACGAAGTCGTCCTCCGGCAGGTAGTCCGGCACTCGGCGCTGCATCCCCATCACACCCAGCCAGTGCTGGATGAGGAACGTGCCGTGGAAGCCGAAGAAGAGCAGCCAGAAGTGCACCTTCCCGAGCTTGTCGTCGAGCATCGTCCCGGTGAACTTCGGCCACCAGAAGTAGAAGCCGGCGAACATCGCGAACACGACCGTGCCGAACACCACGTAGTGGAAGTGCGCGACGACGAAGTAGGTGTCGGTCACGTGGAAGTCCAGCGGCGGGACGGACAGGATGATGCCGGTCAGCCCACCGAAAAGGAACGTCACCAGGAAGCCGATGCACCAGAGCATCGGCGATTCGAAGGTGAGCTTTCCTCTCCACATCGTGCCGATCCAGTTGAAGAACTTCACCCCGGTGGGCACCGCGATGAGCATCGTCATCACGGAGAAGAACGGCAAGAGCACTTGACCTGTGGAGTACATGTGGTGCGCCCAGACCGTGACCGACAGACCAGCAATCGCGATCGTGGCGAACACCAGACCGACGTACCCGAAGATCGGCTTGCGGGAGAACACCGGAATGATCTCGGAGACGATGCCGAAGAAGGGCAACGCGATGATGTAGACCTCAGGGTGGCCGAAGAACCAGAACAGGTGTTGCCACAGCATCGCTCCGCCGTTTTCCGCGGCGAAGATCTGGGAGCCGAGTACTCGATCGGCGCCGAGACCGAACAGCGCCGCGGCCAGGATCGGGAATGCCATCAGGGCAAGGATCGAGGTCAGCAGGATGTTCCAGGTGAAGATCGGCATCCGGAACATCGTCATTCCCGGCATCCGCATGCACAGGATGGTGGTGATGAAGTTGACCGAACCGAAGATGGTGCCGAAGCCCGTCATCGCCAGTCCCATCACCCACAGATCGCCGCCCAGACCGGCGGTATAGGTGGCATTGGACAGCGGCGTATAGGCGAACCAGCCAAAGCTCGCCGCACCCCGGGGGGTGAGGAAACCGGCACACGCGATGATGCCGCCGAACAGGAACAGCCAGTAGGCAAACATGTTCAGCCGCGGGAACGCCACGTCCGGCGCGCCGATCTGCAGCGGAACGAGGACGTTGCCGAATCCGACGAACAGCGGGGTGGCGAACAGCAGCAGCATGATCGTGCCGTGCATGGTGAACATCTGGTTGTACTGCTCACCGCTGGCCACCACCTGGATCCCCGGCTCGAACAGTTCCGCGCGGATCACGAGCGCGAGCAGGCCCCCGATGCAGAAGAAGACGAAGGAGGTGATCAGGTACAGATACCCGATGGTCTTGTGGTCGGTCGAGGTCACCCAGGACACGACTGTCTTGCCGAGGCTCTGACGGTCCTTCCGCAAGCCAGGGACGGCGTTCGCGGACGGCTCGAACTCGCCGCCGGATTCAGTGCGCTGATCGTCCTGGACGGCCATCAGTGGTCAGCTCCCTCATCCTCGCCGCTCGTGGAACTGGCCACGTCGGCGGCATTCTGCCGGTCATACTCGGTACCCAGGTCGCCGGTCTGCCCGGCCTCGCGCAGCTCATCCATGTGTGCCTCGTACTCCTGCGCCGAGACCACCTCCACATTGAAAAGCATGTTCCCGTGGTACTCACCGCACAGTTCGGCGCACTTGCCGAGGTAGCGGCCTTCCTCGCCAGGGGTGAGCTGGAACGTGTTCACCACCCCGGGGATCGTGTCCAACTTGTAGAGGAACTGCGGGATCCAGAACGAGTGCGCCACGTCGCGGCTGCGCAGCGTGAACTCCACCGTCTCCCCCACCGGGAGGTACAACGTCGGCAGATCGTCGGCCGGTGCCATCGTGCCGTCCAGCTGAGCCGGCACCCCCGTGTCCCAGACGCCGGAGTCGGTGTAGACGAAGTCCCACGTCCATTGACGCCCGTACACCTCGACGTGCAGATCGGGCTCGGTTTCGGGGTTGACGATCTCTTCCTGCAGTGTGGCGGTGTAGTAGAAGAGCACCCCCACCATGACCAACGGCACGAAGGTGTACAGCAGCTCGAGCGGCAGGTGATAGCGCAACTGGATCGGCAGCCGCTCGTCACCCTTGCGCTTGCGGTACACGATCACGCACCAGATGATCAGCCCCCAGGTGATCACCCCCACCACGAGCGCAGCGATCCACGAACCGTTCCACAGGGCGACGACGTCGTCACTGTGCTCGGTGATCCCTGGCGTTCCGGGTAGCCACCCTCGCGAGACCTGCTCGGCGGAACATCCGCCCAGCGCGAGAGCGGAAACGAGCCCGAGCGCCCCGAGGCCGACCGCGCGGCGCCTCGTGGTCCGGGGAGAGGGCGATGGCACGATCCTCAAGCCTTCCGACGTCACTATCCTGGTGAACCGACTGGTCCGGGCGCGTGCTCACTGCCCACGACGGGCACTGACCCAGCGCTCATTCCGGCGTCTGCTCATTCGGTGCCCACCCTATCGCCAAACAGGGGGTCCGCAGAGCACGACGCACGGCCGCGCAGCAGACTACCTGACGCGGTGTCAGAACTCTCGCGCTGCCTCAGGCAGCGCCGAGCACGTCGACGACGTAGGCGGACGCAGGAGCCCCGTCACCGGCCGGTGCGAGCACCAGCACGCGCGATCCGACCGGAACGTCAACCACCGCGTCGACGATCGACCCGCGGCCGACGACATTCGAGAACGGTCCGCTTCCAGGCGTGCCGTCGACCGTCCAACTGCTCCCGGCCGAGGCTCCGTCCCAGGTGGTGCCTGCGAATCCGACCACGACCGTGTCTCCGGCAGCCACCGCCTCTCCGGAGCCCTCAGCGAGCACGATCGTGGCGACCTCCCCCGGTTCCGTAGCGCCCTCGGGGACCGCGATACTGGCCGGTTCGCCGAGTGCGCCGTTGACGGTCACCGCAAGCTCCTCGGCCGGTGTCACCTCCGTGGCGTCCGCTTGACCCGTCTGCTCGGCGTCGTAGGCGCCGACCAGGTCCACGACGAAGACGATGGTGTCATCCGGCCCGATCCCGGCATTCGGGTTTCCGCCCTGTGGGCCATATCCGAGGTCGGCAGGGATGCTCATCAGCAGCCGCGATCCGATCGCGTGCTCCGGGATCCCCTCGGTCCATCCCTGCACCACACCGCTGAGCGGGAACATCGACGGAGCCTCGCGGCTGTAGGAGTCGTCGAAGGTCTCCTCTGCTCCCCAGACGATGCCGGCGTAGTGCGCCAGGACGTACGCGTCCGGTTCCACCACGGCGCCGTCTCCTTCGGAGAGCACCTCCACCTGGAGCCCTTCGGGCGGGGTCTCGCTGGAGAACGTGAACTCGGGCGCCTCGCCGAAGGCCCCGGACGCCTCAGCTCCCGTGACCTCCCCATTCTCGGGCGGGGCGCTCTGCTCGTCAGTCGGTTCGCCAGTCGGTTCGGCAGGAGAGGCTCCGCCGCCGGCGCACCCAGTGAGCACCAAGGCGCCGGCCAGGAGAAGGGCAAGGGGGCGCAAGGGGCGCACGGTCACGTCTGGCTCGTCTCGTTGTTCGGGGCTGTCGCACCACGACGGCCGCGCTACTCGCAGCGGAGCAGCGCGGCCGTCGGTGCAGAGGTCAGTACTGAAGGTGGATCAGTGGAAGGAGTCACCACAAGCACACGAGCCGCCCGCGTTGGGGTTGTCGATGGTGAAGCCCTGCTTCTCGATGGTGTCCGCGAAGTCGATGGTGGCTCCCGCGAGGTAGGGCACGCTCATCTTGTCGACAATCACCTGGACGCCCTCAAAGTCCCTCACGGCGTCGCCATCAAGGTACCGCTCGTCGAAGTAGAGCTGGTAGATCAGCCCGGAGCAACCGCCGGGCTGCACGGCGACGCGCAGCCGCAGGTCGTCCCGGCCCTCCTGTTCGAGGAGCGCCTTCACCTTGGTAGCGGCCACATCGGTCAGGGCCACCTCGTGCTCAAGCGCTTCGGTGGTAGTTGTGGTCTGCGTCATCTGTCTCTCCGAAGGTCGTGCGCGCCGGTCGGGCCGGCCTGCTAGAGGGGCAACGTCACCGAGCCCGCTCCTGTTCCCGGCACGCCCTTGGGCGCGATCCGGCCCTGCCAGGATACGTCACTGCGCCCAGGTCCGGCGGATTCGCTCTCCTCGTCTCACCATGGCCGTCCACGGGTCCGCCTCCGACGCTGGGCCACGATGCGGACTTGCGATCGGCGCGTCCACCACCGGATAGGTCGCACTCACACCGATCCGCGCGCCGTCGCGCCGGCTCGTCTGCACCTGGGCACCGAGGGCCACCACGGGCAGCCCGACGGCCATGGCTGCCCGTCCGACCGTGGCCACCACCGACTCGTGCATGGCGCTGCCATCGAGCGTCGTGGTTCCGGTGACCACCAAATCGGCCGTGGCCACGATGTCGGTAAGACCGATCTCCGCCGCGACCACGTCCGCACCCGGCAGGATCCGAGCTCCCAGCAGGGCAAGCGCGTAGGCCGCGCCACCACCGGCGCCAGTGCCATAGTCGCGAGAGGGCCGGATCTCTGCCCGTGGCGCACGGTACTGCGGGGTGAGCACACCGAGCCCGGGAGTCCGATCCGGCTCGGCAGACGGAGTCGTATCGGCCGCGCCCGAGCGGACGAGCGCGGCGCAGTACTCCCCCACCGTCCGCTCCGCGTCCTGCGCAGCCGCCGGGGTGATCCCCGGCAGATGAGCGAGCGCCGCGCCGGCCCCGGTCAGCCCGAGCAGCGGTAGGTCCGTCGCGGAGGCCAGATCCACCTGCACGCCGGCGAGTCGGTCTCGCAACGCCGCCAACGGCGGCGACGACACATCTGCGGCCAGACCCCAGCGCTGCGTGAGACGTTCGAGCAGACCACGTCCGCCGTCGTGCACGGCGACCTGTCCGAGGCCAAGGACCACCCGGGAGGCCCCGGTCGCGAGTGCGGCGAGCAGCAGGTCCGCCACTGGTGCGGTGGTGCCGGTCCGCAGCAGCCGGCCTGGCCCATCTGCTCCCGCTCCCGCCCCAAGCACGAATGCTCCATCGACGTATGCCGTGCCGCCACCTCGTCCCCGGACGTGCAGCAACTCGACCGGCACGAGCTCACCATCCGGAGCCGAGCCCGCAGGCGACACAGGAACGGGGAGCAAGTCGCCGCCCCGAGCCGCTCGGATCGCCTCGACCATCCCGGCACCGCCATCGCTCATCGGTCGTTCGACCACGCGATGCCCGTGCTCACGCCAGGACTGGGCGAGCGCGCGCGCCACATCCGCAGCAGCCAACGGGCCGATCCGATCGGGACTGATCACCACATGCACGCCGCCATCCTCTCAGCCGGCGGCACGAGTCGAGCCCCGCCTCGACTAGGCTGGCGCTCGTGTTCGGACGGAAGAAGATCGAGGACGCCGCACCTGCCGCTGAGGAGGACGTGCCCGCCGGCAAGGGTCGGCCGACCCCCAGGCGTCGTGATGCCGAGGCGCGGAACAAGCGACCCTTGGTGCCGACAGATCGGCGCGCAGCCCGGCGCGAGCAACGGGCGAAGTACGCCGAGGCACGCGAGCGGATGAACCAGGCAATGGTCACCGGTGACGATCAGCACATGCCCGCCCAGCACCGCGGCCCGGTGCGTCGCTATCTGCGCGATTTCGTTGACGCCCGATGGAACCTCGGCGAGATGTTCCTGCCGATCGCGGCACTGATCGTGCTCATCATGCTCAGCGCGAGCTTTCTGCCGATCCCGCCTGACGTGGTGCTGATCGCGTTCTACTCGCTCTACATTGTGGTCTTCATCGCGTTGGCAGACGCCATCATCCTGGCCGTGCGGCTCCGCAAGCGGGCCCGGGTCAAGTTCGGCACTGACCGGGTCGGCCGGGGTGTGCTCATGTACGTGGTGATGCGAGCGTTCCAGTTGCGCCGCACTCGCCTACCGAAACCGCAGGTCACCAGGGGCTCCTTCCCCAGCTGAGCCGCACCGGCGCCGGTGACCGACGATAGGATCGCGATATGCGCTTTCGTCACCTTGGCCGTTCAGGCCTCAAGATCAGCGAGATCACCTACGGCAACTGGATCACCCACGGCTCTCAAGTCGAGAACGACACGGCGACCGCGTGCGTGCGAGCGGCCCTGGACGCCGGAATCACCACCTTCGACACGGCCGACGTGTACGCGAACACCAAGGCCGAAGAGGTGCTCGGTGCCGCCCTCGCCGGTGAGCGCCGGGAGAGCCTGGAGATCTTCACGAAGGTCTACTTCCCGACCGGGCCCATGGGCCCGAACGACACAGGTCTGTCGCGCAAGCACATCATGGAGTCCATCAATGGCTCACTGCGCAGACTGGGTACCGACTACGTCGACCTCTACCAGGCACACCGATTCGACTACGCGACTCCACTGGAAGAGACGATGCAGGCGTTCGCTGACGTCGTCCGTTCCGGTAAGGCGCACTACATCGGCGTCAGCGAGTGGACTGCCGAACAACTACGTGCCGGGCACGCGCTGGCGCGGGAGCTGGGCATCGGCCTGATCTCTTCTCAGCCGCAGTACTCGATGGTGTGGCGGGTGATCGAGGACGAGGTTGTGCCCACCTCGGCCGAACTCGGCATCTCTCAGATCGTGTGGTCCCCCGTGGCCCAGGGAGTGCTGACCGGCAAGTACCTGCCCGGCCAGCCGGCACCGGAGGGCTCCCGCGCAGCCGATACCCAAGGCGGGGCCAAGATGATCGGTGGCCTGCTCGGCAAGGAAGAGCTACTGCGGCGGGTCCAGGATCTGCGTCCAGTCGCGGCGGAACTCGACCTGACGATGGCGCAACTCGCGGTGGCGTGGGTGCTGCAGAACGAGAACGTGGCGGCAGCACTGATCGGTGCCTCACGACCGGAGCAGGTGGCCGAGAACGTCGCAGCCTCCGGGGTGGAGATTCCGGCGGAGATCATGACCACGATCGACCAGATCCTTGGCGAGAGCGTCGTGCGGGATCCGCGGGTCACCGATGACGTCTCCCCCAAGGAGCGTCTCTGCTGATCAACCAGCAGCCGTCAGGTGAACAGGGTGCCGCCTACCGCACCTTCGTGAGTGCCCTGTTCACCTGACCGGGCCAGGCGGGGCCGCCGTAGATGAACGCCGTATACGCCTGGACCGCCGTGGCGCCGGCCGCTAGGTATTCCCGCGCATCTGCTGCAGTGGAGATTCCACCGACGCCGAGGATCACTGGCTTAGGCCCGAGGACCTCGCGCACGCGGCGCACGACCTGTACTCCTCGTTCGCGGACCGGCGGGCCGGACAGACCACCGGGCCCGTGGTCGTGGTCGATCGTGGTGTTCACGGCCACCACCCCGGCCAGATCCAGGTCACGGGCGAGCCGGGCCACAGCATCGACATCCGCATCAGCCAAGTCGGGGGCAATCTTCACCAGCACGGGAACCTCACGCGCGGCGGCCGCTCGCGCAGCGTCGCGGACCGCTTCGAGGATTGGGCGCAGCGCCTCGGTCTGCTGAAGATCACGCAGACCTGGAGTGTTCGGGGAAGAGACGTTGACCACCAGATAGTCCACGTGCGCAGCGACAGCCCGGGCGCTGATGACGTAGTCCGTCACCGCTGCTGCTGCAGGCGTGACCTTCGACTTGCCGATGTTGGCGCCAATCACCATCCGGCGGCCATGCGGGGTGCGGCGCAACTGCTGCAGGCGCGTCGCCGCGGCGGCAGCACCGGCGTTGTTGAAGCCCATCCGGTTGCGTAGCGCGCGTTCGGGCACCAAGCGCCACAGCCGCGGCGGAGCATTCCCGGGCTGGGGACGGGCCGTGACGGTACCGACTTCGACGAAGGCGAATCCCATCGCGTCCAGCGCCGCCGCCATCGTGGCGTCCTTATCGAAACCGGCAGCGACGCCGAGCAGACCCGGGATCTCACGATCAAACAGGCGCGTCGTGGAACCCTCTGATCGGCCAATGGTTCGGCGCAGCCCTTCGCGCATGGGCGCGACTGCGCCGGCCACCCGGATCAACAGAGTAGCGATCCGGTGCGCAACCTCGGGGTCGACCCGGGTGAAGACGGAAGAGAAGAAGGCGCTGTACGGGTTGACCACGATTTCAGCCTACTGGCACAGCGAGGTCTTAGGTGTGCGCGATCCTGGCCGGAGAGGAGCGCCACATCCAGAACAGTCCCAGCAACGGCAGTACCGCGGGTACGTACCCGTAGCCGGCACCGAACTGCGACCAGACGGTTGACTCGCCGAACAGTTCGGGGTGCCACAGGCTGAGCGCGCCCACTGCGCCCACGCCGAGCAACTCCGTGGAGACCGTGATCCAGGCGATGCGGCGCATCCGTCGCCCATTGTGCGCCATCGCCACCGTCGCAGCGATGTAGATCAGCGCGGCGAGCGCCGAGAGCGAATACGCCAGCGGCGCCTCACTGGCGTCCCGGATCAACTGGACACTCGCGCGCGCCGTCGCGGAGAGCGCGAAAACTCCGTAGACGAAGATCAGCACTCGGCCCGCACCGTAGGCGGGCCGGCGCGAATCCTCAGCCGATTCCGACTGCGCGACTGATTCCCGGCTCATACGATTCCCACACTCCACAGCTGGTGCACCCGCACCTGCATCACCACCACCGTCACACACGCTGCGACGAGTACCACCGAGCTCCACCTGGTTCGCTCAACCACCGCGACCACTGCCGCGGCCGGGAACACCAGCAATGCTGTGACCAGATACCCCCAGAACAGCACGGGGTCCACCTCGTTCCCGCGGGCAATCCACACAGCGGCCACGATCATCTGCATCACGATTCCTGCCTCGATCGCTCCCGCAGCGATCAGCTGGCGCAGGATCACCGGCGAGTTCCGCGCCGCCCGCCATCCGGCCCATCCGGCCAGCACGAGCGAAGCCGCGATGAGCACGAGGATCACAATGGGCACTGCTGCAGAGTAGTCGCTTTCCAGCGGCAACTGCTGGACCCACCCATCGGCGCAACCCGCCCCACCCCGTCCGTAGGACCACCCCGAGCACACGGCCTCGCCTACGATGGAAGGTGTGACGGAACTGAAGATCAGCACCAAGGACCCTGCCCGCCTCGCCACCGATGCGCTCGTCATCGGTGTGGCCTGCGAGAGCGGCGCACCACGCATCGAGGGTGCTGACGCCCTCGGCAAGGGCGCCCGCGCGGGAATCGAACGAGCGATCACGCTGCTCGGGGTCACCGGGGAAGTCGGTGAGGTCACGAAGGTGCCCGCCGGTGGCGAACTCAAGGCCGACCTGCTGGTGCTCACCGGAACGGGCGCCCCGGTCGAGGACCCCGAGACGGCGCGCGAGCGGTTGCGCCGGGCCGCGGGAGCCGCGCTCGCTGCCCTCGCCGGTACTGCGCACGTGTCCCTCGCACTTCCCGTGGCAGACGCCGAGAGCCTGCGTGCCGTGGCCGAGGGAGCCCTGTTCGGCAACTACCGGTTCGCCGAGGGCAAGAAGGCCAAGGAGCCGGTGAAGGCGATCGAACTGATCGCCCCAGGGGTGCGAACCAAGGATGCCAAGGGCGAACTCGCACGTGCCGAGGCCATCGCCGACGCCGTGCATGGTGCCCGGGACCTCGTCAACCTCGCTCCCAATCTCCTCTTCCCGGAGTCCTTTGCCGCCCGCGCCGTGGCCGCCGCCAAGGGAACCGCGGTGAAGGTCACGGTGCTGGACGAGGCGGAGCTGCGCGCCGGCGGGTTCGGCGGCCTGATCGGCGTGGGACAAGGGTCCGCACGCGGACCTCGCCTGGTCAAGCTCAGCTACCGGCCGGCACGCGCCCGCCGGCACATCGCGCTCGTCGGCAAGGGCATCACCTTCGACTCCGGCGGTCTCTCCCTCAAGCCCGCGAAGGGGATGGAGACCATGAAGAACGACATGGCCGGCGCCGCCGCAGTGCTGCACGCCGTCCTCGCCGCTGCACGCCTCGGCCTTCCGGTCGCCGTCACGGGTTGGCTCGCCCTGGCCGAGAACATGCCCTCTGGTTCCGCTCAGCGCCCCTCGGACGTAATCACGATCCGAGGCGGGAAGACGGTCGAGGTCCTCAACACCGATGCGGAGGGGCGGCTCGTGATGGCCGATGCACTGGTGGCAGCGACTGAGGAGGGACCGGACGCTGTGATCGACATCGCCACCCTGACCGGTGCACAGATGGTCGCGCTCGGAAACCAGGTCAGCGCCGTGATGGGGTCCGAGGACGTTCGTACCGATGTGGTGGCCGCCGCTGGTCGTGCCGGTGAGCAGTTCTGGCCGATGCCGCTGCCCGATGAGTTGCGCGCCTCGATGAATACTCCGATGGCGGATATCGCCAACATCGGCGACCGTTTCGGCGGCATGTTGGTTGCCGGGCTGTTCCTGCGCGAGTTCGTCGGCGAGACCCCGTGGGCGCATCTGGACATCGCCGGCCCCGCCTTCAACGACGGCGCCCCTCGCCACTACGTGCCCAAGGGCGGCACGGGCGTCGGTGTGCGCACCCTGGTCGAGATGCTCAGCGGATCCGCCCAGACGTGAGGCACGCCACTGTGGCGCACGACCGCTGCGGTTGGGCCTGCCACGCCGTCAGTGCCAAGATGGTGGTGCGCCAAGCGCCCGGTGGCGCAGGCGCATGCCGGACCAGGAGGTGCACGTGAGCGGAGACGGTCAGCCGTGGGACGTCGTCGTCCTCGGAGCGGGCAGCGGTGGGTACGCCACCGCACTGCGTGCCGCGCAGCTGGGTCTTCAGGTCGCGCTGATCGAACGTGAGAAGCTCGGTGGTACCTGCCTGCACCGTGGCTGCATCCCCACCAAGGCCCTCTTGCACGCCGCGGAGGTGGCCGATCAGATCCAGCACGCCACTGACCTGGGCCTGCATGCCACGTTCGAGGGCGTCGACGCCGGTGCCCTGCACAGGTATCAGCAGAAGGTGGTCGGCCGGCTCTATCAGGGCTTGGAGGGATTGGTCTCGGCCAGCTCCGTGGATGTGTTCGCCGGAGACGGTCGGCTCATCTCCTCCGACACTGTGCAGGTCACCGCCCAGGACGGCAGCACACAGAATGTCACCGGCCGGCACGTGGTGCTTGCCACCGGTTCGCGCAGCCGCAGCATCGCGGACATCGAGATCGGTGGGCGCATCCTCACCTCCGATGGAGCGCTCGACCGCAGAGGCATTCCGCGCCATGCGGTCGTCCTCGGTGGCGGTGTGATCGGGGTCGAGTTTGCGAGCCTGTGGCGATCGCTCGGCGCAAAGGTCACCGTCATCGAAGCCCTTGACCGCCTAGTCCCGGCTGAAGACCCGGCGCTCTCGTCCGGGCTCGCCCGGGCATTCCGCCGCCGCGGTATCGAGGTACGCACCTCCGCACGGGTGGCCTCGGCCACCCAGGATGCCGACGGCGTTCGCGTCGTCCTGGCCGATGGCGCCGCTGTGGAGGGTGACATTCTCCTCGTCGCCGTCGGCCGCGAACCTGTGTCGGACGAAGCCGGCCTCGCCGAGCAGGGCCTCACGATCACGAGCGCCGGTGTGCGCACCGACGAGCACCTGCACACCGGGGTCGGCGCGATTTATGCCGTGGGCGACCTGGTTCCTGGTCTGCAGTTGGCGCACCGCGGTTTCGCGCACGGAATCGCCGTCGCTGAACGAATCGCCGGCCGGGACCCGCTCCCTGTGGTCGAGGAGACGATCCCGCGGATCACCTACAGCGATCCAGAGCTCGCCTCCGTCGGGCTCACCGAACCCGCCGCCCGCGAGCAGTACGGCGACGACGGCGTGCAGGTGGTGGAATACTCCCTCGCCGGCAACGGTAAGAGCCAGATCCTCGGTACGACCGGCCTGGTCAAAGTCGTGCGGCAGACTGAAGGACCGATCGTCGGTGTTCACCTCATTGGTGCCCGAGTCGGCGAGCAAATCGGGGAGGCACAACTCTGGGTCGGCTGGGAGGCCTACCCTCAAGACATCGCCACCTTCATCCACGCACACCCGACGCAGAATGAGGCACTGGGCGAGGCCGCGCTGGCCCTGGCCGGTCAGCCATTGCACTCCCACACCTGAAGACCCCCGAGAAGGAGACTGAAGAGGTCATGTCCCAATCCGTACAGATGCCCGCCCTCGGCGAGAGCGTCACCGAAGGTACTGTGACGCGCTGGCTCAAGGCCGTGGGAGACACGGTCGAGGTGGACGAACCTTTACTCGAGGTCTCCACCGACAAGGTTGACACCGAGATTCCGTCCCCGGTTGCTGGGGTGCTCGAGAAGATCCTCGTTGAGGAGGATGAGACTGTCGAAGTGGGGGCAGATCTGGCCGTTGTCGGCTCAGGTGAGGGCGCATCCGCTGACGATGAGCCCGCCCAGGAGGAGTCGGCTCCCGCCGATGAGGACACCTCCGAGGCTGCGCCGACGGCTGAGGAGAGCGCCGACAGTGCGCCATCGACTGACGAGGCCTCCGAAAGTGCGCCGTCTACCGACGAGGCTCCCGCTGCTGAGCCGGAGCCAGAGGCGGACGCCCCGGCCCAGAGTGAGGACTCGGGATCGGGCGAGCGGACCGCCGTTACCCTGCCCGCCCTCGGCGAGAGCGTCACCGAAGGGACAGTCACCCAGTGGTTGAAGTCCGTCGGTGACACGGTCGAGGTCGATGAGCCGCTGCTCGAAGTCTCCACTGACAAGGTCGACACCGAGGTGCCTTCGCCAGTTGCCGGCACAGTGCTCGAAATCCTCGTCGGCGAAGACGAGACCGTCGAGGTTGGCGGAACACTCGCCTACGTCGGCGCCGCAGATGGCGCGTCGGCTCCTGCGGACGCCCCCGCCAAGGAGGCTCCGGCCGAGCAGGAATCAGAACCGGCAACCGAGCCGGAAACCACGCCCGCACCTGAGCCCGAGCCCGAACCTGAGGCTAAGGCCGCGACCGAACCAGAGCCCGAAGCCAAGCCAGCGGCCAAGTCCGAGCCCGAAGCCACTCCGAAGGATCCGGAGCCGGCTGCCACGGACTCGAGCGGATCCGACACGCCGTATGTCACCCCGCTGGTTCGCAAACTCGCCGCAGACAAGGGCGTGGACCTGGCCGAGCTCACCGGCACCGGCGTGGGAGGACGCGTCCGCAAACAGGATGTCCTGGATGCCGCAGAAAAGGCGGCCGCACCTGCACCCGCTGCGGAATCTGCACCGGCCGCTGCCCCATCGACGGCTGCACCCAAGCAACCGGACGTCTCGCCGCTACGCGGCACCACCGAGAAGATGTCCCGACTGCGCAAGATCGTCGCGCAGCGGATGGTGGAGTCGTTGCAGACCTCGGCGCAGCTGACCACGGTCGTGGAGGTCGACGTCACGAAGGTGGCGCGGTTGCGTGCCAGGGCCAAGTCCGAATTCCAGGCACGGGAAGGCGTCAAGCTCACCTTCCTGCCCTTCTTCACCCTGGCTGCGACAGAGGCGCTCAAGCAGTTCCCGAAGCTGAACGCGAGCATTGACGGGGACGAGGTGGTCTACCACGGCAGCGAGAACGTCGGGATCGCCGTGGACACCGAGCGCGGCCTGGTGGTGCCGGTGATCAAGGAGGCTGGCGACCTGAACATCGCGGGCATCGCCCGCAAGATCGCCGATCTGGCCTCCCGGACCCGCGACAACAAGGCGACTCCGGATGAGCTCGGTGGCGGCACGTTCACCATCACCAACACCGGCTCCGGTGGCGCGCTGTTCGACACTCCGATCCTGCTCCAGCCGCAGGTCGGGATCCTCGGGGTCGGCACCATTGTGAAGCGGCCGGTCGTCGTCACCGACGCAGACGGTGGCGAAGTGATCGCGGTACGTTCGATGGTCTACCTGGCCCTGTCCTACGACCACCGACTGGTGGACGGCGCGGACGCCGCCCGGTTCCTCACGGCGATGAAGAACCGGCTCGAAGAGGGCGAGTTCGAGGCCGCGCTCGGTCTCTGACCTCACCCAGCGGGGCCAGTGCCCTGCTAGGCACCGCTGATCAGGGTGCCCGCGGCTTTCGAGCCGCGGGTACCCTGATCGGTATTCGACCGCAGGAGGTTGGCGTGGCTGTCGTCGTGATCGCAGGATCGTCCGGATTTCTCGGTAGCGCGCTGACCGAACTGCTGAGCGCCGATGGCCATGAGGTACGGCGGCTGGTGCGGCGCCCAGCCCGCGCGCAATCGGAGATCTCCTGGGATCCGTCCACCGGTCATCTCCCGGATGAGGCTTTGACTGGAGCCTCGGCAGTGGTCAACTTCGCTGGTGTGGGCGTCGGTGATCGGCGGTGGTCGCCCACACGACGGCAGGCCATCCTCACCTCCCGGGTTGCTCCGACGACGCTGCTGGCCACGCGGATCGCTGCCACCGGCCGGACCGATCTCAGCCTGGTGAACGCCTCGGCCGTGGGGTTCTACGGCGACCGCGGCGAGGAACAGATCGACGAAGGATCGACAGCAGGGGCCTCCTTCTTGGCGACCGTCTGCCAGGCGTGGGAGGCGGCCGCCGATCCTGCGCGTGCGGCGGGTGCCCGCGTGGTGCACCTACGCACCGGCATCGTCCTGGACGCCAAAGGTGGCGCGCTCACGCGGATGCTGCCGCTGCTGAAACTCGGCCTTGCGGGCCCGCTCGGTGATGGCGGCCAATGGTGGCCGTGGATCACCCGGGAGGATGTGCTGAAGGCGATCGAGCACCTGCTGCTGCGGTCGACTCTGCACGGACCGGTGAACCTCACCGCCCCGCACCCGGAGCGCAATCGAGACGTGATGACCGCCCTGGCCTCCGCCGTCGGCAGGCCTGCCGTGCTCCCGGTGCCCGCGTTCGCTCTTCGTCTCGCGCTCGGCGGGTTCGCCGGCGAACTGCTCGCCTCGCAGCGGGTGATCCCGTCCGCACTTCTCGGCGACGGCTTCACCTTCACGTGGCCAGAACTCGATCGTGCTGCGAAGCACCTCCTCGGTGACTGACCGCCGGCTGTCGCCCTGAGGTCTGCCGGCAGCGACCGGGCGTCGCGGAACAGTCCCTAGCAGGCAGCGACGTCCGCCACTCGCCACTCGCCCACGTGCCTGCTCAACGAGAGCTCTGTGCATCTGCCGCGTTGTGCCGGCACCGAACGCACGGCACCGGTGGGGTCGATCCGCTCGTGCGCAGTTTGCGTGATCACGGCGCGCACCTGCGATGCGGTGCCGTTGACCTCCAGGACCTCCACCTCGCTCACCTCACTGGCGAGTCCCGCCACCCGCTCCCCCGCCTGCTGCAACGACTCCAGCACGGCCGCATCGCGCTCGGCAGCCGGAGAACCAGGTACTGTCACCGTCGCCAGCAATTCGCTGTCACCGGAGACCAACGCCTCGTCGCGGATCGCAGTCAATTCCACGACCCGAGAGTCCCTGACCGCATCCGTGCCTGATCCGGCCGTTCGAGGCAGAAGGCGCGATGGCCCTGCAGGCGCGTCCATACCCGCCCCCGAACCCAGCACTGCGCTCAGCACAACCACGGCTACCCCACCGAAAGCCGCCACCCAGGCCCTCGGTCGGCTGCGCCGGTGCCGTCCTCGCCGCCGCTGCCGCCGCGCGGGAACGGTGGTGGTCGATGCTCGCGCCGCGTGCTCCCGCAACGTCGCCGCTGCCAGAGTGTCAGCATCCGCCGGCGCGATCGCTGCCCGCTGGTCCGCGAGTGCGTAAGCGGCAGCCGCGGCGCTCGGCCGGCGCGCCGGGTCCTGGTCGAGCAGATCCTTCAGCTCCGACCGGACGTCGCTGCGCTCCCCGGGTGCGGCCGCCCAGATCGCCGTGGTCGCGATCGAGTACACATCGGCTGGAGCACCCGGCGCCGCCCCGCACCGCACCTCAGGTGCTGCAAATCCGGGCGTGCCACGTTCACGTCCCGGAATGCCCAGCAGGTCCACCAGTACGGGTCGAAGCTTCGCCCCCTGCGATCTCGGCGCCGATCCGGTGTGCGCACGTGACCCGGCGCCCTCCGTGTCATCGTCGGGCACGAGCACGACGTTCGCCGGCGCCACATCGGCATGCACGATCCCCGCTTCATGGAGATGCGTCACACCGTCCAGCATTGCGCGTGCAAGTGCCAGGCACTCCGGGGCCGAGAGGCCACGGCGCGCTGTGTGCATCGTGGCAAGCGTCGGGCCTTCGACCATGGCAGAGACGAGCGCGATCTGCCCGCCCGGCAGTTCACGCCGCTCCCGCAACGGTGCCAAGGCAGGGTGCGAAAGGCCGCGGAGCGCACCATATCGGCGCACCAGCACCTCTCGTTCGGTCGTGGACTCAGGGCGGACGGTACGGATCGCCACGCGTTCACCGCCCGGGGTCTCGGCCGTCCAGACGGCGCTGCCCCCACCCACCCCCGCGACTCCGATCACGCGGTAGCCCGGCAGTCGTGGTTGATCGGTCATGAAGCTAGCCAACACCCACCGCGCTGATGCGTGCAGGCCCTATCCACAGGCGAGGTTCCCGAGGGGTGGACGGGCTGTTCTGCCCGCGCCCGCGCCACGCCGTCAGCGCCTACAGTGGCGGGATGAGGACTCAGCGCTGGGATCTCGGGCATGGCCTGATCCCCTATGTCCGCGCGTGGGACCACCAGCGCCACGTGCATAGCCAGGTCGCCGAGGGTGGCGAGGACACCCTGATCCTGCTCGAGCACGAGTCCGTCTACACAGCCGGCAAGCGCACCGCTTCATGGGACCGGCCCACCGATGGCACCCCGGTGATCGATGTGGACCGAGGTGGACGGATCACCTGGCACGGGCCTGGGCAGCTCATTGCCTACCCCATCCTCCGGTTGACCGAACCAGTGGACGTCCTCGCCTACGTCCGCGCGCTGGAACAGGCCGTCATCGATGCAGTGGCCGAGTTCGGCGTGCGGGCCGAACGGGTCGAGGGTCGTTCGGGTGCGTGGGTCCGCGGTGACGAGGATCGCAAGGTGGCGGCGATCGGGGTCCGGGTGGCTCGTGGAGTGACCATGCACGGCGTGGCCATCAATGTCTGTCCGGATCTGCAGGCATTCGGCACCATCGTCCCGTGCGGAATCAGCGATGCCGGTGTGACGTCACTCACCGAACTCACCGGACGTGAGGTAAGCGTGCTCGACTGTGCCGCCCGGTTCGAACCGCATCTGCGGCGCACACTCGCGCCATTGCGGCGCTCGGAGGATCTCCTGGAGCCCCGGGGGGTTGACCATCGGGACACCACGCCGCACACGCCCCAGGTCATAGGCTGACTCGAGCCAGCAACTCAAGCGAAGGGAGTCTCGGGTGGCCATCGCTCCCGAGGGACGACGGATGCTTCGCGTGGAAGCGCGCAACGCGGCCGTCCCGATCGAGAAGAAGCCGTCGTGGATCAAGACGCGAGCCACGATGGGCCCGGAGTACACCGAGCTGCAGTCGTTGGTACGCCGCGAGAAGCTCAACACAGTCTGCGAGGAGGCGGGCTGTCCGAACATCTTCGAATGCTGGGAGGATCGCGAGGCGACCTTCCTGATCGGCGGCGACCAATGCACGCGGCGCTGTGACTTCTGCCAGATCGACACGGGCAAACCGGCTGCCTTCGACGCCGACGAGCCGCGCCGCGTCGCTGCCTCAGTCCAGGCGATGGGCCTGCGCTACTCCACCGTGACGGGCGTGGCCCGGGATGACCTTCCTGACGGCGGTGCCTGGTTGTACGCCGAGACGGTGCGTCAGATCCATCAGGTGAACCCCGGCACCGGGGTGGAGCTGCTGATTCCGGATTTCAATGCGGACGCGGCACAGCTCGCCGAGGTCTTCTCCTCCCGCCCGGAGGTGCTGGCCCACAACCTGGAGACGGTGCCACGAATCTTCAAGCGGATCCGCCCCGGCTTCCGCTACGACCGCTCGCTCTCCGTCCTCACTGCCGCGCGCCGGGACGGGCTGGTGACCAAGTCGAACCTGATCCTGGGCATGGGCGAGACCATCGAGGAGGCCGCGGACGCGCTGCGCGACCTGCACGAGGCCGGCTGCGACCTCGTCACCATCACGCAATACCTGCGTCCCTCTCCCCGGCACCATCCGGTGGACCGGTGGGTGCGACCGGAAGAGTTCGTGGAACTTTCCGACGAAGCAGAGCGCATCGGGTTCGCGGGTGTCATGGCAGGTCCGTTGGTCCGCTCCTCCTATCGGGCCGGCCGACTGTGGGCGCAGGCGATGTCCCGCCGGGGCGAGCAGATCCCGGACTCACTGGCGCACCTCACGCAGCCCGGGAGTGCCCGGCAGGAGGCGGCTTCCCTACTGCGTCGGTGACGCCGGACGCACGCGCCCGCTCACGCGTGCGGCGTGAGGTGAGTGGGCGCCGTCGGGAATGCTCGGACTGACCGGTAGGCTGGGCGCCATCATGGCGAAGAACACCTCCCCCGACGCGGACACGACATCCAAGCCCAAGAAGAAGCGCTGGTACCACCAGATCTGGGAAGTCTTCCAGATGGTCCGCAAGGCGCAGCCGAGCATCGTGGCGTGGTTGCTACTGGTGTTCCTCGGCGTGGTCGGGATCGGTGTGGCCCTCGGGTTCGTCTTCGACCAGGTGCTGTACTTCACCTTCCTCGCCGTTCCGTTCGGCGCCTTGGCGGCCATGTTCCTGCTCGCCCGGCGCGCGGAGACGGTGGCCTACCAGCGCATCGAAGGTGAACCGGGTGCTGTGTCGGCGGCGCTGGGCACGATCCGTCGAGGGTGGAACATCTCGGATGAACCGGTCGCCGTTGATCCCCGCACGCAGGACATGGTGTTCCGTGCCGTGGGCCGTCCCGGTGTGGTGCTGATCTCCGAAGGGCCCGCCCATCGGGTACCAAAACTCCTCGAGGGTGAGCGCAAACGCGTGGCGCGAGTCATCCCGAATGTGCCGATCACGCTGCTGCAGTGCGGAGATGACGATGGCCAGGTCAAACTCGCCAAGATCGCCGGCGCTGTGAAGCGGCAGAAGAACGTGCTCACCCGCAACGAGGTGGCCGAGGTGTCCAAGCGGCTGCGAGCCCTTCGCTCGAACGCCTTGCCGATTCCCAAGGGTGTGGATCCGCGGCGTGCTCGCCCGGACCGCAAGGGAATGCGCGGGCGCTGACGGGTTGCTCGCCGCTCGCTCGCCCCGGGCGAGCGCTGCGCGAACTCAGCGTCGCTGAATTCGAGTGCCCGCGGCTCGGTCGTGCGCCCCACGCCCCTCCGGGTCGGTCACGACGGCCGGGATCACCAGGCAGACCAGCAGTGTGCGCACTAGCGCACGCAACGGACCAGGAAGGCCGCCAGTGTCGGTCCGGACTGCGAGTCCGAGGAGGCGGTGCCCGATCGTGCTGCCGGCTGTTCCCACCAGGAGCACGGTCATCGCCGCGAAGACGCCCAGCGTGGCCATCGGATCGAAGGCGAAGAATCCCGCGCTGATGGCCGAGGCGACCGCCCAGTCGACCGCGAGTGCCAGGATTCGGCGGCCCCATCCCGCAGTCCCGTTCTGCGGGGCGGGCCCGGTGGTGGCGTTCACTCCGACAGCCTACGGCGCACCGGACGCCCAGCCATGCACCTCGTCCGTATGCAGGAATGGCCCGACGGCGGAACACCGGCACCGTTTAACATGGCCGACACATTACGGTCATGGTGGAGAAACGCTGTCCGCCTACCGTGAACACGTCTGGAAGACGCATGTCCCACCATCAAGGAGCCCTGGATGTTCAGTAGTGCCGAGGAGGCCATCGCCTTCACCAAGGAGCAGGACGTCAAGTTCGTCGACGTACGGTTCTGCGACCTGCCGGGGGTGATGCAGCACTTCAACATCCCAGTCGAGGCCTTCAATGAGGACGCCTTCTCCGACGGCCTGATGTTCGACGGTTCGTCGATCCGCGGGTTCCAGGCGATCCACGAGTCCGACATGAAGCTCATCCCGGACGTCACGAGTGCGTTCATCGACCCGTTCCGCACGCAGAAGACCCTCGTGGTGAACTTCTCCATCGTGGACCCGTTCACCGACGAGCCCTACTCGCGTGACCCACGCAACATCGCCGCGAAGGCCGAGGCCTACCTCGCCTCGACCGGCATTGCCGACACGGTGTACTTCGGCGCCGAGGCCGAGTTCTACATCTTCGACGACGTTCGATTCCAGACCGGTCCGGACTCGAGCTACTACTTCATCAACTCGAACGAGGCCGCGTGGAACACCGGCCGTGACGAGGAGGGTGGCAACCGCGGGTACAAGACCCGGTTCAAGGGCGGCTACTTCCCCGTCTCCCCCAACGATCAGATGGCTGACCTGCGCGACTCGATGGTCTCGGTCATGCAGCAGAACGGCCTCGAGGTCGAGCGGGCGCACCACGAGGTGGGCACCGCCGGTCAGCAGGAGATCAACTACCGGTTCAACACGCTGCGCGCTTCGGGCGATGACCTGATGAAGTTCAAGTACATCGTGAAGAACGTGGCGTGGGAAGCGGGCAAGTCGGCCACGTTCATGCCTAAGCCGATCTTCGGCGACAACGGTTCGGGGATGCACTCACACCAGTCGCTGTGGAAGAACGGCGAGCCGTTGTTCTACGACGAGCGTGGCTATGGTGGTCTGTCCGACATCGCTCGCTGGTACATCGGTGGTCTGCTGGCACACGCGCCGTCGTTGCTGGCCTTCACGAACCCGTCCCTGAACTCCTTCCACCGTCTGGTGCCGGGATTCGAGGCCCCGGTGAACCTGGTGTACTCGGCTCGGAACCGCTCTGCCTGCATCCGGATCCCGGTCACCGGTACCTCACCGAAGGCCAAGCGGGTGGAGTTCCGGGTGCCGGACCCGTCCTCGAACCCGTACCTGGCGTTCTCGGCGATGCTGATGGCTGGTCTGGACGGGATCAAGAACCGCATCGAGCCGCCGGAGCCGGTGGACAAGGACCTGTACGAGCTCCCGCCTGAGGAGCACGCGCAGATCGCACAGGTGCCGGACTCGTTGACCGGTGTGCTCGATGCACTCGCGGCCGATCACGACTACCTCACCGAGGGCGACGTGTTCACGCCCGACCTGATCGAGACCTGGATCGACTACAAGCGCACCAACGAGGTTGACGCCGTGCGCCTGCGGCCGCACCCGCACGAGTTCGAGCTGTACTACGACCTGTGAGGAGTGAGCGGAGCTTGCGGAGCGAGCCCCGCCAACAGGTCGTCACCAACAGAGACCTGTGAGGAGTGAGCGGAGCTTGCGGCGCGAGCCCCGCCAACAGGTCGTCACCAACAGAGACCTGTGAGGAGTGAGCGAAGGCCCCGGATCCCCTGCGGATCCGGGGCCTTCGTCGTCCCGTACCCGCCGCCAGACGGTATGAAATTTATTTTCGCCGTCACGCAATAATCGCGATAACCCTTGACACCGGTCGACCACGCTCCTACGGTCCTGGACAGGCGCACCGGGCGAGGACGCCCAACGGTCATCACACCGTCGCGCCGTCCGACACAGGAGGTTCTCGTGAAGGATCCAGGCAGAAGGCGCTTTGTGCGCCCGGTGACGGTAGCGATGGGCGCTGGCCTATTACTGAGCGGGGTCGCGCCCGCATCCGCTGAGACGGAACCATCGCCGGCCCATGACATCGTGGCGATGGTCGACTCGATGACGCTGCAGGAGAAGATCGGCCAGATGACGTGGACCCACGTCTACGGTTCGTCCGCTCAGGACGCCTCGATGGCCGCAAGCAACCAGGCACGTTACGGCGTCGATACTCCCGCCGAGGTGGTGGAGAAGTACGACTTGGGCGGTGTGCTCTACTTCGCCTGGTCAGGGAACACCAACAACCCCCAGCAGATCACTGCCCTCTCCAATGGGCTGCAGGACGCCGCGCTGGGCGAGGACGGCCCCGGAGTCCCGCTCGCCGTGACGATCGACCAGGAGGGTGGCCTCGTCGCCCGCATCGGGCCACCTGCCACGCAGCTTCCGGGGAATATGGCGCTCGGTGCCACTTTCGATGCCGACCTCGCGCGTGCCCAGGGCGAGATCCTCGGCGCCGAGATGCAGGCCATGGGTATCAACGTTGACTTCGCCCCCGTGGTCGACCTCAACTCCAACCCGGACAACCCCGTCATCGGCATCCGATCGATGGGCGAAGACCCTGACGCTGTCAGTGAGCTCGGGGCTGCCCAGATCGAGGGCATCCAGGAGTACATCGGTGCGACGGCGAAGCACTTCCCCGGGCACGGGGACACCGAGGTCGACTCCCACTTCGGCCTGCCCGTCGTCACCTACGACCGTGCAACGCTGGACGACCACCTGCAGCCGTTCCAGGCGGCGATCGATGCTGGTGTGGACATGATCATGACCGCACACATCATCGTCGAGGCGATCGATCCTGATCTGCCGGGAACCTTGTCATCGGAGGTGCTCACCGGCCTGCTGCGGGAGGAGATGGGTTTCGACGGCATCATCACCACCGATGCACTCGATATGGGCGCGATGACGGACAACTGGTCGCAGGAGGAGATGTCGGTCCTGGCGATCCAGGCTGGCTCGGACATTCTGCTCAACTCCCCCGACGTCGATGCCTCGATCGCCGGGGTCGAGCAGGCTGTGGCCGACGGCGTCATCACCGAGGACCGGCTCGACGAGTCAGTCACCCGGATCCTGGAATGGAAGGCGGAACGGGGCGTCCTGGACGACCCGTACGCCGATCCCGGTGCAGTGGATTCCGTCGTCGGGAACTCGGCCCACCTGGAGACGGCCGCGACAATCGCGAACCGCTCCATCACTCTGCTGCGCAACGAGGATCGCCCCCTCCCGCTCGACGTCGCCACCGACACAGTGCTTGTGGTCGGCGCCGGAGCAGCGTGGCCGGAACGCCTGGGGCCGATGTTGGCCAATCGCGGATTCGACGTGATCGAGGAGTACGAGAACGGGAGCTCGCCCTCACCTGCCTACCGGGCCCGCGCAGTCGCTGCCGCCGAGGACGCTGACGCGGTGGTGTTCACCTCCTACAACGCCAGCAACAACACAGCCCAGCAACAGATGGTCGCCGATCTGGCCGCCACGGATACTCCGGTAGTCGTCGTCGCTGCCCGCAACCCCTATGACATCAACGTGTTCGACGACGCCGACGCTGTGCTGAACAGCTACGGCTACAACGTGGTGAACTATGCAGCCGTCGTCCGGGCCATCGCCGGTGACATCAACCCCTCCGGCGAACTGCCGGTGGACGTACCGACGGCGGACGGGAGCGAGACGTTGCTGCCCCTCGGCTTCGGCCGCCATTACCCCGGTCCGCCAGATCACGCCGGGCCACCCGATCACGCCGGTCCGCCAGATCACGCCGGTCCGCCAGATCACGCCGGGCCGCCCGACCATGCCGGGCCACCCGACCACGCCGGACCGAACAACTGACCCCGTCCACCTCAACGAAGAGGAGCCACGATGAGCAGACGTACCTGGAGAGGACTTGCGGTGGGTGCCGCGCTGGCGATGGCGGTGACCAGTTCATTCGCACCGATGGCACCTGGTGAGAGACCCGATACCCCACCCGGGCTCGATCGTCCGCTCGAGCTCGGCGTCGAGGTCCTCCTCGATGACCTCACCCAACTGGAGGGGCAGCGAGTCGGCATCATCACCAACCCCACCGGCGTCACCTCGGAGCTGACCCATATCATCGACGCGCTGATCGCTGGTGAGGAGGACGGCGGCTACGAGGTCACCGCCCTGTACGGGCCCGAGCACGGGGTGCGCGGCGGGGTCCCGGCCGGGGCGTACGTGGAGAGCTATGTCGACGAGCGGACCGGGCTTCCGGTGTACTCCCTGTACGGCCCCACGAGGAAGCCGTCACCGGAGATGCTTGCCGACGTCGACGTCCTACTCTTCGACATCCAGGACATCGGCGCACGCTTCTACACCTATATCTGGACGATGTACTACGCGATGGAGGCGGCCGCCGAGAACGACAAGGAGTTCGTAGTGCTCGACCGGCCGAACCCGCTCGGCGATCGGATGGATGGTCCGGTGCTGGAATATCCGGAACTCAGCTCGTTCGTGGGTCTACGGGAAATTCCGCTCCAGCACGGAATGACAGTGGGCGAGCTCGCGCAGTTCTTCAACGGTGAACTGCTTCAGAATCCGGCGGACCTGGACGTCGTGGAGATGTCCGGCTACGACCCGAGCGAGATCGTCGCAGAGTGGGACATGCCGTGGGTGCTGCCTTCACCGAATATCCCCACCCATGAGACAGCGTTGGTGTATCCCGGAACCGGTCTGATCGAGTCGATCAATGTGTCCGAGGGGCGCGGCACCACCAAACCGTTCCTGTGGTTCGGCGCGCCCTTCATCGATGAGACGGAGTCGTCCGCTCTCGCGGCCGACCTCAACTCGCGTGGCCTGGACGGTGTGACCTTCCGGCCGGCGTCCGCCACGCCGTCGGCGAGCAAGCATGCCGGTCAGTTCTCGGGCGGCCTCGAAACGCACATCACCGACCCGGCAGCGTATGAATCCTTGCGGGTGGGCGTGCACGTTCTCGACGCGCTGTTCACCCACATCGATGAGGTGGACTGGCGAGAGGGCGAGGGCTGCCGCACGCCGGAGGACCGATGCTGGATCGACTTGCTATCAGGCACGAGGGATGTGCGCGCTCAGCTCGAGGCCGGCGTCGCTCCGGACGAGATCGTCGCCGGATGGGACGAGGATCTGGCTGCGTTCGCTGCGCTCGCCGAGCCGTACCGCCTCTACGACGACCAGCACCCGGGCCGCGGTCACGGTCGTCACTAACCGACTCGGGCCGAGAGGGCTGCGAGCAGTCACCCTCTCGGCCCGGGCCGGGTCAGATCATCAGGTCAGGGTGGCGGTGAAGGTTCTGCCGTGGGCCTGATGCGTCCGGACGGTGACCTTGGTCCCACCCGGTACGCGGGCAACCGTGACGCCGTCATCGGCCTCGGCCAGGGCGAGCGGGCGGCCACGGACCGTCACCGAGACGCTCTCACGACGCATCGTCGGGTCGGAGACGGCAAGCTCCACGGCTCCGTCGCGCCGCCGGGCGATCACCGACGCGGGACCATCGATCGCAAGCCGCTCCGCCTGATGGGTTCCCTCCACGAACACGTTCGCGGCCACCACACCGAGCCCGGTGTGCTTGACAGCCTGGACCCGGTCGTTGTTCCGCAACACGCTGAGCGGTCCTGGATAGGCCGCCAACGACGCCTCGTCTGCGTGCGGCAACAGCGCGTATGCGATCGCGTCGGGCCCTGATCCGGCCGGATGATTCACACTGAGGCCGAACACCTGCTTGGTCACCCGAGTGTTCGGGTTGGAGAGGCGGATCGCCCGCCTGCTGCGGGTGACAACCTCGAGTGTGACATCGACGTCGTGCTCGTCCAGCAGAACATACCCGACGGCGCCACCCTGATCGGCGTTGACGTAGCGCAACCAGGCAAGAGGTGCCTCGCCGGTGCCTGACCATGGGCTCCCATCGCGGAGTGCTCCGGTGATCTGCACGTCGTCTCCCGGGTTCGCGATCCTGGAGTCGAGACTCGTCACCGCATCGCGCCCCGATCTACCGTCGATACCGGCTGCGAGGACGACGACCTCATCATCGAACATGAACCAGGACTTGGTGGCGCTGGCGTTCTGATAGGTGACGAAGTCCTCCGGGAGGATCCCGGCCTGCTTATCTGCGTACGCGACGTCGTCAGAAAGCACCATGGCGACGGCGCCGAGACTTCCCAGGGTGGCCCCGCCCGAGTGGGGATTCGTGCCGCGCGGGAAGTAGACGTAGGTGTTCTGGGATTGGGACGAGGAAGTGAACTCGAGCGGATGGTCCGGGTTCTCGTACCAGCGTTCACCATACAGCTCGGGGATACTGCGACGTTCCTCCACGGGCGCTGTCACACCGCCGAAGCGGTACGGCGCCACGGTCGTGTAGTAGTCGACGCCGAAAGCCTCGGTCTGATCCACATCGGAGAGGTAGAGATGGTGCGCGCCGTCGCCCTGGAACCAGGGCAGGAGATTCTCGCCGTTCATGTACTCGTACTTACTGATCCGGTCCGAACTGCGCGCCAGGGCGAAGGCGTAGCCCGGGCGCCGGTGCACCGTCCGGTCCATCGCGTTGAACGCCACATGGTCTTCGTCCGGATTGAGGTCGGCAGCGGGGATCGACGAGTCGCCGACGATCTGCGCGAACCGGGCAATGCTGACCGGTGAGTCGAAACGGGACGAGTCGAGCATCTCGGGTGAGGCGGAGTCGAGATGCTTCACGTACGCCTCGAGATCGGAGGCGTCCTGGTCGCTCGCATAGGCCGACAGATCGACGATGGCCTCGGCCACCACCCGCACGTCGGTGTATCCGGTGGTGGTCCGCGAGACGGCACGCCCCTTGACGATCTCCATCATCCAGCCCTGATAGATCAGCGGGGCGAAGCCATGGCGGACCCAACCCGTCACGACCGCAACGAGGTCCGCGTTGCTGGTCTGTGACGTACCGTCGAGGATCTTCACGGTCTGGACAACCCTGGTGAGCAAACCCTTCCCGTAGGAGCCCGTGTAGGCGACCGAATGGTGCTGGATGAAGGAGCCGTCCGCGTAGTATCCATCGGTCACGCCATGGGCAAGGTTGTACGGATCAATCGTGGCGAACACGGTCGACTGGTCCGCGATTGCCTTGGAGATGCGCGCGTCGTCGCCGGTGAGGGCGCCCTGCAGGATGCGGTTGGTGGTGATGTCGGCCAGGTTCGCACCGGTGTGGAAGCGGGAATCGAGATTCACATCGCCACCGACGCCGTTGCGCAGGTAGGCGTCCATCGTCGCGATGTAGGTGGTCACTAGATCTGGCCGGTAGGTGGCGAGTTCGTCGGCCAGGAGGACAAGCGTGCGCGTGACGTCGGTCGGGAAGCCGATCTCCCAGTTGAACCAATTGCCGTAGTAGCCCGCCTGCTGGTCGGCGAGATAGTGCTCGTGCAGCCAGACCAGGCCGTCGATCACCTGCCGCTGAACGTCGACGTCATCGAGCAGGTCGGATCCGGGAGTACGGGTCGCCAGGGCGATCTCGTAGAGGTAGGTGGTCGTCCGGCGCAGGTGGGTGTCATTCGAGCCCAGCGGCTGCCCGGCGAAAAGCTCGCCGGCGCCGGCGTCGGCCATATCTGCCAATCGGATCTGCGCGGCGGACTCGATCGCCGCCACCTTCGGCGCAACCTCCGGACGCGCATTCGACTCGGTGGTACCAGCCAGCATCGCCACAGTGTTGGCGAGCAAACGGGTGTGCTGCGTCGGCGTGTCGGCATGTGCCAACAGCGGAGCGCCGACGGTGAAGAGTCCAGCGGCGGGAATGATGGACAAGACGTGACGGCGGGTGAGCTGCATCGTTGCGGATCCCTGAAGTTGTCGAGAATGATCGGTAGTGACCATTTGGCATTCAATCAGAACTGCTGCGATCAACCAAGAGGACTCACCCGTAAAACACACGCTCCATGACCGTGCGTGCCCGACGCGCCGCGCGCAGCCAGTCCTGTTCGAGGTCCACGGCGTGGCCGGGCTCGTAGCCGAGCAGTCGCGAGACGGTCGAGAGAGTCTGACGCTCGGCCGGCAGGATATCCACGCGTTGACCGCGTGCTCGACCAGTCGCCAGAACAATCGCATTCCGCAAGCGGGTGGCCAGCTCCCATGCGCGGATGAGCTGATCCGCATCGGAACCGCTCAGCAACGACAGGTCGCGAGCGGCCAACAGGGCCTCGCGGGTGCCAGGAACACGGAGTTCCGGATGTTCTCCGGCGTGCTGGAGTTGCAGGAGCTGGGCGGTCCACTCCACATCGGTGAGACCACCGCGGCCGAGTTTGAGGTGATGGGTGGCAGGGACGCCGCGCGGCAACCGCTCGGCTTCGACGCGGGCCTTGATCCGGCGCAATTCACGCAACTCGGCGGAGTCCAGTCCACCGGCCGGGTATCGGTACTCCTGGATCAGCGCAGTGAACCGCTCGCCCAGCTCCCCGTCGCCGCACGCCACCCGGGCGCGAAGCAGCGCCTGCCGCTCCCAGCCGAGCGCCCACCGCTGGTAGTACTTGGCATAGGAGTCGAGGGTGCGCACGACGGGCCCCTGCTTCCCCTCGGGCCTGAGGGCAGTATCCACCGCCAGCTGAGGTTCGCTCGCCATCGAGCCGAGCAGACTGGCGATCGAGTTGGCGACCTCGAGTGCCCAGGCACTCGCGAGCTGGCCGTCGGCACCTGGGCGCGGATCGTGAACGAACATGACGTCGGCGTCGCTGGCGTATACGACTTCCGCACCGCCCAGACGGCCCATCGCCACCACGAGAAAGGCCGTCGGGGATTCGGTGAGTTCGTGCTTGACGTTCGCCTCGTGGGCGGCGATTCGGAGCGCACCGGCCAGCGCCATATCCGCCGCCGGGGAGATCACCCGGCGGCAGGTATCGACCGGTACGTGTTCCAGCACGTCGCGGATTGCCCCGCGGGTCAGCTCACGCCGGCGCAGGAATCGCACCGCCGAGGCTGCCTTCGTCGCATCATCACGTCGCACCAGCATCGCGTCCATGTGGGTCGCGAGCGCGTCGGTCGTACGCGGCTGGAGGTCCTTGTCGTCGTCCAACCAGGCGACGGCGTCAGTCAGCTGGGCCAGATTGTCCGCCACATAGGTGGAGGCCGAGAGAAGATGGGCGAGCCGGTCCGCCGCGGCACCGGAGTCACGCAGCAGTTTGAGATACCAGTGCGTGCTGCCGAGAGAGTCCGAGAGTTTGCGGAACGCCAGCAGGGCGCCGTCCGGATCGCTGCCTTCGGCGAACCAGCCGAGCATCACCGGCAGGAGTTGCCGCTGGATGGCGGCTCGCCTCGAGACACCCTCGGTGAGTGCCTTGATGTGCCGCGTGGCACCACTCGGGTCGCGGTACCCGATGGCTCGCAGTCGTGCCGTGGCCGCCTCGGCTGTCAGCGAGGCGTCATCGGCGGACAACCGCGCGGTCTCGGGCAGGAGCGGCCGGTAGTACAGGTCCTCGTGCAGGCGTCGTACCTGGCGGCGGGTCGTCCGCCATCGGGCGCTCAGGCCGCCTGGGCCTTCCACCGGCAGTCGGGCGGCCCGGGCCAGGCGGCGTAGCTCCTCCTCGCCGGTGGGCATCAAGTGCGTGCGACGCAATCGGCTGAGTTGGACGCGATGCTCAAGCACGCGCAGGAACCGGTAGCACTGGGCGAGCTCAACGGCGTGATCGCGCCCCACGTATCCACCGGCAGCGAGGGCCGCGAGAGCGTCCAGAGTGTTCGCCGAACGGATCGTCGGGTCCACGCGGCCGTGCACGAGTTGCAGCAGCTGTACGGTGAACTCCACATCGCGCAGGCCACCGCGGCCCAGTTTGATCTGCCGGTCCGCCTCGGCGATCGGCACGTGATCCTCCACGCGCCGGCGCATCGCCTGCGCGTCCTCCACGAAGTTCTCCCGGCCGACGGCGTCCCACACCAAGGGCCGAGTGGCCTCCAGGTATGCCGAACTGAGCTGGGTATCACCAGCCACATGCCGCGCTTTGAGCAATGCCTGGAACTCCCAGGTCTTGGCCCACCGTTCGTAGTAGCTGAGGTGGGATTCTAGGGTCCGCACCAAGGGTCCGTTCTTGCCTTCCGGGCGAAGCGCAGCATCCACTTCCCAGAGGGCCGGCTCCCGGGACGGCATCGAACACATCCGCGCCATCGCGGCAGCCAGCCTTGCGCCGGACCGCATGGCCTCGTCCTCGGCCACCCCCTCGGCCGGTTCAGCGACGTAGATCACGTCCACGTCGGAGATGTAGTTGAGTTCTTCGCCGCCCGTCTTCCCCATTCCCAGGACGGCCAGGCGCACGCCCGCGGCATGGTCAGCGAACTCTGCGCGAGCGAGCGCGAGAGCTGCCTCGAGGGCTCCACCGGCAAGGTGCGCGAGTGCGGCAGCCACGTCGGGCAGCAGTGCCTCCGGGTCGCTGGAGGTCAGGTCCTGGGTGGCGATCTCGAGCAGAAACCTGCGATAGGTGCGCCGCATCTCGTCCAACGTTCCGTCACCGGCGGGTGCGGCGGCGACGGGGACCGGGGCGGACGGATCGGCCCCGACGGAGCGCAGCATCAGGGCACGTACCCGGCGCGGATCGCTGCCGATTCCGTCGGGAACGTCCAGCACGATGCTCACGTCGTCAGGATGGCTGATCAGCCAGTCGCCGAGCGCCGGGGAGGCACCGAGTACGCCGATCAGCCGATCCCGCGAAGCCGAGTCCTCGGCGAGTACGTTCTGCAACCGGTGTGCGTCGTTCTCGACGGCCTCACCGAGACGAACCAGGCCGAGTAGTGCCCGGTCCGGATCGGCCGCGCGGCCGAGGGCGCCGACGAGACGTTCTAGACCCGCATCGTCGAGGCGCGCGCGCACTGCGGCGAGAAACGGTTCGGCGAACATCTCCGCATCGCGGCTCGCCTCACGGAACCCAGCGCGAGCGAGTAGTCCGGTCAGTGACACCGGCCGGGCCATCAGATCCTGCCTTTCTCGCACTCACATGCAGGTGAATGCCGAGTCCGATCTCGCCAGCAGTGCGTCAGATCAACCCGACGCGGGCCAACTCATACGGAGTGACCTGGGCGCGGTAGTCCGTCCACTCCTGCCGCTTGTTCGCCAGGAAGTGCGTGAACACCTGCTCCCCGAGTGTCTCGGCAACCAGTTCGGACTTCTCCATCACGGCCACTGCCTCGTTCAAGCTGCCTGGCAACGGTTCGATGCCAAGTGCTCGGCGCTCGGTGTCGGAGAGCTCCCACACGTTGTCTTCAGCCTCTTCGGGCAGGTCATAACCGTCCTGCACGCCCTTCAGGCCCGCACGGAGCAGGACGGCGAAAGCCAGGTACGGGTTGGCTGCAGCGTCCAGCCCGCGGTACTCCACCCGGGCGGACTGCCCCTTGGACGGCTTGTACATCGGCACCCGCACCAGGGCAGAGCGGTTGTTGTGCCCCCAGCACCGGTAGTTCGGTGCCTCCTGGCCACCCCACAGCCGCTTGTAGGAGTTCACGAACTGGTTGGTCACCGCCGTGATCTCGGCCGCGTGCCGGAGCAGGCCGGCGATGAACGCGCGCCCCGTGGTGGAGAGCTGGTACTCCCCACCCGGCTCGTAGAACGCGTTCGAATCGCCCTCGAAAAGGGAGAAGTGGGTATGCATCCCCGAACCCGGCTGACCGGCCAGTGGCTTCGGCATGAATGAGGCCGTGAAGCCCTGCTCGATCGAGACCTCCTTGACAACGGAGCGGAAGGTCATGATGTTGTCGGCGGTGCTGAGACCATCGGCGTAGCGCAGGTCGATCTCGTTCTGCCCGGGCCCGGCCTCGTGGTGGGAGAACTCCACCGAGATGCCCATTGATTCCAGCAGGGTGATCGCCGCACGCCGGAAGTCATGCCCCTGACCGCGCGCGACGTGGTCGAAGTACCCGGCGTTGTCGATCGGGATCAGTGGATCCGTCTCGCTCTCGAGTGCCTTGAACAGATAGAACTCGATCTCCGGGTGGGTGTAGAACGTGAATCCGGCATCGGCGGCCACGGCGAGCGAACGTTTGAGCACGTTGCGCGGGTCGGCGGCAGACGGCTCTCCGTCCGGGGTCAGAATGTCGCAGAACATCCGTGCAGTGCCGTGCTTGCCGCCCCGCCAGGGCAGGATCTGGAACGTGCTCGGATCGGGGCGCAGGATCAAGTCCGATTCCGAGACTCGGGACAGTCCCTCAATCGATGATCCGTCGAATCCGATGCCCTCGATGAACGCACCTTCGAGCTCAGCCGGGGCGATCGCCACCGACTTGAGCACACCCAGCACATCCGTGAACCAGAGCCGGATGAACCGAACGTCTCGCTCTTCGATGGCCCGGAGCACGTACTCCTGCTGCTTGTCCATACCACTGCTCCTGATTGTCATGGCCCCGCGGCCGACGGCGGGCGGTGTGCTGCTCAGGTCTGTGCCCCCATCATGTCAGGTCCACCAGGGTCCGTCGGCCCGGGTATCGGCCGGGATGATCTCCTGCGACGTCCGCTCGACTACTCGGAACCGTCGGTGCCGTCCACTGCCTGGGCGAGTTCAGCCACCCAGATCGCGGCCGTGCCGTCCGACGGTGCGCGCCACTCCCCTCGCGGTGAGAGCGCACCTCCGGCCACCACCTTCGGGCCGTTCGGGATCGCCGTCCGTTTGAACTGACTGAAACCGAAGAAGCGCCGGACGAACACCTCGAGCCACCGACGGATCTCGGCGAGGTCGTAGGAGTAGCGCGCACCGGCCGGGAACCCCGGTGGCCACGCTCCGGCATCAGGGTCACGCCACGCATGCTCCGCCAGGAAGGCGATCTTGCTCGGCGCGAAGCCGTGCCGCAGCACGTAGTAGAGCGTGAAGTCGTGCAGCGAGTACGGGCCGATCGCATCCTCGGTGCTCTGCACCTCCTCGTCCTCGCCGGTGGGTACCAGCTCCGGAGTGATGCGAGTCTCGAGCACGGACTGCAGCACCTGGGTGGACTCCTGCGCGAATTGGCCGGAAGCAATGACCCACCGGACCAGGTGCTGAATCATGGTCTTCGGCACGCCCACGTTCACCGCGTAATGCGACATCTGGTCGCCCACGCCATAGGTGCACCAGCCGAGCGCCATCTCGGAGAGGTCACCGGTGCCCACCACAATCCCCCCGGTGGCGTTCGCGATACGGAACAGGTAGTCGGTGCGCAGACCCGCCTGAACGTTCTCGAACGTCACATCGTAAACCGGCTCCCCGTCGGCGAACGGATGCCCGATCTTGTCGAGCATCTCCCGCGCGGCCGGCGTGATGTCGATCTCGGCGAAAGTCACCCCCAAGGCACGCCCGAGCGCCCACGCGTTGCTGCGCGTGTGCTCACTCGTAGCAAATCCGGGCAGGGTGTACCCGAGGATGTCAGTGCGCGGCCTGCCCAGACGATCCATCGCCTGCGCGGCCACCAGCAGCGCATGGGTGGAATCCAGGCCGCCCGAGACGCCGATCACGAGTTTCGGTTCGCCGATCGCCCGCATCCGCTGCTCCAGTGCGGCCACCTGGATGTTGAACGCCTCGTAACAGTCCTGCGCGAGGCGGGCTTCGTCGTCGGGCACGAACGGAAACCGGTCCACGGCGCGCTCGAGACCCAGATCGCCGTCCGGGGGGTTCAGCCGAAATCGCACCGTCCGGAACTCCTCAGTGCGGCGCGTGTGCGTGCGGCGGTTGTCATCGAAGGTGCCTTGCCGCAGGCGCTCCTGACGCAGCAGATCCAGGTCTATGTCGGTGACCGCTCGTTGGGCATGCTCGGAGAAGCGCGGCGTTTCTGCGAGCAACCGGCCCGCCTCGTAGATCATCGTCTGCCCGTCCCAGGCAAGGTCATTGCTCGATTCCCCGCGCCCGGCGGCGGCGTACAGATAGGCGGCCAGGCACCGCGCCGAGGCGGAGCGGCACAGCAGGTGCCGATCATCGGCTCGACCCACGGTGATCGGGCTGCCGGAGAGATTGGCGAGCACCGTCGCACCTGCCAGCGCGGCCTCAGCACTCGGCGGGATCGGCACCCACATGTCCTCACACACCTCGGCGTGCAGCACTAAGCCAGGGACGTCCTCGGCCTCGAAGAGCAAATCGGGTCCGAATGGCACACGGTGTCCATCGACCATGCACTCCCCGCCACGCTGATCATCGCCGGGCGCGAAGTGCCGGCGCTCGTAGAACTCCCGGTACGTCGGCAGCAGCGACTTCGGGGCTACGCCGAGCACTCGGCCGCGATGGATGACCACTGCGGCGTTGTAGAGGCGGTTGCGGTGCCGGATCGGTGCGCCGACGATGAGGACGGGCAGCAGGTGAGCACTCTCAGCAACGAGCCGGCCCAATGCTGCGTCGGTGGCGCGCAAGAGCGGATCTGCCAGCAGGAGATCATCGATGCTGTAGCCCGTCAGGCACAGCTCCGCGAACACCGCGATGGCAACACCGTCCGCATCGCAGGCGCGGGCCTGATCGAGGATCGCGTCGACGTTGCGCTCAGGATCGGCCAGATTCACCTCGATGGTGCACGTTGCGACTCTGGCGAACCCGTGACGGTACAGCGAACGGAAGCCGGGGGCGGGAGTTCCAACACTCATGGGTCCAGTCTGGCGCACTGGGCGGGGATAGGCTGGATTCATGGCACAAGCGAACGGTGAGTCAACGTCGTCGGCACTTCCCGCGGTCGGTGGTGACCGGCGCGTCCGGGTCCATCACCTGGCAGCAGCCAAGGCGGCCGGTGAGCGGCTCACCATGCTCACCGCCTATGACGCCCCCACCGCACGCATCTTCGACGCATCCGGCATCGACATGCTGCTCGTCGGTGACTCGATCGGGGACAATATGCTCGCGCACGAGAGCACCATCCCCGTCACGATTGATGAACTCTTGCCTGCGGTCCGCGCGGTGTCCCGATCGACTACGCGCGCGATGGTGGTGGCCGACCTCCCGTTCGGCTCCTATGAGTCCGGGCCGGAGCAGGCCCTGGCCAGTGCCGTGCGCATGATGAAGGAGGGTGGCGCCCACGCAGTGAAGTTCGAGGGGGGTGCGCGAGTGGCCGAGCACGTGCGGGTGATCACCGGCGCCGGCATCCCCGTGGTGGGTCACATCGGCTTCACCCCACAGTCGGAGCACATGCTCGGCGGCAAGCGGGTGCAGGGCCGCGGCGAGGATGCCGCCGAACGGCTCTGCGAGGACGCGATCGCACTGCAGGAGGCCGGTGCGGTGGCCGTGGTGCTCGAGATGGTCCCCGCACCTGTCGCAGCCCGAGCATCGGAGATCCTGCAGATTCCCACCATCGGCATCGGTGCCGGCCCCAGCTGCGACGGACAGGTCCTCGTCTGGCTCGACATGGCCGGTATGGGCGACTGGTCCCCCCGCTTCGCGAAGCAGTTCGCTCAACTCGGCGCGCAACTCCAGCAGGCCGCTGCCGAGTACGCCGCCGAGGTACGGCTGGGTACCTTCCCTGCTGCTGAACACTCATACGCCGACTGAGCTGTGGAGCTGGACTGCGGAGGTGCCGAGCAGGTCAGGTACGCCGGATCGACTCACCCTCTGTACGCAAGCCGAGGGCGGGCGTCACCTCAGCGGTGTTCGTCCACCCATGTGCGAACACCCTCAGCCAGCGCATCCGCGTACTGCTGCCGTCCCTCGGTGGACTCCATCACCGCAGCCTCGTCGACATTGCGCATCTCACCGAGCTCAATGAGTGTGGCCGGCCGCCGGGCAAAGTTCAGGGTGGCCAGATCGTCGCGTTCGATGACGCCGTCGGCATCGAGGTCACTCTGGGCAAATCCTGCATCCTCCAGCGCATCGACCATGGCCAGTGCCAGGTCCTGGCTGGGCTGCTCCTGCGACTCCGACAGCGGCGGGTCCGCGACGATTGCGAAGAACCCCTGCTGATCAGGATCGGCGGATCCATTCGCGTGCAGGGAGAGCAACAGGTCCACGTCGTTGTCCTCAGCGAAGGTGCCACGGCGATCCACGCAAGGTCCGACGCCCCGGTCGTCTTCCCGGGTCAGGAAGACCGAGGCGCCCTGGGCCCGTAGTTCGTCGGCGAGCCGGGTGGCCACGTCGAACGTGAATGCATGTTCGGGGTACCCCGTTGTTGAGGTGGTGCCGACGGTGTTGCAGGCCTTCTCACCGCCTCGTCCGTCCGGTACTCGCTCGTTGATCTCCTCCGGGTGGGAGCCGTTCTCGCCGTTGTGACCGGGGTCGATCGCGACTCGCACACCCACCAGCGGGCGTTCCCCGATCCCCACCCCCACCCGTTTGACGTCCTCGTCGCTATCCCCCGTGGCGCCGGCAGCCGGAGCCACAGCGAGGAGTCCGGCCAAAGCGAGAGCAGGGATGCATGCCCATCGGCGCAGATGCGGGTGCATCGTTCTCCTCGTATCGGTGTCGTTCATATCTGACAAAGGTCACGCCGTCATGCGCCTACTCGTCGCGGTCCGGGTCGTCATTCCACCGCCGGTTCTCCGCCTCCCAGGCCTCGTTGCGGGCATGTGCCACGTCAAGGGCCCTGGACGCTTCCTCGGCCGTGTCGTACGGCCCGACTCGGTCCAACCAGTCGCTCACGAAACCGTGCTCAACCTCGCCAGTCTTTAGATTGTAGTAGTAGCCCTCGCTGGAGTCACCTACACGCCTCACCGATACCACCACCCTTCTCGCCTGTCGATTATCCACGCGTGGCACGTGGGCCGCACTCTAGACTGCACGCGGGGTGCCCACCCATCGCGAAACGCCCCCTGACCCGACCCCTCCAGACGAAAGCGCCGCCATGAGCAAGGACACCCAGGCCGTCGCCGACACCGACCCAGTACAGATCGGCTTCGGCATCGACATCGGCGGATCCGGTATCAAGGGCGCACCGGTGCACCTGAACTCCGGAGAGCTGATCACCAAGAAGTACCGGCTCCCCACACCTGAGGAGTCCAGCCCGGAGGCAGTCGGTGAGGTTCTGGCGGCCGTCGTCAAGCACTTCGACCTCCCTGCGGACGCACATATCGGTGTCACGTTCCCGGGGGTCATCAAGAACGGCGTGGCGCAGACTGCCGCCAATGTGGACAAGCGATGGATCGGTACCGACGTCTCCGAGGTGACACGCCAAGCCACCGGGCACCGCGCACACGTGGTCAATGACGCAGACGCCGCCGGCTATGCCGAGACGGTGTACGGAGCCGCCAAAGTGCAACAGGGCAGTGTGCTGGTCCTCACCCTCGGCACCGGGATCGGCAGCGCGATGATCCACAACGGAGTCCTGGTGCCCAACTTCGAACTCGGCCACCTCGAGCTTGACGGTTACGATGCCGAGTCCCGCGCTGCATCCTCGGTCAAGGACCGTGAAGGCCTCAGCTATCCCGAATGGGCCGAGCGGCTGCAACGCTACTTCGCCCACGTCGAGTTCCTCTTCTCCCCCGACCTCTTCGTCGTGGGCGGCGGTGTGTCGAAGGATCACGAGGAGTTCCTGCCGCTGCTGGACCTGAAGACGCCGATCGTGCCCGCGCAACTGCGCAACAAAGCCGGCATCATCGGAGCTGCAGTGCTCGCAGCCCAGAACGCCTGATCGTCTGGCGCCCCAGGAACGCCCGCGACGTCTCACCACGAGAAAGGTGCGTTCCCGCAGATCCGCGACCGGCCGAGGGGATGAGCCGGCCGGTACGCCGGGTTCTGTGCCGAGGCTCGCGCCTCGGTGGCGGCCATCCATCTACGACGTACGTTGCCGCACGCCTCCAGCGACCTACCCGGAAGCTCGGGCGGGCCGCCCTCGAACGCTTCCTGTCTGGTCTTGCTCCGGGTGGGGTTTACCGAGCCGCACCGGTCACCCGGCACGCTGGTGGTCTCTTACACCACCGTTTCACCCTTACCGTCCGGCGGACCGGACGGCGGTCTACTTTCTGTGGCACTTTCCCGCGGGTTGCCCCGGGTGGGTGTTACCCACCACCCTGCCCTGTGGAGCCCGGACGTTCCTCGGCGCGGGTTGCCCCGCGACGCGACCGCCTGGCCGACTCATCCACGGCTCAGCCTACCCGCCCCCTCCCCGACTCCACACCGCCCATCCCCGTGCGGCTCCCGGACCTTGAGAGCGGCAGCACCGTGTTCGCGATCACTGCGGCACATGTGTTCGTGGCCAACTCAGCCGTCGTAGGCTGCCGGGCGTGCTCATCCTGTTGCCGCCCTCGGAGGGCAAGACCCCGCCGAGCCGTGGTCGTCCTGTCGATCTGGACTCCCTGACCCGCCCCCATCTGCACGAGGCCAGGTCCCGCGCCCTCGAGGCGTTGGCCCACGTGAGCAGCGCACCGGACGCCGTCCACCGGCTCGGTGTGGGTGCGTCGCTCAGCGAGGAGGTCGCACGGAACACCGCGTTGACCAGCGCACCTGCCGGTCCGGCGGCGCGCGTCTACACAGGTGTGCTGTATGAGGCCGCCGGTTTGGCGCGGCTAACCGGGACCGCACGGCGGCGCGCTACCTCCTCGGTGCGCATCGTCTCGGCACTGTGGGGCGTGCTCTCCCCTGCCGACCGCATCCCCGCCTACCGCCTCTCCATGACTGTCTCATTGCCCGGCATCGGCGGGCTGGCCCCGTTCTGGGCGCGGGCGTTCGGCGAGAGGATCACCGACGCCGATCCTGGCGTGGTGATCGACTGCCGGTCGGGCCCGTATATACCTGCCTGGCGCCCGCCCTCAGATATGGCGTGGCTGACTGTCCGTGTGGTGCAGGAGACTGACGGCGTGCGCCGCGTGGTCTCCCATCACGCCAAGCACACGCGCGGAGTGCTGACACGGCACCTACTGACCCGCAAGGATGCGCCGCCACGCACCGGCCGAGCCGTGCTCCGGGCTGCCGAGGAGTTGGTCGGCACCGCGCTCAGCGAAGCCAGCCTGACACCCGCCACGACCGGCCCTGACGTCCTCGAGCTCGTAGTCAGGTCTGACGGCGCCCACTGACCAACCGCTCGACCACGAGGTACAGCGAGAACACCACCGCGATGGCGAGGGTGATATGTACCAGGAACGCCAGAGCGATTCCGGTGATCGCCGCTGCCGGGGCCTGCCTGCCCCAGCTGAGCGAGAGCACGGCGGGGATCACCACGGCGGCTGCCGCGCCCTTGGCGAGCTCGACACCGATCGAGTGCCCGCCCGTCCACGGAAGCACCGACCACCAGCTCAACAGGTCACCGGTAGTGAGGATCCCGAGCACGGTGATCACAGCGATAAACGCCACCACGGCGAAGCGGTGTGCACTCCGGTGGGAGCTCGTATGCCATTTCGTGGCGATGCCCACAGCTGCCCACATAAGCCAGGACCGCACCACGCCGGTTCCCGATTCGCGCAAAGCCACCCGGAAGATCCGGTCCCCTTCCACCCGATCGATCGCGGGTCCGAGGTAGTCGCCTGGGATCACGATCGCGTCGTGCAGCACTGCTGCCGGAGTGTATCGACCGCTGCGCGGCACCAACCAGGTGAACATCCACGGCACGGAGGCGAAATCGGTGCGGAATGTGGCCAGGTCGGCGGGCACTTGGAACGGTTCGGCGTGCTCGTCGCTGCGGTAACCGATGGGCCGCAGTAGGGCGAACTCACGCCCATCGATGCTGCGCACCTCCAGGCGCATCGGGCCCCCGTCCTCGGGGTCGAAGAACTCCCCCATCTCAGGCTCCGCAGGGCAGCCCGGCCGCGAGGACCTGCGTGAATCCGTCGGGATGCACCTGCACCACGGAGGTGGACGCCGGCGCCAGACGCAACCGCCACCATCCGCCCGGAGCCGCGAGAAGAGCCCGGCCTAGCATGGATCGGATGCTGACCGCATGGGCGATCACCAGCACCGTCTGGCCCGCGAACTCCGCGCGAAGGTCGGCGAGCAACTCGGCGGTCCGCACACCCACGTCCGCCGTCGACTCACCGCCACCAGGAGCGGCGATGGTGCCATCGGTGTGCCACACCTGGCGCTCACCGGGCCAGCGGACGTCGATCTCGGCAGGCGTGAGACCCTCCCAGTCACCGAAGTTGCACTCTGCGGCTCGGTCGTCGGTGCGGACGCTCAGCCCGGTCGCTCCAGCCACGGCCGCTGCGGTCTCCTGCGTGCGCACCATCGGCGAGGCGATGATGGCCGACGGCGGTGCCAGGTCTGGGTAGAGCACGTCGCCGAAGCCCGCGACCAGCCGGGCGGCCCCGGCCGCCTGCGCGCGACCGGTCTCGGTGAGTGAAGGTCCAGGCACCCCGGACCCGGAATAGGCACCGTGCGGGGTCAGCGGGGTCTCACCGTGGCGAACCAGGACGGCGGTGAGCGCTTCGGAGGCGGCCGCGGTCACGACGTGCGCACGAGGATGTACCCGTAGTCCTCGCTGCGGATCACCTCGTCCTCACGGGCGTTCGTGATGGCCGCCTTCTCGGTCAGGCTCAAGCTGAGCTGGACACCCACAGTCGCCACACCCTCCAGTGCGACGGCGGCCAGTCCCCCGGTCTGGGAACGCACCCGCTCGTAGAGGGCCATCAGTCCCGTGTCGATCCCGTCAGCGGCTACGGCTCGCTTCTTGGTGACCTCAGCGATCTCGGCATCCAGCTCGGCGAACGCGGCGTCGCGCTCGGACTCCACCCGTGCGGTGTCCGCCTGAAGCGCCTCGAGCTGTTCCACGATGGCGGCCGCATCGCGCTCGGCGGCCTCCAGGCGCTCCATCACCTCCAGTTCGACCTCCTCGAGGTCGGACTGCCGCTTGGTGAGCGTCTCGAGCTCGTGGCTGAGCGCCTGCATGTCCTTCGCGGACCCGGCACCGGACTCCAGGCGCTGGCGGTCCCTGGCAGCACGATTCTCCACCTGCTCCACATCGGACTCGGCCTTGCGCAGTTCACGGCGGATGTCCGAGACGAGCGTCTCGGTGGCCGTCTTGGCACGGCCGAGATCCTCGGCGCGCCCGGTCAACTCCTCGAGCGTGGCCAGGGTCGGGTGTGCTTTGCGCTGGTGGGCAAGCTGCGCGAGCCGCGTATCGAGCGCCTGGACGTCCAGGAGACGGCGCTGGTCAGCGGCGGGGGCGGTAGTCACAGATTTCCTCCAGTGTTGGCTGCTCCCAGCCTAAGGGTCCATGGGTCAGTCACACGGGTGCTCACAATCGTCTCCACCCGGCCGGCGGAGTCCGTATCCAACGCTCGAGCAGCGACGGGCAACCACGGCCACTCGGTGGCCCAGTGCGCAGCGTCGATCAGGAACGGTGCGCCATCCGCTTCCCGGGCCTCACCGGCTCTGTGGTGGCGCAGGTCGGCTGTGATGTACACATCCGCGCCGGCGCGATGGGCTGCGCCGAGGTACGCATCTCCGGACCCGCCGCACACGGCGACCATCTCCACGGATGCGGTCAGGTCACCGGATACTCGCACACCCTGAGCCGTCGCCGGCAACGTCGCGACCACTCGTGCGGCAAGCTCACCGAGCGTGGTGGGTTCGGTCAGGCGTCCGAGGCGTCCCGAGCCCGTGTGCGCCGATGGCGGGTGGGTGGCCAGGAAGGAAAACGCGGGCTCCTCGTAGGGGTGTGCCTCACGCAGCGCCGCGGTCACGGCATCGCGCAGGCCGGGCGGGACCACCATCTCCATACGGCGTTCCGCGACTCGCTCATGGCTGCCGACCATGCCAATCGCCGGGTTGGCTCCGGCCCGGGGCGTGAACTCGCCGACCCCGCCGGTCGACCAGGCGCAACCGGAGTAGTCGCCGACGGCACCGGCACCCGCCGCAGCAAGTGCCTCGCGAACTGCCTCGGCATCCGGTTCGGGAACGTGCACCACGAGCACATCCAAGGGCCGGCCGGGAGCCGGCACCAGCGGGCGCGTCGCCACCAGGTCCAGGGCATCGGCGAGGGCATCGTTGACTCCCCCAGCGGCGCTGTCTGCATTGGTGTGGGCCACGTACAGCGCGATGCCCTCGGTGATCAACCGGTGCAGGACTCTACCCTTGGGCGTGGTAGCGGCCACCGAGTTGACCGGTCGCAGCAGCAACGGGTGGTGGGTCACCAGCAGGTCCGCCCCGGCCGCCGCAGCCTCGGCAACCACCTCTTCGGTGGGGTCCACGGCGAACAGCACGCGCCGCACGGGCGCACCGGGCTCACCAGCAACGAGCCCGACGGCGTCCCAAGACTCGGCCGTCGCAGGCGGGTAGCGCCGTTCCAGCAGCTCGATCACCTCATGCAGGTGCAGCGGTGCGTCCATCACCTGAACCTACCGCGGCGAGCCAGGCGCGCCGATGCAGCGGGACCGCACGGATATCATTGGTCGATGGCTGAGCCGTCCACCACTCGGGTGATGACGTACAACATCAAGTACGACGCTGCTGAAGCAGACCTGACCGCCTGGACCCACCGTCGCGCGGCCGTGGTCGCACAGATCCGCCACACCAATCCGGACATCCTCGGCCTGCAAGAGGTTCTCGCGCACCAGCTGACCGACCTTCGCCATGATCTGCCCGGCTACGCCGCCGTCGGGGTGGGTCGCGAGGACGGAGCCCGGAACGGTGAGTTCGTCCCGCTCCTCATTCGCCGCGCGGCCTGGCACATCCGAGCCTGGGGAACATTCTGGCTCTCTGAGACTCCCGGCGTTCCTAGCCGCGCCCCGGACACGAGGCTCCCCCGGATCTGCACCTGGGCACGGCTCCGTCCGCACACGCGGACCGCTGCGCACCCCGGCCTCACGCTCTGGAACGTGCACCTGGACCATCAGCAGGAGTCGGCCCAGACGTCAGGGATCCGCACTGTGCTTGACCATCTGGAACAGGTGCCCGGACCACACGTGCTGATGGGCGATCTCAATGCCGGACCGGGTAGCCCAGCCCTGACACTGGCGGAGTCCGTGCTGCAGAACGCTCGCAGCACCACGCAGACTTCGCCGGTGGGTCCAGGAGCAACCTTCCACGATTGGTCTCCCGGTCGGGTCACCGGGAGCGACGGTGACGACCCACGGCGGATCGATCACGTACTGGCCTCGGGCGAGCTCGCGGTCCGGCGCTACGAGGCACCAGTGCCGACCTACCCCGTGGTGCCGAGCGATCATCTGCCCGTGGTGGTCGATCTCGCCCTCGGTGGAGGCTGACAGTCATCCTGGCGACTCACTCTCGAATCACCCAGCACAGGCAGAACGGATGGCCGGCCGGGTCGGCATAGACCTGAAACCGGTCCGGGGCATCGGATTCGACCACGGGCTGGAGCACCTCGGCTCCCAGCTCCATGACGCGAGCGTGCGCCGTCGGGAAGTCCTCCACCCACAGATCGAGGTGAATCTGCTGGGGTGGGGAGCCGTCGGGCCAACGCGGGGGTATGTGCTCGGGGGCCAGCTGTACGCCTACCCGGGGTTGGCGGTCGACGATCACCATGTGCCAGTCGTCCTCGACATCGACGGAACCGCCGAGCACGCCCGCCCAGAATCCGCTCTCCGCGTCCAGGTCGGCCGCATCGAACACGACCACCTGATGCTTGATCTCCAGCCCGCTCATCTCACACCCGACATCGAGAGGTCTCCGGACGGACGCCACGGTACTGCGGCCGATGGCACCGCGCACCGGCATGATGGAGGCATGACCGAGATGAGGGCTATCGTCCCCGATCCCCCAACGGCAGATGCGGACCTCGATGAGGACTTCCCGCGGGTGGGGCTGCGGCCAGAGGTGTGGGTGGACCACTACCTGCCCCAATGGACCACGCCGGACCGCTCTCGTGCCCGGTGGGACCTCGACGAGCAGGGTGTGCGGCTGAGGATCGACGACGACCAGCCCGACTGGCGACCCGAGGACGCACCGTTGCGCGTGTCGAACCTGCAGACCGCAACTTTCGCCGGGCCGGTCGGATCACACCGAGGTACCCACCGGCACCGCCAGGACGGACTGACGGTGCGCACGGCGGTCCCGACCTCCATGCGGTGGGCGCCGTCCGGCGGACGGGTCGATGTGACCGTGACGGCCAGCACGGACTCGGGGTGCATGACGGCCATCTGGCTCGTCGGTACCGAACATCTCTCCCCGCACCAGTCCGGTGAAGTGTGCGTAGCCGAGATCGATGCAGAGGCCATCGGGCCCGTCCAGACCCGGGTGCGCTCGGGGCTCAAGGCACACCATGACCCGCACCTGCGCACCGACATGGCGGAACTCACCGTTCCGGTGGACGCTTCTCGGCCGCACACCTGGACCGCGATCTGGGGTACCGACGCCGTGGTGATCGGCTGCGAGGGGAGGATCGTTCGCAGGCTGGACCAGACACCTCACTACCCGATGGTGCTGATGATCGACCTGTTCGAGATTGGCGGGCCGACCCTGGGTGGCTACCCGAAGACTGCCCGCGTCCATCGCGTGCGCGGATGGGGTGAGCAGGGCGTCGATTCATGACATGCTGCGCCGCAGTGCGCGTCTCGTCGACGAGATCGCCGCGGAGTGGGCCGACCAGATTGGGGGCGACCGCCTCGCGCACCTGCACGAAGACCTCGTCCACGTGGGCGGCCGCGGCACCTTGCGGCTCGGCGGGCTCCTGTCGATGCACGGCCCCCGCTCAGCCGACGAGGTGAAACCTCTAGCGATCAAGCTGTAGGCGTGACCATGAGAACAGGGTGAGCGCTGCGAAGACCAGAGCCAACGCACCCACCAGGGCCAGCTGCGGCAGGGACACCGAGCCCGGCGCGAGAGCCCACAGCGCGGGCGAGGCGACGGGGAACCACGCGCCCACTCCGGCCACGGCCATCACCTGCCCGCAGACCACCAGACTGATCGTCGCGGCAATACCCGGGAGCAGGCCGCGGCCGAGGGTCGCTGCCCATCCGGCCGGGACGGCCACGAACCCGGTACAGACCGTGAGCACCATCTGGCGCACCATCCCGTCAACCACCTGGGCATCGGGCAACCCGAGACCGACCGCGAGCCCGGCAAGGCCGAGCGCGACCGCGATGGCACAGGCGACGCCGATCACCCAGCTCAGATAGATCGCGAGCTTGGCAAGGACAATCGCCGGGCGCGTGACCGGGAGCCCGAACAAGCCGGTGATCGTGCCCTCGGCGAACTCGCGTCCGATGAGCCAGCTGAGCGCCACCCCGAACGCGATCAGGCCGCCTGCAGCGGTGATCTGCGCGACAAGGGCGAACAGGCGGGGCCAGCCCTGCATCGCGGCGAGCGGGCCGAGCTGGGCGGTGACGTTCGGGTTACCGGAGCGGACGCCGAGCTCTAGTCCCGCAGTGAGCACTGCGAGGCCCACCACAAGAATCAGTGTGGTGGCACCTATCACCCGGGAGGCGGCGACCTTGCGGGCCTCCACCACGAGGGCGACCATGAATCCGTTCACACATCCCCCTCGACAACCGGGCGCCGTTCGTCGGCCGCATGGACGAGCGAGAAGAATGCCCGTTCCAGATCGACTCCTCCTGGATCCAGGCTGCCGATCACCCGTCCCGCGTTCAGCACTGTGATGCGGTCGGCGATTCGTGCGACCTCATCGAGGTGATGGCTCGAGACAAGGATCCCGGCCCCTTCGCCGGCGCGGCGCCGCAACGATTCGCGCAGCAGGATCACTCCCGCTGGATCGAGGGAGTTGCTCGGTTCGTCGAGCACGATGACCTGTGGCTCGTGCACGAGGGCACCGGCGATGCCGACACGTTGCCGGTTGCCGAGGGAGAGCCGCCGGGCGTGGACGCTCGCATAGCGCTGGAGGCCCAACTCCGCCACCACCTCCTCCACCGCGGTGGCCACATCAGCCCGCGCGATCCCGTGCAGGCGCGCTGCCAGTCGGACGTTCTCACGCCCGCTCAGTTCACCGTAGGCGAGTGGGTAGTCGACCAGGTGACCGACCTCGCGCCAGATCTCGGGTCCGACCTCAGCGATCGCACGGCCGAGGATGCGGACCTGGCCGGCGTCCGGACGCAGCATCCTGAGAAGCACTCGCATCAGCGTCGACTTCCCCGCCCCATTCAGACCGACCAGGGCATGGATCTCGCCGGCACCCACAGTGAGGTCGATGTCATGCACCCCCGCTCCCCCGGCGAACTGCCGGGTCACGCCGGTGACCTCGAGCCGAGCGGTCACGACCGGCCGCCGTCGAGCACGTCGAGGGCGCCGGCGACCGCATCGGCGAGCGTGCCGTGGTCAGTCTCGGCCCACTCCAACAGGGCTGCCATGAGGGCAGCCAAGGCCGCCGCCGCGGCGATACGAGCCGGCACCTTCTTCACCCCTCCGGCCGCGAGCGCAGAGACGATCGCATCTTCGGTAGCCCGCGTGTTCGCGTGCATCGCCGCGGCCAGGCTCGGTGTGCGTGCGGCGATTCGAACGCGCCGCCGGACCTCGCTGGTCTCCGGTTCCGGCAGGGCGGCCCACGCGCCGCGGAGCCCGGCAACGATCCGAGCCAACGGGGGAAGCGTGGCAGGCTGGGCGGCTACCGCCTCGGCGATGAGCGGATCGTACGGATCGTCGGCGATCAGGCGTTCCTTCGCAGCGAAATGCCGGAACAACGTCATCTCACTGACTCCGGCAGCAGCCGCGATCTGTGCGGTGGTGGTGGCGTCATATCCGTGCCGTTCGAAGAGCTCAAGCGCACATACGGCAAGGCGGTGACGGGTGCGTTCAGCGCGTCCACTCGGTCCTGCGGAGCCGTCCATTCCCAAATGTTAGTCACTAACATTGGAGGACGCCAAGCCCACCGGCCTGGGCAACCACTGGCCTGGGCGCTCACAACGACCTGGGCAGACCATGAGACCAGAGGTGGCGCAGGGCGCTCACCATCTGTGCGCCAGGGCGACGCACGCAGGTGCAGTGGACGCCGCACCAGCGGCGTCCACTGCACCCCGTCGCAGCACTCAGACCGAACGAATGCCCGCAAAGAACGTCCGGATGTCGGCGGTCAGGACCTCGGGACGCTCCATGGATGCGAAATGTCCGCCGTCGGGAAACTCACTCCAGTGGACGATGTTGCTGTTGTCGCGTTCAGCGAAGGTGCGGATGGTCTTGAAGTCGTCCGCGAAGACGGCGACTCCGGTGGGCGCCGCGTTGACGGCGGGCACGGTAGCGGCGCGCGCTTCCTCGTAGTAGAAGCGCCCGGCGGTGGCTTGGGTATTCGTGAACCAGTACAGGCTGACGTGGGTGAGGATCTGGTCGCGGGTGACCAGGCTCGTCCCGTTGCCGAAGGAGTTGAACAGTTCACTCCAGGCCAGCTGGCCGACCGGCGAGTCGGCAATTCCCACCGCCACCGTCTGGGGCCGGGAGGCATTGATCGCGTTGTACCCGCCGACCGACTGGAACCACTTGAGGTGCTCGAGTGATGCGTAGTCCTTCGGTTCCAGCTTCTCGAACTCGCTCGGGTCACCCGAGGGGAACGAGAAGAGTTGCAGCACGTGCATTCCGAGATATCCAGGCGGGTCGAGCAGGCCGAGTTCACGGGAGACCATCGCTCCGACATCGCTGCCATGGGAGCCGTAGCTCTCGTAGCCAAGACGGCGCATCAATGTGTCGAATGTGCGCGCCACGCGCGCTATCGTCCAGCCGCCACCGGCCAACGGAGTGCTGAACCCGAAACCAGGCACGGAGGGCACCACCACGGAGAAGGCGTCCTCGGCCTTGCCGCCATGGGCCACGGGATCGGTGAGCGGACCGATCATGTCGAGGAAGTCGGCAAACGAGCCCGGATAGGTGTGCACGAGCAGCAACGGTGTCGCTGCCTCCTCCACCGACGGCACGTGGATGAAGTGCACCTCCTGACCGTCGATCTGGGTCAGATAGTGCGGAAACTCGTTCATCCGAGCCTCCTGTGCCCTCCAGTCGAAGTCGTTGATCCAATGGTCGACGGTCTCTGCCAGGTAGCTGTTCGGAGTTCCGTACTCCCAGTTCTCCTCGGGCGTCGGTCGGGGAAGTCGAGTGCGCGCCAGGCGCTGGTGCAGGTCCTCGAGGTCGCTCCCGGAAACCTCGACGCGGAAGGGACGGATATCGGCGGTGTTCTTCTCTGTGGTGGTCATGAGACCACGATAGAGACGCAATAGGAACATTCAGTTCCTATTGTCCGAGTATTCTCGGAACATGCTCGACACCTCGGCGCGCCTGCTCGCACTCCTCTCACTGCTGCAGTCCCGCCCAGACTGGCCGGGTTCCGAACTGGCGCGTCGCCTGGACGTGAGCACGCGCACGATCCGCAACGACATCGACAGGCTGCGGACGCTCGGCTATCCGGTCAACGCCGCCCGCGGCTCGTACGGGCACTACACACTCGGCGCCGGTGCGAAGCTCCCGCCATTACTTCTTGACGACGAGGAGGCCGTGGCGGTGGCGATCGGATTACGTGCCGGCGGCGGTGTCAGCGGAATCCGGGAGAGCAGCGCACGCGCCCTGACCAAACTCGAGCAGGTGTTGCCCCACCGTCTGCGCCGGCAGGTGACGGCGATCCACGAGGCCATGTCGACCGCGCCGGAGAATCTCGCCAGCAATGTCGAGGATCCCGAGACCGATGCCGCCACCCTCACCCAGATCGCGGCAGCGATCCGTGACCAGGAACTGCTCCGTTTCGACTACCAGGCTGGTGAGGACTCCGCTGGCCCGTGGGGCTCCACGCCTGCGGCGAACGAGCTACTGGAGGGGTGGGCCCACCTCGTGGAGCCGTACCGGCTCGTCAGCTGGCTGCGGCGCTGGTATCTCGTGGGTCGAGATGTCCCCACCGCCGCCTGGCGGATCTTCCGGGTCGATTGGACATCCTTACGTGCTCCCACACATCGCCATTTCACCCCTGTTCCGTTTCTTGACGGCGACTACACCAGCTTCGTCCTTCGAACGGTCGCCTCGACCGGCTGGAAGGTGCACGCCAGGATCACCGTGTTCGCTCCCGCCGAGGAAGTCCTGCGCCGCATCAACGCCACCGTGGGCGTGGTCGAGTCGATCGACGAGAGCACCTGCGTGCTCGTCACCGGTGCCGACAGTTTTGAGACCATCGCCGTCTACATCGGGATGCTCGGGCTCGATTTCCACGTCACCGAACCAGCCGCACTCGTGCACCATCTGCGTGAGCTCGGCCGGCGCTACTCCCGCGCGATCGAGGAGGCACCCTGCCGCAGCGACCAGGTCTAGTTGCGCGGGGGAAGGCCGTGCGGGCCTGAAGGGGACACTGACCGACCGCGTGGGCGGGCCGTCGAGATGGCGCGAAGGCTGGGAGTCAACAGGTCCACGAGTCGATCTGGGGGCAGGGACCGAAGCGGCTCGACCCCGATCACGTAGCGGCCGAAGATGATCCCGATGATGATCGTGATCGTGGCACTGGCGCGCTCACTAGCGCCGCGGCCGCCGAAGTATTCACCGAGCCGACTGACGATCTCGCGCTCGAGGTACTCCCGGAAGGCATGCAGAACCTCTGGGTGCTGCATGCCCGTCGCGACGAGCTGGGCAAGCGAGCCCCGCACCTCAGGTGCGTCCCACGCACGGATCACCAGGGCGGCAAGTCGCTCGGGCGCCGTCGTAGGGTCCCCGTCGAGCGCCTTCTCCAGCACCAGCGACGGACCGAGCGAGAGGGCCATCGCACGGGCGAACAGCTCCTTCTTCGATCCGAAGTGGTAGGCGATCAGGGCCGGGTCGCAGTGCGCCTCCTGAGCGATCATGCGCAGCGTCGCGCCGTGATAGCCGCACGTCGCGAACAGGTTGCGGGCCGCCGTCAGGAGCCGATCTCGGCCATCGTCGGTACCGGTACGGGGACGACCGCGCATTTTATTCATCAGCGTTGAGTGTAGCGAGGCGGAAGGTCAGACTCATGGCGACCAGGACGGAACAACAGGAGGCACTGTGAGCCAGCAGCAGGCGACGATAGACGTGACAGGGGTGAGCGTGGAGTTTCCCCGTGGGCGCAGGCGGCCCCCCTTCCGCGCATTGGATAGCGTCGACCTTGCCGTTCGTCCCGGTCAGGTCAGTTGTCTGCTCGGGCCCAACGGATCCGGTAAGACGACGCTGATGAACATCCTGACGGGCCTGTTGACGCCGACCTCAGGTCGCCTCCGAGTACTTGGTCTCGATCCAACAGCCCAGCGCCGGGAGCTCCTGCGTCGGATCGCGCTGGTGCCGCAGGAGACGTCGCTCTATCCCGAATTGACCGCGCGAGAGAACCTCGCCTTCCACGCCAGCTACTACGGAATGCCCGCCCGAGCACAGCGCGCACGTATCGACGAGACGCTCGAACTGGTTCAGCTCGGCAGTCGCGCCCGTGATCGGGCCGGCACCTTCTCCGGCGGCATGCAGCGCAGGCTCGCACTCGGTAAGGCACTGATGATGAAGCCCGAGGTCCTCCTCCTGGACGAGCCGACCCTCGGCGTCGATGTGCAGTCCCGCGAGGCCATCTGGACTCGCATCGACGAGGTGGCGCAGGAAGGACGAATCGTGCTCCTGACCACGAACTATATGGAGGAGGCCCAACGACTCGGTGATCAGATCACCATCATCGACCGAGGAATGAACGTCGTCGGCGGCAGTCTGAGTGAACTCACGTCCCAGGTGCCCGACGTCGAGCGGGTCGAGGTGCCAGCGGTCAGTCTGCAAGACGTCTTCCTGCACTTCACCGGCCGCGGACTACGGAACTGACCGCGGTGGCCACGAAAGCGGCATTCGCACTCGTCAAGAAGGACCTCACGGTCACCCTCCGTGCCCCCCTCTTTGCCGCGATCAGCATCCTGGTGCCGGTCGCATTCACCCTCCTGTACGCCATCGTCATCCACGTCTCGACTACGGCGCCCATCGCCATCGCCGACGAGGACGCAACGCCGCGATCGGCGGAGTTCGTCCAGGTGATGGAGCAGATGCGCAACGGCGACGGTCCCTACTACGAGATCCTCACCACGGACCCGGACCGGGCGCGCGAGATGTACCGCGACGGGGATGCCGGCGCGATGCTGACGATCCCGCAGGGATTTGCGCACTCTTCCGATACCGGCGATAGCCCGGCAGTGACGCTGTCCCTGATCAACATCAACGCTGACGGAACGAAGAACCACCATCTCCGTATCGAAGAAGCACTCCGGCAGTTCGAGCAGGCTCTACCGACGACTCCGGCCAGTCAGCTGACCATCACAGAGACAACCGCGTTCGACCATGACATCCCGGTGACCATCTACCTGGGCTCGGCGTTGATCGTCTTCGCCGCACTGTACGCCGGCATCGTCAATGTCGGTGTCGGCATCGCCCGGGAATGGGAAGGTCGCACCGCGAAAGGGCTCGTTCTTTCGCCGAGCGGTCCTGCCGCGCTCGTCGTGGGCAAGTGGATTGCCGGCGCCGCGACGTCCCTCGTCACGATAGCCGTGACGGTGGTGGGCATCGGCTGGGTTCTCGGCTACCCAGTCAATCTCCTCGGGTGGGCATCCGTGGGCGTGCTCGCCATCGTCTGGATATACGGAGCTGCCTTGGGCACCCTCCTTGGGGTCGCACTGCGGCAATCACTTCCGCTCATTCCGATCGCCGTGATGATCGCGATCACCCACTTCCTCGTCAACGGCTACGAGTCCTACATCCGCGGATTCGCTCACGGTGGCGCCGTCGACCTGCTCTGGTCGGCGACCCATGGGATCCCGCTAGCCCCGCTGTTCGACATGGTGCGGTTCGAGGTTGCCTCGCTCCCCCAACCGGACGGCGCGACCGTGGGGGTCATCGGAAGCCTCCTCCTCGCAACCGCCGTACTCGCCCTCGCCGCCTGGCGGTTGACCCGAGCCCTCCGCTTCTCCCAAGGACAATGATGATGACTGCACTTCGCGCACTCGCTGCCATGACCACCCGCAACCTTCGGATCGCCCGGCGCCGCCCGGAGTTGCTCGTGCAGACGATGGCGTTACCCGTCGTCGTTCTCGTCCTTGCCTCCCTCATCTTCGGGGCGAGCGACTCGTGGCCGATCGCCGTCGTCGATGAGGCCGAAACTGCACAATCTCGCCAGCTCACCCACACCATCGACGAGACCCAGGGGCCGACCGGCCACTACTTCCGAGTGGTCGAGACCGACGCCACTGCAGCAGCCACGCAGCTCCTGGACGGCAGGCTGCACATGACGATCACGATCCCTCCCGACTTCGATACCACCGGAGTGGTTGAAGTCGCGACCTACAACATCAACACCGACGCCATGAAGAACGTACGGCTGCGCGTGACGACAATGGCGAACCTCTTTGACAGTGCCGCTCATGCCGACCAGATCACCGCGATCATCGACAGGGCTAAGCCGGTGGACGTCCCACGCACGGCTTTCATGGGCGGATCAGCGGTGATCCTCGCGCTGCTCCTCGGCGCCGCATTGATCTCTGCCAACCTCTACGCCGTCGACAGCGAGCATCGCACGGAGAAGGAGATCGCCCTGACCCCGCTGGGTAGCTATATCGCGGGACTAGGCGCAGCAGCCGCCGGGTGGATCCTCGCCTTCGTGGCTACTGTTCCCACTGTGCTCGTGGCGCTGGCCTTCGGGGCACGAGCGGAGCCCGACGACGTCTTCCGGGCCACCATGATCGTCCTTCCGGCCACGGCAGCAGCGGCCGGAGTGGGCGTGTTGGTCGCCGTCGGCCTGAGAACCCATCGCGTGATCCAGCCCGCGCTCATTCTGGTGGCACTCGGTAGTTACTTCGCGAGCGGTGGGTTCATCTCGGTCTCAGCCCTGCCCCCGCTCGCTCGTGCGATCAACGCCTGGTGGCCGCCCGTGTATGTCTTCGAGTGGTCCAATCCGGTGCTCCATGGATTCACGAGCAGCCCGGCCCTCGGGGCTGTGGCCTCGCTGTGCGGGGCGACAGTTCTCGCCGTGGCGCTCGCCGCACTCGCAGCGCAACGAGCGAGTCGCCGGAAGGTGTCACATGGCCAGTAGAAGCACAGGAGGTCGGTCACTGCGCCCATGGGGCGGCGCTTGCACGAATTCGGCGTTGCCGCGCTCCTTCACGTCCTCCTCCAGCCTCGCCGAGGGCGTCAGCACGTGATTTCGCGGAAAGCCGGGATGCTGGTCATCAGCAGCGTGGCTTCCCACAGGCGTATCGCCTCCTGACGCGCGGGGACAGCTCCCAGGACTGGACCGAACATCGCTCGCCGCTCACCGGCAGCGGTCGTGATGACCAAAACGGGCGTGCCGATCTCAGCGTCGATGCGGTCAACGCCATCGTGGTGGGAGGCGCGCAACGCAGAGTCGTAGGCGGTGGACGTGCCTGCTTCGGCGAGACCACGGGGAAGGGCCGAACGGTGCAGCGCTTCGCTGATGTCGCCGATCCACTCCCGACCGGTTCCGTCGGGTTCAGTCCACAGCGCGTCGTAGAACCTGCCAAGTGCGTCGTGTCCATGCTCGACGAGGACTGCCGTGGCGACGCGGGCGGGAATCCACAGGTAGCCGTCCGGGTCACCCTCGGGGTCGTCGCCACGATGCTCGTTGAGCACCGACAGGCTCATCACCCGCCAGCGGATACGGAGTGGGTACTCGGCGGCGATCAGACTGATCCAACGTGCGGTGTGGCGAGTGAGCGGACATGCGGGATCCAGCCAGAAGTCCGCCGTCCACTCCCCCAGCTCCGCTCTGCCGGGGGACTGGGCGCGACACCGGCGCAGAATCTCGTCGACAACCACCTCGACCGGTGCGGTGGCATCGATGCGAACGCCTTCCGGCACATCACCGCCCGTGCGATGCATCTGCAGTACACGTTCTCGCTCCGCCGAACGGGCACCCCATTCGCCCTCGGGTCGCACACGGAGGCGCTCATCGAGCGTGGCGAGATCGACGTCCAGGACGAAGACCTCATCGAACAGGTGGATGAACTTCTGGAAGTTCCGTGAACCGCCGCAGAAGAAGGTGACGGGCTCGTCCGTGGCCGACACCAGGCGTCGCACCTTGTCGAGATCCCAGATGTGATGCTCGTGGCCACCGGTGATCGTCGGCTCACCCGTCTCGGGATCGCCTCGATAGGCCAGTTCACGGTCACCGTGGACGGCGTGAAGACCGCGCCGTTGCAGTTCATCGCAGACGGTCGTCTTGCCTGCACCGGAAGGGCCTTCCACCAGGTAGTTCTTCCTGCCCATGCCGCGACTGTACGCACTCTACCCACACCGAAGACTCAACTCGTACGATGCCGTTCGAGATAAGGGCCTACCTGAGCGAGATGGAGGAACGACGCCATGGGCACAGTCGTCTCTCACCCGAGCGTGACCGCCGACGGGTACGCGGCGGGCCGAACGCGCATACCGACCGTCCTCACTCGCCGGGATCATTCGCTGGCCCTGGGTGCCAGGCCAGCGAGGCCACACAGGCAATCAGGGCGACCACGGCGGCGAACCAGTAGCCCGGCGCAAAGGCGGCGAAACTCGGTACCAGCAAAGCCGCGGCAGCGACACTCGAGACCGCGGACACACCGGCTGCAGCACCGAATTCGTGGAAGGTGCTGAGTGCGCCGGAGGCGACACCCGCTTCCGGCGGGTGCGTTGCAGAAAACATGCTGCCCGCGGCGGCAACGAAGACGGCGCCGATGCCGAACCCGGCCACGCTGGTTGCCACGACGAGCACTGTCATCGAGAAGATCGTGGCGGCTGCCGCGAACCCTGCAGCCGTGATCACCAGTCCCGTCGCCGCGACCGCGCGTACGCCCCGGCGGGGAATGATCCGGCCGGCGAGAGTAGAGCCGAGAACGGTGCCGATCGCGACGGGCAGGAACGCCAGCCCCGTCTCCAGGGCGCTCCACCCGTGCAGGTGCTGGAGGGCGAACGAGCCCAGGAAGAACGCCGAGATCATCAGCGCCGTCGCCACGAAGATCAGTGCGAGAGCGCGCAGTACCGGACCGCGGCGGAGCATGCTCGGATCGATCAGAGGAAGGGTGGCGGCGTGAATCCGCCACCCGAAGAGTGCATACCCGATCAGCGCAGCACCGGCGGCGATCAACGTGTGCGCGCTGAGCCAGCCGTAATCCCCGGCGACCACCAATCCGTACACGAGCGCGCCAGTCGCAGCGGTCACCAGTGCGGCGCCGACCACGTCGACTCGACCGCCAGAACCCGGCAGCCGCTGCACCGAGCGCAGCAGCCCGATCAGCAGCGCGATGCCGACCGGGACGTTGATGAAGAACACCCACGGCCATCCCGGTCCGGCGGTCAGTAGACCGCCCAGAAGTACTCCGAGAGCGGCGCCCGCACCCCCCAGCGCCGACCACACGCCCAGGGCACGGGTCAGCTCTGCGCCAGTGAATGTGCGTGCGATCACCGACAGCGCCGCCGGCGACATTGCCGCCGCACCCACGCCCTGCAGTACCCGAGCGAGTAGCAGGATCTCGCCGTTGCCTGACAGACCCGCCAGCAGTGACGCCGCCACGAAAACACCGAGGCCCGTCAGCACCACTCGCCGCGGACCAAGGATGTCAGCCGCCTTGCCGCCCAGCAGCATCAGTCCACCGAACACCAGCGCGTAACTGCTCGCTACCCAGGCCACGCCGCTGCGGTCCAGCGCGAGATCAGATTGCATCTCCGGGAGCGCGATCGCGACGACCGTGACATCGACGATCAGCATCAATTGCGCCACCCCCAAGAGGGCCAGCGTGCGCCAGCGCCGAGGATCAGCGGCTGTCGCCGCCTCCGGAACCGCAGGGTCAAGACCGCCCATCACCGTCACCTTCCACTAAGTCGTACACGCATGTACGACTACACTAACTCGTACATGCGTGTTCGACAAGAAGTTGTGTCGACGTTCTGGGCACCCTTGCCGGCGCACCCTTCTGGCACACGCGACCAGCAGCCACACGCCAGCCCGGCACCAGGCACCAGGCACCAGGCACCAGGCACCAGGCACCAGGCACCCGGCACCAGGCACCAGGCACCAGGCACCAGGCACCAGGCACCGGGAGTCAAAGCCGCGCAGACCTACCGTGCATCACCGGGCGGTATCCCAGCCCAGACGATTTCGCTCAGGGCAGTCGTCAGGCGGCGAGTACGGCAAGCACGGTGTCGCACACCAAGGACGGCGCATCGTCGGCGGTGATCTCACCGCGGTGCACCGCATCGGACGCAGTGTGCAGCACTGCCTGAATCAGGCTGATCTGCCAGTCGATCGGCACGTCGCATCGAAACTCGCCAGCTTCCCGGCCACGGATGAGCACCCCGCGCACGCGAGCAGCGAGCTCTTCGTGGGCACGGCGAATCTGCTCGGGCGCGAGCGCCTGAGAGGCCGCTACCACGATGGCACCGAACCGGTGGGTCAGATGCCAGGTGGCCCCGAGCAGACGACTGAGCGCGTCGCGCGGATCGCCGTCGAGATTCACCTCTGCTAGAGCCTCGTGAGTCTGGGCGATCGCCCGGTCGACGACCGCACTGATGAGCGTCGCCCGGGAGTCGAAGTGGCCGTAGAGGGTGACTCTCCCGACGTCCGCAGCCTTGGCAATGTCATTGATACTTGCCTCGGGATTGACGGCGAGAAGCCGGGTGGCGGCGTCAATGATCGCCTCGATGTTCCGCAACGCGTCCGCGCGCTTGGTGCGATCCCCAGAGGCATCCCTGGTGCGAGCGCTCGGGCCCGTTGTCCTCGCTGCCACCGAACACCCTCCCAGCACGTGCTGTCATGCCCATGTTAGCCGGTGCCCGCCCCTTCGAAGCCTCGTCTTCACCACCCGTCTTGACGCGTGAATTGCTGTACCCGGGGCGCCCACTCCTTCGCGACGCTGCCACGCCGTACGCCGGTTATACCGACGGAGGGCGCGCGCCAGGTGCGGCTCGTCGTGGTTATCCATGCGCTCGACGACTGCGCTGGTCCGCGCTCCTGTGGCGAGTAGGTGCGCTGCGGTGCGCGAACCGTCTCCGCATCATCCTGCCGGAGCGCTTCCCAGGAGCCGCCGTCCAACCAGCCGACTGACGACTCAAGAGCGAAGCAGTGAGTTGGCTGCTCGCCGAAAGCCGTCTAGCGTCGAGGACATTCCGAACGATCAGGAACGGACGGTGAATCGGGTGCGCTCCGTGGTGAAATCCAGGTTCATCACGGAAGGTGAGTACGCCGCCAGGGCGGCCCAGGTATTCGCTGCCTGCGCCGAGAATCGGGCGAGGACCGCTCGAACTGAAGCCACGGCAGGATCGAGCAAGGAGAAGTGACATGGCCACCTTCATCATCATCGGATATGGCGATCGCGCCGGATACGACCTCACCGATCCCGACGTCAGGGACGAGGCACACGAACACGACGCGCGCCTGCGCGAGACCGGAGCCGTGATGGGCATCGCGGGGACTCCGATCCAAGTACGCAACCACGACCGCGCACAGGTCGTGACCTCCGACGGGGCATTTCTGCGCTCCGACCTCCCGATCGCTGGCTTCACCGTCATCACCGCCGATACCACGGACGAGGCCGTAGAGATCGCCTCCAAGACACCATGCGCCGTCGCCCACGGGGTGGTCGAGGTGTGGCCGCTGCAAACCTAGATCATGGTCCTGGGGACCGCTCAACGTGTTCGCGTACCCCCGTGCGAGGCGGCGGCCCCTGCCGAGTGGTGATCCGCCATGGTCGAGCAACAGGCGGGCATGCCTCCGCTGGTGCGCGTTGTCCCACTGGCGCAAGATGCAAGTACATCGATTCGGATGTCGCCGGTATTCTGGCAGGCTCGGCCGCATCGTGCGCAACGCCCCGGCGGAAGCCGCCACCAGCTGCAGACAGGAAGAACGTGCACGGAAACAACACCGCCCGATTCACCAGAGCGGCCATGCTCTCGGTCACCTCGGGCCTGCCGGGCACGGTGACCACCTCGGCACAAATCCAGGAGCAGCTGGCCGAGGTTCTCGACCGGCTCCGACTGCCCCGGACCCTCCTCGAACGCGTGGCCGGGGTACTGGAGCGCCGCACCTGGTCCCCGGACGAGGACATGTACTCCGGGACCATCGACGCCGCCAACCGCGCGCTCGCGCACGCGGACGTTAATCCCGAGGAGATCGATCTCCTCATCAACACCTCGGTCTCGCGGCCGCATCTCGAGCCCTCGGTGGCGGCTCGGTTGCACCACGGCCTTGGCCTGCCCTCCTCCGCGCTGAACTTCGACGTGACGAACGCCTGCCTCGGATTCGTCAACGGGATGAGCCTGGCCGCCAGCATGATCGAGACCGGGCAGATCCGCCACGCGCTCGTCGTCGCCGGAGAGAATGCCGCCGACGTCCACGCGGCGACGATCCAGCGGCTCCTGAATGCACACCCGAGCCGCGACGAGCTCATGCAGGAGTTCGCCACCCTCACCCTGGGTTCGGGTGCGGCCGCTACAGTGATCGGCGCTTCCGAGGATCACCCTGGCAGCCATCGCCTGCTCGGCGGCGTCACGCGCGCGGCCACGCAGTTCCACGACCTGTGCGTGGGCAGCGCCGATGGCATGTTCACCGATGCCGCCGGCCTGCTCAAGGGCGGTCTCGACCTCGTCGTCTCCGCCTGGCGCGAGGCCGAACCCGAGTGGCGCTGGTCTAAGGCCGACCGCTTCGTCACTCATCAGGTCTCCCGCGCACACACCGACGCCATCACCGACGCCATCGACCTGGACCCTGCGAGGGTGCCGACCACATACGCCAACCTCGGCAACGTGGGCCCCGCCTCGCTGCCGATCACCCTGGCCGCTGAGCAGGAGTCCCTCCATCCAGGTGATCGCGTGGTGCTCATGGGCGTCGGTTCCGGCCTCAACACAGCGCTCATGGAGATCATCTGGTGACCGGCGCCGGCATCCCCGCCCCTCTGCTCCCTACCCTGCCCGGTCTGGATGCCGCATGGAGCCGGGTGGTGCGGGTCCCCGACGTGGCCACCGATACCGGCGGCCGCGCCGAACCCGCGCTGCGTTCCTGGCACGTCCTGGATACCGGGCCCGCACTCGAAGATCGCGGCCATCAGGTTGCCGGAACTGTGCTCGCCGTCCACGGAAACCCCACCTGGTCCTATCTGTGGCGGCACCTGCTGACGGCGAGCCTTGCCCAGGCAGATGCTGGCGGCCCCGCCTGGCGCATCATCGCCGTCGACCAACTCGAGATGGGCTTCTCCGAGCGCACCGAGGTGGTCCGCGATCTCCCGCAGCGCATCGCCGACCTCGGCGCACTCACCGACGCCCTCGACATCGGGCCCGTCGTCACCCTTGGTCACGACTGGGGCGGCGTCATCAGCCTCGGCTGGGCACTGGCACACCCGGACCAACTTGCCGGCATCACCCTGCTCAACACGGCCGTCCACCAGGGCCCGGGACCCATCCCGGCACCGCTACGCCTGGCCGGCGCCACGGGGGTGCTCACCGCCGCAACGCGCAGGACCACGGCGTTCCTGGAGACCACCCTCGCCCTCGCCCACCCACCTTTGACGGCGCCGATCCGGGCTGCCTACCGTGCGCCCTACCGCAGCCCAGCACGGCGACGCGGGATCGGTGACTTCGTTGCCGACATCCCCATCGGCGAGGAGCACTCCAGCTCGCCCGCCCTGACGGCGATCGCCGAGGGCGTGCGTGGCCTGCGTGTTCCCGCACTCCTGCTGTGGGGTCCGCGGGACCCGATCTTCAGCGACCGCTATCTCGACGACCTCGCCGGCCGACTACCGCACGCCCGCGTGCATCGGTTCGAAGGTGCGGGTCACCTGGTGGCCGAGGACGCACCGTGGGCGTCCGCCGTCCTCGACTGGCTGCCCACACCCGATGCGAGCCCTGCCTCCGATACCGCGCCCGCCGGATCGAGCGGACGCGGCAGGCCCAGCGCCGCGGCCGAACCGATCTTCCGCCCGCTCGGCGCCGCTCTCGAGGAGCGCTCCCAGGATCGCGACATCGCCGTCGTCGATATGGCGGGAGACTCGCCGGTGCGGGTGAGTTGGCAACTCCTGGCCCGCAACGTCGAACGCCTCGCAACGGGCCTGCTGGGCGCAGGGGTGCGGGCGGGCGATCGCGTCAGTCTGCTCGTCCCTCCGGGGCCGGCTCTCACGGCGAGCGTGTACGCGTGCCTGCGGATCGGGGCCGTCGTGGTGGTGGCCGATGCCGGTCTGGGGGTGGCTGGCCTCTCCCGCGCCATGCGAGGAGCGCAGGCCGACGTCGTGATCGGGCAGCGTCGAGGGCTCATGGCCGCCCGTGCGCTCGGCTGGCCGGGCCGCCGGATCTCGGCAGATGCCCTCCCCGCGGTCGTGGCGGCAGCCATGGGAGTGCGCACCTCGCTTCCCGCTCTGATGCGCGACGGCGAACGCGCCCTTTCCGAGGGTGCGCACCTCCCGCCACACCCGGGGCCCGATGAGGACGCCGCCGTGCTCTTCACGTCCGGCTCCACCGGACCCGCCAAGGGCGTGCGCTACACCCACGCCCAGCTGGCAGCCGTGCGGGACGTGCTCATCGCCGAACTCGACCCGTTGCCAGAGACCGGACTCGTGACCGGCTTCGCACCGTTCGCCCTGCTCGGGCCGGCCCTCGGCACCTGTTCGGCAACGCCGGATATGGACGTCTCGGCGCCCCGCACGCTCACCGCACGCGCCGTGGCCGACGCCGTGACCGCCTCGGGCGCCACGACCGTGTTCCTCTCACCGGCCGCGGCAGGCAACGTTGCCCGGACCGCACACGAGCTGTCCGCCGACGGCCGCGCCACCTTGCGCAGCGTCACCCAGCTGCTCTCCACCGGCGCACCGGTCAGCGCTGCGGTGCTGGGCTCGGTGGCCGAACTCATGCCCACGGCAGTGGCGCACACCCCCTACGGGATGACCGAGTGCCTGCTCGTCACCGACATCACACTGCCGGAGATCCTCGTCGTCGCGAACGCCGACGACGCCGGCGTGTGCGTGGGGCGGCCGGTGCACGCCGCCCAGGTGCGTATCAGCGCGCTGGATTCCGGTGGCATGGCCGTGGGTGCACCGGCGCAAGAGCCCGGAGTGCTCGGTGAGGTTCTGGTGAGTGCGCCGCACCTCAAAGACGGCTACGACCGCCTCTGGCTGACCGACCTCGCCGCCACCCGCGCCACTCCCGACGACGGTGGTCGGTGGCACCGCACGGGTGATGTCGGCCATCTCGACGCCCAGGGACGGCTGTGGATCGAAGGGCGACTTGCGCATGTGCTCACGACGGCGGCCGGCCCACTCGCCCCGGTCGGACCCGAACAAGAGGTGGAGCGTGCCGCGGGCGTGCAGCGGGCGGCGATCGTCGGCGTCGGGCCGCCGGGGGTCCAGCAGGCCGTCGCAGTGGTGGAGACCGACCCGCGGGCGCGGCGCGCGGGCCTGGCCACGGCCGCGATCGCCGAGCAGGCGCGCACTGCGTGCTCCACTGCGCTGGCCGCCGTCCTGACCGTCCCTGAGCTTCCCACTGATGTGCGGCACAACTCCAAGATCGACCGCGGTGCGCTGCAGGTGTGGGCGCAGCGGGTGCTCGCAGGCGAACGCGCGGCGGCTCCACGATGAAGGTGCTGGTCACAGGCGCGAGTGGCTTCCTGGGCCGCGCAGTCGCGGTTCAGATCGCCCGCGCCGGTCACGAGGTCACCACACTGCAGCGGCGTCCCAGCGGGGCTCCCGGGGTCCAAGACATCCGTGGGAGCATCACAGATGCGACGGTGGTGCGCCGCGCCGTCGGCGGCCAGGACGCGGTGGTGCACCTCGCGGCGAAGGTCTCACTCGCCGGTGAGCCAGCCGAGTTCAGGCGCGTCAACATTGAGGGCACCCGAAATCTGCTGAAGGCGGCCCGAGCGGCGGGTGTGCAGCGCTTCGTCCAGGTCTCCTCCCCCTCGGTCGCGCACGTGGGGAATGCGCTCGTGGGGGTAGGCGCCGAGCCCGCCGATCCCGAGGGCACGCTGGGGCAGTACGCGCAGACGAAAGCTGCCGCCGAGCTGCTCGCGCTCTCCTACGATTCCCCCGGCCTGGCGGTCCTCGCCGTGCGACCGCACCTCGTGTGGGGCCCTGGCGATCCCCAACTCGTGGCGCGGATCGTCGATCGTGCCCGGCGGGGCCGACTCCCCCTGCTGGATGACGGTGCAGCGCTGATCGACTCCACGTACATCGACAATGCCGCCGATGCGATGCTCGCGGCAGTGGAGCGCGCCGAGGTCGCACGCGGCCGCGCCTACGTCGTCACCAATGGCGAACCGCGCCCTGTGGCCGAGCTCATCGCTGGGATGTGCCGCGCGGCAGGTGTGCCTGCTCCCTCGTGGCGCATTCCCGGGAGCCTGGCTCGCGCCGCGGGTGGCGCCGTGGAGCGGATCTGGGCGTGGCGGCCGGGGCAGGATGAACCGCCGATGACCCGGTTCCTCGCCGAACAGCTCTCGACGGCGCACTGGTTCGACCAACGCGGCACGCGCGAGGCCCTCGCATGGCAGCCACGAGTGAGCATTGATGAGGGCATGGCCCGATTGGCCCGGTTCTATCGCAAGGCGTGAGCCACGACCACAACGAGATTCCTGAGCAGGAAACCGAGAAGAACCGGTGGTGGCGCCGGTACGATGGCGCCTCCGCCAGGAGGCGGCGACCGTACGCTAGGGAGAGCAACCGATGAGGCCGCTGCGATACTCGATCAACGTCACCCTCGACGGCTGCGTCGATCACCGGGTGGGCACTCCCGATGAGGAGTCCCATCGCTATTGGGCCGCCAGTCTGGAACGAGCCGACGCCCTGTTGTTCGGCCGGGTGACCTACGAGATGATGGAAGCGGCGTGGCGGCAGCCGGCGACGGGAACGTGGCCTGACTGGATGGATGACGGAGACATCGCTTTCGCCGGGAAGATCGACAAGGCCAAGAAGTATGTGGTGTCGAGCACCCTGGACCAGGTCGATTGGAACGCAGAGCTCGTGCAGGGCGACCTCGGGAACGCCGTTCAGCAGCTCAAGGCGGAGCCAGGCGAAGGCCTGTTCGTGGGTGGCGTGACCCTCCCGCTGGCCCTGGCAGACCTGGGATTGATCGATGAGTACGAGTTCGTCGTGCAGCCTGTGCTCGCCGGCCACGGACCGACGTTGCTCGCCGGCCTCAGCGAGCGGCTCGAGCTGAAGCTCATGGGGCGCCACGAGTTCCGGTCGGGGGCAGTGGCTCTGACGTACCAGCCCGGTCGATGACCGACTGGATCCGCGCCTAGCTGAACCGGGAGTGCATCCGTGTGGCCCGCTGCACGATCGAGCGGCTGATGGGTCGCAGGTGGGCTTGCAGGGCTTGCAGCCGGGCAAGAAGCCACCCACCACGATCGCTTGCCGGCTCCCCGTCGTCGGCGGGCCTGGTCGCGGTCCTTCACGGCGGGACGGGCACGCTCGCAGCGTGGATACACGGGCCAGAAGGCTGTGATCTGCGCCGCCTGTTCGCGCGGCACCGAACGGGAGAATCACCGCCATCGACGGGAACGGACCGGTGCACCGGTGGGCCGCGGAACCTGATCTGCGCGTTCTGCCTCGAGCTCGTGTCGGCGCGTCCGTGCGTGGTCCGATGCCAAGGAACTCATCCAACGGACAATCGAGAACGGTATTGAGATGGCTGCGAGCGCAATGGCAAAGAGTGCCGCGCAGGCTCCGAAGCCGACTCGGAAAGCTGAGACTGCAACCGGCCGCAACAGCATCTTGGGCAGTTCGCCGTATCCAAATCAGATTGTTCCCGGCAAGCACCGGTGGCGCATCTGTTCCGAACTAGTTCGCGACCGGTGTCGCCCCGAAGCCGTATGCGACCGTCATCCACCGCACCACCGGCGAAGTCCTAGCCACCAACACCATCGACCCCACCCGCAGCTACTGGCGCAACAACGACAAAGAGCCCGGCCGCTGGCCGAGCCCCTCGAAGATGAACGATGCCTCGGGACATCTATGAACGATGTCCCGAGTCAGCACAATGGTGGGCCCAGAGGGACTCGAACCCCCGACATCCGCGGTGTAAACGCGACGCTCTAACCAACTGAGCTATAGGCCCTGGCAAGGGAAAACAGTACCAACTCCCGACACTGTCACGCGTCCCGAGGTGGTGCCGGCCACTGGCCGCGCTGCATCAGCACCTCGCGCAGCACGTCCACCCGGTCGGAGACGATCGCATCCACACCGCGGTCGAGCAGCGTGCGGATGGTGGCGACGTCGTCGATCGTCCACACGTGCACCTGCATGCCCTGACGGTGCACGCGCCGGATGAAGGCAGGCGTGGTGATCTCGATCCCCCGCCATCGCCTCGGCACCTGCACCGCCACGGCACCGTTGCGGGCTGCTGACCGGGACCGGCCCATCAGCATCGCAGCCACCTCGCGCGGGGTCGCCGAAGTCGCCAACTCCGGGGCCATCCTGCGCACGCGGAGCAGCCTCGCCGTGCTGAAGGACGCGACCACCACGCGTTCGCCCATACTGTGGCTGCGGACCACCTCGATCGCGGGCTCAACCACATCGTCGGACTTGAGGTCCAGGTTCACCCACAGATGGCCGAACTCTTCGAGCATCTCCGCCAGAGTGGGGATGGCGGCTCCACCGGTGAGCGTGGCAGCCCGTAGTTCCGCAGCACTCAGGTCAGCCACCTGGCGCGCATCGCCGGTGATCCTGCGCAGGTCCGCATCATGGACGATGAAGGGCACGCCGTCGCTGCTGGCGCGCACATCGGTCTCGATGTAGGTGTAGCCGAGTTCGACCGCGTTGCGGATCGCCGTGAGGCTGTTCTCGATTCCCGCATTGGCCGGCAGGCCCGCGCCGCCCCGATGGGCCAGCGCGAGCGGACCGGGCGGAAGCCTCATGGACGCACCTCGCACACACTCACGCGGCACACGGCAATGCCCGGATCGCCGTCAGATAGTCATCAACGTCGCGCGCCACCCCGCGAGAGCTGCTGGTCGTCCACCGGACCACGCCATCCGCACCGACCAGCACGCTCACCCGATTCGGGGCCCCGTCGCCCTCCGCAAACGCGCCGTAGGCGCGTGCCACCTGCCCGTGTGGCCAGAAATCCGAGAGCAGGTCGAACGGCAGCTCCTCCGCTTCGGCCCAGGCGCGCAACGTCATCATCGAGTCGCAGGTGAGCACCAGCACCCGGGTGCCATCTGCAGTCAACTCTGTGTGCCGCTCCCGCAGCGCCGCCACCTCACTGCCGCAGACTCGCGTGAAAGCAAAGGGAAGGAACACCAGCAAGACCGGCGCTCCCCTGAGCTCGGCCAGGGTGACCGTGCCCCCGTGCATATCCCGTGCAGCGAACTCTGGGGCCACCTCCCCGACGGCGGGAATCACCTGAGCGGTATCGCTCACCGACCGCGCCCGCGGGTGGTCAGACGGAAGCCGGACCAGTTCTCCGCAGCAGAGATCGTGCTCGTGGAATGCAGACCTGCCGTTCTGGCTGCTTCGTCCACCTCCGGAGGGCGAACATGCCCCGGGCGCCCCGGCTTCGGGGTGAACACCCAGATCAGACCACCGTCCTCGAGCGTGGTGAGGCAGTCGGTCATCAGGTCCGTGAGGTCGTGTACGTCACCATCGTCCTCACGCCACCAGACGATGGCGGCGTCAGTCACATCGTCAAATCCCTCGTCCACGAGTTCGTGACCCGTGGCAGCCTCAACTTCCGCGCGCAACTCCTCGTCGACGTCGTCGTCGTACCCGAACTCCTGGATGACCTGTCCCTGCTTCACCCCGAACCGGGAACCGTCGCGGTCCTCGGTGCTCGCGGTCCCTGCCACGTCTACCCTCTCCTTCGCCTTCCCCGCCCGGATGGCGGAGGTGTGGAACAACCGAACCGCACATGCCCGCCTGAGCGCAACTGCAGCGGCCTCGGTGTGGATCACGCTCGCGTCACGGGACCGATGTCGGGGATGTCACATCTGCCCCAAGATGTTGAGACTATGCCAAGCCGGGACAATAGGATCGTCAGCGCAGTCCCTTGCGGTGTCCACACACCGACCAGGATGGATCGCCGAGCGCCGTGACCCGGTGCGGAGAGAAGAGAAGTGTCGTGACCTCACGCAATGAAGCCGGACCTCTGATCAACGGCCTACTGAGCCAGGTGCCGGATATCGACCCGGACGAGACCGGCGAGTGGCTCGAGTCGCTCGACGGCCTGATCGAGGCCCGAGGCGGGCCACGCGCGCGCTACATCCTGCTGAATATGCTCAAGCGCGCCCGCGAGCGGGACGTGGCCGTCCCCTCCGCCATCACCACCCCGTACGTGAACACCATCGGCGTTCACGATGAGCCCTACTTCCCCGGCGACGAGGCAGTCGAGCGCCGGTACCGCTCCTACCTGCGGTGGAACTCCGCCGTGATGGTGACGCGGGCACAGCGGCCCGGCATCGCCGTCGGCGGTCACATCTCCTCCTACGCCTCCGTGGCCACGTTGTACGAAGTGGGTCTGAACCACTTCTTCCGCGGTAAAGACCATCCCGGCGGCGGCGACCAGATCTACTTCCAGGGCCATGCAGCGCCGGGTATGTACGCCCGCGCCTACCTCGAGGGGCGATTGAGCGAAGATCAGCTCGACTCGTTCCGCCAGGAACTCTCCCGCCCCGGCGGCGGCCTCCCCTCCTACCCGCACCCGCGGAACATGCCCGACTTCTGGGAGTTCCCCACCGTCTCGATGGGGCTGGGTCCGGCCTCGGCCATCTACCAGGCCTGGGTCAACCGTTACATGCAGTTCAGAAGCATCAAGGACACCTCCGAGCAGCGGGTCTGGGCCTTCCTCGGCGATGGTGAGATGGACGAGCCCGAGTCCCGGGGGATGCTCCAGCTCGCCGCTCAGCAGAACCTGGACAACCTCACCTTCGTGGTGAACTGCAACCTGCAGCGTCTCGACGGTCCCGTCCGCGGGAACGGCAAGATCATCCAGGAACTCGAGGGCTTCTTCCGCGGCGCCGGGTGGAACGTCATCAAGGTGGTCTGGGGCCGTGAATGGGACGCCCTGCTCGAGGCCGACAAGGACCGCGCGCTGGTCAACCTGATGAACAACACTCCCGACGGTGACTTCCAGACCTACCGTGCCGAGGATGGCGCCTTCATCCGCGAGCACTTCTTCGGCCGCGATCCGCGCACCAAGTCGCTCGTGTCGAATATGAGCGATGACGAGATCTGGGCGATGAAGCGTGGTGGGCACGACTACCGCAAGCTCTTCGCGGCCTACAACGCCGCGGTTCACCACACCGGTGCGCCCACGGTGATCCTCGCGCACACGGTGAAGGGTTACGGGCTCGGTTCCTCCTTTGCGGGCCGCAACGCCACACACCAGATGAAGAAGCTCAAGGAGAACGACCTCAAGGGCCTGCGCGACTCGCTGCGCCTGCCGATTACGGATGAGGCCATCGAGGCCGATCCGTATCTGCCGCCGTACTACCACCCAGGCACGGATGCTCCGGAGATCGAGTACATGATGGAGCGGCGCCGTGCACTCGGCGGGTTCCTGCCCGAGCGGCGATCGAAGTACACGCAGGTCACCCTTCCCGCGGACAAGGCCTACGAGCGCCTTGCCAAGGGGTCGGGCCAGCAGGAGGCAGCCACCACCATGGCCCTCGTGCAGTTGTTCAAGGAACTGCTGCGGGACAAGGAGTTCGGCCACCGCATCGTGCCGATCATCCCGGACGAGGCCCGTACCTTCGGTCTGGACGCGATCTTCCCGAGCCTGAAGATCTTCAACACCAACGGCCAGAACTATCTCTCTGTGGACCGCGAGCTGCTGCTCAGCTACAAGGAGGACGAGACCGGTGGTCTGCTGCACACCGGGATCAACGAGGCCGGATCGGCTGCCGCATTCCAGGCCGTGGGCACCTCCTACGCCACGCACGGCGAGCCGATGGTGCCGTTCTACTTCTACTACTCGATGTTCGGCTTCCAGCGCACCGGTGACCAGTTCTGGGCCGCCGGTGACCAGCTGACCCGCGGGTTCCTGATCGGAGCCACCGCCGGGCGCACCACGTTGACCGGTGAGGGCCTGCAGCACGCCGACGGCCACTCCCCCGTCCTCGCCGCCACGAACACGGCCGTGGTGCAGTACGACCCGGCGTACGGGTACGAGATCCGCCACATCGTCAAGGATGGACTGGAGCGGATGTACGGCGCCGAGGCCACCACGGGCGAAGGCCGCGACCCGAACGTCATGTACTACCTCACCGTCTACAACGAGCCGATGATCCAGCCTGCCGAGCCGGAGGACGTCGACGTCGAGGGCATCCTCAAGGGCATCCACCGCCTTGAGGCACCAACCGAGGGTGATGGCCCCGTGGTCCAGCTGCTGGCCTCGGGTGTGGCCGTTCCGTGGGCTCTGGAGGCACGCCGCATCCTCGCCGACGACTGGGGCGTGCGTGCCGCAGTCTGGTCGGTGACCAGCTGGGGCGAGTTGCGCAAGGACGGCTTGGCGGCCGACCGCGAGGCATTCGTCAACCCCTCCGGCGAGCAGCGCGAGGCCTACGTGACCGCGAAGCTCTCCGGCGCCGGTGGCCCATTCGTGGGAACCTCCGACTACGACTTCCAGGTGCCGGACCTCATCCGCACCTGGGTGCCGGGTGACTACTGGACGCTCGGTGCGGACGGCTTCGGCTTCTCCGATACCCGCCCGGCCGTACGTCGTCATTTCCTCATCGACACCCAGTCGATCGTCACCCGCGCGCTGCAGGCATTGGCACAGCGCGGTGAGGTGGACGCCTCGGTGCCCGGACAGGCCGTGGAGAAGTACCAGTTGCTGGACGTCAACGCCGGCACCACGGGGACCGCAGGCGGAGACTCCTGAGCTAGACGCCTACGCACGACGACGGCGGGGCGCTCACCTCATCAGGTGGGCGCCCCGCCGTCGGCGTCTCGCACCTGCCACCTCAGCACGTGCCGAGCGCTGACTTCTGCGGCGTTGTGCCGGACAAACACCGCAGAACGTGACGTTCGGCGACGGTTCGTGTGCTTACTGGCTCGTGGCCGAATCGGCTTCTGCCTCGGCGGCAGCGACGAATGGTTCGAGTTCGGCAACGACGCGCGGCGTCGCCGCGAAGGTGGAGCCGAACTCGGCCAGATCGCTCAGGTGCCGGCGTGCGTCGCTGACCCGGCCAGCGTCGAGCGCTGCCTCGACGATCTGCCGGCCCGCCTCCGGGTCCTGATCCGACGGCGACCAGTGGCCCACGCCAAGACCGAGCGCTTCGGCCGGCAGATGCGCCGCTCGCAGCATCTTGATGCCCTCAACCAGCGCCTTTCCTTCGGTCTCCCGCTCGCACGCTGCAGAGAGCCGACGCATCGCACCCTCCTTGTCGTCGGAGAGGGAGAGCCGCGCGAGCTCGATCAGCGGGTACCACCCGTGGGGACGGCCTGCGAGCTCCTCAGCGAGCGCCCAATGCGCGGTATCTTCGGCTCGCGCTGTCGAGACGGGCTCCGCCTCGGCGCTGAGCGGATCAGGATGAGCCACCTCGGCCGCACGCCGGCGCACGATCTCCGCGAGTCGGGCGAACGCCGGTACATCGTTGGGGTTCTCCTCCAGCGTGGCGCGCAGCTTGGCCTCCTCTGGCGCGTCAGGCGGCGGCGGTGCGCTCGTCACGCGCTCCGCCGTCGCACGCGAACTCGGTGTGGACCGCAGTGCATCGCGGAAGCGCTTGAGGAAAGACATGCTCCCAGGATATCGCCACCGGCCATCCCTGCAGTGGTTTGTGGGAATCCCACAATCACGGCGGGTACCCTCAAGCCCATGACGAGCGCTGCGAACCACCCGGAGTCCACCGGGGAGATGATCCGGCGACTGCGCGGCGGAACGGACCTACTCACGGCTGCTGCCCTGCGGCGCCTGGACGCTGAACTCGCCTGGTACCGGGCACTGCCGGCCGAAGACCGCTCCTGGATCGGGCTGGTTGCCCAATCCGGGATCGCCAACTTCATCACCTGGTACGAGAACCCCGGCAGAGGCTCCTACAACGCGGCCGAGATCTTCCGTGCCGCACCGCCGGAACTGACTCGCTCGATCTCCCTGCAGCACACCCTGCAGCTGGTGCGCATCGTGGTGGAGATCGTGGAGGAACACACCGAACAGCTCGCGGCGCCTGGCCAGCACTCCACGTTGCGTGAGGCGGTGCTCCTATACTCCCGGGAGGTCGCCTTCTCTGCTGCGGAGGTGTACGCGCGCGCCGCGGAAAGCCGCGGCGCCTGGGATGCGCGACTGGAGGCCCTCGTGGTGGACTCGCTGCTGCGCGGCGATCCGGACGACTCGTTACACTCGCGCGTTGCTGCGCTGGGCTGGGCGGGCCGAGGCAACACGCTGGTGATCGTGGGAACTGCCGATGAGCCGATGGATGAGGTCCATGCCGCTGAACTGCGGCGCGCGGCGCGCAGAGCCGCCCAGGATGCGCTGGTCGGGATTCAGGGCAGCAGGTTGATCGTGGTGCTCGGTGGCGAGGGCAATCTACGCGAGCAGTTGCACACACTGCTGGACCGATTCGGCAGTGGGCCTGTCGTGGTCGGCCCGGAGGTACCCGAACTCGCCGACGCCGGCCGATCCGCCCGCGCCGCACTCTCGGCACTCGACGCCGTCCGTGCCTGGCCCTCCGCCCCGCGGCCGGTGCTCGCCGATGAAGTACTTCCTGAGCGCGTACTCACGGGCGATTCGGACGCCCGGCGAACACTCCTGGCACAGGTCTACGCCCCGCTGCAACAGGTCGGCGGCCCCCTGCTGGAGACGCTCAGCGTGTACCTCACCGAGGGCCGCTCCCTCGAGGCCACAGCACGCCAACTCTACGTACACCCCAATACGGTGCGGTACCGGCTCCGCCGAATCGCCGCCGTCACCGGCTGGGATCCGGTGGACCCGCGGGAGGGGTTCGTGCTGCAGATCGCGATCGCTGTGGGCCAACTCGCCCAGGGGGTGGCGCTCTGATCTGCCCGACCTTCGGCCATGGCGGCACTTTTGTAGGATGCACACAAACGCCCCCTAGCATCGTGGTGCGATCCGTCGTGCCCGAGATCGCATCGACGACGGAAAGGTGAGAACGGTGATCGCACTCCTCAGCCCCGGCCAGGGCGCACAGACTCCCGGCATGCTCGCGCCATGGCTCGAGCTCGACGGGGCGGCAGCGTTCCTCGATACGCTGGCTGGCGCCGCCGGCGTGGACCTGCACCAGCTCGGCACCACCGCTGATGCAGAGACCATCAAAGACACCGAACTCGCCCAGCCACTCATCGTGGCCACGTCGCTACTCAGCCTGCACGCCCTGGAGCAGGCGCTGGTAGCCCACGACCCAGCGCTGACTGATCGGGCCGAGTGGGTGGAGATCGCCGCTGGCCATTCCGTCGGTGAGTTCACGGCTGCGGCCGCGGCCGGTGTGCTCAATGCCACCGATGCCCTTGCCCTGGTGGGCGTGCGTGGCGCAGCGATGGCCGCGGCAGCCGCCGCGACCCCCACGGGAATGAGCGCCGTCGTCGGTGGTGACCCGGACGAGGTGGACACCGCACTCGCCGCCCACCACCTGTTGGGCGCGAACGTCAACGGTGGTGGCCAGGTGGTGGCCGCGGGCCTGGTGGACGATCTCCGGGCACTGGGAGCCGAACCACCGGCCCGCGCCCGGGTGATCCCCTTGGCGGTCGCCGGAGCGTTTCACACCGAGCACATGGCACCGGCTGTTGAGCGGGTCCGTAACGCTGCTGCCGCGCTGGATCCGGCCGATCCCCGGATTCGCCTGCTCAGCAACGCTGCCGGGAACACTGTGAGCTCGGGCCAGGAAGCCCTGAACGGCCTCGTGGCACAGATCTCCTCACCGGTACGGTGGGACAAGTGCCAGGAGGCGATTCTCGCCAGCGGAGTGCACGCCGCCGTGGAGCTTGCCCCTGCGGGCGTGCTGACCGGGCTCGCCAAGCGCAGCATGCGAGGGGTGGAGACGGTCGCCCTGAAGTCCCCCGACGATCTTGACGCCGCCGTGGAACTGATCATCCGCAGCACCCACCGCCAGCCACCGCAGGAGTCCTGATGACCAAGCCCACACTCACCCTCCGCCCCGCCGTTCCCGGTAGCAAGCTGCTCTCCGTGGGTGGGTTCCGCGGTGAGAACGTCATCCCCAACGATGACATCGTCGGTCCGATCAACTCCTCCGACGAGTGGATCCGGCAGCGCACCGGGATCAGCACTCGAGCCCGCGCGCACGCTGAGACCACCGTCAAGGACCTTGCGGTAGCCGCGGCCAATGACGCGCTCGAGAAAGCGGGGATCACCGGCGCGGACGTGGACACGGTACTCGTCTCCACGGTCACCCACTTCGAGCAGACCCCGTCCCTTGCCACGCTCGTGGCCGACGCGATCGGGGCTACCCCGGCGCCCGCCTTCGACATCTCCGCCGCCTGCGCCGGATACTGCTACGGAATCGCCCAGGCCGATTCCCTGGTGCGCGCGGGAACAGCCCAGTACGTGCTCGTGATCGGCGTGGAGAAGATGAGCGACTTCATCGATCCCACCGACCGGTCGATCTCCTTCCTGCTCGGTGACGGCGCCGGTGCCGCCGTTGTCGGTCCCTCACAGACGCCCGGCATTGCACCCACGGTGTGGGGCAGCGACGGCGCACAGGCTGGCGCGATCTACCAGACGCGCTCCTGGCTCGACTATCGCCGTGCCGAGCTCGGCGAACCCGTACCCGCCGACACCCCCGAACTGGCGGAGGAAGTCAGCCAGATCACCTCTCCCACGCTGCGCCAGCAGGGGCCCACCGTGTTCAAGTGGGTGATCTCCACGATGCCCTCGATCGCCCGGCAGGCCGTCGAGGCGGCAGGGCTGACGCTGGCGGACATCGACGTGTTCATCCCGCACCAGGCGAATATGCGCATCACCGACCAGCTCCTCAAGCTCATCGACTTCCGCGACGACGTCGTGGTCGGGCGCGACATCGCCGACACGGGCAACACCTCCGCCGCCTCGATCCCGCTGGCCACCGAGCGACTGCTCCGCGAGGGACAGGCCCACAGTGGAGACATTGCCCTCCAGATCGGTTTCGGTGCAGGTCTGGTCTACGCCTCGCAGGTCGTGGTGCTGCCATGACCGGTGTGAGACACATCGCGCAACCGCGTGCCGTGTAGCGAGCGAGCGCCCCAGTCGGCAACACTGGACCCGATCACAACGAACGACCCTTGAGAAACGGAGCAAGCATGGCGCACAGCAACGAGGAGATCCTCGCCGGACTCGCCGAGATCGTGAACGAAGAGACCGGGCTGGCCACCGACGCCGTCCAGTCGGACAAGTCGTTCACCGATGACCTGGACATCGACTCGCTGTCGATGATGACGATCGTCACCCTCGCCGAGGAGAAGTTCGAGGTCCGGATCCCGGATGAAGAGGTCAAGAACCTCACCACCGTCGGCGACGCTGTCTCCTTCATCGCCCAGGCACAGGCCTGAAGCACAGCGCCGGGCCACCGGCGCTGCCGGGCGCGTTCATCCTCACCGGATGACGCGCCCGGCGACCTTCACCACATCGCCCCTCTCTGGAGGAGAGTTCTCATGACGGACCAGCCGAACGTCGTCGTTACCGGTCTCGGTACCACCAACCCGCTGGGGGGCGACGTTGAGAGCACGTGGGCCGGTGCCCTGGCGGGCCGGTCCGGTGTGCGCACCCTCGAACAGGACTGGGTGACGCAGTACGAGCTCCCTGTCACCTTCGCCGGACAGCTCGCCGTCCCTGCCGGGGATGTGCTTGCCCGTCAGGAGATGCGGCGGATGGATCCGAGCGCACAGTTCGCGATCATCGCCGCCCGGCAGGCGTGGTCCGATGCTGGAGCTCCCGACCTTCCCGGTGAGCGCATCGGTGCCGTGATCGCCTCCGGTATCGGTGGCGTCACCACTTTGGTGGATGCCTGGGACACCATCAGGGACAAGGGCGCCCGGCGGGTGCTCCCGCTGACGGTCCCGATGCTGATGCCGAACTCCCCCGCCGCGTATGTCTCGATCGAAGTCGGCGCCAAGGCGGGCTCGCACACGCCCGTCTCGGCCTGCGCCTCGGGCGCAGAGGCGATCGGCTACGCACTGGAGATGATCCGCACCGGGCGTGCAGACGTCGTCGTGGCGGGCGGAACCGAGGCTGCGACGCACCCGCTGCCGATCGCGTCCTTCGCGAAGATGCAGGCCCTCTCCACTCGCAACGACGACCCGGCCGGGGCATCCCGCCCCTACGACGTGAACCGGGACGGATTCGTGCTCGGTGAGGGCGCCGCCGTCCTGGTGCTCGAGCGCGAGGAGCACGCGATCGCTCGCGGCGCCACCATCTATGCCCGGGTCTGCGGTGCGGGCATGACAGCTGACGCGTACAGCGTTGCCCCTCCCGACCCGTCGGGAGCGGGTCAGTCCCGTGCGCTCCAGCTCGCCCTGGAGGACGCCGCCATCACCGCCGCTGATCTGGTGCACGTGAATGCGCACGCCACCTCCACCCCAGCCGGTGACGGCGTCGAGGCGGCCGCCATCCGTGCCGCCCTCGGCGACGATGCCGATCACGTCGCCGTCTCGGCCACCAAGTCGATGACCGGCCACCTGCTCGGCGGCGCTGGAGCCCTGGAGTCCCTGTTCACCATCCTCGCGGTGCGCGACCACAAGGCTCCGCCCACGATCAATGTGAGCGACCCGGAGCCGGGCCTACCGATCGACCTGGTCCGGGATACACCGCGCGAGCTGCCGCCAGGTCAGATCGCCGCGGTCAACAACGCATTCGGCTTCGGCGGGCACAACGTGGCGCTGGTGATCACGAGCGCCTGAGCTCTCGAGCAGCACATGCACGACGGCGGCCGGTCACCTCAGGGTGACCGGCCGCCGTCGTGCGTGGAGTCAGATCAGCCCACCCGGTGCAGCCAACGCACCGGCACACCGGCTCCGGCGTACCGGAACGGCTCCAGTTCGTCATCCCATGCCTGCCCGAGGGCGAGTTCGAGTTCCCGGGACATCCGCACCGGATCGCCCGCGTGTTCCATCGCGGCGCGCACCCTGTCCTCGGGCACCATGATGTTGCCGTGGACATCCACCTGCGCATGGAAGATGCCCAGATCCGGCGTGTGGCTCCAGCGGCCGCCGTCCACGCCCCGACTGGGCTCTTCGGTGACCTCATAGCGTAGATGAGTCCAGCCGCGCAGCGCAGACGCCAGCCGCGCTCCGGTTCCGGCGGGCCCGGTCCAGGACAACTCGGCGCGGAACATTCCCGGTGCGGCGGGCTGTGCCGTCCAGTCGAAGGACGCGCGCGCGTCCAGTACCGAACCTGCCGCCCACTCGACATGCGGGCAGAGTGCACGGGGCGCAGAGTGCACGAAAACAACGCCGCGAGTGATCACACCTGACATGCCGTTCCCTCCTGTATGTGGTCGAGATGCGTCTTCCCCAACGAACCTCTGGCCATCTACAGTCGCCGAACAGCTCACGGCTTCCGTGCACCATCATGCCTCATCAGACCGCATCTGCGCATCCCCCGGCCTCCACCCTTCGATCCGGCCCTCGCCGAACGCAAATCTGTGCGGCGTTCTCGCGGTAGAACCCGCACAGTTTTGCGTTCGGCGGTGTGGATAGGGGGTGTCGGCGTCAGAACGTCGTACGTACGTCCTTCATCGCTTGCCGTCGGACGTCCCCGGTGAGCCGGGAGATGAAGAGCCGGCCATCGAGATGATCGCACTCGTGCTGCAGGCACCGGGCCATCAGCCCCTCCCCCTCCACCACCACGGGCGCACCATCGAGGTCAGTGCCCTCCACTCGTGCGAACTGCGCGCGAGACGTCGGGTACCACAGGTTGGGCACGGAGAGGCAGCCCTCGTCACCATCCTGGAGATCCTCCGAGGTGGCCACCAGGCGAGGGTTGAGTACGTAGCCGAGGTCTCCGTCGATGTTCCAGGAGAAGGCGCGCATACTCACCCCGATCTGGTTCGCAGCCAGCCCGGCCCTGCCCTCGTAGTCGACGGTCTCGAGTAGATCCGCCACGAGCATGCGGACACGGTCGTCGATCACGGTGATCTCGTCGCAGGGCGTGCGCAGCACGGGGTCTCCGACCACGCGAATGTCACGAAAGGCCATGCAACTATCCTGCCATGGTCAGGGCCGTCGACAGGGTCATCGGCCGTGCCGCTGGCCCGTGCCTCTAGTAGTCAGACAGCTGCCACATGTAGGGCGTCGGCTCGGGGTAGGCGTACGGATCTTCCCAGAGAATGGCGCCAGGCTCACGTGGCGCCTCCAGGACGGCCCAGCCGGTGACGACCTCCTCTGGCCGGAGATCGCTGGGAGCCTGATCCTCCTCCTCGAAGCACCAGGAGTCGGCGCGCACGTCAGCAATCTTGTGGCCCTCGGTGTCCACCAACCCGAGTTCGGCTCCGTAGAAGGAGTAATACGGGCGTGCGTCCGAGATCACGGTGAACTCCAGCTGGACGGCGATCTGTTCCCCGGTGGCGTCCTGGCACATGTAGTCCAGCTCCGACTCCCAGTTGCGCTCGACCACGAGCAACCGCACCTCCACCTGCGGGTGCCCGTCGTAGTCATAGACGATGGCCGGCTCGTCGCCAGAGAGCACGGTGTATCCGTCAGTCGGGACCGGCCCAGCCGGCGTCGGGTCATCCGTCGGATTCTCGGAGGGTTCCTCAGTGAGTTCCTCAGTGGGTTCGTCAGTGGGAGCGCTGATGGTGGGATCGGCCGTGGGCTGCGGATCGTCGCCCCCGAGCAGGAGCGAGCCGGCGTACACCAGGAGGAGCACCACGGCCAGCAGGCTTGCCAGGCCAACACCGATGATCAGCCCCGTTCGCCGCTGGCGCGGCGGCGGTGCGGGCGAACCAGTGCGCCCATGGCTGCCTGCGGGTGACGCTGGCGGTGGCGGTGACGATTGCGGTGGCCGTGCGTCATACGGTGACGGCCGTGCCTCATACGGTGACGGCCGTGCCTCATACGGTGACGGCCCCCGTCCATCGAGAGTGCCGCTCGGCGCGTAGTCGTACAGCGACCTCGGGCCGCTCGCCGCCGGCGTCGTGCCGGCGTCACTGAGCGGTGGGGGCGCGCCGTCGTCGGGGGTAGCTGACGGTTCGTCCACCCAGAACTGCCATCCTGGCGGAGCAGGGGGCCAGGACGGGTCCGGCGCCCACCCCGGCGGCGGGGTCCACCCCTGAGGCGGCACAGGCCAGCCGGGAGGGGTGTTGTATCGCAATCCCATGGGGCCGGTCTCCTAGCACTTCGCCATCGTTCGAGGTCGCTGCACCCGAGCGTGGCCTCTGCCGGCGGCACTGGCACCGCCGGCAGAGATCGTCATCAGTAGTCCGCGAGTTCCCACGCGTACGTCGGCTGGGTGCCGCTGAAGTCGAGCCAGGGTTCCCAGATCACCGCACTCGGCTCCCGCGGGGCGTCCACGAGTGCCCATCCGGTGTAGACCTCGCCCGGCTCCATCTCCGGGGGCGGCGTCTGCGAGGAGTCGAGGCAGAACAATCCGCTCAACGCGCTCAAATCCGCGATCTTGTTGCCACTGGTATCGAGCATGCCCAATTCGAATCCCACGAAGGAGTACGTGCCCTCGGAGTAGTCGGCCAGGGCCGGCAGCGTCGTGAACTCGAACTCCATGGCCACGAATTCACCCTCCGGCTCGTCGCACAGAATCGCATTGGCATCGTCAGCTTGCCAATCACGCTCCACCTGGAGCAGGCGCACCTCCACCACCGGTTCACCGCCGGTATCGGCGATCAGCGCGGGATCGCCGACTGCGAGGTACTCGTAGTCCCCAGTACCGGTCGCCGGATCCGCCGGCTCGTCGGTGGTCTCTTCATCGGTCGGTTCGTCGGTGGGGTCCTCGGTCGGCTCTTCGGTCACTTCCTCGGTGGTATGCGTCGGCTCCGGTGTGGGATCGGTGGTCCCGCCCGGCTCGTCTCCGCCGAACAGCAAGTTCGCGGCGAGCACCACCAGTAAGACCACGACGACGACGGCCACCCCGATCGCGATGAACAGCCCGGTCCGGTTCGACTTGCCACCTGTGCCGCCCGGTCCGCCTGCTCCCCCGGGCCCGCCAGGTCCACCTGGGCTACCAGGTCCAGAGCCTGCTGCGTTCGCTCCCCACTCGCCACCGCTACCCGGGGGCGGAGCGCTCGCGTACTGGTACATCCCACCGGGCTGACCGGGGCCGGGAGGAACACCGGGACCTGGTGGAACGCCCGGGCCGCCTTGGGGAGCACCTGCCGCTCCCGGGCCGTACGGCGGCACGCCGGGACCTGCGTGCCCGCCACCGGAGCCGGCGCCCTGAGCTGCGGACCAGCCCGAGGGAGCGGACGAGGCGCCGAACGGCACGTGCGGTGGTGGACTCTGCGGCGGCGGTGAGGCCTGCTGCGGCCCAGCGGCAGCCGCTTCCTGGGCCGGCCAGCCGGGAGACTGCCCGGCGCCCCCGACCGGGCTGGGAAAGGCTTGAGTCGCATCGACCGCGCCGGCCGGACCCCACTGTTCCGTAGGCGCATCTCGGTGCCCCTCGGGCGCGTCGGGGTGCTCTCCGGAGGCGGAGAACTGCTCCGTCGGGGCGTCGTGGCCGGACGAGTCAGCGGAGTCGGACGTTGCACCGTCTGCGCGTACAGGATCGGCACTCGCGTCCTGCTCCGGTTGCCCAGCCTGCTCCAGATGCCCGGCCTGCGCGCCCTGATCCGGCTGCCCAGCCTGTTCCGGCGCACTGGCACTCGTGGCCGGTGCGGCGGACGAGGCACCCTCGGGTACCCAGAACTGCCACTCCGGTGGTGCTGGCGGCCAGGAGGGATCCGGTGCCCATCCCTGCGGAGGTTCCCACCCTGGGGGCGGTGCCGGCCATCCGGGCGGCGGATTGAAGCGATGTGCCATCTCAACTCCCTGGTCAGGTCCCGTGCTGGCACTCATCGTAGAGTCGCCGTGACCGCCGCGCTGCCCGTTGGGATGGGCAGACCTGCCCGCACTGCCACGGCACGCTGCGCCCGGGGCACCTCCGCCGGCGCTCCCTGCCGGCCTTGAGCCACCTCAGGCCACGGACACAGCCACGGTCACGAAGGAGTGCGGCGGCATCGGTACCCGCACGCCGGTATCGGTGACCTGGACATCCAGGTGATCGCGAGGGGCGACCGCGTCCGGCGATGCGGAGGTGTTGTGCGCAGCGAGCGCGTCCGCCGTCAGAATCCGCGCGTGTACCGCACCCGCCGCGCCGCCACGCAGATCCACGTCCACCTCCGTTGCCTCGGACGCGTCAAGATTGGACAACGAAATGAGGACGTCGTCACCCTTCCTGCTCGCCGAGACCGAGACCGTCTCCAGCTTCTCGGAGCCCACCTCGCGGGCGGGGACCTCCCCCACCGTGTCGACCCGGAGGCTCGCGGCGTCCTGGTGGCCCGCGTTCATCGCGAACACGTGATAGGTGGGCGTGAGTACGAGCGCCCCGGTCTCCGGGTCGGTGAGGATCATGGCCTGCAGCACGTTCACGGTCTGCGCGATATTGGCCATCACGAGTCGTTCCGCGTGCCGGTGGAAGATGTCGAAGTGCAGGCTCGCCACCAGGGCGTCACGCATCGTGTTCTGCTGGTACAGGAATCCGGGATTGGTGCCCGGCTCCACGTTCCACCACGTGCCCCACTCATCGAGAACCAGTCCAACCTTGCGGTCCGGGTCATAGCAGTCCATCACCGTGGAGTGCTTGCGGAGCAGCTCATCGGTGAAGGCAGCCTTGACCATCGTGGTGTAGTACTCGTCCTCGCCGAACTCCGTGGCATTGCCCTTATCGGCCCAGGTGCCGGGAATCGTGTAGTAGTGCACCGAGATGGCCTGGTAGATCCCACGCGGGTCGCGTCCACATCCGCCGAGTTCGTTCAGGGCCTTCATCAGTGTCTCGGTCCAGACGTAGTCGTCCGAGTTCGCTCCAGCCGCGATCCGGTACAGCGTGTTGTCGCCGTGGTCTCGGCAGTAGGTGGCGTACCGGCGAGCCTCCTCGGCGTAGTGCTGGGCGGACATATTTCCTCCGCACCCCCACGCCTCGTTGCCGATCCCCCAGAACGGCACGCGCCACGGTTCGTCTCGTCCGTTCTGCTTGCGGAGCCGGACCATCGGCGAATCGCCGTCTCGGGTGAGGTACTCCACCCAGTCGGCCATCTCCCGGACGGTCCCGGAGCCAACGTTGCCGTTCACGTACGGGTCCGCTCCGAGCAACTCGCAGAGCGCCATGAACTCGTGCGTGCCGAAGTGGTTGTTCTCCTCGACGTTGCCCCAGTGCGTGTTCACCATGGCCGGGCGGTCCTCTTTCGGGCCGATGCCGTCCATCCAGTGGTATTCGTCGGCGAAACAGCCGCCGGGCCAACGCAGGTTCGGGATCTTCAATGCTCGCAGCGCTTCCACCACATCGAGGCGGATACCACCCTCGTTCGGGATCTCGCTGTCTTCGCCCACATAGAAGCCGCCGTAAATGCAGCGGCCGAGATGCTCGGCAAAGTGGCCGTAGACGTGCCGACTGATCGTCGGCCCTTCGACGTCGACGTTGATGATGGCGCGGACCGGCGAACTCATAAGAACTCCATAGAGGATCGAAAGATCGAACGTGTGAACGTTAACAGCCCGGCGTCGTGCGTGGAAAGGGCTTTCTAGCCTTCGCCTCACATCGCCCGGCGATACTCCCCGCCCACTTCGTACAGTGCGCCGGTGATCTGCCCGAGGCTGTGCGTGGCCACCGTCGTCATCAGCTCGGCGAAAACGTTCCCGCCCGAACGAGCCACCTCCTGCAACCGGGCAAGAGCGCCTGGATCTGCCCCGTGACGTGCCTGCTGCCACTGCGCCACCGCCTCCACCTGGGCGTCCTTCTCGGCAGACGTGGACCGCACCAACTCAGCACCTGCTGTTCGGCCCTGATCCTGATCCGGGGGGAGGAATGTGTTCACTCCGATCAGCGGCAGGGACCCGTCATGCTTGCGGTGCTCGTAGCGCATCGACTCGTCCTGGATCCGGCCCCGCTGGTAGGCCGTCTCCATCGCCGCCAGGACTCCTCCGCGTTCGCTGATCGCGTCGAACTCCGCGTACACCGCCGCCTCCACGAGATCGGTCAGCTCGCTCACTACGAAACTGCCCTGGAGCGAGTTCTCACACTGGTTCAGACCGAACTCGGACTCAAGGATCAGCTGGATCGCCACGGCCCGGCGCACACTCTCTTCGGTGGGTGTGGTGACAGCCTCGTCATAGGCATTTGTGTGCAGGCTGTTGCACGAGTCCAGCACTGCATACAGCGCCTGCAGCGTGGTACGGATGTCGTTGAACTCCACCTCCTGGGCATGCAGCGAACGGCCCGATGTCTGGATGTGGTACTTCAGCATCTGCGAGCGTGGTGAGGCACCGTAGCGATCCCGCATCGCGCGCGCCCAGATACGCCGGGCCACGCGCCCGATCACGGCGTACTCGGGGTCCATCCCGTTGGAGAAGAAGAAGGACAGATGCGGGGCGACCTCGTCGATCGTCAAGCCACGCGAAAGGTAGTACTCCACCAGCGTGAACCCGTTGGCGAGGGTGAACGCGAGCTGGGTGATGGGGTTCGCACCGGCCTCTGCGATGTGATAGCCGGAGACGGAGACGGTGTAGAAGTTCCGCACACCCGCGTCTGCCACGAACTGCTGCACATCCCCCATCATTCGCAGCGCGAAGTCGATCCCGAAGATGCACGTGTTCTGCGCCTGGTCTTCCTTGAGGATGTCCGCCTGCACGGTGCCCCGGACGGCGGCCAGCGCCTCGGACCGTAGGCGGGCGTACGTCTCGGGGTCGACCACCTCGGCCCCGTCCACGCCGAGGAGCGCGAGGCCCAGCCCATCATGGCCGTGGGGCAGCTCACCCCGGTAGCGGGGCTGCTCCCGGCCCTCCAGCAACTCACTGATGCGCTGCTGTGCGGCGTCCCACCGCCCGGGTTCTGCTCGCAGGTACTTCTCCACCTGCTGATCGATCGCCGTCCGGAAGAACATGGCGAGGATGATCGGGGCCGGCCCGTTGATGGTCATCGAGACCGACGTGGTCGGGGCGCACAGGTCGAAACCGGAATACAGCCGCTTCATATCGTCCAGGGTGGGCACGCTGACGCCGGAGTTGCCGACCTTGCCATACACGTCCGGCCGCACAGACGGGTCCTCTCCATAGAGGGTGACCGAATCGAACGCAGTGGACAGCCGCGCCACGGAGCCGTGCCGCAGGTAGTGGAACCGCCGGTTGGTTCGCTCTGGCGGACCCTCTCCGGCGAACATCCTGGTGGGGTGCTCCTCGCCCCGCCGGTACGGGTACACCCCCGCAGTGAAGGGGAATGCACCCGGCAGGTTCTCGGCATGCAAGTAGCGCAGCAGATCCCCGGCACTGCGGTAGGTCGGGGCCGCCACGCGCGGCACGAGGGTGCCGCTGAGCGTGGCACGGCGATTCTCGACGGCGATCTCCCGTCCGCGCACTGTGTAACGTCCGGTCTCACTCGCCAGGGCCGCAGCACGGTCCGGCCATTCACGCAGGAGGGTCAGCGAATCCGCGCTCAGGGTGGCCAGGGCGGTGGCGTACTGCTCGCGAATCCCAGCCGCCGTCGCATCGGCAGGCGGTGCTGCGTCGTCGGCAAGGGGATGCCACAGCGCCGGCAGCGCGGGATCGGCGAGGCACTCCATCGCACGCCACAGACTCTGCGCCAGTTCTGCAGCGCGAGAGTCCCGATCGACCCGTTCGGCTAGTTCACGCCCTTGGGCGGCGATCTCGGCGAGGTACCGGGTGCGCTCTGGCGGGATGGTGGCCACCACCGCCGCGCCGTCCGGCTGCCCGTCGCCGGTGGTCGTGCCCGGTTCCCACGAGCCCGGCAATGCCGCGCAGAGGGCGTTGAACGCGGCCGTCACGCCCCGATCGTTGAACTGACTGGCCACGGTGGGATACACCGGCACTGCCTCGTCCGGCACGTCGAAGGCGAGCCGGTTCCGGCGCCACTGCTTGCGGATGTCGCGCAGAGCGTCGGCCGAACCACGCCGGTCGGCCTTGTTCAGGATGATCAGGTCGGCGAAGTCGAGCATGTCGATCTTCTCGAGCTGAGTGGCAGCGCCGAATTCGCTCGTCATTACGTAGACCGGCACGTCCACCAGGTCCACCACAGAGGAATCGGCCTGCCCAATACCAGCTGTTTCGACGATCACCAGGTCGAAACCCACCGCCTGGACGGCTTGAACGCACTCCGCCAACATCTCGCCAAGCGAGGCATGCCTGCGGCGGGTGGCGAAGGAACGCATGAAGACCCGGCCCGAACGCAATGCGTTCATCCGGATCCGATCCCCCAGCAGGGCGCCACCTGTGCGGCTGCGGCTAGGGTCGACGGCGAGCACGGCCACCCGCAACTCCGGGAAGGCAGTGAGGAACCGCACCAGCAGCTCATCGATCACGGAGGACTTACCCGCTCCCCCCGTGCCGGTCACTCCGATCACCGGTGCTCGCGCGCCCGATGCTCGCTCCAGCCCGGCGACATCCCTCGGCACAGCGGGCACGTCAGGCACACCGGCGACGCCGTCCTCGATCGCACTGAGCAGCTCACCCACCGCCAGATCGTCCGATCGATCCGGCAGGACCTGCCGCGTCTGCCGCGCCTCGGCATCTGCACCGCATCGACGGGCAGCCACCGTGCGGGCGATGAGATCCTCGATCATGCCGTCCAGGCCCAGCTGCAGACCGTCGTCGGGGTGGTACACCCGCTCCACACCGGCGGCATGCATCGCCGCGATCTCCTCGTGGGTGATCGTGCCGCCACCGCCGCCGAACACCCGCACATGGTCCGCGCCACGATCGGCGAGCTCGGAGACGAGGTAGCCGAAGTACTCCAGATGGCCCCCCTGGTAGGAGGAGACCGCCACCGCGTCGGCATCCTCCTGCGTGACGGCACGGACCACATCGGCCACCGACCGGTTGTGGCCCAGGTGCACCACTTCGGCGCCGTGATCCTGCAGGAGGCGCCGAATCAGGGTGATGGCCGCATCGTGGCCATCGAACAGACTCGCCGCAGTCACGACCCGCAGTGGCGCCGCACCACCAGCGAGCTCATCGCCTGACGTTGGCGCCGCATCCGGGCTACGCACCGCACACCCTCCTTCGTCCGCGCATCAATGCAGCGGACACGTGCGATCGTAACCCGGCGTTCGGTACTCCACCCAGTGGTCCCTTCCCACATGCCCGTTCGTTTTCAGGGTGAAGCCACCGGGCAACATGGCGCCGCTAGCGTGGTGGCATCCGAGCAGAGAGGGATCAGGCCCCACGAAGAAAAGCCCGGACCATCGTGGGTCCGAGCTCCTTTCGGCTCCCTCAGTTGGACTCGAACCAACAACCGTCCGATTAACAGTCGGATGCTCTGCCAATTGAGCTATGAGGGATTGCGCGGTAAATACTAGCATCGGACTGACCGTGCTCCGGCCCAGCCGCGAGCCCTGCACCGCAGGTGTGCGCCGGCCCACACTGACGAGGCGCAGGAGGTCAGTCGAGCCCGACGGCGGCCCGGATCCGTGATTCGAGAGCCGCCACGCGGGCGTCCACGTCCGATGGCGGACGGCTCACTCCGGAGATGGTGACCTGGGAGAACAGGGAGCCGTCGGCGTTGCGCCTGATGGCGCCCCGCAGGTAGCCGCCTCCCGATAGCTGGACGGTCTCCAGCAGGACGAGTGAGTGGTCAATGCGCTCCTTGAGCGCGTACACGAACTCCGCCACCTTCGCCTGCTCGCCCACGGCGAGCGAGGTGGGGGCGGATCCGTCCACCCAGCTGATCGTCACCGCACCCTCCTCGCTGTCCCAGGACGCGGCGTCCACATCCGACCAGGGGCGGTCGAGGGTGACGGCGTCGCCCCCCACGATCAGGCTGGCAGACGTGAGCACGGCATGGTCGCCGTCGGGCAAGGCCAGCACACGGAGCACGCGCGCGCCGGCGGGAACCCTGGCGTGGAGGACCTCGGGCAAGTCACGAGTGAGACGACGCATGTCTACGACCGTATCCCCTCACCGGGCCGACTAGGCTGTCCGAGCCGCCCCAGTAGCTCAGCCGGTCAGAGCAGCGGACTCATAATCCGTCGGTCGTGGGTTCAAGCCCCACCTGGGGCACCGATCCCTCGCCTTCAACGAGGTCCTGATACACCCGTAGGGTTCGTTGGGCCATCTGCGCCCAGGTGTGTCTTTCTGCGTGTGCGCGTCCTCCCCTGCCCAGCGCGGTAGCGCGGGCCGGGTCACGCAGCAGTGCGTCGATCGCGTCCGTCCACTCTCGCGGCTCGCGGGATTCGAGCACCAGGCCGGTCTCCTCATGCCGGACAGCCTCCACGAGTCCTCCCGCCGCGGAGGCGACCACCGGCACCCCGCTCGCAGAAGCCTCGAGCGCCGTCAGGCCGTAGGTCTCGGAGTGGGAGGGGTTGAGGAAGAGTCGCGCCCCGCGCATCAACTGCGCGAGCTCGGCTCTGGTGCGCGGTCCGACGAAGCGGACCCGTCCCGACACACCGCGGGCCTCGACGAGTTCGCGCAGCTGATCGGGATAGTCCTCGAAACCGCTGGTTGCTCCGCCGCAGATCACCAACTCCGGCGCCACCTGCGGATCCAGTCCGGCGACCGCCTCGATCGCCAAGTCGATGCCCTTGAGCGGCTCCAGCCGGGCGGCGGCGAGCAGATACCCCGATCCAGGCTGGGGATCACCTGATTCCGCCGCCGGGTGAAACTCCTCGACGTCTACTCCGGGCGAGACCACGGTGGTTCGCTCCGGAGAGGCGCCGAGGCGGTCGATGATGGTGCGTCGTTCGGCGGCGCTGACGGCGAGCAACGCGGCGGCCTCGCGGGCCAGCCGCGCCTCGGCAGCCATCCTGCCTGGCGACTCCGGTCGCTCTCCCTCGCCCAGCGGGGTCCCCGGCGCCGCGGCAATGCTGTGGAAGGACTGCACCACGCACGAGCGCCACGTGCCGGCCACCTTGAGCGCGGCCAGACCGGAGAACCAGTGATGGGCATGCGTGAGGTCATAGGGGCCATACGCGGACATCGCCGCTGTGAACTCGCCGATGAACTCCTCGTGCTCGCTCTTCGGCCGCACCTGTGCCGGGCCCGCGTCGAGGTGGTGCACGTGCACGCGCTCACCCAACGACACCTGCGCTGGTGCCGTGGGATCGGTGCGCCGGGTGAAGATATCGATCTGGCACCCCAGGCGGGCGAGCTCGCAAGCGAGGTGGCGGATCACCACGTTCATCCCGCCCACGTCCCCCGAGCCCGGATCGGCCGCCGGTGAGGTATGCAGGCTGACCATGGCAACGCGGAGAGGCACGCCAGCAGTCTACGGCTCCCGCCGCCCACGCCCCATCAACGGAAGGGCTTCCTCCGAGGCCGGATTACTCCGCGACGAAGAACGCGATATCGCCGTCTGCCGAGTCCTCCGTGCGTTCCGCGATCGCCCAGGTACCGTCACCACGATCATCGGCGGGTATCTCGAAGATGTAGGTTCCGGAGACTTCCTCGCCCGGCTCAACCGGATCGAGGAAATACGCGTCATCGGGGGCCACAGCCTCTGAGCTGCTGTAGGCCTCGCCCGCTGCATCGAAGTAGCCCATCACCAACGAATCGAACAACTCCATCGACTCGGACCCGTCGTTGGTGACGGTGACGTATACGTAGCTGTATCGCAGTCCGGACGGTGGTTCAGGGTTGTCCGAACTGACGATCTCGTCCGTCGCGTCCAATACCGGGTCATGGACCGAAACCGTCCAGTCCCCCACTGTGGTCGTTTCGCCGAGAGTGATGAACTCGGGATTCCCGCTGGGCTCCTCGGGCGCGTCCCCGGATGGGTCCTCAGATGGCTCCTGGGAGTCGGTGGGCTCCTGCGTCGGTTCGTCACTCGGCTGCTCGGTGGTCGGTTCAGAGGTTGGGCCGGAGGTCTCCTCCGGCTCGTTTCCCCCGAACACACGCGTGAGGCCGAAGATCAGCAACGCGAGCACCACGACACCGACGATGACGGCGATCACGACCGGCGTCTTGTTCTTCCCAGAGTCCGGCCCACCAGGTCCACCCGGTCCCGCCGGTCCACCTGGGGCGCCATATCCCGGTTGACCGTAGGCGGTCCCGTCGTGGCCGGGCGCGCCATAGCCGGGCTGGCCAAAGGCGGTCTGGCCGGCAGGTTGGCCGTGACCGTATTGGCCTCCTGGTTGGCCAGCGTCCGGGCCATAGCCCGGCTGAGGTTGCTGACCGTACGCGGGGTTCGGTGGTACTGGTGGTACGGGCGGCCGGTGCGGATCTCCGCCCGGCGGCTGCTGACCATACTGGGGAGGCTGGTCGCTCATCCCGCCAGGCTAGACCGTCGCCGTCCCGCGATGCACCCCGACGACGGCCGGTGCCGTGTCTTCTCCGCTCACCACGCGTACCCGTCGGCGCTCATTTCAGCTCGCTTCCTGCAGTGTGCGGCGCTTGTCCTCCAAGGCAAGGAGCTCCGTGAACGTCTCCGTGTACGCCGGGTCGGCGGGGTCCATCCGTTGCAGGCGACCTTTCGCATCAGCGATCTGCCTCGTGATCCCCATCTTCAGCAGCGCCACCAGGACACCCCGGGCGTACTGCCCGAGCGCATCTGGGCGGTCCTCCGGCATCGGCGATACGGCCAGTTCGGTCACCAGCACCGCCACCGGCCCGTCGGCGGCCTCACGCACCTGCTCGGCCCACAGCGCACCGGCACGTTCGCTCGCCTGCGCCCCGGCACCGCCGGCGGAGAGCTCAGCCATCAATTCACCGAACCGCCGCAACCCACCCGTAGCGCGAATCGCGTCGTGTACTGCGCGGTGGGCGGGGACCACGAAGGTGTCCGCTCCGAGGTCATCGAAGCCCGCCTCCAGGGCGTGCTGCGGGAGCTGCACCACGACCTCCAGCACCTGGCGTTCCAGTCGTGCCACTGGATCGCTACGATCCGGACCGGCGTACCCTCCGCCGTCGGGTCCACCATGACGGCGCTGTCCGGACCCTGGGCGTCCAGGCGTTTCCGCTGCACCGGACTGGTCACGGCGGGCGCCGCCGTCGGTGGCCCCCTCACGTGGCGGCACCGCCCTGGGCGCTCGGGCGACCGCCTGGCGTACCGTCGTTTCGTCCAGACCGAGCCATCCGGCGAGCTCGCGGGTGTAACCGGCCCGCAGCACCTGGTCGCGAATCCGGGCAACCACCGGGGCGCCGATGCGCAAGCCGGTGGTGCGCCCTTCCACGGTGTCCAAGTCGACCTGCTTGAGGACCGAACGGATCGCGAACTCGAACAACGGTTCCCGATCGTCCACCAGAGCACGGACGGCCTCGTCGCCGCGCTGCTGACGCAACTCGCATGGGTCCACCCCGCTGGGTTCGACGGCAACGAATGTCTGGGTGGCGAACTGCTGATCTTGCTCGAATGCGCGGAGTGCGGCCTTCTGGCCCGCCTCGTCACCGTCGAAGGTGAAGATCACCTCTCCGCCCAGCGCAGCTCCGGAGGAGAGCATCAGCCCGGCCGTGGACCCGGCCGTGTCCCCCAGCAGACGTCGCACCACCTTGATGTGCTCGGAGCCGAACGCGGTCCCGCAGGTGGCCACAGCCGTGGGCACGCCCGCCAGGTGCATGGCCATCACATCGGTGTAGCCCTCCACCACCACGACGCGCTTACCCTTGGCGATCTCCCGCTTGGCCAGATCGATCCCGTACAACACCTGGGACTTCTTGTAGATCGGGCTCTCCGGCGTGTTCAGGTACTTCGGCCCAGGATCGTCCTCGAAGAGCTTGCGCGCACCGAAGCCGACGACGTCCCCCGTGAGATCCCGGATCGGCCAGACCAACCGCCCACGGAAGCGGTCATACGAACCCCTATTGCCCTGGGAGAGCAACCCTGACGCGGTGAGTTCAGGCTCGGTGAAGTGCTTGCCACGCAGGTGTCGGGCCAGGTTGTCCCACCCCTGCGGCGCGAAACCCACCCCGAAGTGCTCGGCGGCGGCCCGGTCGAAGCCGCGCTCGGCGAGGAACTCCCGGCCGATCTGGGCACCGGGGCTGGTGAGCTGCTCCTGGTAAAACTCCGCAGCCACCCGATGGGCCTCGATGAGGCGTTGCCGGCGGCCCGGCTCCTCCCGCGGCCGGCGAGGGCCACCGTCATCCTCGTAGCGCAGCTGCACACCTGCCCGGGCGGCCAGGTGCTCGACCGCTTCGGCGAACGGGAGATGATCGAGCTTCTGCACGAACGAGATCACGTCTCCGCCCTCGTCACAGCCGAAGCAGTGCCACAAGCCGAGCTGAGGGCGCACGTGGAAGGAGGGCGTGCGCTCGTCGTGGAAGGGGCACAATCCCTTCATCGAACCGACGCCGGCGCTGCGCAATGTCACATGCTGGCCGACGATCTCCTCGATCTTCGCGCGTTCGCGCACGGCCGCGATGTCCTCGCGGCGGATCAGCCCAGCCATGGGGTGAGTCTAGGTCGTCGCGCCACGCTCACAGGGCGGTGCCCACATCCGGTCCACACATCCGGGCATGCCACTCCAGGGCCGAGAGGTCGGTGAGTGAGGCCACCTGATCGACCACCACCCGCAGGCGGATGTCGTCGTCCCCGGCGTGCCCGAAATCTTCGGCGAACATCTCTGCCAGGGCGATCTCGGCTCGGTCGTAGAGCACCGCGACCAGGTCGGTGAGGATGAGCCGCTGCCGGTGGTAGAGCGCGTCCTCTTCGCGCGGTGCCATCACGTAGGTGGCGGCGATTCCCTTGAGGATGCTGATCTCGGCCAGTACCGCATCGGGCACCACCACATCGGCGTCGTAGCGCACGAGCGGGCCGTCGCCGAACCTCTCCCGGGTTGCTCGCCCGGCCGCATTGCAGAAGCGCCCGATCAACTGGCTGGTCATATCCTTCAACCGGGCCTGACCGCGCCGGGTGCCGTCGTATCGGGTGACCCAGTAGTCCAGTGCGGTCAGCGAGTCGATCGCTGCGTCCAGAGCATCATCGCTCACGGCAGGGTCGTACCAGGCGCGCACTTGGGTGATCACCCGGTCGCGGTCCCGTTCGGTGGTCACCTCGCTGAGGTCGACCCGCCCGGAGAAGACCGCATCCTCCACATCGTGCACCGAGTAGGAGATGTCGTCGGCGAGGTCCATCACCTGTGCCTCGATGCAGCGCCGCAGAGCCGGAGCACCCTCACGCAACCATCGGAACACCGGGGCGTCGTCCTCGTACACACCGAACTTCCCGGACCTGCTCCCGTCGGTACGCACTGGTCCCTGACCGGACCGCCACGGGTACTTCGTAGCCGCGTCCAGGCTCGCCCGGGTCAGGTTCAGGCCCACACCCACTCCGTCGGGCGTGAACGTCTTCGGCTCGAGCCGGGTGAGTAACCGCAACGTCTGGGCGTTTCCCTCGAAACCTCCGATCGCCGAGGCCACCTGATGCAGCGCCGTCTCACCGTTGTGCCCGAACGGCGGGTGCCCCAGATCGTGGGCCAGGCATGCGGTATCGACCACGTCAGGATCACAGCCGAGCGACTTGCCGAGCTCCCGGCCCACCTGCGCCACCTCGAGAGAGTGAGTCAGCCGGGTGCGGGCGAAATCGTCCGTGCCCGGTCCGAGCACCTGAGTCTTCGCACCGAGCCGGCGCAGCGCCGACGAGTGCACGATGCGGGCCCGGTCACGCTCGAACGGGCTCCGCTGAGCAGACTTGGGAGGTTCGGTGAACCATCGTTCTACATCGGCACCGCCGTACCCGCCGGGCTCCGCAATGCTCTCGTTACGCACTCTCCCCACCCTAGTCAGTCCCTTCGGGCTCAGGCGTGCGGGCAAGGGTTCGCAGGTTTGGCGGGATGTAAGCCTTGCTGTAACTTCCGACCGAGGAAGCTGGCGCGCGGAGTAGCGCCGCCTGCGACACCAACGAGGGAGGTCCGGTGTCCGGACGCACAAGGCTGACCGACCTGGCCGAACACGCCGGGGTGAGCACGGCCACGGTCTCGCGGGTACTCAATGGAAAAGCCGGAGTGTCCCACGCGACCCGTGGTTCCGTACTGGCCGCGCTGGACATGCTCGGGTACGAGCGTCCGGAGAAGGTTCGCCGACGTTCGGCCGGTCTGATCGGTCTCGTGGTGCCGGAATTGACCAACCCGGTGTTCCCGAACTTCGCACAGAAGATCGAGTCGGCACTGGCGCACGCGGGATACACACCGCTGCTGTGCACCCAGTCCCCGGGCGGTATCACTGAGGACGAATACGTCGAGATGCTCCTCGAGCACGGCGTGGACGGCATCATCTTCGTCTCCGGGCTGCACGCCGACACCCAGGTGACCAAGGACCGTTACCACCGGATCGTCGGCCTGGGCACCCCGATCGTGCTGGTGAACGGGTTCGCCGGCGAACTCGACGCCCCGTTCATCTCCTCCGATGACGTAGCCAGCATGGACCTCGCTGTCCGGCACCTCGCCTCGCAGGGGCACACCCGGATCGGCCTGGCCGTGGGCCCGGAACGGTTCATGCCCGCGGCGCGCAAGGTGGCTGGGTTCACCCAGGCGCTGCTCGAGCGGTTGGACGTCACCGAGGCGAAACCGCACATCGCCACGTCCCTGTACACCCTCGAAGGCGGGCAGGCTGCCGCCACCCAACTGCTCGATCGTGGCCACACCGCCATCGTGTGCGCATCGGACCTCATGGCACTCGGCGCGATCCGGGCGGCCCGGGCACGCGGCCTGAGCGTCCCCGAGGACGTTTCGGTGATCGGGTATGACGACTCCCCGCTCATCGCCTTCACCGATCCGCCGCTGACGACGATCAGGCAAAGCGTGGACGCGATGAGCACGGCGGCGGTGACCTCGCTGCTCGCCGAGATCAGCGGTCAGCCCGCCCCGCGCACCGAACTGCTGTTCACCCCCGAGTTGATCGTTCGAGGATCCACCGCTGCCTGCCCGTCCTGACGTCAGCCGCCGGAGACAGACGATTCGGCCTGATGCAGCATGACGCGGAGTTCGTCGTCGATATCGCGGGAGTCCAGCCACCCCGTCGGCACATGCGGCACCTTCGCACTCCCGGCACGACCACGCGGTCCTTCGGCGCCCTCACCCGGGTAGGGCTGATCCAGTTCGAGTCCGCCAAGGCGCTCGTCGAGCTCGGCCAACGTGCTCACCAGCCCCAGGGCCGCGCGCGCCTGACCGCCCACCACATACCCTTTGAGATACCAGGACATGTGTTTGCGGAGCTCGCGCAGTGCCTTCAACTCGTTGCCGAAGTGCTCCACCATCAATTCGGCGTGCCGGCGGATCACCACCGTCACCTCCCCGAGGCCCGGGCGCACTCGCAGGTCCGATCCCGCGAATGCCGCCACCAGGTCGGTGAACAGCCACGGCCGCCCCTGGCAACCACGACCGACCACCACGCCATCGCACCCGGTGTGGGCCACCATCGCGAGCGCATCCTCGGCAGACCAGATATCCCCGTTGCCCAGGACCGGGACGTCGGTGACCGTCTCCTTGAGCCGGGCGATCGCGTCCCAGTGGGCGGTCCCCGAATAGTAGTCGGCCGCGGTACGCGCGTGTAGTGCCACCGAGGCCACCCCGGCGTCCTGGGCGCGCAACCCGGCGTCGAGGTAGGTGAGGTGGTCGGCGTCGATGCCCATCCGCATCTTCACCGTCACCGGAATGCCGCTGCCGGCGGCCTCCTCACAGGCACCGGTGACGATGGCGGAGAATAGCTCGCTCTTCCACGGCAGCACCGCTCCCCCGCCCTTGCGGGTGACTTTGGGCACCGGGCAGCCGAAGTTCAGGTCGATGTGGTCGGCGCGCTGCTCGGTCACGAGCATCCGTACGGCCGCCCGCACGGTGGCAGGGTCCACCCCGTAGAGTTGGACGCTCCGCACGCCCTCCCCAGCGTCATGGGAGATGATCCGCAGGGACTCCGGAGTGCGTTCCACCAGCGCGCGTGAGGTGACCATCTCAGCGACGTACAGGCCTGCGGGCGCGGGGCTCGCGCCCAGCTCAACGGCGCGATCGGCGGGCAGGCCGGCAGCACCCGCCTCCCGGCAGAGCCGGCGGAAGGGAGCGTTGGTCACGCCGGCCATCGGCGCGAGCACCACGGGGGTGCCGACGGCGATCGGTCCGATTTGCAAGACACTCACCTGCCTATTGTCTCAGGCGCCCAGTGCCGCACACGTTCGTGCCGCAGGCATTCGATATCTGACAGGCCCGGTGTGCTACGGGTTCGATGTTTCGGGCGGGCTGCCGGCCTTCACGGACTCCTGGTGTTTACCCGGGGCCGTACGCACCAGCACCGCGGCCAGCGCCGTGGTGGCGGGGATGGCCAGCACCAGTCCGATTGAGGAGACGAGAGTGCGTACCACTTCCTCGGCGATCTCCCCCGCCGTCAGGGTGCTGGACAGGGAGCGGTCATAGAGCATCACGATCATCAGTGTCGGCAACGCGGTACCCACATAGGCAAAGGCGAGCGTGTACACGGTCGAGGCGATGTGATCGCGACCGATGCGCATGGCGCGGGCGAAGACCCGGGCGCGGGACGTCGTCGGGGAGGCCGCATGCAACTCCCACACGGCAGAGGCCTGCGTGATGGTCACGTCATTGAGGGCACCGAGACCCGCGATCACGATCCCGCACAGCAGCAGTTCACGCAGGCCCACACCCGGCAACATCGTGTTGAGCATGATGGAGGCGTCCGTGCTGCCCCCGCTCAACTCGGCGGCATTGGTGGACCACCCCGCCAGCAGCGTGGTGACTGCCAACCCCACGAATGTGCCGAGCAGCGCCGTCGTGGTCCTGATCGAGACCCCGTGTGCGAGATAGACCGCCACGAACATCATCGCGCTCGCGCCCACCAGCGTGACCGGCAACGGCGGACCGCCGGACATCAGCGCCGGAACGAGGAAGACCACCACCACAGCGAGTGAGAGCAACAACCCCCCGATCGCCATCAGCCCGCGCCAGCGCGCCACGGCGAGGACGAGCAGCGCATACACGACCGCCAATAGCACCAGTGGCACATTGCGCACGAAATCGACGAAGACGTACGGACTGCCCGAGCCCATCGCGCTGGCGGTGAAGAACACCCGGATCTCGTCACCGGGGTCGATCCCGCCGGCCATGATCTCCGGTGCCACCTGCACCGGGACTACGTCCCCGGAACCGTCCTGGAGTTCGGCCCGGATCTCTTCACCGACCTCCCCGGTCACCTCCACCACGGTGGCCACGGCGAAGTTGGGCCCGTCCACCGGGTTCGGCTGCGAACCCACCGGGGTATCGCCCCGCGGCCACAGCACCGCCATCCCGACCAGCGTGCCGATCAGCAGCGGGAGCGTGATCGCCAGCAGAATGCGCCGAGCGCGGCGAGCCTCGCCCTGATCCAAGTGCAGCTCACCGTGGTCGTGACTCATCGCAGCAGGGTCGTCGCCGGTTCTCAGGCACCCACGAGGCGCGCAGCGAGGTAGGACTCGACCTGATCGAGGGCCACCCGCTCCTGGCTCATGCTGTCCCGCTCGCGCACTGTCACGGCCTGGTCCTCGGCGGTATCGAAGTCCACGGTGATGCAGAAGGGTGTGCCCACCTCATCCTGGCGGCGGTACCGGCGCCCGATCGCGCCGGCGTCATCGAAGTCGACATTCCAGTTCTTGCGCAGTTGCGCGGCGAGATCCCGCGCAGCGGGCGAGAGTTGCTCGTTGCGGGAGAGCGGCAGCACCGCAGCCTTGACCGGAGCGAGCCGGTGGTCCAGGCGCAGCACGGTGCGCGTGTCCACCCCGCCCTTGGCGTTCGGTGCCTCGTCCTCGGTGTAGGCCTCCACCAGGAACGCCATCAGCGATCGGGTCAGGCCCGCGGCCGGTTCGATCACGTACGGCGTGTAGCGCTCGTTGGTGGCCGGGTCGAGGTAGCTGAGCTCCTTGCCCGAGTGCTCGCTATGCGTGGACAGGTCGAAGTCGGTGCGGTTGGCGATGCCCTCGAGTTCGCCCCACTCGCTGCCGGTGAAGCCGAACCGGTACTCGATGTCCACAGTGCGCTTGGAGTAGTGGGAGAGCTTCTCGCTCGGGTGTTCGAAGTGCCGCAGGTTCTCCGGGTCGATACCGAGCTCGGTGTACCAGGAGGTACGGGCATCGATCCAATACTGGTGCCATTCCTCATCGCTGCCGGGCTGGACGAAGAACTCCATCTCCATCTGCTCGAACTCACGGGTCCGGAAGATGAAGTTCCCCGGCGTGATCTCGTTCCGGAAGGACTTGCCGATCTGCCCGATGCCGAACGGCACCTTCATCCGGGAGGTGCGCTGCACATTGTCGAAGTTGACGAAGATGCCCTGTGCGGTCTCCGGGCGCAGGTAGTGCAATCCAGACTCGTCCTCGGTCACGCCGAGGTAGGTCTTGAGTAGACCGTTGAACATCTTCGGTTCGGTCCATTGCCCACGCGTGCCGCAGTTGGCGCATGCGACCCCGGCCAGACCGCCCTCTGGCGGACGGCCCTTCTTCTCCTCGAACTCCTCCAGGAGATGGTCTTCGCGGTATCGCTTGTGGCAGCTCAGGCATTCCACCAGTGGGTCCACGAACGCCTTGATGTGCCCGGAGGCCTCCCACACCTTCGAGGGGAGAATCACTGAGGAGTCCAGGCCCACGATGTCGTCCCGGCTGGAGACGATCGCGCGCCACCATTGACGCTTGATGTTCTCCTTCAGCTCCACACCCAACGGCCCGTAGTCCCAGGCCGAGCGGGTACCGCCGTAGATCTCCCCGGAGGGAAACACGAAGCCCCGGCGCTTGGCGAGGTTGACGACGGCATCGAGACGGGACTGCTCCTTGGCCACAGCGAGAACTCCTGGGTCGGTGGGCCCGGACCTGGCTGGTCCGGGCATGACGCAGGAGAAAGGCTACCGGTCCCCCGCACAGCTACTGTCATCGCAGCTCCGCCTCCGCCCGCGTGCAGGACCTCAGTGGCGCCTTTTGACAGCCCTGACCGCCGGAGTGAGAATCGTTTGCATGACAATGGCCGCCGGCTCAGCCGATCACAGCGCTCGGGCGCCCCGCGCGCAGAGCTGTCCGTCGATCGAGTTCACCGGCCCCAGCGGATCATCGGGGTCGAACGGTGAGGTAGTCCTCGAGGCACGAGACCTCGACGTCGCCTATCAGAGCGCGCGCGTTCTGCGCGGAGTCACTCTCACCGTCCACGCCGGCGAGGCGGTGGCACTGCTCGGCGCGAACGGTTCAGGCAAGTCCACCCTGATGCGCGCGCTTCTCGGGATGGCCCCGATCACCGGCGGGCAGGTGCGCTTGCTCGGCCACCCCGTGGAGAAGACCGGTGCCGTGCCGTGGCACCGAATCGGCTACGTCCCTCAGCGCGCGCCCGCCTCCACCGGCCTGCCTGCCACCGCCCTGGAAGTGGTGCTGACCGGATTGCTGCAACGGCGCCGATTGTGGCTGCCCCGGCAGGCCCGCACCCGCGCACTGCACGCCCTGGACACCGTCGGGCTCGCCGACCGTGCGAGCAGTGCCCTGCACGAACTCTCCGGGGGGCAGCAGCAGCGCGTCACCATCGCCCGGGCTCTCGTCCGAGATCCTGACCTGCTCGTTCTCGACGAGCCGGTCGCAGGTGTGGATACGGCCACCCAGCGCACCTTCGCCCGGCTCCTGCAACAGTTACACCTCGGCGGCACCACGGTGGTGGTGGTGCTCCACGAGATCGGCGAGATGCGCGGCCTGCTGCAGCGGGCCGTGGTCCTTCGGCACGGTCAGGTCGCGCACGATGGCCCCGTTCCCGAGCCCACGGCGGATCATGCGGGCGCGGGTCATGAGCACGTCCATGCCGACCATGGGAGCCGACCGGAACCGGCCACCATCCAACGGAGCCTGCCGTGATCGACTGGCTCACCGAGATCGCCGACGCACTGACGAGCCCGCTGCTGCAGCGGGCGCTGATTGCCGCGTTCATCGTGGGACTGACCGCCCCGGTCGTGGGGACGTTCCTGGTGCAGCGGCGCCTCTCCCTGCTCGGCGACGGTGTCGGCCACGTGGCGTTGACCGGGGTCGCGATGGGGTGGCTCGTCGGCAGCTGGACCCACGCCACACCGAACGATGCTTACGCACTCATCGGGGCCGTCGTCGCCGCGATCATCGGGGCATTGCTGATCGAGGTGGTCAGCGCCCGCGGGCGCACCAACGGCGATGTGGCGCTGGCCCTACTCTTCTATGGCGGTATCGCCGGTGGTGTGGTGATCATCAGTCTGGCCGGAGGCACCAACGCGAACCTGATGGCCTATCTGTTCGGTTCCCTGTCCACGGTCTCCACGGGCGATCTGGCGACGACGGCCGTCATGTCCGGGCTGATCCTGGTGGTGGGTCTGGGGTTGCGTACCGCTCTGTTCGCCGTGAGTCAGGACCAGGAGTTCGCCCGATCTGCCGGGGTCCCGGTCCGGTTGCTCACGGTGGCCATCGCCGTGGTGGCGGCCCTCACCGTGACCGCCTCGATGCGGGTGGTGGGCCTGCTGTTGGTGAGCGCGTTGATGATCGTACCCGTGGCGATCGCACAGCAGCTGACCACCTCGTTCCAGCGCACCATGACCGCGGCCATGGGGATCGGTGCACTCGTCTGCGTGGCTGGACTCCTCATCACCTTCACCGAGCCGCTCGCACCCGGTGCCACGATCGTGGTGCTCGCCGTGACCGTCTACGCTGGTGTCGCTGCCCTGCGTGCCCTCATTCGGCCACGCCGGGGCCGTGACGTCGATCCGCATCCCGATGTGGCGGACGATGTTCAGCTCGGACCCGCCACCGACGGATAGGAAGGACTGGCGATGCAAAGGATGACCCGCCAGCGGGCGGCGGTGAGCGACCTTCTCGCTGGTACCGAGGACTTTCGCAGCGCCCAACAGCTGCACGAGATGCTCCGCGATCGTGGTGAGGGCATCGGTCTGGCGACGGTGTACCGGACCATGCAGGCACTTGCCGAGAGCGGTGACGTGGACGTGCTGCGCAACGCCGAGGGCGAATCGCTCTACCGCCGTTGCGAAAGTCGCGGGCATCACCACCATCTGGTCTGCCGCCGATGCGGAGCCACGGTGGAACTCGACGCCGCCAGCGTGGAGCGGTGGGCAGCCACAGTCGGAGCCGAGCATGGTTTCACCGCGGTCGAGCACACCGCCGAGCTGTTCGGAATCTGCGCTGCATGCCGCGCCGCCGCCGAACGAGACCAGGCCGACGACGGCCGGTGACCACTCCGGACGCCGTCGCCGCTGCGGTGAGTCACATGCCTGACGTCCTCACCGACCTGCCATTCGTCGTTGTGTTCCTGACCCTCTCCGTCGGGGCGTGGCTTCGAGGCCAGTTGCTGTACTGGCTCGGCCGCGTGCCCACTGATCAGGCGTTGCGGCGCACCCACCCCGCCGACGGCTGGCGCAAACGGATCCACGACTGGCTCGCCGGTGGTGGCGCCGATGCCGGGATCGTCGCGATCCGCCGATGGGGCCTGGTGGCAGTGCCGGTCTGCTACGTGACCGTCGGCTTCCAGTCGATGGTGCAGGCTGCGGCGGGCATCCTGCGGATCACCTGGTGGAAGTACGCGCTCGTGCAGATCCCGGGCGCATTGGCCTGGGGGGCGATCTACTCCACGATCGGCTTCGTCGTGTGGGAGTCCGCGCTGGCGGCCGCGGCGGGCAGTCCGGTGGGGATCGCCGTCATCGCCGCGCTCATCCTTGCCGCCGTAGCCGCGATCGTGCTCCTTCGGCGGCGCCACACCCGACGCCACACGCGAGAGCGCGAGGGGGCCGAAGCTGCTGATCAGGTCGACCGCGGAGCGTCCACGGCGGCGCCATAGCGGCGGTCCCGGCGGGCGTACTCTTCGGCGGCGCGCCACAGGTCCCGTCGGTCGCAGTCCGGCCACGGCTTGTCCACGAACGCCAATTCGGCGTACGCGGACTGCCATAGCAGGAAGTTCGAGATGCGTTGCTCCCCGGACGTGCGCAGGAACAGGTCCACGTCCGGCATATCCGGCTCGTCCAGATACCGGGCTACCGTGCGTTCGGTGATCCGGTCCGGATGGAGTCGACCCTGCGCCACCTCTCGGCCGATCGAACGCACCGCATCGACGATCTCCGCCCGGCCGCCGTAGTTCACGCACATGGTCAGGGTGCAGGTGGTGTTGCCCGCCGTGAGTTGTTCGGCGGTCTCCAGTTCAGCGATCACCGAGCGCCACAGCCGCGGCCGCCGGCCAGCCCACCGCACCCGCACGCCCCAGTCGTTCATCTCGTCCCGACGGCGGCGCAGCACATCCCTGTTGAAGCCCATCAGGAAGCGCACCTCACTCGGTGATCGCTTCCAGTTCTCGGTGGAGAACGCGTAGGCACTGATATGGGAGATACCGAGCTCGATCGCCCCAGCCACGACGTCGAGGAGTACGGCTTCACCCGCGGCATGGCCCTGGTTGCGGGTCAACCCACGCGCATTCGCCCACCGGCCATTGCCGTCCATCACGATCGCCACATGTCGCGGCACCAGAGAGGCCGGGATCGACGGCGCCCGCTCACCGGAGGGATGGGGAGGCGGGGGGATCCTCGCGCTCACGCTCGTTCCACGAGGCGCAGGGAACGGAGCTGGCGTTCGAGGTGCCACTGTGTGTACACAGCCACGAGGCCGGAGGCCTCCCGCCGGTACTTCTGTGCACTGGCCTCGGCCACCGGCCACTCCCCGGTGAGCAGCGCACTGAGCAACGTGAAGGTTTCCGCGGCCGGCGCCGCCGCCCCAGGTGGGCGGCACTTCCCACACACGGCACCGCCCGCGGGTGCGGAGAAGGCGCGGTGCGGGCCGGGGTCGGCGCATCGGGCGCATTCGGCGAAGGATGGCGCCCAGCCGGCCACTGCGAGGGCACGCAGCAGGTAGGAGTCCAGCACCAGAGTGGCGGGGTGGCGTTGCTCGGCCAGGGCGCGCAGCGCACCGGAGAGCAACAAATACTGCTGGGTGGCCGGCTCCCCCGGCACTTCGGTGAGCCGCTCCGCGGTCTCCACCATCGCCGTGGCCGTGGTGTATAAGCCGTAGTCCGCACCGAGCGCCCGCCCGTGCGGGGCCATGGTGTCCACCTGTGTGACCACATCGAGGTTCCGCCCGCTGTAGAGCTGCACGTCCACCACCGCGAACGGCTCAAGCCGGGCACCGAACTTCGAGGACGTGCGGCGCACACCTTTGGCCACGGCACGCACCTGCCCGCGCATCCGGGTGAGCAACGTGACGATCCGATCGGCCTCACCGAGCTTATGGGTGCGCAGCACGATGGCTTCGTCCCGGTAGAGCTTCACCTGACCATTCTCGCGCACGCCAGTGACATCGCACCCTCGGCGCGCCGCGAGGGCACCTCACGAGGGCGCCACCCGGCCAAATGGGCCAGGGGCGCCCTCGTTCCAGCGCGCGGGTGTGCGACGGGGTCGCCGTCATCATCGCCGTTGCGCCGGCCCGCCGATCCTCGTGGTGGGTGGACCGGACGGGAGCTCTCCCGGGCTCGCCGGACCGGCTCGCCCGTGGTTGTCAGGGGCTCAGCGCACCGCGCGGTTGACGGCGGAGACGATGGCCTTGAGCGAGGCGGTGGTGATCGAGGGGTCGATCCCGACGCCCCAGATCACCTGCTCGGCCACGTCACACTCCACGTACGCCACGGCGGACGCATCCCCCCCTTCGGAGAGGGCGTGCTCGGCGTAGTCCAGCACGGCAACCTCGACGCCGAACTGTGCCAGTGCCGCGGTGAACGCGGCCACCGGGCCGTTGCCCTGGGCCTGCACGGTCCGCTCGTCTCCGGAGTCGGCGATCGTGGCCGTGAGCACGTCATCACTGCCGTCGCCGGCGGAGGTGATCTGGGTGGCGTGCAAGTCGAACCGGCCCCACGGGGTCAACCCGTCATGCTCCCCGGCAGGCAGGTACTCATCGGAGAAGATCTGCCAGATCTTCTCCGCGGTCATCTCTCCGCCGAAGGAGTCGGTGTGCTTCTGCACGCTCTGGGAGAACTCGATCTGCAACCGGCGCGGCAGGTCGAGGTTCCTGGTGGTCTGCAGCAGGTAGGCCACCCCGCCCTTGCCGGACTGGGAGTTCACCCGGATGACTGCCTCGTAGTTACGGCCCACATCCTCGGGGTCCACCGGCAGGTAGGGCACGTCCCACGCGATCGCCGTGTCGTCGCCACCGGCGGCCGCCACCCGCTCGTTGCGTACGGTGAACCCCTTCTTGATGGCGTCCTGGTGGGAGCCGGAGAAGGCTGTGTAGACCAGATCGCCGCCATAGGGGTGGCGCGGGTGCACATCCATCTGGGTGCAGTGCTCCACAGTGCGGCGGATCTCGTCGATGTCGGAGAAGTCGATCAACGGGTCGATGCCCTGCGTGTACAGGTTCATGCCCAGCGTCACCAGGTCCACGTTGCCGGTGCGCTCGCCCTGACCGAACAGGCACCCCTCGATGCGGTCGGCGCCGGCCATCACAGCCAACTCAGCCGCCGCCACGCCGGTACCGCGGTCATTGTGCGGGTGCACCGACAACGAGACGAACTCGCGCCGGCTCAGGTGTCTGCTCATCCACTCGATCTGATCCGCGTAGACGTTCGGGGTAGCCCGCTCGACAGTGGCGGGCAGGTTCAGGATGATCTCTCGTCCGGCCTCCGGTGCCCACACATCCATCACGCCCTCGCAGACCTCCAGGGCGTAGTCCAGTTCGGTGTCGATGAAGATCTCCGGCGAGTACTCGTATCCGAGCTCGGTGTCCGGGTCGAGGATCTTCTCGCCGTAGTCGATCACGTGCTGGGTGCCGGCGGTGGCCAGTTCCTTGGTGGCGTCCTTGTCATTGCGGAAGACGATGTCGCGGAACACCGGTGCGGTGGCGTTGTACATATGCACCGTCGCTCGGCGGGCACCCACCAGGGACCGCACGGTCCGCTCGATCAGTTCCGCACGCGCCTGGGTGAGCACCGAGATCGTCACGTCCTCGGGGATCGCGTCGTCTTCGATGATGGAACGCACGAAGTCGAAATCTGTCTGCGACGCGGACGGGAATCCAACCTCGATCTCCTTGTAGCCCATCCGCACCAACAGGTCGAACATGGTGCGCTTGCGACCTGCGTCCATCGGCTCGATCAGGGACTGGTTCCCATCCCGCAGGTCAGTGGAGAGCCACCGTGGGGCATGGGTGATGCTCCGAGTCGGCCAGGTCCGGTCCGGCAGGTCGACGCCGACGAATGGACGGTACTTCGCCAGGGGCATGCCGTGAATACTGCGGTTGCGCTGGTCGTTCTGCGTGTTCATGTGCTGATCCTCATCGCTGGTTCGTTCAGGTGGGAGCCGGGCACCACACCACTCCGCGACGAGGATCCGGCCTACTGGGCCTCGTCGCGGCAGCGAAGGAGGAGGCTGACGCGAATGCGCATGCCTGGCACTGTACCCCACCTGCCGTGGTGGTCTACTCCCCGTCCCGGCTCAGGGTGGTGGCACCGGGCGAGCGATCGAGCTCGACCCGCAGCACCGAGGCGCCCACCTGGAGCGTCTCCCCCGGTGCCACCGGCGTTTCCTCCCAGGGCACCAGTCGGCGTTCCTCCCCGGCCGAGGTGACCAGGATCGTGCCATTCGTGGACGCACGGTCGCTCACCCAGGCGCGGGCGCCCTCGATACGCAGCGCCAGGTGCGTCTTGGAGACGGCGGAATCGGACAAGGTCACCAGCGCCGCCACCGTTTCGCCCTCCCTGGCCGCGGGCGCACGGCCGAGCAGACTGACCCCCTCGCTGCCCATCACGCGCCCATCCTCCATATGGAAACGCACGCGAACTCCCGTGCCATCGCCCGCCACCAGGCGGGTGTCATCCAGGTCATCGGCCGAGTCCTGAGCCTGCGCTCCCGGCCGCACTGCGGTGGCCTCCAACCCGCTCGGCGGAACTCCCACCCCCTCCTGAACGCCGTCACTTCCGGATGACCATGCGCCGGCAGCATCGCTGGCAGGTGGTGCGGGCACCGCAGGAGCCTCCCATGGAGCGCCTGCGGGGGTGTCGAGACCTGGGCGTGATGGCGAGCCAGGCGGGTGCTGCGTGGAGCCCGAAGACGGGGGCGGCGCCCACGCACCCTCCCCAGGCACATGGTGGTCAGAGTGGCGATCCTCATGCAGGACATGGCCATCGACCGGTGCGCCGGAGGCAGCAGCGCCCGGCATGCCTACCGCTGCGGATTGCCCGCCACCGTGTGCGCCGGGCGGCCCGTAGCCCTGTGGCTCGGGTGATCCGGGTGAGCCCGGTGCACCATAGCCGTGCGTCACGGGAGGCGATTGGCCGTACCCTCCACTCTGCGGTGGGGCTGCCGAGCCGGGCCCGCTCGCCCAGGGCGCCGGAGCGTCCGGGACAGGCGGTACTCCCGGCGCAGGTGCGGCTGCGGCACCGGGCCCAGCACCTGCACCTGTCTCCATGCCGGTCCCCACGGCAGTCCCAACGCCGGCCATTGGGACGCCGTCATGCCCCTCAGCCCCAGTGGACGATCGACCGGAACGACGACCGGCCGGGCTCCGACGTGCGGCCGCCAGCACTAGTGCGAACCCGAGGAGTGCGGTCACTCCTGCGAGTACGACCGTTCCTGCGCCAGCCCACAGGGTGAAGCGACCGCCATGCGGGTCAAGCACCGGATCGACCACATCAAGAAGACCCAGCACGAACCAGATCCCCACGGCCATCCCCACCACGGCCAAGGCAAGGCGAACCACCAGGGCGGGGGTGAGGACGGTGCGAACGCCAGGGCCGCCGTCCTGGGCGCGAATGCCCGCCCAGGACCGCACGGCACCCACCACGGTCAGACCGGTGATCAGGACGTATCCGCACGCGATCAGACCACCCAGGCCGAGTAATGCTCCGGCCACGGCGAGCACGATCGAGCTCCAGCCGGCGTCCGCCCCGTCCAGGCCCATGCCCACCAGGTACGCCGCACCGATCACCACACCCACCGCGACGGCGCCGGCAACAGTGCGCGACCACCCCGAGTACGCGGCGAGCAGCCTGCTCAGCGCCTCTCCGCGGGTCCGCCGCAGCGTCCACGTGTCAGGCCACCGGGGCCGATCCGCCGGAGGGTTCAGGTACCCCTCAGCGGCCCTGTTCAGGTTCAGGAAGGACATGATGCCTCCTCAGTGCTGCATCTCGTGGTCGGCGCGCGCTGCGAGCCGGTCGGCGGTGGACCACAGACCTGCCGACGGTGTGGAGATGAAGAAGACCCGTTCGCCGTCTGGCATGGTGTTCCAGCCGTCCTGCATCACGGCCGGGTCGTAGCGGCGTAGGGCCTCATCGATATCGAGGTAGCCGTAGCCGACCGACTCCACCTCCTCCTGGGTGAGCTTGCCCGGCGCATACGTGATCTGGAACCGGCCCTCGGCACTGCCGTGCACGAGGTGTGCGGTCGCATGCGGAATATCCTGCATATCGGCTTCCGTGGCGTACTTGGCCAGCACCTCGTCCTTACTCAGATATCCGTACTTGCGGATCAGGGCGTCCACCTCGGGCTGCTCGCCGAACCGCTCCACGCCGGGGGCAATGATGAGCAGCTCGCCACCGTCTGCCATCGCCATCCGCGTGCGGTAGACGGCCTTATTCGCCACCCAGGTGGCATGGAACTCGTCCGCCTGCATCACGGCCACAATCTTGTCCACCGGCTCGGCGAACTCGGTGATGTTCTGGGCCATGCTGGCGCGGGCCGCACTGAGGTAGGTGTCCAGGTCGTCGCCCACGTAGACGCCCGTGTGCACCAGCGAACCGGAATCGTCATAGGCCATCACCACCTGCAGGTAGACATCGGGCAGGTCACCGAGGAACTGCTCCTCAGCCCAGTTGAAGCACGCCCGCACGGGCGTGAGCAGGTTGCCGAGGTTGTTCTCGATGCCGTATACGGCCGAGGCCATGTGCGCGGCGCCCAGGGTGCGCTTGCCGCCGAGGCCGATGAAGTAGTTCTTGTTGTGGTTGGCGAAGCCGAGTACCTCGTGCGGCACCACGTGGCCGACGTTGATGATCAGGTCCCACTCCTGCGTGACCGTCATCGTGTTCAGATCGATCGGCATCTCCCAGGTGACGGCTCCCCCGGTGCGCTCGGCCACCACGTCGGCGGGCACGGTGCCCACATGGGTGACGCCGTCTCTCCAGTCGTGGGCGTGGATCCGCTCGTCCGGGATGGACCCGAACATCCAGGCGTTGTCCTGCGCCGAGTGCGGCACGTGCTGACCCAGGGTCGGGATCACGTGCACCTCAGCGCCGGCCTGGTCCAGGCGGTGATACAGGTATTCGGTTATCCAGCCGACCCCGGCGTGCGCGCGGGTGATGTCCGGTGGTAGCAGCAGCACCCGGCGCAGCTCCGCGATGCCGAGGCGCGTCTTCGCCTCCTCGACGAGAGACTCGCAGAGCCCCTCGATCGTGGACCGTTCGATGGACGCATCTTCGTGAGAGAACCACACCATGCTTCTGAGCCTATCCGTAGCGATGACGCCGCTTCGCTGAACGCCCCACTCTCTTGACCAGCGGTATCAGCCGGCGCTGGCACGGCAGGACCTAGGCGGGCGCCTCAGCGGCGCCGGCGCAGGGATCTCCAGGAGGCCAGTGCCCGCAAGCGCGCCTTCCGGCCGACGGCCTCCCGCACCCGCCGCAGACTGCGGCGCACATCCTCCCAGTAGTGGCCGACGTGCTCATCGCCGGGAGTCACCGGAGCGAACACGGCCTCATCGGCACGCTCGGCGAGCAGCACGACACCAGCGGCCGGGAAGCGCTCGGCGAGCCCGATCGCCGACTCTCGCCGGGTCAACCCCCGCGGCACCGCCACGCCGAGATCGACCAGCTGGTCCTGCATCTCGTCCCACCCCTTGGCGAGGCGTTCGTGCGTGCTCCCACGGTTGCGACGTCTGGATCGGCGGATCGCCTTGAACAGCGCGATCAGCAGCAACGGGATGCCCACCAGGAGCACTGGCACGGACCCGATCAGAACCCCGACCACCCATGGGTTGGGCGTGACGACCTTCTCCAGGCCGAGCGCATCGACATCCGCATCGTCCCGGTCCTGGGGCGGAACGTCGGCCGGCTCGCGCGGCGGCGGTGGCGGTTGCAACACTTGCGGCTGGGGTTGATCGACCTTCTCCGGAGTCTCCTCCTGCGGAATCTGGTCCTCCGGCGGGGTCGGGAAGAACGGGAGCCAACCGGCATCCTCGAACGGGACCTCGACCCAGGCGATCATGTCGTCGCCGGTGAGGGTGACCGTGCCGGCATCGGCAGTCTCGAAACCCATCACCACCCGAGCCGGGTATCCGAGAGCACGCACCATCAGTGCCATCACGGCGGCGTACTGTTCCTCATCACCCACCATCTCCTCGCCGTCGAGCATCTGCGCAAGCCGGGCCGAACCGTGCCCCGGGCGCGAGGTCGTCTCCCCCTCGAGCCCGTGGGAGAAGAAGCCACCATTGCGCAGTGAAGCGGCCACGGCCTCGATCCGCGCATACGGCGAATCGGCCTCGTCTGCGTACTGACTGGCCAGACCGCCCACCGCGTCCGGTACGCCGCGTGGTTCGGGCAGGTCCACAGGGCTCACTGTCAGCTCAGTGACGTCGGTGGGATCGACCTGGGCAGCCGGGTCGGCGATCACCTCGTACCGGTCTCCGCTGCTGAGGCCGGCGGTGACCAGGCCGGTATCGGTGACGGTGTTGTAGTAGAAGGTCTCGGTCAGCTCCGCCACGTCAGGGCCGACGAATGACACATCGGCGCTTCCACCGCCGTTGAGCACCCACACGTCCGAGTAGGCGCTCACACTGACGTCCAAGGTGTAGGACTGCGGCGGGACCTCCACCTCGATCCGTTCGCCAATCCGGCGGAACACTCCTGTGCCCGGTGTGGAGGTGCCCGTCACGTTCCAGACCGTGCCGTCATAGGAGTCGAGGGCAGCGAGCCGCAGCAGCGTTTCCTCGGCCGGCACCCCGGTCACGGTGAACAGATCCTCATCGCTGAGCCGGTCCGCGTAGGTACGGAATCCGGCGAGCGGACTGGCCAGGTCGCGCGGGTCCGGCGGGGGCTCCACATAGTCGCGCAGCACCACCCGGGGATTCTCCGGCGGCGCCGCCAACGAGGCGGCAGTCCCCCCGACCGCCGCGACTGCCAAGACGATCGCGATCGCCAGCACCCGGTGCAGTTCGAGCCGGCCGGCCCGCCACGCCAACCACGTCAGCGCCACCACGCCACCGACCACACCGACCACACCTGCGAGGACGGACAGATGCGTACCGAACAGAATGGCGGCCACCAGCACCAGTGGTGGAATGAGCAGCATGAGGCCGTAGCGACGGCGCGCCCGCAACGAGATCGTGACGGCCAGTAGGGATCCGAGGAAGGCGAGCAGGTACGGCAGCAGCAGGACCGCACCGATCGTGCCCAGCGGTGGCGTGACGGTGAGCACCTGCTTCCACACGGTGACCACGCCGATGCCCATCAGCTGCCAGGTGGTGGGTGTGGGAAGCACCCCGAGCAGGGCGCTCTCCGGAGCGGCCAGTGCGCCGCAGAGGAAGAAGACCACCACCGCAGCCGACGTCGTGGTGATGATGCCGAGCCGGAAGATGGCCCCGGCGACGGCGATGGCGGCGCCGAGAAGCAGGCCGCCCAACACGCTCACGTACAGACCGCTGTCCAGATAGACGGCGTCCAAGGGAAGCAAGGCAACGGCGAGCAACACCAGCGGCACGAGCGTGTTGGCCGCACGCGGGATCGTCCACCACACCCGGAACTGCCGCAGGAGCCCACGAGAACCCGGCGGGCCCGCCTGGGCGCCGGCGGTGCGGGCGCCCGACGAACGGGTCGCCTTCTGGGCTGCCTCCTGCTGTCGCCGGCCCCTGCGCGTCTCGTTCATCGTTGCAGCCTCCGGAACCCGCGAGGCAGGTCCTCCAACCGGCCGAGTTCCAACATGGTGACGGCGCCCAGGCGCCGTGCGGAGAACTGCACTCCGGTGCGGCATTGCACGGCCAGAGCGCGCACGCCGACGGGGAGCACGGCACCGGCCGCACGCAGCTGGTCGTGGCTGACTCCCCCACCGCACACCAGGATCGCCACGGTGGCGCGGGTGATGTCCCGGGTCACCACCCGGGCCAGGTCGGGCAGCCGCCCCGGCCGGCGCACGGTGTCCAATCGGGTGAGCGAGTCCAGCAGATCCCTCGGGCCGCGGGTGCCGATGGCGCCCAGCTGGGTGAGTGCGCTCAGCTCGGACTCCGAACGGAGCGTGTGCAGGCCGAGGGAGCCGACGACGCTGACGGCCAGTTCGAATTCGTCGGCGTCCTCATAGTCGTGCCCGTGCACCGAGAGAGCGGTGACCAGGTGCGTACGCCGGGTCTCTTCGAACTGGCGCACCATGAGCTCACCCACCCGGGCAGAGGAACGCCAGTGCACGTACCGGCGATCATCGCCCGGGACGTACTCGCGCAGCGCATGGAAGGAGAGGTCGCTGTTGGTGACGTCCTTGGAGGCCAGGCCCTCAAGATCATGCAGCGACCCGGCAGAGGCGGAGCCGAGCGGGATCGTGCGGGGGTGGACGTAGAGTTCCTCCGGCTCCGTCCACTGCACGGCACGGCGGATCAACCCGAACGGGTCACCGCGCACCGAGCGCACCGGTCCCACCACCAGCACTGCGCGCCGCTCGGTCGGGATCGCGAAGAGTTCGTCGTGCTCGCCGCCGGGCGCCAGTGCAGGAAGTGCGAATCGGGCCAGGCTGGGCCCCACCGGCAGCTCCATCCGGGCGGGCATCACCGGTGCGGATCCGGTGTTGCGCACTTCGATACCGCCCATCGCGCGTTCCCCGGCCACCACCCGCCCCTCCCGCAGGCGCAACGTGATCGCGTACGGGTGGCGGCCGATCGCGAAGAATCCGCAGACCACGAAGGTGGCCACCAGGGCGGCGCCGAGCACCACGAGTTCCATCCAGCCGAGCACCGAGCCGGCGATCCAGGAGATCACACCGACGGCGAGCACCACCCAGGCGGGCAGGGTGATCCAACTCAGCGCGGACGTGGTCCGCCGCATCGATCCGCGCAGCGATTCCAGGCCGCGGGTGATCGAACTGGTGCTCAGTCCGAGCCGAGTGGTGCCGACGCCGGGGCTTTCCCAGGCACGTTCTCGTGCAGGTGTGCTCATGAGGGTGTCGCGGTACCCCGTTGCGTGGGCGGAGCCACCTCCGAGACGATCCGAGCGATCATGGCTGAGGGGTCGGCACCCTCGAACTCGGCTTCGGCGTCGAGCACGATCCGGTGCGCGAGCACCGGCTCGGCGAGGGCCTTGATGTCGTCAGGGATCACGTAGTGACGCCCATGTGCCGCTGCCCAGGTCTTCGCACAGCGCACCAGCGCGAGGGCCCCACGCACGGAGACGCCCAACGCCGCCTCCGGGGCGGTCCGGGTGGCCTCCGTGAGGGTGGTGACGTAGCTGAGGATCGCTGCATCCACGTGGACGGCGGAGGCCAGGTTGGCCATGTCCGTCACCGCTGCCCCGGCGATCACCGGGCTCAGCGTTGCCGCACGGTCGCGGACGGCGGACCCGGCGAGGATCCGTACGGTCGCCTCAGAATCGGGGTAGCCGAGTGAGGAGCGCATCAGGAAGCGGTCCAACTGCGCCTCGGGCAGCTTGTACGTCCCGGCCTGCTCGATCGGGTTCTGGGTGGCGAGTACGATGAACGGCTGCGGCACGCTGTGGGGCTCGCCGTCGATCGTGACCCGGCCTTCCTCCATCACCTCCAGCAGCGCAGACTGCGTCTTCGGAGACGCACGGTTGATCTCGTCGGCGAGCACCACCGAGGCGAAGATCGGGCCCTGGTGGAACTCGAACGCCTTCGTGGCCTGGTCGTAGATCGTCACGCCGGTGACGTCCGAGGGCAGCAGGTCCGGGGTGAACTGGATCCGGCTGTGACTGGCCTGCACCGTGGCCGCCAACGAACGCGCCAACGACGTCTTCCCCGTTCCCGGGTAATCCTCGAGGAGCATGTGCCCACCGGAGAGCAGGCAGGTGAACGCCAGGCGCACCACATGCGATTTGCCCAGCACGGCAGCCGAGACGTTGGTGACCAGGCGCTCGAACGTCTCCGAGAACCAGGCGGCCTGGTCAGGAGTGAGTTGCGCAGGCGCAGTGGTGGTGGCGGTCATTGGTGCCTTTCGTTGAAGTCGTGCGCTACCACGACGAGTTTTGTGCGTAGCCGCCGTTCGGGCTGATCGTCAGGTTCACGGTGCCCCCACAGGTCGCTCCGAAGTGTGGTGGGGTGTAGCCCGCGTGTCCGATCTCGGTGTTTCCGTTCGCCGAGTTGATGTTCTCGGGGTATCCGCTCCGGGAGAAGCCACCGCATCTGTCGCCTGTGATCGAGAACGACACGTTATAGCTCCCCCGGTCCGCGCTGGGGATGTCCGACCAGTTCAACTGGAGCGTCCGGCAGCCTGAACCACCACTGTCACAGTTGATCTGGCGACCCTGGGTAACCCACACGCGGGGCGGGTCGGGTGGCGGCGGTGGATTGGGGTCAGCTTCGGCTCGTCGAGTATTCGCAGAACTCGGTCCGACATCGCCGTGGTTGTTCACCACCCGTACTTCAATCTCGTATGATTCTCGCCATCCGCCGGTACGGGTCACCCGGTCCGAAGGGCTGGCATTGCTCCAAGAACTCCAACTGCCCCAGTTGCCTCCGTCCGGCTGGCTCCGGATCCGATACTGACTGCGCTCAATCGTCGCGCCATTGCCGTCGGGCGCCTCCCAGGTGAAAGTCACCTCGCGCAAGTTTGCCGATGACCTGACGTTCGGTCGACCAGGTGGACCATACGTCGAGAAGTTCGCCGACGCCTGGCTCCAATCACCGCAGTAGGTGTTGCAGGCTCGGACACGCACCTGATAGCTCTGTCCGTCCTGCGGCACGCTGATGGTGCCGCTTCCCGGCAGCGCCTGTGCGTCACCTCCGCTGAGGCTGTACTCATAGCGACTGATCGCTTGACCGTTGTTGTTCGGCGCGGTGTACCTCACCGTGGCCTGGTTGTCGTTCCCGGTCGGTGCGGCGCTGACCCCCGACGTCTGCCCGGGAGCACCGAAGGATCGCACTTCCCTCGATGCAGGCGACGTCTCCGAGTCCCCGGAGCGGTTGATCGCCACGAGCGTGAAGTAGTAGTCGTGCGCGTTCTCCACCTGCACTTCACGGGAACTGTCCGCGCCGCCGGGAGTGAACGTTTGAGCGAGTGACCCGTCCTGGTACATCCGCAGTTCGTAGGACTGGATCGGATCACCATTGTCGCCCGGAGCCGTCCAGGAGACCTGAAGGCGCCCGCCCGCGGAGTCATCGATTCGGGTCGCGTTCGGTGCTGCGGGCTGTAGCGGCGGACCCGAAGGGTGCTCAGGAGCGGACCACGCGCTCCACTCACCAGGATCGGGAGCATCGTTGATCGCGCGCACGCGGAACGTGTAATCCTGCCCGTTACGCAGACCATCCCAGGTGAGCGTGGTGCCGTTGACCTGCTGCTGGCCGGCACCATCCGCCGGGGAGATCTGCACGTCGTAGTGCGTGATCGGAGTGCCCTCGTTCCGCGGGGCGGTCCAGTCCACGTCCAACTCACCATCGCCGAACGTCAGGGTCGGAGCCGCCGGCGCCTCGGGGCGCACATCCGGCGTGGCCTCGGCCGAGGATCCGCTGGCAGGTGAGTCGCCCACCTCATTGGTGGCCGTAACGGCGAAGGTGTACGTGGTCCCGTTGGACAGTCCGGTGATCGTGCAGGTGGTGGTGGGGCACGCCTGGGACCCGCTGCCGTACTCGACCGTATAGCCACTGATCGCGGCGCCGTTATCTTCCGGTGCGGTCCAGCTCAACGTCACCTCACGGTTGGCGACGTCTTCGACCAGCGGGATCGTGGGAGCCTCCGGCACGCCGAGAACGGCGGCCGTGATCTGCCCCTCCACGGCGCGGTCCGGTTCCCCGGTCACATCCACCACCGTGTAGGTCGCGGTCAGGCGCCCCACGAAGTCTCCCGCAGGAGTGAGCGTCACCTGGTCGCCGTCGATGGAGATCGACCCGTTGCCGTCGCTCATCGCAACCGAGAGAATCTCCCGCGGCTCCCCAGGGAACGGGTTCGAATCGTTCGCCAGCACCGGAACGGTCACCGAATCGCCCTGGTGCACCTCTCCCACGTCGTCGGAGTTGGTGGCGATCAGCGGACGGTTGCTCGCGGTCGCGCGCAGCACGATCACTGCCCGGACCGGATCGCTCTCACCATCAGTCACCTCGATCACGAGGTCCACCGACGATCCCGCCGGAGTGTTCTCATGTGCACTGGCGGTGAGGATGTACCCGTCCAGGCTGGCGTCGAAACCACTCGCTTCCTCGGCGATCCGGTAGGAGAGATCGGTCGAGCGCCCGTCCGGGTCCTCGGCCAGCCGGGCGATGTCGAGGGAAACGGACTCACCGCCCTGTTCGGCCTCCAACGAGCCGTCCCGCATCCGCGGGGGCTGGTTCTCCTCCGACACCACCAGGATGTCCAGGGTCAGCACGGACGTGAGGATGTCGTTGTCGTTGATGTCCTCCGCGTCGGTCACCTCGAAGGTGAGCGTGGCGGGACCGACGTAGTTCGGATCGGAGGTGTATTGCAGGGTGTCGCCGTCCACCACGGGTGAGGAGCCGTCGGAGTTGGTGGCGCGAACACCGCTGGTGTCGGACAGTTGCACGGGCTGCCCACTGAGGGCCACCACGTAGTCGTTGATCTCGATGGTCTCGCTCTCGCCGGCGAGCACCTCGATCACCTCGGTGTCCGGGCGCAGCACGGGACCGGTGTCCTCGGTGCCAGGCACGTCGATGAAGGCGTAGGAGGACAGATCGTCCTGGTCGGTCACCCGATAGGTGATCACTTGCCGAGTGGGCGCAAGGGTCACGGTCACGGTCTCGCCATCGACGGAGCGCGCGTTCTGCTGACCGTCCGGGACGTCCACGGTGAGACTCTCCACGCTCCCGTCCGGATCGCCGTCGTTGGCCAGCACGTCCACCTCGACCTCGTCACGCTCGAGAATGGCCGCCGGGGGCACCACATCGTCCACGGCCACCGGAGGCAGGCGGGGACTATCGGGATCCACGGTGACCGTGAGCAGACCGCTGGCTGTACCACCGTGCAGATCGCTCACGTGGTAGGTGACCAGGTGCTCTCCGACGCTGGAGGGCGCGAGGAAGGTCAGTTTGCCTTCACGTACGCGCACATCCTCGATGGCGCTCTCGGAGACGGCGGGATCGTCGAACGTCAACAGATCACCATCGGGATCGGTGTCGTTCGCGAGGACGTCCACCTCGATCGGCCGCTCCGGCGGCACAGTGATCTCGTCGTTGACGGCCACCGGGGATCGGTTCTCCGCCGGGGGCGGGATCACCCCGACCAGGACCTTCGCCTCGGCGATGGCCCCCATCCGATCGCGCACACTGTAGGTGAACTCGTCCGGGCCGGCTGAGTCAGTGAACGCCTGATAGTCGATGTAGGAAGGTCCGACCTCGACGATCCGGCCCAACGCCGGCGGTTCGTCCACGCCGAGCAGTTGTACGGAGTCACCGTCCGGGTCGATCCCATACAGCTCGATGGGGATCCGGATCCGCTCCCCGGAGAAGGCACGAGTGTCCACATCGCGCGGCTCCGGTGGCGTGTTCGCATCCTCGGCGCGAGCCTGCACGTACACCCGGATCGTGGCGGAGTCCTGCCTGCCGTACTCATCGGTGATGGAGTACACCGCGGTGAACGTGCCCGCCTCGTCCGGGGCCTGGTAGCGGATCACCTCACCAGCGGTGAACATCAAGCCGTCCTGAGGTTCTTCCGAGAGCTGGGGATCGAGGGAGAACTCAAAACCGTTCGGGTGCGTGTCATTGCTGAGCACCGGGATGGTCACGTGGTCGCCGGCACGCACCCGCGTCTCATCCGGTACAGCAACTGGTGCTCGGGTGCCGCTCTCGGTGTCCATTGGCTGCACCAGCACCTCACCCACAGCCGAGCGGGTGCCGTTGGAGACGGTGTACTCGATGGTGACCGGTTCGGTCAGGGTGCGGTCGGAACTGATCCGCAGGATCCGGTGCTCCAGCACCGCCACGCGCAGGCCGTATCCGGAGGGCACCTCGATCTGCTGGACGCCCAGCACACCGCCGGCCGGATCCTCATCGTTGGCGAGCACATCCACGAGAGTGGTGCCCCCCGGCGGGAGGAAGGCCGTGTCCGTGGCGGCAATCGGATCCAGGTTCTCGGGTGCGAGCACGCGGACCCGGATCAGGCCGGTGGCGGAGAGACCATCATCATCGGCCACCACGTAGAGCAGGTAGTAGTCGCCGGCGGAGGACGCACTGAACGTGAAGGTGGAATCGTGTTGACGCACGGTCGCGCCCTCCACGGACTGCACGTTGGCGAGCCGCAGCGGCCGGTCATTGGGATCGTGATCGTTGGCGATCGGGTCGATCTCGATCGACTGATCCACGAACGTGGTGGCGTAGTCGAACACGGCGGTGGGCGGCTGGGCAGCGTCCGGAAGCACCTCTACATCGATCTGGATCTCGGTGCTCGCCTGCCCGTCGGTGACCTCAAGGAAAACCGACTTGGTGCCCGTGGACCCACCTGGATCGGTGATCGAGACGAGACCGTCAGGCTGAGGCCGCACCTGCAGGCCGGCAGCGTCAGTGGTGCCCGCCACGTAGATCGCGTCCCCGTCGGGGTCGATGACATCGTCGATGACGTTCACCTCGACCGATTCACCGGCGGCGATCTGGGTGGTGATCTCCTTGAGTTGCTCCGGCGGGTTGTTCGTCCCCGGCGGGACCACGTCCAACCGGACGGCGGCCTCGTCAGTGCCACCTCGTCCGTCGTCAGCCATGTACTGGAACGAGGCGCGGCCGCTCGCGGTGGGGCTGACCCGGATCTGCAGGGCACGTCCGCCGTGGACCGCTTCCACCGTTCCGAAGGACTCCGGGATGTTCTCGCTCACTGAGGCGGTGAGCAGGTCACCGTCGGCATCGGAATCGTTGTGCAGCACGGGAAGAACCACGATGCGTCCGGCGCGCACACCGAACTGGTCATCGACGGCCACCGGCGGGCGGTTCTCTGCCTCCCGGTCGAGTTCAACCTCGCGCTCCTCGAGGTCCTGAGATTCCTCTTCTTCCTGCTCGTCCTCGTCCGTCGGCGGGGTGGCGTCCTCCCAGTTGTCCACCAGGATCAGCGCATCCTCGACCATCCAGGAGTTCCCGGTGGAGAGTTCGTTGAGCACCACATAGGTGCGATTCACCCGGAAGGCCAGATCCCCGCCCGTGGCGCCTGGGACATCCAACGTCTCCGGCATCGCGTCACCGCACTGGCGCAGGTAACCGGAGGGTCCACCGGCCCACGCACTGTGGACGCATCCCGCCACCTGCACCGGCTGTGCCGGTGCGCCGGCTGCGGGTGAGGGGTGCATCACCGGGTCCGAGCCGTCCAGGGGCACTGTCACCAGCGCGTCGGTCGTGGCCAGCGCCACTTTGCTGCCGCCCGTGCTGGGCGCCTGCAGCCGCGCCGAAGCACCGTCGACGCCCAGATCGGTCAAGGAGATCGGCTCCTCGCCCGGGCGGACCAGGGTGAGCTCGTCGGTGGTGGGTTCATAGGTGAGCGCGACCGGTTCGTTCCCGACCACGGTCAACTGAGTCGTGGCGTCGGTGAACAGGGCCGGATCGATCTCGAGGACCTCCGGCTCCTCCCGATTGCCCGGGGCGAAGCTGAGCAGTTCGCCATCGGCGGCGTTCAGCCCATAGGCCGTTCCGTCGTCGGCGATCGCCTGGGCCGCACCGGCCCCCAGCACGGCCTGAGGGTCCTCGCCGGCCTCACTGAGCACATTCAACTGATCCAGGCCCAGCACTCGCCATTCACCGGTCTCCTCGACGAGTACACCCACGGTGTTGTCACCGAGTTGGACGTCCGAGCCGGTGGGCAGCGGGACGGCCGAGCCACGTACTGCGACGGACACCGGGTCCACCTGCTGCAGCGTGCTCCCAGCACGGTCACGGATGAGCACGGTGTCCTCGCGCTGGAGGAGGTCGACATCCTGGCTCAGCGCGGCCAGCGTGGCGTCGATCTCCTCGACCGGGTAGTTCAACCGACCGACGAGGATGGACTCATTGTTCGAGACCCAGACGCCACCGTCATTGAGATCGACGTCAGCAGTGGCGACGCCCTCGTAGTTCAGGCTGAGGGCCACCACCGTGCCGAGGACGAGCGACATCACGGTGGTGCTGGCCACGGTGCGCTTGTTGCGGCGCAGGCCAGCCTTCCAGCTCACTCGAGTTCCCCGATTCGTCGCCCACCAGATCCGTCGGTCAGTTTACGGTCTCCGGCGCCATGGTGGGAGGGAGAGAACTGCCCATGCGCATGAAGCGTCAATCGGAGCCCTCAGCATGGCGTTCGGCATTGGCCTCCAGCAGTTCCAGGTCGGCAGCGACGACCAGCCGAGACGCCACCGCGTGCTCCACCAGCCGCGCGCGCCGGTTCACGGCGAGCTGCCCGGGCGCACCGCGCAGGCCACGCACCCCGAACCGGGCGAGCTTCTCGCAGACATTGTCGAGTTTGCGGTTGAACCGGGTGATCGCCCATCCCAGGCGAGCAGCCGCCTGTGCGGAGGTAGGGATGGAGGCCGTCGAGCCGCGGCCCCGCAGCACCGGTTCGGCGAGTGCGATGATCAACAACTTCTGAGTCTCGGTCATCGTGACCGGGCCGATGGTGGTCTCCCCCACCTGTGTGGTGGAGGGTGAAGAGGCCTCGAAACTCGGCGAATCGCCCACGATGCCGAGTTCATAGGTGGTCGGGCCTGCGGTGAACAGCACGGAAGTGTGCGCGAACACCAAGGGAAGCCGGGCCCCCGGGGCCAGCCAAGCCTGCATATTGCCGTCCGAGTCCGCCACGGTCGCTGAGATCCGGCTTCCGACGTTCTCCAGCCACCAGAGATCGTCGTGGAAGGAGATCGTCAGGAAGCGGCGGTGCAGGTAGGGGTTGTCGTCGATCTCGAGATCACCCTCGCGGCCGATCTGGAATGTGTGCCCATCGGCAACGTCGAACCATTCCCCACAGAACTCCACCTGGATGTTCATCCCTGCGTTCCTCCCTGCCGCCTCATACGCATTCCTCCGGGCTGTCCGCCGCATCCGAAGTCTGCCTGGTCTCATTGATGCTGAGCACCCGGATGCACACCCGGTCGGCCTCGTCGGTGACCGTCACCGAGGTCTGATCACCCACCGAGGTCAGGCCCCCTGCCGAGTCCCCTTCGGTCACCTCGTAGGCATACTCCAGGGAGCCATCGTATGCGGGGGCGCGCCACACCGCGCTGATTTCGGACCCCTCCCGTTCGAGCGTGAGGCCATCCGGCGGGGGCGGCACAGGTAGGGCACTCACGGTCGGCGCCGACGTGGGCTCGGTCGTGGGGCTGGTCGGGTCGATCGGGTCGCCCGAGTTCAGGGCGCCGTAGGTGATCACCGTCACCGTGGCGGCCACCACGATCGCGGCCGCTCCGGCAATCAAGGCCGTGCGGGTACGGGTCCGCAGGGGTGTTCCTTGGCGCTCTGGCTCGCCGGGTGCCTGGGCGTCAGGGACGTGAGCGGCGGGCTGCCCGTACCCGGCCGCAGGTGCGTGTGGCGCGACGTCGGCGACGCCACGCAACCGGGTGGCATCTGCCTGCGCCGACGGCGGACGTTGCGGCACCGTACTGATCGATCGGACACGAGTCTGATCACCCTCGATCGGATCCGATGACGACCCCATCCAGGAGGTGTCCGGGATGTCCAGGGCAGTCGGCGTCAGGTGCAGTTCCTGCTCCACTTGGTGGATCGCCCGGGCGAACTCCGCCGCCGAGCCGTACCGCCTGGCCGGATCCTTGGCCATCCCGCGCGCCAGCACCGCCTCCAGGGACGCCGGAACGTCATCACGCCCGATCGGTGGCACCCGATCACGTTCGATCCGGGTGATCAGATCCAAGGCAGTGTTGGATTTGCCCGGTAGCTCGAACGGTGAACGCGCAGCCAGCAGCGTGTAGATCGTGGCAGCCAGCGCATAGACGTCACCAGGAATGCCACGCTGGGCGTCCTCGGCGAAGAACTCCGGAGCCGCCCACGGGATCGACATCCCAGCCTGCTCACGATCATCAGCCGCACCGGTGCCGGTGGCCACTGAGATGCCGAAGTCGGTGAGCGCTGGCCACCCGTATGCGGTGGTCAGCACGTTCGCAGGCTTGATGTCCCGGTGCAGAATCCCGGCCCGGTGCGCCGTCTCCACAGCGCCGGCCAGGCGTACCGCAATCCGCAGACTCTCGGCCACGCCGATCCGCTCGTTGCGGTACCGGACCGAGAGGTTCGGGCGCGGGCAGTACTCCATCACCAGGTACGGACGTCCATCCTCGGTGGTGGCCGCGTGGAAGACCGTCACGATCGAGGGGTGCGTGGAGAGCTGGGCCATCAGGTTCGCCTCGGCCGTGAACTGCTCCAGGCCGTCCTCGGTGACGGCGCTCGCGAGCAACGCCTTGACCGCCACCTCACGCCGGGGCATGTGCTGGTGGTAGAGGAAGACATCGGCGAACCCGCCGCTGCCGAGTAGACGTTCGTAGGTGTATCCGGGAATGTCCGGGGGGCGAGAGGGAGGTCGTCGTGTCACGTCTGCTGCGCCTGCTCCGGTGCCTCGATGGTGCCGGAGACCCCGTCGCCGAGATCGATGAGGGTGCCGATCGGTACCGGCACCGCTTCTCCGGCGTGCAGGCGCCTCGGTAGGCCGCCAGGGACCACCACGAGTGTGCCGTTGGTGGAGTTCAGATCGGTGACCAGGAGGTGATCGCCTTCCACGCGGAGCTCCACGTGCGTGCGGGAGATGTCCTGCTCGGGGCTCGGCACCGTGACCAAGCGGGGCTCCACGTTCACGCCGAATCTGCTGGATTCGGGCGCGCGCCCGATGAGCACCGGACGATCCAACACGATGCGTGCCCCAGTGGATAGGACCAGCGTTCCCATGGCCGAACCAGGCCCCGTACCGGTGAAGTCCTCGGCGTCGCCCGGGCCCGGCACGATCGTGGCATCGCGCATGCTCGCGAGATCGGAGACCATCACGGTGGACCCGTCATGGTCTCCCTCGAGACCCGTCGGGATCGCCGCCGCAGCCTCGGCGCCGGCTGGTGTCTCGCCCGATCTGCGACCACGGATCGGTGCCCGCACCGTGTGATCGTCAATCTCACTGAGGTTGCCGCCTGCGCCATCGAGATCATCCTCGGCGGCAGGTTCCGGCGCGTGGTGCTGTGCGGCGGGCGCGCCACCTTGCCGGGCAACCTCGGCCACCGCCCACGGCACCGAGTCGATGATCCCCGAAGCGGGTTTCGGTGGGACGGCGGGGTGCACCGTGGATTCGGACACGCCCGCCTCAGTGGAGCGCACCTCGTCTGGGTCGTCCTCAGCGGCGATGGCGACGTGGCCGGCCTCGGATCCGCCGCCCTCCGCCATGTCTGGTTCATCGGTTGCCACGGGCGCGTCAGCGGGTGGGGTGGCCGGCTGCGCCGGTTCTGTCACCGCTGGTGACGTCTCGGCAGGTGCGCCCGTCAACGATTCTCTCGCGGAACGGCTCCCGCCGGTGGAGCGCTCTTCGGTGTCCACAATGCCCACCGATTCGGCGGCCACGACGCCGACCGACCAGGGCAGGCCGTCCTCGTCAAGGTGACGGCCGCCGTCGGCGGATCCCGCCTCGAGCCGGAACGCTCCGGCCGCCAGGACGGCCTCGCGCCACGTGCTCATTCCGCGACCATGCAGTTCCTGATCGGCGCAGACCACCACCACGTCACCGCGTGCCAGCACCCGGAGCTGAGTTCCGGACCGCTCGACCAGTGCGAAGTCCGCGAGGCTGGTGAGCCCGCCCCCTGCGAGGATCTCCAGCCAGGAGCTGAGCGGACGCCCGCCGGCCATCGCATCCCACAGCGTGCGCACGTGCACGGTGCTGAACGACGGGTGCAGCAGGGCTGCACCGGCGTCGGTCATGATGGCCGACCACGAGCCCGGGAGATACCGCGCGTGTGCTTGCGTCATTGCTGTCATGACGATGCATCCCTTCCCTGCGAGAGCCGATTGCCTCTCGGCACGGTATCGGCGACGTCGTCATCCGCGCGCGCCCGAGGTGCCGTCATCGAGACGTCCGCACCCTCCAGATCGACCACGATCACCGACACGTTGTCCCTGGCGCCGCCCGTGAGCGCGTCGTTCAGCAGCCGCTCTGCCGCCGCCGTGGCTGCCGGTTCTGCGGCGAGCACGGCCGCAATGGCCGCATCGGTGAGCTCACCGGTCAGACCGTCGCTGCAGATCACCAGCCGATCCCGGGCCCCGGCGTGCAGTCGCCAGAAGTCGGCCTCGGCGTCGGAATTGGTATCCACGGCGCGCGTGATCACGTTGCGCTGTGGGTGCTCCCGTGCGGTCACGTGATCGATGGCACCGGATTCGATCAGCTCCTGCACCAGCGAGTGATCGACGCTGATCTGCGTCAGAGTCTCGTCGCTGTAGCGATAGACCCGCGAATCGCCGACGTTGAATACCAGCCAGAACGGGGCTCCCTCGTGCACGGTGATGAGTGCACCGGCCACGGTGCTGCCCGCCGTCACCGGCTCAGCCTGCGGCTCGGCCTGACCCTGCAGGGCCGCCCGCATCCGGTTCTGCGCGGTCCGGATCGCCTGCTGGACCTGGTCGGGACGAACTTCCTGGTCCGGGTCGAACTCGCCGACGAACTCCTCGAATGCGCGCACCACCGCGGCCGAGGCGATTTCGCCGTGGATGTGTCCGCCCATCCCATCGGCCACCAAGAACAGCGGTGGCCGTGCCAGCACGGCGTCCTCGTTCACGGCACGCCGACCACCCGCGTCGGTCCCGACTCCCCACGCCACCTGCACCGGTTCGCCACATCCTCTCTTCCCCAGGCACCCGGCCCGAGTTCCGCTTGATCCTACGGTGGTCAGAACAGGGTCGGGAACACCCCCCAATAGGCGGCGATCACCAGGAGCGAGGTCGCACCCAGGTGGGCACTCCACCAGATCACCGCGTGGCCGGCGCTGAAAGCCGTGCGGCCGAGTGTGCGCCGCGCGTTCGCTGCAGCATCCACCGAACGGACCCCGACAGCCACGGCAAGGATGCCGAGCGCGTGCAGAGCAACCCACCCCCCATGCACCACCAGATCATCAGTGCGGTAGTTCAGTGCGAGGGATGCCACGTAGGCGACGTAGGCAACGAAGACCACCATGATCGCCACTGCGCTCATCATGGTGGCGGCCGTGAATCGGGCCAATGGGGGCGGGAAGGTGTGCGGACGTTGCCCGCGCAGGCGAGCCACCCCGCGGCCCACCGCCCAGACGGCAGGTGCTACCAGAAGAAGGACGAACGCACCCAGTAGTGTCCAGACCAACATGTCGCCATCGGCATACCAATGCGGATGGTCCAGGGGCGCTGCCCGGAATCGCTGCTCTGGTTGGTCCCCGGCGATCCGTGGTTCGGCGTCGGCCGTGACCGGCAGGCCGAGTGTCCATCGCGCGAGCACGTCCAGGAATCCCTCGGCCAGCTCACCGTTGACGCGGACACCGTGGTTGGCACCCTCGAAGTAGCGGACCGTGTAATCCGCGTTGCCGGCCGCGGCCATGTCATCAATGACCGCCAACGGCCCTTGCACGATCGGCATCGACGCGTCATCGGTGCCGTAGATCATCAGCACTGGCTGGGTGAGCTGACGCTGCCACGGTCCGGCGTCGAAGTCCGCATACTCGAAACCGCCTCCGGGTGGGTGAGCGCCCACCCCCCGGGGGATCGCGCGCAACAGCGCCTCCGGCACGCCCACGTTGCGCAGGTACGAATCCGCGGCGAAGGCCATCTGTTCACGAGGCGGCACCACGGGAGCGGAGACGAGGATCACGAAACCCACCGCAGGTTCCTCAGCGGCGGCGATCGGTGCGATCCATGCGCCTTCACTCTCGCCGTAGACGCCCACCATGTCCGGGTTCACCCCCGGCCAATCACGCAGCACGGCCCACGAGACCAGGTAGTCCTGCGCCATCGCGGGATAATCCCGGCTTGCGGTGGTGTACGTGTCCAGTCGCTTCTCCGGCACCAGCACGTATACCCCGGCGCTGGCCAAGGCCACCGCCTGATCCGCGAAGTTCGTGTGTGCACCGGTACCGGCCCCGTGCATGAAGAGCACACCTGGTCGCTCGCCGGGCGCGCCCACCGGAGCGGTGAGAGTGGCGAGTACGTGGGCGCCACCGAGTTCGATCTCGAAGACATCCTGCTCGATCTCGTACGTGCCGACCGGGTCGGTCATCACCTCCGACCCGATCGCGACATCCGAAGTCGCGGGGACGATCGTCTGCTCAAGCGGCTGCGGCGTCCAGCGCGGGCCGGAGAGGGATCCGATCATCCCGAAGGCGATGACGATGACGAGCGTCACCACGAGTTTTCGGTACTTCACCGCTTCACATTATCCGGCCCGCACGGCACCGCCGCACACTCACGCGCCCGGGGAGTACCACATCAGCGCCGGCGATGATCGCCGCATCAGAACCCGAGGCGCTGCAGGTGCTTGGGGTCGCGCTGCCAGTCCTTGGCCACTTTGACATGCAGGTCCAGGTAGACCGCGGCGCCGAGCAGTGCTTCGATCCCGTGCCGCGCGCGGGTGCCGACATCGCGCAACCTGGCCCCCTTACTGCCGATCACGATGGCCTTCTGCGAATCGCGTTCCACGAACAGGTTCACATGCACATCGAGCATGTCCCGGCCGTCCTTCGCGGGCCGCTCACGAGGCACGATCTCCTCCACCACCACCGCGAGTGAGTGGGGCAGCTCCTCACGCACGCCCTCCAGCGCAGCCTCGCGCACCAATTCGGCCACCATCACGTGCTCGGGTTCATCGGTGAGTTCACCGTCCGGGTAGAGCGGCGGCGATTCGGGCATGTGGCCGCGCAGTACCTCGACGAGTTCGTCGAGCTGATAGCCGGTGGTGGCGGCCACCGGGATGATGTCAGCCCACTCGCCCAACTCGGCCACCTTCATCAGGTGCTCCGTCAGCCGCGGGCGGCCTACGGCGTCGGATTTGGTGGCCACGGCCACCACCGGGGTTCGGGCCTCCGCGAGTCGGGCCGCGATATAGCGGTCACCTGGGCCGACCAACTGATCGGCGGGAAGGCAGAAAGCGATCGCGTCCACCTCAGCAAGCGTGCCGATCACGAGCTCGTTCAGCCGTTCCCCGAGCAAGGTACGAGGCCGGTGAACACCCGGCGTGTCCACCAGGATCAGCTGCGCATCATCGCGGTGCACGATGCCGCGGATCGCATGCCGGGTGGTCTGTGGGCGGCCGGAGGTGATGGCGACTTTCTGTCCCACCAGCGCATTCGTCAGCGTGGACTTACCGGCGTTCGGGCGCCCCACCACGCAGATGAATCCGGCACGGTGCTCACGGGAGCCGCCGTTGCTCGCCACATCGCGGGGGCTCATCGAGCAGCCAGGAAGGTCAGGAGGAGTTGGCGTTGCAGACCGAACATTTCCTTCTCCTCTTCCGGCTCGGCGTGATCGAACCCGAGCAGATGCAAGATGCCATGCGTGGTGAGCAGCAGCATCTCCTCTTCGGCGGAGTGACCAGCCGCCCGGGCCTGATCCTGGGCCACGTCTGGGCATACAACGATCGACCCGAGCATGCCCTCCTCGCTCGGTTCTCCCTCCAAGCCGGGGCGCAACTCGTCCATCGGGAAGGAGAGCACATCGGTGGGCCCCTCCTCATCCATCCAGCGCACGTGCAGCTGCGACATCACCTCGGCGTCGGCGAACCGGATCTCCAGTTCAGCCTGCGGGTGCACATGCATCGCATCGAGTACGTGGCGGGCGAGCGCAGCGAACTCGGCCTCGTCCAGGCGGTGCCCGGACTCGTTGGTGATCTCCACGCTCATGAGTGGCCTTCCTGATCCGGCCGTTCCGGCACCCCACTCATCGATGGCCGTCCTGGTTGCCGCGCGCGCTTCGGGTGCCGCGTACACCGTGGCCCCCGTGCTCAGCGCGCGTGACCCCGGTGGGCCGATGGGTCTCGAACCGGGAGTAGGCATCGATGATGTCGGCAACGAGACGGTGCCGCACCACATCTGCGCTGGTGAGCCGGCAGAAAGCGACGTCGTCGAGATCGGTCAGGATGTCCTGCACTACCCGCAGACCAGAATCCGCGCTGCCCGGCAGGTCGACCTGCGTGACATCGCCAGTCACCACGATCCTGGACCCGAAGCCGAGCCGGGTCAGGAACATCTTCATCTGCTCGGCCGAGGTGTTCTGCGCCTCATCGAGGATGATGAACGCATCGTTGAGAGTACGCCCGCGCATGTACGCCAGCGGTGCCACCTCGATCGTGCCTGCAGCCATCAGACGCGGGATCGACTCCGGGTCGACCATGTCATGCAGTGCGTCATAGAGCGGGCGCAGATACGGATCGATCTTGTCGTTCAGCGAACCCGGCAGGAACCCGAGCCGCTCCCCCGCCTCCACTGCCGGGCGGGTGAGCACGATCCGGTTGACCTGCTTGGCCTGCAGGGCCTGCACGGCCTTGGCCATGGCCAGGTAGGTCTTGCCCGTCCCGGCCGGCCCGATCCCGAAGACGAGGGTGTTGCGGTCAATCGCCTCCACGTACTCCTTCTGCCCGAGAGTCTTGGGGCGGATCGTCTTGCCCCGGTTGGACAGGATGTTCATGGTGAGCACCTGTGCGGGGCGCTCCGAGGTGCTGTCGGTGAGGATCTTGATCGCACGCTCGACGGCGTCGGCAGTCAGCGGCGTGGTCGAGGAGGCGATCTCACTGAGTTCGTCCACGAGTCGTTCAGCGAGCGCAACCTCACCGGGCCGCCCGGTCAACGTCACGACATTGCCGCGCACATGAACGTCCACGGCAGGGAACCCGGTCTCGATCGCGCGAAGTACCTCATCGCGTTGCCCGAGCAAGGCCACCATGGGGACGTGCTCAGGAATGGTCACCTGGTGCCGGACGGCGTCGTCGGCGGGAGTACTGGAACTTGTCATGGGCGGGGCCGGTGGCCCGAATCTTCCCCTCGTGGGTGGTGTGGACAACGCAATCCTACCGAGGGAGCCCGTGGTGCGCCGAGTCGATATCCACGCTGGTCTCAACCCCAGCGACCGAGCTGCTGGGCGAGCAGCGCAAGCGCGATAGGGCCAGCGGTTGAGGTACGCAGGACGTGCGGGCCGAGTCGGACCGCGTGTGCGCCGGCCGTGGTCAAGGCCTTGACCTCGCTCTCGGTGAGGCCGCCTTCGGGACCGACCACCACGAGCACCTGCTCAGCCGTGGCCGTGATGGGTGCCTCGCCGATCGGGACGGAGGCTTCCTCATGCAACACGAGCACCGGATTTCCTGCCTCCACCGCGGCTGCCGCCTGCTCCCGCAACTGCGCGCCAACCACGAGGTCCGAGACGGCTGGGACCTGGGCACGGCGGGACTGTTTCGCAGCAGCGAGGGCCACCTGCTGCCAGCGCGCCACGCCTTTGCGGGCCTTCTCACCTCGCCATTGCGAGACCGACCGTTCAGCCTGCCATGGCACCACACGGTCCAGCCCGACCTCGGTCCCTGCCTCCACGGCGAGCTCATCCCGCCCGCCCTTGGCGAGCGCCTGCACAAGCACCAACTCCGGCGTAGCGCGCACCTCCTGCGTGAGGGTCTCGGCGGTCAGGGTCACTGCGGCGTCGGTGCCCCCGGCAACGTCCGTCACGGTCCCGGTCACGCGCAGGCCTGCGCCGTCGATGAGGTCGATCACCTCGCCCACCCGCACCCGGCGAACTGTCGCAGCGTGGCGGGCATCGGCACCGGTCAGCGTGACGGGCGCACCGGCCCGGGCAGTGTCGAGGCTGCCGGGCCCGGCGTGGAAGACCGGCCGGCTCACCGCCCCTGGAACTTCTCTCGCAGGCGGGAGAACACGCCATTGCCCGCGGGAGCGAGCCGTGCCTCCGGCCGCTCCTCGCTGCGCAGACCGGCGAGCTCACGCAACAAGCGCTCCTGCTCCTCGTCCAGTTTGGTGGGCACGCTGACCTGCACGTGCACGTGCAGGTCACCCCGGCCACCACCGTTGAGGTGCCCGACGCCAAGGCCCCGCAGCGTGACCACCTCGTCCGGCTGGGTGCCGGGCCGGATGTCCAGCTCACGGGCACCGTCCAGGGTGTCCAACTCGAGTACGGTGCCCAGAGCCGCGGCTGTCATGGGCAGCTCGGTGGTGCAATGCAGATCGTCCCCGCGGCGGGTGAACAACGGGTGCCGCTTCTCCCGGACCTCAACGTAGAGATCGCCAGGAGGCCCGCCCGCGGGGCCGACCTCACCCTGCCCAGTGAGCTTGATCCGGGTGCCGTCGTCGACGCCGGCCGGGACATTCACCCGGACCGTGCGCTGCGTGCGCACACGCCCCTCCCCGGCACACTCGGTGCACGGGTCGGTGATGATCGAGCCGAAACCGGAGCAGTTGGCGCAGGCGGTGGTGGTCATCACCTGACCGAGGAAGGAGCGGGCCATCCGCTGAACGGAACCGCGCCCGTGACACACCTCGCAGGTTGTCGGACTGGTGCCGGGGCGGCAGCACGACCCCTGGCACGTGGTGCACAGGACGGCCGTCTCCACCTCGATGTCCTTGGTCACGCCGAAGGCGGCCTCGCTCAACTCGATGCTGATGCGCAATAACGCGTCCTGCCCGCGGCGCGCACGGGATGCGGGACCGCGAGAACCCCCGCCACCGGCCGCCGCCTGGAAGAACGTCTCGAAGATGTCGGAGAAGCCGAAACCGGCACCCGCACCGCCCATCCCGGGCTGGCCACCCATGTCGTACATCTGCCGCTTCTCCGGGTTGGAGAGGGTCTCGTGCGCGGCAGCGATCTCCTTGAACTTGTCTTCGCTGCCCGGGCCGGCAACGTCCGGGTGGTGTTGCCGAGCGAGCTTGCGGTAGGCGCGCTTGATCTCCTCGGTCGAGGCGTCACGGGAGACGCCCAGGGTCGCGTAGTAATCGCTCACGTGTGGCTTTCTGGTTCGGAGGTCACGGTGGTCTCAGCCGCCGAGGAAGCGGGAGAGGTAACGGGCGACGGCGCGCACGGCAGCCATCGTGGAGGGGTAGTCCATCCGGGTGGGACCGAGGATGCCGAGCTGCCCCACGGATTCGGTGCCATCGCCACCGTATCCGCTGGCAACGATGGAAGTCTCCAGCAGGTTCTCGTGATGAGTCTCACTCCCGATGCGCACAGCGAGCGGGTGGTCTCGCCGAACGGCCGCCTCAGCGTCTCCGGCAGCCATCTCACTGAGCAACCGCAGGAGCACGACATGCTCCTCGAGTGCTTCCAGGACGGGCCCGATGGTGCCGGAGAAGTCGACATCGGAGCGGGCCAGGTTGGCCGTGCCGGCCATCACGATGCGTTCCTCGGCATCTTCGGAGAGCGTATCCATGATGGTGCCCAGCACGCCGGACACCAGTGGTTGGTCCACCGGTGCGAACGCCTCTTCCACGCCGGCGAGCACGGTGCGCAGCCGGGCGGCGTTGCGACCAGCCACCTCAGCATTCACTCGGGCGCGAAGCTCGGCCACCATCGTCTCGTCGAGATCGGTGGCTGATTCCACAGTGCGTTGTTCCACCCGGCCATTCGCGGTGATGATCACCACGAGGAGGTGCCTCGGCCCGGTGGGGATGAGCTCCACGTGCCGCAGGGCGGAGCGCCGCAGTGAGGGGTATTGGACGACCGCCACCTGCTGGGTGAGTTGGGCGAGCAGCCGCACGGTGCGCTCGAGGACGTCATCGAGGTCGACGGCACCGTCGAGCAGCTCACCGATCGCTCGACGTTCCACACCGGAGAGCGGTTTGATCACCGAGATCTGGTCCACGAACAGGCGGTATCCCTTGTCCGTGGGGATGCGCCCTGCCGAGGTGTGCGGCTGGGCGATGTAACCGCCCTCCTCGAGTGCGGCCATATCGTTGCGGATGGTGGCGGGTGAGACGTTGAGATTGTGCCGGTCCACCAGGTTGCGTGAGCCGACGGGTTCCCGGCTGCGCACGTAGTCCTGCACGATTGCGCGCAAGACCTGCAACTGTCGCTGCGAACTCACCAGATCACCTCCCTGAGGATCAGCACTCGACGTCGGTGAGTGCCAATTCTACGCGGTGGACTCGGCTGCTCTCCCGCGTGGCTGCCGACCCTTGCGCGCCGCCGCCTCTACCCTCGCATCGTGACCCAGGATCGATATGGCTCCGACGTGCTCTCCCACGACCCTCACGAACGCACCCGGGTGCGCACCCAGGACACGCCGGCAGCGCCGGGCCTGGTGGTCGAGGATGTGCAGTCGGGGTGGGTCGGCGCCGTGGTGAGAGTGGAGAAGAGCGGTGGCCAGCAGGTGGTGGTCCTCGAAGATCGCAAGGGCCGCTCGCGCACCTTCCCACTCGGCGCCGGCTTCTGGGTCGAGGGAAAGCCGGTACGCCTGGTACCGCACCGGCCGGCCGTCACCGCTCAGGGCCGGACCCGGACGGCGTCCGGTTCGCTGGCCGTGGCCGGAGCCCGCGCTCGCGTGGCCCGGGGTTCGCGGATCTGGGTGGAGGGACGGCACGACGCCGAACTGGTCGAGAAGGTCTGGGGAGACGACCTGCGCATCGAGGGCGTCGTGGTGGAACTGCTCGACGGCGTGGACAATCTCGACGAGCGGCTCACCGAGTTCGCACCGGAGCCGGGGCGGCGTGTGGGCGTTCTGGTGGACCACCTCGTCTCCGGAAGTAAGGAGTCCCGGGTCGCTGCGGACATCGTCCGGCGCTTCGGCGAGGAGAACGTCCTGGTGGTCGGACACCCGTATGTGGACGTATGGCAGGCCGTCAAACCTGGCCGTCTGGGTCTGCAGCAGTGGCCGCATGTGCCCCGGGGCACCGACATCAAGGTCGGAACTCTCACGGCGCTCGGCTGGCCGGCGCGAGACCAGGCAGATATTGCACGAGGCTGGAAGCGCATCCTGGGCACTGTGCGCGACTACCGGGATCTGGAGCCCAGCCTGCTGGGCCGGGTGGAGGAGCTGGTGGACTTCGTCACCGCGCCCTGATCGACGGCCGGCGCCAGGCCGGCCCACACCGACGGAATTCAGCGTGCTCCGCGAAACGGCCCACGGAGCACGCTGACCGGAACTACCGCAATGCGGGGGTCCGTCCCAGGTTCTGCTGGTACATCCAGGCGGTGGCCATGACGCTCAGCGGAACGGTCACCAGGGAGCCGATTCCGCAGGTGATGCTCGCGGCCATCGCCGCCACGAAGGTGAGCAGGATCAGGATGATGGTCTGCCCGACGCTGCCGATCGCCATCTTGATGGTGTTGCCGATCGCGTCAGCGGTGTTGTCGCGGCGGTCGATCAGGAAGAAGTTGGCGTAGACCGCGAAGAACATCACGACCAGCGGTCCCACGACGAGGACGGACGACAGGGACGCCGTCAGCGAGATCAGGATGGTCGTGAGCAGGACGTGACCGGCGTTCGGGATCTTGAAGAAATCTCCGACCGATACCTGTTCGCCCCGCACCACCTTGATCGCAGCATGGGCCACACCTGCCGCGGCAAAGACGCTGACGAGCACGACGACGACGATGAACAGCAAGATGCTGAAGAAGCCCGCTCCGGTGAGCGCGACGAGCGCCGCTTCGTCTTGCATTCCCGATCCGAACACACCGATAGCACCGAGAATGACGAACCACAGCACCGAGACCACCGCGATGATCGCGGCCCACGCCAACTGACCCAGGACGAACGTGGACCAGTGGGCCTTGAATGCGCCCCAGGCCCAGCTGAATGCGTCCGTCGCCTGAGGTTCAGTCGGGATCGGTGCGTACTGGCCCTGCGGCTGACCGTAGGGTCCCGGCTGCGGCTGACCGTACCCACCCTGCTGGGGCTGCCCATACGGGACACCCTGCGGCGGTTGGCTGTACCCGCCGTGCTGCGGCTGCGCAAAGCCCCCGGGCTGCGACTGGCCGTACGGAATGCCCTGCGAGGGCTGGCCATGCGCACCGCCCGACGGCGGGGGCTGAGTCGGTCCGGACGCCGGAGGCTGGGCCGGTCCGGAAGGCGGAGGCTGGGCCGGCCCGGACGGCGGAGGCGGCTGCGCAGGGCCGGACGGAGGAGGCGGCTGCGCAGGGCCGGATTGCGGCGGCTGGCCGTACGGCGCGGGCGGAGGCTGCGTCGATCCCGCGCCGAAGGCCGGCGCCGATCCTGCGCCAGCCTCAGCCGAACCGTAGTCCTCGGGCTCCGGTGCGGGCGGCGCCTGCTCCTGAGGTGTGTCTGCGCCCTCCCCCGTGGGGTGTTCATTGGGATCGGAGGCATTCTGCCAAGGTTGTTGATCGCTCATGGGAACGAACGCTACTGGTCAGCACCGGGGCGCGCGCAAGCCCGGACACGGCGACGGCGGCCCGGAACGTCCCGGGCCGCCGTCGACGGTTGGTGCGAGTGAGCCTCAGACCTTGGGTGCGATCGGCTGACCGCTCAAGGACCGGTAGGTGTAGGTGATCGCCACGACGCCCATCGGGGCCGTCAGGAACACCCCCAGGCCACAGGTGATGACAGTGGCGATGCCGAGGACGATAAGGAGCACGACCAGCAGCAGAGTCGGGCCCACGTTCTGCTGGACGAGTTGGAGGGAGGTCTTCAGCCCATCCATCCAGGAAACACCGCGGTCGATAATCGCCGACATCGTGAAGATCAGCGCGATCGAAGCGACCAGGACCACCAGCGGACCGAGAACCGGGATCAGGTTGACCACACCGGAGCCAACGCCCCAGATCACGGCCCAGATGAGCGCGTTCTGCATATTCGGGACCTGGAAGACGTCACCGAAGCTTGGCTTGTTGCCCGCAGTCTCCCGCAGGCCGGCGTTCTGTGCGACGGCCTGGACGAATCCGAGGACGAGTGCGGAGAGGATGCCCGCAATCAGCCCCATCGCCGTGAACGACTGGGTGGCGGCGACATTGAAACTCCCGTTGGCGGCATCGAACACGGCCTGAGCACCCGGGTTCAACAGACTGACCAGCAAGGAGACGATGACGACCAGCACGGTCCCGAGGATCCACACGACGGGGTTCTGGATCACCGTCTTCCACGCATAGCCCAGCACTGCGCCGAAGTTGAACTGCTGTGCAGATCCGGCGCCGTAGCCGCCCTGACCGTACTGCCCGGGGTTCACACCCGGTGCCGGCGGAGGGCCGCCGTATCCCGGGCCCGGCTGTCCGTACTGACCGGACTGCCCTGGTCCCGGCGGAGGGGGCGTCTGGAAGCCACCCTGCTCCGGCGACGGGTAGGCACTCGGCGGCTGACCAGCCGCGCCGTAGGTCGGCGGCTGCTGGGGTGCCGCCGGCGGCGCCTGCGGGGGTTCCTGCTGCCCTGGTCCCGGCGGCGGCGGGGTACCCGGCTGCTGCGGCGAACCGTCCGGCTGGGCGCTGTTCGGCTTATCGTCGGGACCCTGCGGGCCCTGCTCCGGTGGTTGCTGGCTCATATCTCCCCAGATCTGACTACGTCGGTTCCGTCACGGTGACGGCGACCACACCGTACCGGTTCCCCGCCTCTCGGGGCCATGGCCATGGTTTGACCACCACCTGGCGTGTCGGCCGCTCAGGTCAGCCGCCGCACCACGGTATCGGCGAGCAGGCGCCCGCGAAGCGTCAGGACCGCGCGCCCGCCAGCGGCTGCCTGAGCATCGATCAACCCGTCGGCCACCAGATCAGGAAGCCGGGCGAGTAACTCCCGCCCCACCTCGAGACCGTCCGCCAGCCGCACGCCAAGGAGGATCCGCTCCACCTCACGATCGTCGCGACTGAGGGTCTCACTGCCCGCCACAGGGAGCCGGCCACCGGCGAGCTGGGCCGCGTACGGCCGCGGGTGCTTGACGTTCCACCAGCGATGTCCGCCCACGTGCGAGTGCGCGCCAGGGCCGATCCCCCACCAGTCGGCGGAGCGCCAGTACGCGATGTTGTGCCTGCACCGGTCCGACGGTGTACGCGCGAAGTTGGAGATCTCGTACCAGTCGTAGCCGGCCCGGGCCAGGAGGGCGGCAGCGAGCTCGTACTTGTCCGCCTCATCGTCCGGGTCCGGCATCGGCAGCTCACCACGGCGCACCTGTGCGGCCATCTTCGTCCCCTGCTCCACCACCAGGGCATACGCGGAGACGTGATCCGGTTCCAGCGCCACCACTGCGTCGATGGACCGCTGCCACTGCGCCAGGGTCTCCCCCGGCGCCCCGTAGATCAGGTCCAGGGAGACCGACAGCCCGGCCGCGCGTGCCCACCGGACCACCTGCGGTACCCGCTCCGGATCGTGCGTCCGATCCAGGGTGGCGAGAACCTCAGGCACCACGGACTGCATGCCGAACGAGACCCGGGTGAACCCGGCCTCGGCCAGCGCGGCGAGATCGCGGGCATCCACCGAGTCCGGGTTCGCCTCGGTGGTCACCTCGGCATCCGGTGCCACACCCCAGGTGCGCTCGACCGCCTCCAGCATCGAGGCCAACTCACCCGGCGCCAGCAGCGTCGGTGTCCCCCCGCCCACGAACACCGTCCGCACCTCGCGCTGGGGCAGACCCGCCCCAGTCAGCGCCTGGGCCGCCAGCTCGATCTCCGTGATCGCCGTTGCCGCATAGTCCGAACGGCTGGCCCCCTCGCCGAGTTCGTCGGAGGTATAGGTGTTGAAATCGCAGTACCCGCACCGCACCCGGCAGAACGGCACGTGCAGGTAGATACCGAAATCTCGCTGGTCGCCACCCTCGGCGACCGAGGGCGGAAGGAAACCCTCCACGGCCATCCCAGCGGCCGCCGTCGGGCTCATTTCTTGGATTCCTTGCCTCCCGCACCATCGGAGGAGAGTGCGGCGATGAAGGCCTCCTGAGGCACGTCCACCCGGCCGATGCTCTTCATCCGCTTCTTCCCCTCCTTCTGCTTCTCCAGGAGCTTGCGCTTACGGGAGATGTCACCGCCGTAGCACTTGGCGAGCACGTCCTTACGGATGGCGCGCACTGTCTCCCGGGCGATGATCCGTGATCCGACCGCGGCCTGAATGGGGACCTCGAACTGCTGCCGGGGAATGAGTTCCTTGAGCTTGGCGGTCATCATCACGCCGTAGGAGTAGGCCTTGTCCCGGTGCACGATCGCGGAGAAGGCGTCCACCTGCTCGCCCTGCAACAGGATGTCCACCTTCACCAGGTTCGCCTCCTGGACCCCGGCCACGTCGTAGTCGAACGAGGCATACCCGCGGGTGCGCGACTTCAGTTGGTCGAAGAAGTCGAAGATGATCTCTCCCAGGGGCAGTGTGTAACGCAACTCCACGCGTGACTCCGAGAGGTAGTCCATCCCCTCCATCGAACCCCGCCGGTTCTGTGCGAGTTCCATCACCGCACCCACGAACTCACTCGGAGTGAGGATGGTGGCCTTCACGATCGGCTCACGCACGGACGAGATCTTCCCGGCCGGGAACTCGCTCGGGTTGGTCACCACATGCTCAGTGCCGTCTTCCATCGTGACGTCGTAGATCACGCTGGGTGCGGTGGAGATGAGGTCGAGGTTGTACTCACGCTCCAGGCGTTCCCGCACGATCTCCACGTGCAGCAGGCCCAGGTACCCGACCCGGAAACCGAACCCGAGCGCCACCGAGGTCTCCGGCTCGTACACGAGTGCCGCATCGTTGAGCTTGAACTTGTCAAGCGCATCGCGCAGCACCGGGTAGTCGGAGCCGTCGATCGGGTAGAGACCGGAGTAGACCATCGGCTGCGGCTCCGCGTAACCACTCAGCGCATCGGTGGCCGGCTTGTGCGCGTTGGTGACCGTGTCACCCACCTTGGACTGGCGCACATCCTTCACACCGGTGATGAGGTACCCCACCTCTCCCACGCCCAGTCCCTTCGTGGGGTGCGGCTCGGGGATGGACGCACCGATCTCGAGCAGCTCGTGGGTGGCGCGGGTGCTCATCATGAGGATCTTCTCCCGCGGGGAGAGCTGGCCATCGATCACCCGGACGTAGGTGACCACACCGCGATAGGTGTCGTAGACGGAATCGAAGATCATCGCTCGGGCCGGGGCATCCGGGTCCCCCACCGGCGGGGGGATCTGCGCCACGATCTGATCCAGGAGTTCGGTCACTCCGTCCCCCGTCTTACCGGAGACCCGCAGGCAGTCCTCCGGCTCTCCGCCGATCAGGGAGGCCAGCTCATCGGCGAACCGCTCCGGCTGCGCGGCAGGGAGGTCGATCTTGTTCAGGACCGGGATGATCGCGAGATCGTTCTCCAACGCCAGGTACAGGTTCGCCAGGGTCTGAGCCTCGATGCCCTGCGCGGCGTCCACCAGCAGGATGGCGCCCTCACAGGCGGCCAGGGAGCGGGAGACCTCGTAGGAGAAGTCGACGTGCCCGGGGGTGTCGATCATGTTCAGTGCGTAGGCCTGATCCTCGACCTGCCAGGGCATCCGCACGGCCTGGGACTTGATCGTGATGCCGCGCTCGCGTTCGATGTCCATCCGGTCCAGGTACTGGGCGCGCATGGCACGATCGGTGACCACGCCGGTCAACTGGAGCATCCGGTCGGCGAGGGTGGACTTGCCGTGATCGATGTGCGCGATGATGCAGAAGTTGCGCAGCAGCTCCGGCGCCGTGGCGCTGGGCGTGATCTGGGTGGCGGCGGCCGGCGTCGCGATGGGCACGGGAGGGTCAACCTCGATCGGGTCGGTCAGTGGTCAGGGCTCTGCCTATCGTCCCATGGTTGGAGAGGCGGCCCCACATCGCCTGGTTAGGTGCCCGTCGGGCTCACGGGTGTGATGATGGGGTGGTGAGTGCACTTCCGGATTCCATCGGTGCCTTCGCCCGCGGTGTGGGGCGCGTCCTGCGGGTGCCCACCGGCGCGATGCTCGTGCTGGCGACGGCGGCCCTCACCCTGGCCACGCTGCTCGCCGTGGTCAATGCCGTCACCGCCGACACACTCACGGCCGGGCACGTGGTGGTACTGGCCCTGCCGGTAGTGCTGGCCGTACCGGTGGTGGTCTTCGCGATCCGCCGACGGCGGTGGTTCCGTCTGACCACTCGCTCGACCGGGCCGGTGGTCAGTACCGAGATCCTCAGCCCGGACGATCTCGCCGACCGGGTGGAAGAGCAGATGCGCGGCCAGCCGGGTGCCGAGGATGTGCAGGTGGTGCTCGATGCGTTCACCGAGAGCCAGCTCCCGGCCGGCTACGGCGGCGGGCGGCGAGGGAGGGTGAACCGGTGGCTGGGTTCGGGCCGGCTCGGCGTCGTGGGCTACGCCCTGGGCCGGGTGGAGAAAGCCCAGCGCGCGCTGCTGGTGGCGGCAGGTGGCCCGGTGCAGGCGCCGTATTTGAGAGACGATCTGCGAATCAGCGGCCTCGCGCTGATCGGCACGCTCCTGGCCATCCCCCTGGCATCGCTCCTGGCAATCATCCTCGCGCTGGTGCTGCTCAGCAGCTGATGAACGAGGCGGGCCGGGCGGGTGTGCAGCGTGCGTCAGGCCTCTTGCGTGATGGTAACCTCCACGTGCTGGGTCGACTTCCCGCCCCCGGCGTACACGCCGCGGATCGGTGTGACATCGGGGTACTCCCGGCCGCGGCCCACCAGCACATGGTGCTCCTCGACGGCGATCAGGTTCGTCGGGTCGAAACCGATCCACTCCCCGCACCAGTACTCGATCCACGCGTGGGATTCGCCGGTCACCGGGACGCCGAGTTGCGCGCCATCGGTCTGCGGGTGCAGATAGCCGGAGACGTACCGCGTGGGGATATCCATATGGCGTAGCGCGCCGGCCACCAGATGCGCCAGATCCTGGCACACGCCGTTGCGCGCGGCCCACGCCTCCGCTGCCCGCGTGTGCACCCCGGTGACGCCCGGCACATACTCCATCGCCTCGCGAACGCTCGTCGCCACCGCGGGCGCTGCCTCGGCCGGATCGCGGCTGCCGGCGGCAGCCCGCGCGAGCTCCATCAGATCGGGTGCGGGTTCGGTGGTGGCGGTGGTGGCGAGGTACTCGCTCATCCGGTCCCGAACCTCAGGTGATCGCAACGTGGCCCATCCTGCGGGGCTCGCCGATCGCACTGGGGCGATCACCTCCACCCGTGAGTCAGCCACGACCTCCAGGTCCTCGTGTGCACCGAGCGTTTCGAACGCCGTCACCGCCGAGCCCCAGTAGTCCCGGTACTCGGAGCTGTAGGTCGAGGGCGTCGCTCGCAGGCTCGCCTCCAGCACAGCCTGCCCGGGGAGCGTGGCGGGCCGCATCCGCACCTCGTTATAAGAGGCGGTGACCGTGCGGGCGTACTCGAATGTGGTGCGGTGCACGATGTGAAGTCGGCTCACAGTCGGTCTCCAATCCAGTCCTCGGCCACATCCGAGGGAAAGTAGCGCAACCGGATGGCATCGCTCGCCTCGGAGCAGCCCTCCTGTACCTGAACCATCTCGTCTGTGAGCGAGTTCAGCAGACTCAGCAACGGCTGATACTCCAGCCTCGAGCGGACTCGCCCGAGCACCTTGCGGGCGTCTTCCTCACGCAGTCCGCGGCCGTCGATCGGGGCCAGCCGGTCCAGGCACCGCTCGGCCTGGTCCAGGGAGAACAGCACAGAACGCGGGAACAACCGGTCCAGGAGCAGGAATTCGGCTGCCAGTGCCTCAGAGTCCCGGCCTCGGTAGGTGCGCAAGAACGCCTCGTGTGCACCGCAGGAGCGCAGCAGCGTGGTCCAGCCAGGTCCGCTTCCCCCGGCGAGGGTGTGGCTGGCAACGAGGCGGGCGGTCATATCGGCGCGTTCGATGCTGCGCCCGAGCAGCAGGAACTGCAGGGTCTCGTCCCGCCGGGTGGCGGCATCGGTGATCCCGCCCACGATCGCGGCGCGTTCACGTACCCAGGAGAAGTACTCGTGCGGGCTAGAGGCGCGGATCCGGCCGGGAAGTGCGTTCCAGGTGGAGTTCAGGCACTCCCACAGCTCCGAGGACAGCACCTCCCGGGCTCGACGGGCGTTCTCCCGCGCGGCCGCGAGCGCACCGGCGATGGAGCCGGGTGCGGTGCGGTCGTAGGCCAGCATGTCGAGCACGGTGGAGCGGGTTGCCTCCAGATCCTCCGGCGGTGACGGCGCACCCATCACGGTGAGCAGGGCACGGCAGGCGCCGTCCTCTTCCATCCAGGGGTCCTCAAGCAGATACTGCAGGTGCGCGTCAACGATGCGCGCCGTATCGTCCGCGCGCTCGACGTACCGGCCGATCCAGAACAGCGACTCCGCGATTCGGCTCAGCATCCGGGCCTCCGCGCGGTGAAGCGCCGCATCGGCGCCTGTTGTTGCTGCTGGTTCTGCTCGCGCACCTCGGTGTCGGTCGGATTGGCATCCTGACGGGTCCCTGCGGGTGTGCCCTGATCCGAGTGGGTACCGGCTGGTGGCACGGCGGGCCGAGCGCCCCGGCGTGCGGCACCGAGCACCCAGGTGTCCTTGGACCCGCCGCCCTGGGAGGAGTTGACCACCAGTTGGCCCTCGGCAAGTGCCACGCGGGTGAGCCCTCCGGGGAGCACCCAGACGTCGTCGCCGTCGTTGACGGCGAACGGGCGCAGGTCCACATGTCGTGGCCGCAGGGAGTCTCCGGCGAGGGTGGGCACAGTGGAGAGTTGCACCACGGGTTGCGCGATCCATCCGCGAGGATCGGCGCGCAACCGCGATCGCGCCTCATCCAGCTCAGCACGGGAGGCAGCCGGACCGATGATGATGCCTTTACCACCGGAGCCGTCCACGGGTTTGACGACGAGCTCATCGAGGCGGTCCAGCACCTCGGCGAGGGCTTCTGGTTCCTGAAGGCGCCAGGTGTCCACGTTGTTGAGCAGGGGCTCCTCACCGAGGTAATAGCGGATCAGATCCGGCAGGTAGGTGTAGGTGAGCTTGTCATCTGCGACCCCGTTGCCGACGGCGTTGGCGATGGTGACCGATCCGGCGCGGGCCGCGCCGAGCAGGCCGGGGCAGCCGAGCAACGAGTCCGGGCGGAAGACCACCGGATCGATGAAGTCGTCGTCGACCCGCCGGTAGATCACGTCCACGCGGCGGCGCCCCTCAGTCGTGCGCATGTAGACCTTGCCGCCGGCGCAGAACAGGTCGCGGCCCTCCACGAGCTCGACCCCCATCAGCCGGGCCAGCAGGGAGTGCTCGAAGTAGGCGGAGTTGTACACCCCGGGTGTGAGCACCACCACCACCGGTTCATCTACTCCGGAGGGTGCGGCGGCGTGGAGCGCGTGCAGGAGGCGCCTGGGGTAGTCGGCCACGGGACGGATCCGCATGGTGGAGAACAACTCGGGGAAGGTTTGTGCCATCGCGCGCCGGTTGGAGAGCACGTAGCTGACCCCGCTCGGCACGCGCACGTTGTCCTCGAGGACGCGCCAACCACCGGCGCTGTCGCGGATCACGTCGACCCCGCTCACGTGCACCCGCACACCATTCGGTGGCTCGATTCCCCGGGCCGCCCGGGCGAAGTGCCCGGAGGAGACGATCAGGGAGCGGGGCAGGACGCCGTCGGCAATCGCCTGCTGGGGCCCGTACGCATCGGCGAGGAGCGCTTCCAGCCCGCGCACGCGCTGGGCGATCCCCGGTGCGAGCTCATCCCACTCCTCGGCCGCGATCACCCGGGGTACGGAGTCCAGCGGGAACGGACGCTCCTCCCCACCGACGTCGAAGGTGACCCCCTGGGCGAGGTAGGAGCGCGCCAGCGCGTCGGCACGCACCCGTAGTTCGCCAGCGTTGAGGCTCCCCATGGTGCGATGCACGTGCTGGTAGGGGCCCCGCACCTGGTGCCCTGGTTCGACCATTTCGTCCCATGCCACGCCCTCGGGGTAGCCCTCGAACAGATCCGCCATGCCTTCGACGCTAACGCCCCGATGTGTCCGGCGCGTGTCGAACGAGGAGGGCGCAGGCTATTCCATGCTCGTGCGCCGATAGCCTGGGCTGCCATGAGCATGCTGAGTCGCGCAGTGCGAGCGGTCGCCGGTCTCGCCGTGGAGACGATCCGGCAACAGAATCGGCGGCGCCCGGTCCGTGACGGACCTCGACGAGGGCCCAGGGCCGGTGGATCATCCGGAGACGGTCGCTCCGGAGCTGGCCAGAGTCGCGCAGGGGTGCGCGAGTTCGACGGTGCACTGCCTGAGTTGAGCTACACACCCCGTTCCGAAGGCCGCCCTGATCCCGGCGAGGTGGTCTGGGCGTGGGTGCCCTATGACGAGGACGACCAGCGCGGCAAGGACCGGCCCGTCCTGATCATCGCCGAGCACTCGGGTGGCCTCCTCGGTCTGCAGCTGACCTCGAAGGACCATGACCGGGATGCCACTCAGGAGGCCCGCTGGGGCCGCTCCTGGGTCGATGTGGGTAGTGGCGGCTGGGACTCGCAGCGCCGCCCCTCGGAGGTACGTCTGGACCGGGTGCTCTGGCTCGCCGACGACGCTGTCCGGCGCGAAGGCGCCGCATTGGAGCGTGCGCGCTTCGATGACGTGGCCGCGGCACTGCGTGAGCACCGACACGGCGACTGATTGGCCCCATGGCTGCTAGAATCGGGGGCTGGACATCAGCGCGGGATCACCGATGCTCGCGCGATAGCCGCCCATCGACCCACCACTGGGCATCCCCACGCTCGGTCGGCGCGGTCATGGGACGCCCTCTACGACGTCATCAATGAGAGTTTCGCGCGAGCGAACGCACGAGAGAGTCAACACGTGGCAAACATCAAGTCCCAGATCAAGCGGATCCGCACCAACGAGAAGGCTCGCCTTCGGAACAAGAAGTACCGTTCCGAATTGAAGACCTACGCCCGCAAGGTGCGCGAGGCCGTGGCGGCCGGTGAGAAGGAGACCGCGGACGACGCACTGCGGACCGCAACCCGCAAGCTGGACAAGGCCGTGAGCAAGGGCGTGATTCACAAGAACCAGGCCTCGAACCGCAAGTCGGCCCTGGCCAAGCAGGTCGCCTCGCTCTGAGTCACCAGCACTAAGTCAGCAGCACTGAGTCACCAGGACTGTCGCCGGGCCTGAACGCCAGGTGGGTGTCGAGACAGACCGGTGATCGGTGCGCCGTCGGCGCCGTACCCCGTGGGGGTGCGGCGCCGTTCGCTTGTCTGAGCCCTCGCAGGTCCGGCAGATCGCGCTCAGCGAACCGTCATCGGCTGGGCCACGCTGTCGTAGTGCTGGACCAGTTGATCGCACAGCGCCTGCCAGCTGCGCGGAAGGATGGCACGCCGGCCTGCTTCACCCATCCGGGCACGCATTCCCGGGTCCTGCACCAGGCTCCCGACTGCCCCCTGGAGCGCCGAGGCGTCGTGCGGGGTCACCAGGAACCCGGTCTGCCCCGCCTCCACCAGATCGAGCGGACCGCCGACGGCTGGAGCGACCACGGGCAGGCCGGAGGCCATCGCCTCCTGCAGCGTCTGCCCGAATGTCTCCGACGTGCCGGTGTGCACGAAGACGTCGAAAGCGGCATAGGCGGCGGCGAGCTCCGCACCCTCCAGCCGGCCCAGCAGCACCGCATCAGTACCGCGTAGCGTGCGTTCGAGTACCGGGCGGTCGGGACCGTCGCCGACGACGACGAGCCGCGCACCGTGCATAGCCGCCAGCGGGGCAAGCTCACTGACGTTCTTCTCCGGCGCGAGCCGGCCGACGTATCCGATCAGCGCCGCACCGTCCGGGCTGAGCCGCTCCCGTAGCGCTCGTCCCGCAGGGCTGGTCCGCCATTTCGGGTGGTACAGGGTCGAGTCCACACCTCGCCCCCACCAGGCGGTACGCTCCACCCCGGCTGCGGCCAGATCCTCGAGGGAGGACCGTGACGGTGCCAAGGTGATATCGGCAAGGCCGTGCACATACTTGATCCACCGCCATGCAGCATGGTGCGTCAGCGACAGCCCGTAGGACCGCGTGTACCGCGCCACATCCGTCTGGAAGACGGCCACCGATCCGATCCCCTGCCGGCGCCCCAGGGCCAGAGCCTGCGCGCCGATGCCGAACGGGGCCGCCGCGTGGAGGATATCTGGGCGGAAGTCGAGCACTGTCTTGGTCAGGCGCCTGCTGGGGACCGCAGCGCGGAAGCCGCGATAATCCAGCGAGGGCACTGGGTGCACCGGGAAACCGGCGTATTCGCGCGGAGACGGCCCGGGGCAGACGACCACCGCCTCATGCCCTTCGGCGCGCAGGTGGTCCAGCACCCGCAGCACCGAGGTGGTCACGCCGTTGAGGCTGGGAAGAAAGGACTCGGTCACCACAGCGACTCGCACGGTCTCCACCGTGCCCGGTGGGGATGTCCACACCGCGGCTTCGACACGACGACCAGGTAACGCTCAGGTGACCGTTCGTCGCGGCTCCGGCGCGCTCCAGGTCAGGCGCGGCTTTGCCGGGCAGCGACCACACGCAAGACGGCACGCTCGACGGCGAATCGGGCGTCGCGCCCTTCGCCCTTGACCTGAGCGTCAGCGTCGGCCACCGCGACGATCGCTGCGGCCAACCCCTCGGGGCTCCACCCGCGCAGGTCGCGACGGGCACGGTCCACCTGCCAGGGCGCCATCCCCAGATCTGCGGCCGAGCCGCTCCCCCGCGCGGCCGCCACCTTCGCCAGGGTGCGCAACTTCATCGCGAGCACCGCCACCAGAGGCACCGGGTCGACCCCCGTCTCCAGGGCATGCCGGAGCAAGGTGACTGCCTGGGTGCGCTCGCCCGCGACGGCCGCATCAGCAACGCGGAACCCGGTCGCCTCGACGCGCCCCCCGTAATATCGCTCCACGACATCCGGGGTGATCGTGCCGGTGGTGTCGGAGATCAGTTGAGAGCAGCCCGCGGTCAGTTCGCGCAGATCGGAGCCGAGGGCCTCGACGAGCGCCTGCACGGCCTGGCGGGTCGCCCGGCGGCCCGCGTCGCTGAATTCGGCAGCGGCGAACTCCAGTTTGTCCGAGTCTCGCTTGATCGCCTCGCACGTGACCACCGGGTAGCCGGCTTTGGCGATGGCATCGAGCAGCTTCTTCCCGCGGGTGCCCTTCTCGTGTCGAATCACCATCGTCACATCGGTGACGGTCGGCCCGGCGGCGGCCAGATAGGTCAGGGCATCCTCAATGAATGCCTCCGATGCGGTCTCCGCACCGGAGATCACCAGGTGACGATGCTCACCGAACAATGAGGGGCTGGTCAGGGTGTCCAGCTGGCCGCGGTCATAGGCAGCCGCTTCGATCTGGGTGACCTCGGCCTCGGGATCGTGCTGGCGGACCAGGCCAGCGAGCCGGGCAACGGCGCGGTCCACCAGCACCCCTTCAGTTCCGCGCACCAGCACGATCGGGGCGAGCGGGACATCTCGCCAGGTGGGCCCAGCAGGACCGGTGGGACTGGATCGACGAGCGGGAGGCACAGGCACAGCCTGCCACTACCCGCCGACAACGCCGAACACTGGCCTCACCGATGGCGAGAACTGCGCCACACCAGCATGGTCACGATCAGGAGCGCCACCGCCGCGACGGTGAAGCCGGAGGTCTCCACGCGTGCGGCCGGGAACTCGGCAAAGGTCAGCGCCACCGATGAGATCCAGGCGGTGAACCAGGACGCTGCCCTGGCTATCGTGGCGGCCGGCGCCGGTGCGACCGGGGCGAGGCCGGCCGCGAGGAGGCCGAGGATGGTGGCCGGGGCGACGGCAGGACCGGCCAGCAGGTTCGCTGGGACGGCATACATCGGCACGGCGGGGTCAAGCAGCAGCAGCACCGGCGTGCACGCCACCTGGGCGGCCGCCGGCACGGCGACGGCCCACGCCACAGGCCGCGGCAGCCAGCGCTCCAGCCGGCCGGCAAGGACGCCGGTACCTGCCAGCAGACCGCCCGTGGCAAGCACCGAGAGTGCGAAACCGAAGGAACGCGCCATCCACGGGTCGACGGCGAGGAGCACGATCACCGCCGTGCACAGGGCCGGCATGGCCGCGCGAGGTCGGCGCAGGCATAGCCCCACCAAGAGCACGCCACCCATCACCGCCGAACGCAGGACGCTTCCGTCGGGACGTACCAGAGCAACGAAGGCGACCAGCACCAGTGCGCCGGCGCCAGCCCGGACCACCCGTGGAGCCCAGAACAGGGCGAGCAGGACGAGTGCGAGCACGAGTGCCACGTGCGCACCGGAGACGGCAGTCAGGTGGGTCAGACTCGTGTCTTGCATAGCCTGCTGCAGCTGTGGCGGCAACGCCCGGTCGTCACCGAGGGCGATACCCGGGACTAGCCCGCGTGCGGCCGGTGGGAGGGACGCGCTCGCTTGCACCAGGCCGCCACGCAACTGCGCCACGAGGTGGCGCCACCCCTGGGGTGGCTCACGTTCCCCCGCCCCCGATGGGAAGACGAGGAGTGCGCGGCTATCACCGGGCTCGGTGGCGGCCAGCCTTGCCGGTACGCGCACCTGCGCTCCGACGGGAAGGTCGCGCCAGCGCTCGTCGGCGAGCACCAGCACGGGGAGATCAAGAACCTCGCCGTTGACCTGCAGGAGGCGGGTGTCGATGCGCACCCCTGGGCGCCCATCGAGCGGCACCGGCTCCTTCGTCAGTCGAAGCCACACCTGCGCGGTCTCACCGTCCAGCGCGCTGACCCACGCGGTGCGGCGTTCCACCTGTACGGCAGTCGAACTCCACGCGACGGCAGCGATCAGCAACCCCAGCAGCGCGCCGGCGAGCACGGATTGCCGCAGCCGGGCACGATCATGCCAGCGCCGTCGATCCGGGCTGCGACACCGTGACGCCTGCGGGTACCGGCGCAGCAGGCGGCGCAGCACGATCGCTGCCACCGCCAATACACAGAAGACGACCAGCCATGTCAGTGAGGCGGGAAGCGCCACGGCGGCCCAGCACCCCGCCCAGGTGAAGACCGCGGCAGGAGCCAGCCGCCAGTCGTGCTCGCGGCCCGGACGGTGAGTGTCCGTGGTGTTCCCGGAGCGCTGACCGGTCGCAACCGAGGGACGCGATGGTGGGGCCGTGTCGTCGAGTGACCGGGCGGCGGGTGACTCGTTCATACGCGCACGCGTTCACGCAGGCGCTCCAGCGTGGCCGGCCCGATCCCGGACACCTCCAGGAGCTGATCCACTGAGGAGTACTCGCCCTCTCGTTCGCGCCAGGCGATGATCTCGGCGGCACGAGCGGGCCCGATACCGGGCAGAGTTTCCAGGGCGGCAGCATCGGCAGTATTCAGGTCCACCAGGGGTGCGCCGTCCTGTTCGGTGGTGCCGCTGGTCGCGGGGGCAGGTGCGCCGGTCCCTGCCGGTGGCGCGTCCTCAGCCTCCGTGGGCAGATAGACCTGCGCACCGTCCGTCAATGGCGCGGCAAGGTTCACCGCATCGAGATCAGCATCGGCGAGGGCACCTCCGGCCGCATCGATGGCCTCCGCCACCCGCGCGCCTGCGGGAAGTCTGACGACACCGGGTTCGCGGACTGCGCCGGCAACATGCACCACGACGTCCGCGGGCGGTGCGTCCCCCTGATCGGCGTCGCCGATCGGGTCCGTCGGCGCAGCGGGCTCCGTGTCCGACCCGGTCGGTGGGTGGGCCGCACCGGGGTCGCCCCGAGGTGCATCCCCGGCCTGGTCCTGCACAGTGGCGCCAGGCACGGGCAATGGCACCTCAGCCGCTTCGGGGCCCGACGGACGCACGGCGAGCACCGCCGTCGTGAAGATGCCGACGACCAGCACGAGCACCGCCACCCGGGCAGCGGTGACCACCCGCACTCCGGCGATGCGGGCGGCGTGGCGGGGACGGGCCGTCTCCCGTGGTGTGCCCTCACCGTCCACACGCGAGGCGACGAGGGTGTCGAATCGATCCCCCGCTGACGGCCCCGACTCCGGAATCGGCCCGATCTGCGTCGTTCCCGAGAGCGCCGCTCCCGCCTGTCCCGTCCCCGCCTGGCCCGCCACCGCCTGTGCCGGGCCGCCGCCGTACGCCGCGACCATGGCGCGTCGTAACCGCTCCCGAGGTTCTCGTGATTCCACACCGGCGACGGTAGGCACCTGCTCGAGAGCCCCGCACGCGCCCGTGAACGGGTTGTGGATGCACGTACATCCGACGTAGCGCTTGGGGAGACACCACACCGGAGGCTCCACATCCGATCCGGCTACGCTCAGCGTTCATGGAAGAGAACCACACAGCGGATCTGGCGGCGTTGCGGGCGGCGGCCGCAGCGGCAGAGTCGGCGGCCGCTGAAGCTGAGGCGGTGGCGGCGCAGGCACGCGCGGCGGCCGCGCAAGCCGCGCTGGAGGCCGCCGAGCACGCTGCGGCCTCACCCGCTGCACCCGAATCTGCCGCATCCGGATCCGCTGCACCTGAATCCGCTGCCGCGTCCCCGCCACCGGCAGGCGCGTCAGAGCAGGCGGCGACCATCGCGGCGGGGTACCGCGCTGACGTGCCACAGTTGGCTCTGGGTGCCCTGATGGAGCGTGACCGTCCCGTGCCCGGAATCACCATCGGCGTACCTCTTGCCGCGCTGAATCGGCACGGGCTGGTGGCGGGCGCCACCGGGACCGGGAAGACCCGCACTCTGCAGGTGATGGCCGAAGGGCTCTCCGAGGCCGGGGTGCCGGTGTTCCTCGCTGACATCAAGGGAGATCTCTCGGGCCTCGCGGTACCTGGGCAGGGCAGCGAGAAGTTGCTCGAACGCACCAACGGCATCGGGCAGGACTGGAGCCCGGCCGCCTATCCGGTGGAGTTCTACAGCCTGGGCGGGATCGGGCGTGGGGTGCCGATCCGTACCACGGTGACCGACTTCGGGCCGTTGCTGCTCGCCAAGGTGCTCGATCTGAACGAGACCCAGGAGTCAGCTCTCACGTTGATCGTGCATTGGGCAGATCAGCAGGGCCTGGCGCTCCTCGACCTCAAGGATCTGCGCTCGGTGATCGCCTATCTCACCAGCGACGAGGGCAAAGGCGAACTCAAGGGTATCGGCGGAATCGCCACCGCGACCGCCGGGGTGGTCCTGCGGGAGATCTCCGCCCTCGAGGCACAGGGAGGGGACGTGTTCTTCGGCGAACCTGCGTTCGCCACGGCGGATCTGCTCCGGCGCACTGACGATGGCCGCGGAGTGATCTCCGCCTTGGAGCTTCCTGCCCTGCAGGATCGCCCGGCGGTGTTCTCGACGTTCCTGATGTGGCTGTTGGCGGACCTGTTCGGTGAGTTGCCCGAGGTAGGTGACGTCGAGAAGCCGAAACTGGTGTTCTTCTTCGACGAGGCACACGTGTTGTTCACCGGTGCGTCGAAGGCGTTCACCGAGCAGGTGGTGCAGACAGTCCGCCTCATCCGTTCCAAGGGCGTCGGCATCTTCTTCATCACGCAGACCCCGAAGGACGTCCCCGACGATGTGCTGGCGCAACTGGGCAGCCGGGTGCAGCACGCGCTGCGGGCACACACTCCCAACGATGCCACGGCATTGCGCGCCACGGTGCGCACCTACCCGACGTCGGAGTACGACCTTGAGGAACTTCTGACCTCGCTGGGCACCGGTGAGGCCGTCGTCACCGTGCTGGACGACGACGGCGTCCCCACACCGGTGGCGTGGACCCGGATGCGCGCCCCGCGTGCCTCGATGGACCCGGCTCCCGAGCAGACCATGGATCAGGTGATCACTGCCTCCCCTGGCCAGGCGGCCTACGGCACCGCCGTGGATCGCGAGTCCGCTTTCGAGTTGCTCACGCAGCGCATCGAGGCGGAGGACAGGGCCGCCGAGGAGGCTGCCGCCGCCGCTGCGAAGGCTGAGGAACTCCAAGAGATGGAGACCGCGCTCCGCAAGGAGGCCGAGGCGGCCCGCAAAGCCGAGGAGCGTCAGTCGCAGCAGAGCGCCCAAGCGGGCCGCTCGGTCCTCACCTCGGTGCTCCGGACCGCCGGGACCACGCTCGCACGCGAGGTCACCCGCTCCCTGTTCGGCACCCGGCGCCGCCGCTGAGCCACGATTCCCCACTCCCAGGGGCAACACCGGGGGTCGAACGTGGCGTCCTCGGGGCGTCAGATCAGGCGGGGACGATGTTGACCAGCTTCGGTGCACGCACGATGACGGTGCGCACCCCGGCGCCGTCCAGCGCACGCTGCACCCCTGGTGCGGCCAATGCCAAAGCCTCCAGCTCGCCGTCGGAGATCGACGGGGAGACCTCCAGGCGATCGCGCACCTTGCCCTTGACCTGCACCACGCAGGTGACGGTGTCTTCCACCAGCAGCGCCTCGTCCACCTCCGGCCAGGACGTGCGCGCGATCGTGGGTTCGTGGCCCAATCGCTCCCACATCTCCTCGGCGGTGTACGGCGCCACCAGGGAGAGCAGGATCGCGACCGTCTCAGTCGCCTCCCGCACGGCCGGGTCGGTCCCGCCGCAACCAGTGTCGATGGCCTTGCGGGTGGCGTTCACCAGTTCCATCGTGCGGGCGACCACCACGTTGAATCGGTGCGACTCCATCAGCCCGGTGACCTCGTGCACGGTCTTGTGGGTCACCTTACGAAGGCCGGCATCGCCCTCGACGGGATCGCTGCCGACGGCGGAGGTCACGTCTCCGGCCAGGCGCCAGGCCCGCTGCAGGAACCGCAGCGAACCAGCCGGGGACATGTCCGCCCAGTCGATGTCGTCCTCGGGCGGGCCGGCGAACACCAGCGTCAGGCGGACGGCATCCACCCCGAACTCGTCCAGTTGCTCGCCCAGGTTCACACCGTTGCCCAGGGACTTGCTCATCTTCTTTCCCTGGTTGATCACCACACCCTGGTTCAGCTGCGCGGCGAACGGCTCACGCACGTTCAGCAGACCCATATCGGCGAGCACCTTGGTGAAGAACCGCGCATACAGCAGGTGCAGCACCGCGTGCTCCACGCCGCCGACGTAGATGTCGGCCGGCATCCAGGCCTTGGCCAGCTCCGGATCGAACGCCTGGGTGTCCTCGTTCGGGGAGGTGTACCGCAGGAAGTACCAGGAGGAGTCCACGAAGGTGTCCATCGTGTCCGTGTCCCGCGTCGCCGGAGCGTTGCACTCCGGGCATGGCACATTGACCCACTCGGTGGCCGTGGCAAGCGGGGAGACGCCCTTGGGCTTGAGATCGGCACCGCGCATATCCGGCAGCGTTACCGGCAACTGGTCTTCGGGTACCGGCACCGCCCCGCAGGTCTCACAGTGGATGATCGGGATCGGGCAGCCCCAGTAGCGCTGCCTGCTCAGCAGCCAATCGCGCAGCCGGAAGTTCACCGCACCGGTGCCCGTACCAGCCGCCTCCAGCCGCTCCACGATCCGGCTGATCCCGGTGGCCTTCTCGGTCAGGCCATCCAGGTCGCCGGAGTTGACGTAGGTGCCGTCGCCGGTGGTCGCGATCCCGGAGTCCTCCGGGTTGTCCGCACCGGTGTCGATCACCCGGCGCACCGGTAGCCCCATGGCCCGGGCGAAGTCCAGGTCGCGCTGGTCATGCGCGGGCACTGCCATGATCGCGCCGGTGCCGTAGTCGGCCAGCACGTAGTCCGAAGCCCACACCGGCACCTGTTCACCGTTGACCGGGTTGGTGGCGGTGACCCCCAGGTCGATACCAGTCTTCGGGCGCTCGGTGGACATCCGGTCGATATCGGAGGCCTTGCGCGTCTGCGCCAGATACTCCTCCTGCGCTGCGCGCCGGTCCGGGGCCACGAGCTCTGCTGCCAGCGCTGCATCGGCGGCCACCACCATGAACGTGGCGCCGTACAGGGTGTCCGGCCGGGTGGTGTACACCGTGACAGTTCGATCGGTTCCGTCCGCCAGGCGCACGGCGAAGTCCACGTGGGCACCCTCGGAGCGGCCGATCCAGTTCCGCTGCGCGGTCACCACCCGGTCCGGCCAGGTGGGCGCCAGCGTATCCAGATCGTCGAGAAGCTCCTGGGCATACTCAGTGATCTTGAAGTACCACTGGTTCAGCTCACGTTTGGTCACCTCGGCGCCGCACCGTTCGCACGCCCCGTCGATCACCTGCTCGTTGGCCAGCACCGTCTGATCATTCGGGCACCAGTTCACCGGGGAGTACTTCTGATACGCCAGACCACGCTCGCGCAGCTGCAGGAACAGCCACTGAGTCCAGCGGTAGTACTCCGGATCGGAGGTGTGCAGCCGGCGCGACCAGTCAAAGCTGATCCCGAACTTCTTGAACGAGGCAGCCTGGGTCTCGATGTTGGCGTAGGTGTAGGTGGCCGGATGCTCGCCACTGCGGATCGCGGCGTTCTCCGCCGGTAGTCCGAAGGAGTCCCACCCCATCGGGTTCATCACCTCGAACCCACGCAGCCACCAGTACCGTGCCATCACGTCATGCAGCGCCGTGACCTCGGCGTGCCCCATGTGCAGATCGCCCGAGGGGTAGGGAAACATGGTGAGCGCGTACTTCTTCGCACGCTCCCCGGCGAGCACGGCAGCGTTATCGGCACGGAAGGGCTCGAGTTCCTCCCACACCGGCAGCCATTTGGCCTCCATCGCATGGGCGTCGTAACCGGCGGGTTCGGTGCTGCGTGTCTCGCTCATCTCTCATCTCTCGTGATCGGCTCGGCCCGGGCACAAAAAAGCCCCTCTCGCAGAGGGGCAGCCGCGGCGGTGACGTTACCGTCGCGGCCCGGTAAGGAGCAGGATCTGATGCATGCACTCATGGTAGCGCCCTCTGGTCACTGTCCTCCGCTGGCGAACGCGCCGCACTCACCGCGCGGGTCCGGACTCGCCCACTTAGCATGAGAATCACAGGGGACATCGACCCGGCGCCGCCTCCATGCGGCCGGACGAAAGGACGAATGTGACGACGCAGCACTCAGCACCCGAGGCCGTGACGACCCGCCTCCAGGCCGCTCTCGTGGACCTGATCGACCTGGCGTTGCAGGGCAAGCAGGCGCACTGGAATCTGCAGGGACCGCACTTCCGTTCGCTCCACCTCCAGCTCGACGAAGTGATCGCCGACCTGCGCGGCTGGTCCGACGACGTCGCCGAACGTCTCGCAACATTGGGCACCACACCGGACGGGCGGGCTGCCACAGTTGCTGGCGAGTCTCAGGTTCCTGACCTCGACGGCGGCCCGGTCGGGACGGACAAGCTCATCCGCCTGTTCGACGATCGGCTGCAGGGCGCCAGCGACCGGATCAAGGACGGGCTCGAGGCGCTCGAGGTGGACTTGCTGAGCCAGGACCTTCTCATCGAGGTGGCCACGGGGCTGGAGAAGCACGCCTGGATGTTCCGCTCCGCGGAAGCCTGAGGGCCCGAGTCCCAGGGGCGCTGAGTCCCTCCTGTGCTGGAGCCATGCTCCGCTCAGGAGGGCTGGTGTTCCCGATGGGCGAGCGCGAGATGCGCGGCTTCCCGGCCCGCACGCTCCACCCGGCGCGCGAGGTCTGGTTGCAGCGCTCCGGCCACGCCGAAATCGTCGGTGGCAGCGTAGACGGCCGTCGGCGCGATCAACGCGCCGAAGTAGGCGAACAGGGGCCGCATGGACTGGTCGATCATCAGTTGGTGCCGGGAGCTGCCGCCCGTGGCGCTGAGGAGTACCGGCTTTCCACGCATTGACACGGGTTCGATCAGGTCCCAGAAGCCCTTGAACAGACCCGCATAGGAACCTCGGAACACGGGAGACCCCGCGATCACCAGATCGGCGCGCTCGACTGTGCGCAATGCCTCATCGAGAGCGGCCGACGGTAGGCCGAGCACGGTCGCGTCGGCGATATCCGAGGCCAGGCCTCGTACATCGATGGTCGTCGAACGCACTCCTGGCGCGGACGCTGCAACCTCCCGCACCAGGGCGTCGGTGAGCGATCGGGTGGTGGAGGGAAACCCCACTCCCCCGTTCACGGCGACCACCTGGATCTCGGTGCTGCCCGGCTCACTCATGCTGGTCCTCCTCTCTGTCGTCGCCACGTGCCGGTCTGGGAGTGCTCGTCCGCTTCGGCAGTGAGGTTCCCCGCTCGGAGGAACGGTGCACCCTGCCTCCGACGGCGGAGGTTGCCTCCGCACGGATGGGGGTGGCCGACTGGATGGGGGTGGCCGACTGGAGTTTGGTGCAGATCCGCGCCAGTTCGGCGTGTTCGGCTTCGGTCAGCGCGCTGTCAAACATCCCGGTGATCGAACGCACGTGCCGCCGGCCGACCCGGCGCTGCAACTCGACCCCACGGTCGGTGAGCGCGACCACCACACCGCGACCATCGCCGTCAGCGATCCTGCGCTCCAGCAGACCGTCCGCTGCCAGCCGATCAACCATGCGGGACAGACTCGGCTGACTGAGCAGCAGATGCGGGGTCATATCCCGCATGCGTGCCGCACCTCCGCATCGGGAGAGGGTGAACAGCACGTCGTACTCTCTGGAGCTGAGCGGCGCGAAGTCCTTACTCGCCTCGAAGTGGCGCATCAGGTGCACCTGGGCGCGGAACAGTGCCTCCCACGCGGGGGCCGCCGTCGTGGCACTCATTCGTGCTCCCTCTGCTCGGGGTTGCGAGGCATCGTCAGGCATATCGTCCACTGCATGGTCACCGGGCCACCGCGCTCCCGGACATCGGATCGACCGCGAACTGCGGAGTCAGGTCGACTGCTCCCCCGTTCGCTTCCACGCGGGCTGCGTGCGTGGGCCCGTCCGGCACGTGCGCGGGCCGGTTCTTCGCCAGTTCGCGCCGCAGCACCGGCACCACCTCACCGCCGAGCAGGTCCAGCTGCTCCAACACCGTCTTCAGCGGCAGGCCCGCATGATCGATGAGGAACATCTGGCGCTGATAGTGCCCGAAGGTCTCGGTGAACGTGAGCGTCTTGTCGATGACCTCCTGCGGGCTGCCCACTGTCAGCGGAGTCGCCTCGGTGAACTCCTCCAGGCTGGGTCCGTGCCCGTAGACGGGGGCGTTGTCGAAGTACGGCCGGAACTCGTTGACCGCGTCCTGGGAGTTCTTCCGCATGAACACGTGGCCGCCGAGCCCCACGATCGCCTGATCGGCGCTGCCGTGCCCGTAGTGCTCGAACCGCTCGCGGTACAGCCCGATCAGCTGCTGGAAGTGCTCCTTGGGCCAGAAGATGTGGTTGGCGAAGAATCCGTCGCCGTAGAACGCTGCCAGCTCGGCCACCTGCGGGGTACGGATGGATCCATGCCACACGAAGGGAGCAACGCCGTCCAACGGGCGCGGGGTCGCAGTGAAGCCCTGCAGGGGCTTACGGAATCGACCTTCCCAATCCACCACCTCCTCATCCCAGAGGCGGCGCAGCAGCTGATAGTTCTCCACCGTCAACGGCACGGCCTGCCTTGGGTCCTGCCCGAACCAGGGGTAGACGGGACCGTGGTTGCCACGCCCGAGCATGAGATCCACCCGACCGTCGGCCACGTGCTGCAGGAACGCGTAGTCCTCGGCGATCTTCACCGGATCGTTCGTGGTGATGAGTGTGGTGGCGGTGCTCAGGATGATCCGCTCGGTCTGCGCGGCGACGTAGCCCAGCAGGGTGGTGGGCGAACTCGGCACGAACGGCGGATTGTGGTGCTCCCCGGTGGCGAACACATCCAGGCCCACATCCTCGGCGTGCGTGGCGATGGTCAGCATCGCCTTGATCCGCTCGTGTTCGGTGGGTGTGCGACCGGTGGTCGGGTCCGTGGTGACGTCCCCGACGCTGAAGATTCCGAACTGCATGGCGTCCCTCTCGTCTGAACCCGCTGTTCTCACCGGGTCGATTCATGCGTTTGCATGAACTTCTGAGAGGGTCAACGCATAGCGTGCCCAGGTATTCCCCCGCTCCACCAAGGACGAGGTCGGTCAGGCGGTGATGGCCTCGACTTGGTCCACCACAGCGCCCACCAGCTCCGCGTCCTCGCCCAGCCCGGGCTGCAGAGTCTCCAGCACGGCCGGGACCACCTGCGCCACCGACCCGGCGTTGGCGGCTGCCTGGGCCGGCCCCGCGCCAGCATCGTGCACCGGCGCGCCGATTCCGCGTAGGTGCAGCACCCAGCCGGCGAGCGTCGTGGCACATCCCACGGGCAACCGCCCGGCGGCCCGGTCGGCGTTCAGAGTCGGGAGGGTGCGCACCGGGAGCTTCTGGGAGCCGTCATAGGCGATCTGCGCGGTGAGGTGGCGCACCCGCGAGTTCTCGTACCGGGCGATCAGCGCGGCGCGATAGGCCTGCACTTCCTCGGCGGGTAGGCCGAGGTTGCGTTCCGCCTCGTCCCAGTACTGCTCCACCCATGCCCGGCACTGCGGGTCCGCGATGGCCGCATCGATCGTCTCGTGCCCGCGGGCACTACCCACATAGGCGAGTTGGGAGTGCGAGCCGTTCAGCAACCACAGCTTGCGGCGCTCGTGCGGAGCCACGTCATCGACGATCTGCACGCCTGCGTCTTCCCACCGCGGGCGGCCTGCCGGGAACTCCCCGGAAATCACCCACTCGGAGAACGGTTCGGTAGGGACCGGTGAGGCGTCCGCATACCCCAGCTTTTCAGCCACCAGGGTGCGGTCCGCATCGGTGGTGGCCGGGGTGATCCGGTCCACCATCGAGGTCGCGAAATCCACGTGGGCGTCCACCCATTCCACCAGTGTGGGGTCCACGGCCGCGGCACCGTCGCGCACCAGGGTGCGGGTGACGTCGCCATTGTCCGGCAGGTTGTCGCACGGCAGGATCGTGATCGCCCCGGCCCCGGCCCTGCGCCGGGCCAGCAGCCCGGCCACCAGCTTCATCGGTGCCGAGGTCACCGCAGCGCGTGGGTTCTGCGCGAGTGCGGCCACGTCAGCGGCCACGTCCGGCGCGGTCAGATCGAGATTTCCGACGGCGTTCCTGCGGTAGCCATGCTCCGTCACTGTCAGGCTCACGACGGCGAGGGCCGGTTCGGCCAGATAGCCCAAGTAGGTCTCATGGTCGGAGGCCGCATGCACGGCCACGATCGAGGAGATCACCTCGAGTTCGTCCCCAGCGGCGGACTTCGTGATGAGCGTGTAGAGCCCGTCCTGCGGAGCGAGCGCCTCGGCCTGGTCAGGCCGCCGTCCGGTGAACGCGGCGATTCCCCATGCCTCGGAATCGGGTGCGCAGTGGGTGTACCAGGCCTGGTGGGCGCGGTGGAAGTTGCCCACACCCAGGTGCACGATCCGTACCGGTGCCGATCCTGCCGGGAGGTTCGGCGCGTCTCGGCGCAGTCGTGGTCGTTCCGTGGTCCCGCCGGAGGTGGCCTGGGTGGTCGAGGAGGTCACAGCTTGAACACCTTTCGGGGGTTGGCCACCACAAGGTCGTGAATGGCCTCATGGGCCTCGTCCTCGGCGAGCCGGTGCTCGACCACCAGGTCGGCCAGATAGCCGGCATCGAGCCGGCGGCTCATGTCGTGCCTGGCCGGGATCGAGCAGAACGCGCGGGTGTCGTCGATGAATCCCGAGGTGCGGGAGAAACCGGCCGTCTCGGTCACCGCGGACCGGAACCGGCGGATCGCCTCCGGCGCATCGATGAACCACCACGGCACACCCACATACACCGAGGGATAGAACCCGGCCAATGGCGCCAGCTCGCGGGAATAGACGGTCTCATCGATCGTGAAGAGCACGAGGTGGAAGTTCGGATGCGTCCCGTAGGCGTTCAGCAGCGGTCGCAGCGACTCGGTGTACTCCACCGAGATCGGGATGTCGCAGCCGACGTCGGGGCCGTAGGCCTCGAAGGTGGGGGTGTGGTGGTTGCGCCGCACCCCGGGGTGGATGGTCATCACGAGACCGTCAATGGTCGACATCCGCGCCATCTCGGTGAGCATGTGCCGCCGCAGCGCGGTGGCCTCGTCCTCCGTTGCGGTTCCGGCGCGGGCGGCGGTGAAGATCCGGCCCGCCTCGTCCGGCTCCAGGATCACGGTGACGGCGTCGATCACGCCATGGTCGGCAGAGACGGCCCCACGGGAGACGAAGTACCGGCGCCGTTCCTCGAGTGCGGCGACGTAGCCCGGGTAATCACCGGTGTCGATACCGGTGACCTCACCGAGCCGGTCCACGTCTGCGGCCCAGGTGGGCAGGGCCGGGTCGAGGTACTTGTCGGGCCGGAAGGTCGGCACCACGCGATGATCGAATGACTCGTCCGCGGCGAGGGCGGCGTGCTCGTCGAGGCTGTCACACGGATCGTCGGTGGTCGCGAGCACGTCGATACCGAAGCTGTCCATCAGCGCCCGGGGCCGGAACTCGGGGGTGGCGAGTGTGGCGGCGATCTGGTCGTAGATCGCATCCGCTGTCTCGGCGCTCGGGCGCACCGTCACACCGAAGATGCCGGCCAGCTCCTCTTCGAGCCAGTACCGCACCGGGGTACCGCGATAGGCGGACCAATGGGTGCACAGGGCAGTGAACGCAGCACGAGCCTCCGCCTCTCCCAGCGGTCCGCGGCCCACACCAAGGTCACTCAGCGCCACCCCGTGGGCGTGCAGCATCCGGTTGATGTAGTGGTCGGGGGTGATCAGCAGCGAGGTCGGATCAGCGAACGGGAGATCTTGGCTGATCCAGTGCGGCGGGACGTGCCCGTGCGGGGAGATGATCGGTAGCGCCCGGACCGACTCGTAGAGCCGGCGCGCGATGGGCCGCCGCTCACGGTCTGCCGGGAGTAACCGGTCCGGGTGCAGCTCGAGTGAGGGTGTAGTCGTGGACACGAATGCCACGCTGGTGCGCGGTCACAGCAGATGCAACCCGTTGCCACGAGTTGCCCGCCGAACCTGCCCCGGCACGCCCGTCACTGGGTCAGGTCTCGTACCCGCCGCCGCTCGATCAGCACTCCGCCAGGGCGTTCATCGCTGACCTCCACGCCATCCTCGATCCAGCCGTGCCCGCCATAGAAACCAGCGGCGCGCTCGTTCCCGGCCAGCACCAACAGGTAGGCCCGGGAGTACCCGGCCGCGCGCAGCGCACCCTCCACGGCCACCAGCAGGGCATGGCCCACTCCGGTCGACCAGTGGTCGGGGTGGGCATAGAGCCCATACAGCTCCCCCGCACCTGCCCAGTCAGGGTTGCGGGCGGGCCCGGCCACCGCCCACCCGACGACCATCCCCTCAGCGAGTGCCACGAGCTCGGCATCGCTGGTCCGGCGATCCCAGTGCTCGGCGCGGTACTGCGCCTCACGTGCTGCATCCAAGCCACCGAGCATCTCCGGCGGTACCAGGCCGGCATACGCAGCCCGCCAGCCCGCAACCCGTAGCTCGCTGATCGCGCGGACGTCATCGCGCACTGCTGGGCGCACTGTGACCATGCGCAGCACTCTAGAGGGTGCGGTGCCAGTTGCTCTCGGCCCGGTGGTCTCACTTCAACGGCTGGCCTTCGCGGTGGATCCGCGCACGATCAGCCGGGTCGGCAACCGGACGGGTTCGGTGGCACGCGAACGCGCGCCGCGCGCGAGTGCGAGCGCGTTGCTCGCCCCGGTCTCCCCGAGCGCGCGCAGCGGAGCCGCCACCGTGGTCAGCGCCGGTGTGACCAGCTCCCCCACCGGCGTGTTGTCGAAGCCCACCACGCTCACGTCGTCCGGAACCCGCACTCCCAAGGTGGCCATTCTCCGGATCACCCCGATGGCCACCATGTCGTTGTAAGCGACCACAGCGCTGGTGCGGTGGGCGTCCCAGTCGACGACCGCCGTCTGCCCCCCGGCCACAGTGGGCGCGACCGGACCCACTCGCCGCAGCCGCAGGCCGAGCGCGTCCGTCGCTGCGCGCAACCCTCGCCAGCGCATCCCGTCCGCCCACGATGCTTCGGGGCCGGCCACATAGGTGACCTGCCGGTGCCCGAGTCCGGCCAGGTGCTCGGCGATCCGGTGCATCGCCGGTTCGAAGTCGACGATCACACATGGAACGCCCGGCACCTCCCGGTTCAGCACCACCAGCGGCTCCACCTTCGCCACCTGCCGGATCGCCGCATCCGACATTCGCGAACTGGAGAGCACGATCGCATCCACCGACCCCAGCGCCCGGTCCACCATGGCCCGCTCCTTTTCCGCGGACTCCTCGGTCTCGGCGAGCAACATGGTGTATCCGGCGTGATCACACGCGCGCCCTGCCCCGCGCACGACCTCGGCGAACACCGGATTGGTCACATCGGCGAGCACGACGGCCAACATCCCGGTCCGCGTGGTACTCAGCGCCCGGGCCTGCGGGTTCGCCCGGTATCCCAGTTCGGCCGCGATCGCTCGGATCCGCTCGGCAGTCTCCGCGTTCACCCGCCCCGGCCGGGAGAACGCCCGGGAAACGGTGGACGGGGCGACGCCCGCCTTCTCTGCGACGTCATAGATGGTCGTCGCCTGCTTCCCGTCCGCTCTTCTCGACACCCGCCCACGGTATGCGCGGGTTGCAACAAGTGGCAACCGCTTGCCGCGTCTGTGCCCTCAGTCATTGGCTAGACAACTATGTGGACACTCTCTGGATTCGTCGACGAGATCGATCCTGACTTCGACCGCCAGGTGGAGGTGGCCACGGAGCTCGGTCTCACCCATATCGAGTTCCGCAGCGCCTGGGGCACGAACGTGCTCGACCTCTCCGGGACCGAGTTGGACCGGGTCGCCGACACTCTCGCCGACGCCGGCCTCAAGGTCTCCGCCATCGGCTCACCGATCGGCAAGATCGGGATCGAGGAAGATTTCGGCCCACACCTGGATCGAATGAAGCACGCGGCCGAGGTAGCGCACCGCCTCAAGGCGCCCTACATTCGCCTCTTCTCCTTCTTCCTCCACGGCGTTTCGCCCGAGGCGTCACGCGATGACGTCCTGCGCAGGATGGACGCCCTCGCCGCCGTCGGAGCCTCCGAGGGCCTCGTGCTGCTGCACGAGAACGAGAAGGACATCTATGGAGACATCCCCCAACGCTGCCATGACATCGTCACGAGTGTGGACAACGACCACCTGCGTTTGGCCTGGGATGCAGCGAACTTCGTGCAGTGCGGGGTACGTCCGTTCACCGACGGGTACGAGTTGCTCCGTCCGCACACGGTCTATATCCAGATCAAGGACGCTCTCCTCGCCGACGGTCATGTGGTCCCGGCGGGTCAGGGCGATGGTGAGGTCGCCGAGACCATGCGAGCACTGGCGGCGGACGGGTTTGACGGGTTCTTCTCCCTCGAACCGCACCTGAGCGCCGTCGGTACCTTCGGCGGGTTCTCCGGACCTGACCTGTTCACGGAAGCGCACCGGGCTTTCACGGGACTTCTGGACGCCGAGGGCATCCCATACGCGTGAGATCACCAGGATCCGGACGCACCGCAACCACCGGCCACGTCGAAGGCATTGACCACACATGAGTAGCATGCCCCCCGTGCCGCCACCCGAGCCCTCGTCCATCCCGCCGGCGAACTCCCCGGCCGTCAGTCCGCGACCGCATGGGCCCACCGCCGCGATCATCGGCTGCGGGGATATCTCCTCGGTGCACGCCGATGCCCTCGACCAGCTGGGCATCCGCGTCGCCGGGGTGTGCGATCTCGATGCTGATCGCGCCCAGGCCCTCGCGGAACGACTCGGTGCTCCCGCCTTCACTGATCACCGCGAACTGCTCGCGCGCACCCAACCAGGCGTGGTCCACGTGTGCACCCCGCACGCCGAGCATGTGCCGGTGGCACTCGATGTCCTCGCCGCAGGGGTGCACCTGCTCCTGGAGAAGCCCGTTGCCGACTCCCCCGCGCAGGCTCGGACCCTCTGCGAGGCCGCAGACTCCGCCGCGCAGGAGGGCATCCGCTCCGGTGTGGTCTACCAGAACCGGTACAACCCACCGAACCAACGGCTGCACGAACTCATCACCTCAGGAGCCCTCGGTCAGGTGCACGGGGCGAGGGCCGCCGTCACCTGGCATCGCACCGCCGAATACTACGCAGCCCGACCGTGGCGCGGCTCCTGGGCCGCGGCTGGGGGCGGTGTACTGATGAACCAGGCCATCCACACCCTCGACCTGCTCCTCTGGATGCTCGGGCCGGCCATCACCGCCCGCGGACAGGCCGCCACCCATGCTCTCGCCGAGGTGATCGAGGTGGAAGACACCGCCGAGGTTCTGATCAGGCACGAGGGCGGAGCAACCTCCACGCTGTACGCCACCAACGCCTACCCCACCAACGCCCCCGTCAGCATTCAGGTGCACGCCGAGCATGCCACCGCCACCGTGGCCGGGGACCTCGTGGTCACCTGGAACGATGGCCGCGTCGAGACCGTCTCCGCGCAACCACCGGGCCGCGTGGGCCGTGCGTACTGGGGCGACTCGCACCGGCTCCTGATCGAGGACTTCTACACCCGGATGGATGAACCTGACCCGTTCTGGATCGGCCCGCGGGACGGTCTGGCCACGATCGCGGCCATCCACCAGGTGTACGACGCCTCGGCGGCGCTGCGCGGGCGCGTGGCCCCCCGTCGACCTGCGGCGGAGGCGAGCCGGTGAGACACCGGCGCACGCCCTCGACCATTCCTGGCACGATCTCAGACATGCTGGTCCCGCGACCGGCCGGACCCGTAATCCCTCGGAAGGACCATAGATGACCTCCTCTGCCAACGCTCACGTCGGAGTGGTCGGCCTCGCCGTGATGGGGCGCAACCTCGCCCGCAACTTCGCGAACAACGGCTACACGGTGGCGCTGTACAACCGCACCACCGCTCGCACCGACGACCTGATGGCCGCACACGGTGGCGAAGGGGCGTTCGTTCCCTCCGCCACCATCGAGGAGTTCGTGGCCAGCCTGGAACGGCCGCGCCGGATCGTGATCATGGTGCAGGCCGGTGCCGGCACCGACGCCACCATCGAGTCACTGCTCCCGCACCTTGAGCCCGGTGACATCGTGGTGGACGGCGGCAACGCCCACTATGAGGACACCCGCACGCGTGAAGAAGCGCTGCGCGAGAAGGGACTGCACTTCTTCGGCGTGGGTATCTCCGGCGGTGAGGAAGGCGCGTTGAACGGGCCGTCCATCATGCCCGGCGGGTCCAAGGAGGGCTACGAGGCCATCGGGCCGCTGCTGGAGACCATCGCCGCCTCCTACGACGGCACCCCCTGCTGCACCTACATCGGCCCCGACGGCGCCGGTCATTTCGTGAAGATGGTGCACAACGGCATCGAGTACGCCGATATGGAGTTCATCGCCGAGGCGTACGACGTCCTTCGTGCCGGCGGCCTGAGCGTGCCCGAGATCTCCGACGTCTTCCGCGAGTGGAACACCGGGGACCTGGACTCCTATCTGATCGAGATCACCTCCGAGGTGCTCGATCAGACAGACGCCGCCACCGGCAAGGCGCTCGTGGACGTGATCGCCGACTCCGCCGGGCAGAAGGGCACGGGTCGGTGGACCGTACAGATCGCCCTCGAGCTGGGCGTGCCGGTGAACACCATTGCCGAATCAGTGTTCGCCCGATCGGTCTCCGGGCACCTGGATCTGCGCACCGCTGGGCGTGAGCACCTGAGCGGGCCGGCGCACTCGTTCACCCCGCAGGACAAGGCCGCCCTGGTCGAGGACGTGCGCCAGGCCCTGTGGACAGCGAAGGTGGTGGCCTACGCCCAGGGTCTGCACCTGATCCGTACTGCCAGCGAACAGTACGGCTGGGACATTGATGTCGCAGCGGTGGCGTCCCTGTGGCGTGCCGGGTGCATCATCCGCGCCCGCCTGCTCGAGCGGATCCGCTCGGAGTACGCCGCCGGGCAGTTGCCCACGCTACTCGCCGCCCCGAGCATCGCCGCAGGCCTGGCCGATGCATCCGAGGGCACCCGCCGGGTGCTCGGCGTCGCTTTCGGGGCCGGCGTGCCTGTGCCCGGGTTCGCCGCCGCCGTCTCCTACTACGACGCGGTCCGCGCCGAGCGCCTTCCGGCCGCCCTGATCCAGGGGCAACGGGACTTCTTCGGTGCGCACACCTACCAGCGGGTCGATGCCGACGGAACGTTCCACACCGAGTGGTCCGCCGACCGGTCCGAGACCCGGCTCGACTGAGATCCGCTGCACGGATGAATGAGTCAGGAACCACCCCGACGGCGGCCGGCGCGGCCCAGGCGTACGCTGCCGCCGTCGCGGGGGGTCGCCTGGACCCGGAAGCCTTGGCCGTGGCCGACCGGGTGCGCGAGGTGCTGCGCGGGTCCAGTCCGCTCGGGGTCGCCTACTCCGGCGGTGTGGACTCGGCGGCACTGCTCGCTCTGGCCGTGCTCGAACTCGGCTCCGACCAGGTGGTCGCCGTGCTCGGCGTGTCCCCGAGTCTGGCCACCGACGAACGGATCGCCGCCCATGATGTGGCCGCGGTGATCGGCGCGCGCGTGGTGGAGGTGCACACCCGCGAGGGAGAGAACCCTGCCTACCAGCGCAATGCGTTGGACCGGTGCTTCCACTGCAAGGACGAACTGTTCACCCGCATCTCCGAGGAAGTGGTGGCCGCCCACGGCTTGCGTTCGGTGGCGTACGGGGAGAACGCCGACGACGCCGCCCGCCCGGACCGGCCGGGCTCACAAGCAGCCACGAACCACGAGGTGCTCCGCCCGCTCGCGCAGGCGGGGGCCACCAAAGCGCAGGTGCGTGCGATCGCGCGCGCATTCGACCTTCCGTGCGCGGATAAGCCCGCTGCACCGTGCCTGGCCTCCCGGATTCCGCACCACCAGAGCGTGACACCGCAGAAGCTGCGGCAGGTCGAACAGGTGGAGGCTGGGCTGCGGCAGTTGGGCTTCACCGACTCCCGCGTACGCCACCATGACAACGTCGCCCGGATCGAGCTCCTGGAGACCGAGCTGGCACGATCCGTTCAGCCTGAGCTCCGGCGCGAACTGCACGCGCTGGCCACGGCAGCAGGCTTTCAGTTCGCAGCCGTGGACTTGCGAGGGATCCAGTCCGGAGCATTCTCCTTGACGCTGATCGGCGCTCGCCATGACTGAGAGCGCAGTTCCCTCGTCCTGGGAACCGCCCGCCGAGTTCGCCCGGCTCGACACCGACCGCCTGGCACGGAGGGGCTATCCGGAGGCGGTCTTCTGTGCCGGCAAGTCCGGTGCGCAGGTGCAGGCCATCGCTGAACAGCTCGGAGCGCTTGCCCGGTCCGGGGGACCTGCGGGGCCTGTGCTGTTCACTCGTGCCACCCGCGAGCACGCCGAGGCCGTGCTCGCGGCGCTGCCGGACGCGGCCGACCATGCCGACGCCCACCTCCTTGCCTGGCCGCCGACTCCGCCATCGCCCGATGGCGGCACCGTCCTGGTGCTCACGGCCGGCACCTCGGACCTGCCGGTGGCCCGCGAGGCACAACTCACGGCCACGTATCTGGGGCGGCACGTGGCCCTGGTCTCCGATGTCGGCGTCGCCGGATTGCACCGCATCGTCGGCCAGCTTGACGCGCTACGTGCCGCCGACGTGATCGTGGTGGCCGCCGGGATGGACGGTGCGCTGCCCAGCGTCGTCGCCGGGCTGGTGGAGGTACCGGTGGTCGCGTTACCCACCTCGGTGGGCTACGGTGCTGCATTCGGCGGGATCGCCCCGCTGCTGTCGATGCTGAACGCCTGCGCTCCCGGAGTGGCAGTGGTCAACATCGACAATGGCTACGGTGCCGGGCACCTGGCCGCCCAGATCGCCCACACCGCCCGTATCGCACCAGGCTCCAGTGGCGTCGATCAAGAAATCCACACCCAGGCCCAAAGCCGCTAGAATCGCCGGCATCCCCGCATCGCGTGGGGAAACAGACAGGATGGAGACCATGGCCGCCAGCGGCGACTATGACAGTACCGGCTCACCGATGACGGCGGAATCCGCCGAGGAGTCCGACTCACTGGAGGGTCATAGACCCTGGCCCGACGGCGTTACGCCCGGGCATCCCGCACTCTCATCGCTCGACGACCCTGAGCAGGCTCGTCGATGACCGAGATTCTGTTCCTCGTTCTCGCCATGGCATTGGTGGCCGCATGCGGTGGCTTCGTCGCCGCCGAGTTCGCCTTCGTCACCGTCAACCGTGCCCAGGTGGAGGCCGACGCAGCGACGGGTGACCGTCGCGCAATCCGAGTTCTGGCTGCCTTGCGCACCCTGTCCACCCAACTCTCCGGCGCCCAGCTGGGCATCACGGTGACCAACCTCGCCATCGGATACCTCGCCGAACCCTCCATCGCGCGACTGATCCGGGGGCCATTGGCCGATGCCGGGCTCAGTGACGCAGCAGTCGGGTCGGTCTCGCTGACCGTCGCGATGGTGCTGGCGACCGTGGTCACCATGATCGTCGGCGAGTTGATCCCGAAGAACCTCGCAATCGCGCAACCGATGCGCACCGCCAAAGCTGTGGTCGGCTTCCAGCGTGGGTTCACCTGGATCAACACCTGGCCGATCCGGTTCTTCAACGGTTCGGCCAACCGGATACTGCGGCTGATGGGTATCGAGCCCCAGGAGGAACTGGCCTCGGCCCGCTCTGCCGAGGAACTCACTGCTCTCGTGCGGCACTCCGCCCGGGAGGGCACGCTCGCTGAGGACACTGCGGAGCTGGTGGAACGCTCGCTTGCGTTCGGTGATCGGCGTGCCCGCGATGCGATGACACCGCTCTCCCAGGTGATCAGCCTCCGGCCCGAGGACACCCTCACGGAGTTGCTGGACGCGGCCAAATCGTCCGGCCACTCCCGTTTCCCGGTGATCGAGATGACCCAGGACAATGGGCACACCGATGCGGTGGTGATCGGCCTAGTGCACGTGCGTGGCGCGCTCTCGGTTCCGTTCGAGCGTCGGGCCACGACTCCGGTCTCGCAGGTGGTCACCGAGGCGACTTTGGTGCCCGATTCACTCGAGCTGGACACGCTGATGGACGATCTGCGTGACGGTGGCCTCCAGATGGCGATCTTGATCGACGAGTTCGGCTCCCCGGCCGGGCTGGTCACGCTGGAGGATCTCGTGGAGGAGATCATCGGTGAGGTCAAGGATGAGCACGACGAGAACGAGCCGGAACCCGTGATCGCCGAGGATGGCACCTGGACGATCCCCGGCCTCCTGCGGGTGGACGAGGTCAGTGAGCTGATCGACGCCGAACTTCCTGAGGACGAGGCCTACGACACGATCGGCGGCTTGCTCGCCGACGAACTGGAGCGACTTCCGGAGGCTGGCGACCACATCGAGCTCACT